>CAVXDM010000038.1:0-283464 GCA_963760455.1 uncultured Alphaproteobacteria bacterium
ATGAGCTTCGGGTAGATCGCGAGCGCGTCCGCCAGGGGCTGATGCAGGTAAAGCCCGGCCTCGGCGGCTGGGCCGTCGAGAGCCGCGATCCGGCGGATGTTGCCGTACTTTTCAACGAGCGCCAGCGGCTCTTTGGACTTCGCGAGCGGGGGCTTCTTGAGGCGCGCAAGCGTCATCGCGAAGTTCGGCAACCACACGAACATGGCCCGCTTCCGTGTTATCGAACCTTGCGCCATCGGACACCTCCACAATCCACGATGCCGTCCTGCCGTTGCGGCAATATTCCAGGTCGAGCCTAAAGCACAGGGGGGCCGATGCCGGGCTCGAAGTCTGCAGCAGCCCGAAGTCCCCCCTCACCCTAGCCCTCTCCCCGAGGGGAGAGGGGACGCCCCGATACCCTTCAGCGATAATTCGAGGTTGCCTCTCTCCCATCCGCATCCGCTTGCGGATGCGGACGCTCAAGCGGCAAGCTCGCCAAGGCGAGCTTGCGGGGGAGAGAGACAGAGTGAGGGGGCCTTGCCGTTTCACCAGCCACACCACTCACCCGCCAGCGCGTGGCCGCCGCGCCGCAGCCCAGCAGGCCCGCGTCCGTGGGCTTGGCATGGTGCCGCCGCAGAAGCAGCGCCACCGCACCCGACTGCCGGGCGGCGGCATCGAGCCTGCGCGCGGCCTTGAGGTTCAGCGCACCCGCCTCGCCCAGCACCGCGGGCACAGCGCCCGAATGCAGGGCTTCCTCCATGACGTTCAAGACCTCGGCATCCTTCGTGCATTCGACCCAGACGATGCGGGACGGATCGAGGCCCAGGCAGGCCAAGCCCGGCGCATAGCAATCGGTCTGGCTCGCCGCCCATAGAAGAAACCCATCGTACTTGCGCAAAACTTTCGCCGCCACCGTTGCCGCGAAGGCGGTCACGGCGGCGCCAATTCGCCCTCCAGGCCGCTTGCGCAAAATTCGTGGAGCGCGCCAAGGGCCAGCCCGCGCCCCGGCAGGGCAGCGTTCAGGCGCGCGTCCGCGCAACGGCAAAACGCAGGCGTTTGCCTCAAAATGGTGGCCTTCGAGCGCGCGGATTTGCAGACGCAGGGCTTCGAGCTTAGAATTTGCACTCATGGCACGTCTTGTTCTCCCTTCGTTCCAGTTTTGGACTAAAAATTGATAGCGGTCAATCAACTTGTTCCGCGTATGGGTTGTATGAGAACATCCTCGAAGGAATCGCAATGTCCCGACGAACCGACCAGTTGAGCTTCGACTTCCCGCCGGACAAGGCCGCCGCAATCGCCGCCTTCGAGGAGGCTCGAAACGAGGCAAGCGGCTGCCGGGCCTGTGCGCTATGGGAGCCCGCGACGCAAACCGTGTTCGGCGAGGGGCCTGTACCGGCGCCCGTGATGCTGATCGGGGAGCAGCCGGGCGATAAGGAGGACGTTGCGGGCAAGCCCTTCGTGAGGCAGGCGGGGCAGAAGTTGGACGAGGCGCTGGAGGAGACTGGCATTTCACGCAGCCAGGTCTATGTCACCAACGCCGTCAAGCACTTCAAATATGTGCCGCGCGGCAAAATCCGGCTGCACCAGAAGCCCGTCACGGTTGAGATCAAGGCGTGCCGGCCTTGGCTCGGGCGCGAGCTGGATTTCGTGCAGCCCAAGGTGGCCGTGGCGATGGGGGCCACCGCCGCGCAGGCGCTGTTCGGCAAGGCGATGCCGGTGAACAAGAATCGCGGGCAGCTTTTCGAGCTGGGCGAGGTGAAGGGGCTTATCACCATCCACCCCTCCTATTTGCTGCGCATTGAGAATCAGGTGGATGCGCAGGCGGAATACGCGCGGTTCGTCGAAGATTTGAGTTTGCTGCTGCCTTATCTGGGGTAGGGGCCGCGTTTATTCGCTTCAGGCCGATTTCGGACTTGACGGACTTCAAATCCCGGTCGCGAGACACAGCGGCTTACGGATCCTACAGCGGGCAATCTCGCGAAGCGCTCCTGACTAACGTAGTGGACCCAAGCGGACCCAAGCTGCCTCTCGCCGCATTCGGTGCTACGCCGTGTCGCGATGCCGCTTCCAAGCCCGACTGATAGCGGTGTAGACTGGGCTTTTGCGGTTATCGCCTGGCAGCCACCACGTGTAGACGTGAAACGGGCGCGCGCCATGCCGGGTCACAAGGATACAATGCTCAGCTTCCTCGTTTATGTCTTTTAGCCACTCCACGCCCGGATGTCCCGCCAAGGGATAATCGAGGGACCGTGAGGCCGGTAGAACAGCCCTTCGCTGTCCACCACCACAACGGGCCGCCGGTCGAAGCCCCTCGATAGCACATACAGTCCAATGAGAATTGGAATAAGCCCGAAAAGCGCGAACGGCACTAATATCACTGCTGTCCCAACGTTGTAACGGCATCAAGCGCTAGCGCATTGAGTTAGCTAGTGGATTAGCGTTTCAGGGCTGGTCTCGATCTGAATTTTTTCGGAGAGATGCCTGTGATTTTCATAATCGCAGGGGATGCCAATGTTGCAGGGGCACTATGTATTCAGCCAATTGATGGAGCATGTCCCGCTGACGACGCTCCGCCGGTGCGTGGCGCGATACGGCGGCGATCACAAAATCAAGAGTTTTTCCTGCCTCGACCAATTCCGCTGTCTTGCGTTCGCGCAACTGACGTGGCGAGAAAGTTTGCGCGACATCGAAGCGTGTCTACGGGCGCAGTCAGGCAAGCTCTATCATCTTGGTTTTCGTTGCCCGCAAATCTCGCGCAACACAATGGCGAACGCCAACGCCGAGCGGGACTGGCGGATTTACGCGGACTTTGCGCAGCATCTTATACGAATGGCGCGCGAGCTTTACTCTGGAGAGACCTTGCCCGGCCTTGAAGGTCTCGACACCGTTTACACCTTCGATTCTTCGACCATAGACTTGTGCTTGACCGTTTTTCCGTGGGCTCCGTTCCGCTCAACCAAAGCCGCGATCAAGCTGCACACGTCGCTCGATTTGCGCGGCAACATTCCGTCGTTCATCCACATCAGCGACGGTAAAATGCACGACGTGAACATTCTCGATCACCTCGTGCCGGAAGCAGGCGCCTTCTACGTTATGGATCGAGGCTATGTCGATTATGGACGGCTGGCAAAGCTCGGCGATGCTGGGAGCTTCTTCGTGACCCGCGCCAAGTCGAACATGAAAGCCAAGCGGCGATATTCGCGGCCTGTTGAATCGCACGACGGATTGATCTGCGATCAAACGATTGTTTTGACGGGCTTTTATCTCGCCAGGATTTTGAACCGTCCGCTGCGGCGGTCAAGTTCAACACGATCCGGAAACCGGAAAGGCCCTGGTCTTTTGGCAAACAGATTTTGCGTTGCCTGCCCTAACGGCATGCCAGAACTCTACGAAGACAGGTGGCAGGTCGAGCTGTTCTTCGAATGGATAAAGCAGCACCTGCGGCCCACCGGGAGGTGACATTGGCGCTGCTGGGCGCTACATGGAACGATTTCCGGTACGCGAACGAGCTTCTGGAGCGCCTTCCCCAGGACATCCAGGACTCGAAGGGAGCTTTTCGAACGCGTCTTAAGCGGCTGCGCGGCGAGCTTCTCCGCAAGCTCGGCAAAATGGACGAAGCCAAGCAGCAATTCGAGGAAATATTGGCGGAGGAAGGCCGCTTCAGCAATGAGGGCTTGATTGCGCGCCACGAACTAAAGCTCATTGCCAAAGTCAAGGAGTTTGGCCGGTACTCCTTCGGCGGCGAGGTCACGGTGGCTGAAGTGCTGAATGAGTTCAAGGACGACCCGGAGGTGCAAGAGGCTACGAATGTGCCAACCTTGAAAAATGGCGCGATCTTTCATAGAGTGCATGTATTTTCGTCGGAAGACATACGTATTAAGGCAATTCTGGTTTCAAAAGTCCTTTGGCTCCCGGATAGTAATATTCTCGTCACTAATGCAAAAGAAGGGATATTCGTCATCGATCCTGAACGCAAGGATTCCAACTACATAAAGAATAAATACAAAACCCCGCGCCCGGCATGGTCATTACCCGACGAGCCTAGATTGCCTTTTGCAACAAGAAGGGCAATATTCACCGTCCGGCAAAATCTTATCCAACTGGATGCGCGGACTTTCGATACGGTTTCATCGACGGCGGAGCCTTGCGGACACGGGGCAACGGTGTTTTTGTCGCATGACGAACGGTTTGTACTTTGTTTGCTTGGCGATGAATTGATAGGGCGCGAAATTGCAACGCGAAAGCTGCAGACTATTAATTTCTTGTCTAAGGAAGATCTGTCCACGCTTTATCTGAGGGCGTCCGATCCTTCTGGGCCGAGGCTTGCTTACACTTATCACGCAAGCGAGAACTCAGAGATGGCCGTTTCATGGGATTACGAAAGGAACGTGAACGTTGCTGAGTTCAATCCCCATGGACGCGATTTGCAGAACGGGGAGCGTTATTGGACAAATGAGATCAGTTACAGCCAGGATGGTCACAAAATCTTCGTGGCTGGTTACTATGTGACGCCGGCAACGCAGGAAAAGGGTTCTGACCATCAGCATGAATGCGAGATCAACCTTTGGGATGCGGGCGCCCAGAAGATGTTGCAACACAAAAACATGTTAGGGGAGAAGCTGAAGCTTGCAATCGATCCAAAGGGCCACTATGCAGCCATGGCCTGCGACCGAACTATAAACATATACGACGGCCAGCTCGAAGAGACCGTTGAGACAATGGCGCTCGCAGGCAGCGGCAACGTTCTTTCCATGGCTTTCAGCCCGGACGGAAAAAAATTTGCGGTGCGTACGGCAGGCGCGGTGTCAATTTATGAGGTTGGAGGCTGACGGTTCCTGGCAGGGCTCCCAGCGCCACAGGGTCCGCCAGACAACAAGCAAACCTCACGGCGCTGAAGGCAGCTTCCGAACGAAGTGCGGGCGCCGATATTTCGCGGGCTGATCTCCGCTTTCGACCCATACCGGAGAAGTGCGCGAAATTCGTCGGGTGCATTTATTAATAAAAGGTATATTCCGTCTAGACGTGCACTATGGTTAAGACAAGTACGGTAAACGCGGGAACGCCATGCCCAAAATACGCGGATTTCTGCGAATAAACTGGCTTTTTTGGCCAATTTCTGTACTTAAAAAATCCGGTTAAATATGCGAGCAGATTCAAAATTAACCATGGCGCGAGCCGCAACAGCAATGACACCACGACACTTACACTACGTATATCAGTGCGTTAGCATCATTTCGGTGGCGCTTAGGGCTTTCTTAAAGCGCTTCTGCTATATTGCTTCAATATCGACAAGCATCCTTCCAGGCCTCGAAAACGGAACCGATCAAAACTTCGCTTGACCTCGGCGCATCTGGCGGAAACCCTTGGGCAAATCCGATTCGGACACTAGGTCTCGCAATGGCAAAACCCCTGACGCGCATCATCGGCCTCGATCCAGGCCTCTGCAATCTTGGCTGGGGTGTCATCGATTGGGATGAGGCCCGGCTGACCTACGTCGCCTGCGGCACGATCAAGACCGCCGCGGCAGACCCCATGGGTGACAGGCTTACGTCGCTGTTCGCGGGGCTTGAGGAGGTGCTGAAGGCGTGGGCGCCGGCCGAGGCTGCCGTCGAGGAGACTTTCGTGAACGCCAATGCGCGCTCGGCGCTGAAGCTCGGCCAGGCGCGAGGCATAGCCCTTTTGGTGCCGGCACGGATGGGCTTGAGCGTTGCCGAATACGCGCCAAACTCGGTCAAGAAGACGGTCACGGGGACCGGCCACGCCGATAAGACACAAATCCGCGCCATGATCCGCTACCTCTTGCCGAAAGCCTCGCCCGGAACCGCCGACGCAGCCGATGCGCTAGCTGTTGCCATCACCCATGCCCATCACCGGCGTGCGCGGGCAATTGCCGCGCAGTATGGCGCGCTTGTGTAAAACCGCACCTGCGGGCAAGCGTTGCGGGCCAAACTCGCGCTAGCATCGCCGGTGAAATCGCGCGTCGGCTGGCAGACGCGAAAGGCTCCCGATTCAACAACGGGGCTCAGTTTTTTTTGGGGTAGCGCATGATTGGGAAATTGCGTGGCGCCGTCGATGCCGTGGGCGTGGACTATGCCGTCATCGACGTAGGCGGGGTCGGCTATGAGGTCGCCTGCTCGTCGCGCACGCTGGCCGCACTTCCGGCCGCCGGCGAACCCGTAACGCTCTCGATCGATACCCATGTCCGGCAAGACGCGATCCGGCTCTACGGTTTCCTGACCGAAACCGAGCGCGGCTGGTTCCGTCTCTTGCAAAGCGTGCAGGGCGTGGGCTCCAAGGTGGCGCTCTCAATCCTCAGCACACTGGACACCGCGCAACTCGGCCAGGCGATTGCGTTGCAAGACAAGGCCATGGTAGCGCGCGCGCCAGGTGTCGGCCCCAAGGTCGCGCTGCGCATCGTCAACGAATTGAGGGACAAAGCCCCTCCCGCCGCGATTTCCGCAAACGGGCTGCCGATGGCCGCAACTCCCGGCGCCGCGGGGCCTGCAGGTGCCGCCTCCCCAGTGACCGAGGCCACATCCGCACTCCTCAATCTCGGTTACGCACTGGTTCAAGCGAATGCCGCAGTCTCCGCTGCGCTGCCGAAGGCGGGCGATCCACCGCGCACCGAGACCCTAATCCGGCTGGCCCTCAAAGAGCTGGCTCGCTAGGCGTGCGGAAAGTGGCGCAATGCAGCCACTTGACTTAGAGTATGCGAATGCTCGCCGGAAAGAGATCGGCCCAATATTTTGCCAAATTGCCGCAAGCGGCTCACACAGGGCTTCAACCTTTATTTTTGATTATTACATTCCCTGTACGCGCGCGCTGGCTAAGGCGTGGCGGGCATCCGCGGCGCGATATTTGAGTGGAGGCATGCATGTCTTCAAACTCTGGACGCGATCTGGGCGACTACATAACCAACTCCTCACCAAGTGAGGACGGCACCTTGTTTCTCCCAGCCCCCGAAGGCAATACCGATCCCTGGACGCTGTTCTTCAGCGGCATCCTGATCGCCCTCGCAGGAGGCGCAATTGTAACCATCGCGCCGTGGCTCGCCGGCGCTCTTATCATGACCGGCTATTGTCTGACCGCCTTATCGCTCAGGGGCAGCGCCAACCGTCTCGCCAACGGTCTCTGCTTCGGCTTCGCGATTTCGGCAATGCTGGGTGCGGCGCTCGTCGCAAGCGAGATCGGCGCGCCCAAAGCCACCTGGCACTTCGTCGCGCAGGCCGGGAAGCGCCATATTATCTTCCCGAGCGTTGTCCTGATCCCGTGGGCGCTCGGTATCCTCAAATACTTCCATATCCTCATTTGGCGGCCGAAACGCCGCCCTGGCCGCCGGACGCCCTAGCACAGCGCCAGGCCGCAAGCCTAATGAACCTTATGCTTCTTTGGAGCGGTGGCAGGGGCTTTCACTACTACCGCGGTGGCAATCGTTTGAGCCTTCGCCTGAAGGGCGCGCTGGTAAGCGTCGTAGCCTGCCATAAGCTCGGCGAATAGCGCGCGCGCCGAGCGGCGGTCGCCAGCCTCGGTGAGCGTGATGTGGTCCGGCTCGGCAAGCGGCGGCGTGGACGATGCCCAAGCATGGATGGAGCACGTTCCGCCCATATACTTAGCCCAGTCCCAGAAGTATGCGCCAACGGCGGCCGCGGCCTGCCGTTGCGCCGACCGCACGCCATCCAGTCCTGGCGGAGCATGCCAGCGGGCCAGTCTTTCGTCGGCGCGATCCGTCATGCGGCCGTAGGACGCGATCTCTTGGACGTTTAGGGCGCGGCAGGCCTGCGCGCCCGCTGAGCCCGCAAAGCCTGGCAGCCTTGCTGCATCTGGCGGCCCTGCAATCAGGATCGAGGCTTGCGGCGCTCTTTGCCTTATCAACTCGATGACGCCCTCAAGACGCGTTTCATACTGCTTCAGGTCCAATCCGTCGTCGAACGCCTCGCGAGTGCCATATTCGAGCAGGATCAGATCCGGATTGAGCTTCCTGAGGTCGTTTGCAACAAAGTCCGGCGCCCACTTTTCCGCGGTCCACCCGGTCGCTCCTGGGAGGCCAAGACTGCTGTAGGCGATGCCAGGGCTATTCGTGCCTGTAGCAGCGGAGAGGACGGTGATAGGGCCGTCGCCCTTAGGCTTGATTAAAATCTCCCGCGCCTTCGCTGTCAGGCGGATCGTTGTCTCGTTGGGCCTGGCCCCTTGGGTGGGCACCATCTTGGTGTCGCCGTCGAGACTCACCAGGGCGGTGCCGAAGCCTGGGCCGGTCATGAACGTTACCTCTGCCCAATCGAAAGCTGCCGGGGCCGCCGTGAAGCGTATCCAGGCGTCGTTCGCCGTCGACGTCATCCTGACGCCGGTGATACCGAATGGGCCTTGCGCCCCGGCGGCAGCACTCGCGAGGTTCCATTGTCCGCCGCGGCTGGCTTGCATACCGCGGACGGGGAACAGGCCAGGCATCATGAGGCCGCGGCCAGCCGAGCCGAACCGGCCAACCAAATGCTCGCGCAGGGTGCCGGCAAAGCGGTCGTAGGCGATGTGGTCGTCGCCCAGATGCAGGATCGTAACCGGCTGCGTGCGCCGCCCTGCAGCCAGCGCCGACAGCGCGGCGTAGAAGTTTGCAAGAGATTTTGCCGCGGGAAGGATCACAGGTTCGAAGCCCAGAGCCTGTTCCGTACCGGCGGCGAAGCGGCTCGGCGCTCCCGAGGGCGCAGGCCTGCGGGACTCCACGGTGTAGAAAGCGTCGAGGATGGAGGATGGCCCGATATCCGGCATCAGGTGAGCCTGCACGCTCTGGACGCCCAGCGACGGCATTTGCAGGGATAAGAAGCTCGTCTTGTAGTCGCGGTTGAGCGCGGGGGCTTGGGCATTGGCGGGCGAGGCGTTATCTGCTTCGTCTTCACCCCAATTGAGGCCGGGCAGACACCCCGAAAGCAGTGAGCCCAGCAGTAACAGCAAACCCGCGCGCCGCATGCAGCGCGAGAGGTTCCGGACGTTGTGCTCACTACACTGCATATCAACTCCTGCGAGACAGGCGTACGCGCTTGCAAAAAACTATTGAGACTGCGTGTTTTCCTCTCCGTGCCACCGGAAATCGTCGGCGCGGCCTTCCTTTGCCGTCAAGGCTTCGCCTTTGCTTAGAACCTTAAAATACAGACGGTCTGCCAGCGGCGTTTGCCTTTGAATTTCGCGCATCGACAAATCGCCCACGGGCGTTATCACCGCGATCGAGGTCAGGCCGTTGCCTAGCTCGGCCAGGATATATTCGCCGGACTGACTGCCAGCTTCGGCGAAAGCAGCCTGATCGCGCCGGGCCGCATCGGGAGCGGCCGGAACTGCTGCCTGCACCTCGCTTTTTGCGCCAGCGGCGGCCGCTTTGGCCGCTGCATCGGGCTTGCCAACCGTGGTTTCGGGCTTCCATGCGGAAGCAGGCCCGATGCCCGGTTTCGCACCTTCCGCCGCAGTGCTTTTCGATGCCGGGCCACGCGCGGAGGAAGGCACGACGCGCGCCTGCTCCTCGTCGTCGCCTGCCAGTGGGATGTTCCGCTGAGAGCGCGCCTGAGCCAAATCGCGGCGGATGGAAATCTCGACAAAACTTGCGATCTTGCGGTAGCCAGCCTGGGTCAGCCCCGCGCCGTCGCCCTCGCGCAGGCGTTTCGTCTGGCCGGAGATATCCGCACCCCAGGCGCTGTAGGCACCGGCCTGATCGGTGAAGCCCGCTGAGGTCTCGACAAATTTGGCGCCGTTGAGATAAACGGCCTGGCGAACCGTGTCGTTAAGGCCGGCCACGAACTCGTTAAGACCCGGATTGCTCATCGGCGGCAAGCCAACCCAGTAAACCGCGATGCCCGCATTCCGCAGCTTCTTGATAAGCCGTTCCGCTTCCTTGCCGTAAAGCTCTTTCCACTCCGCTGAGCCGGGCTGCACATTGCCTGCCGCGGTCCTGATGGAGATCCTGTCGTTCATCCCCATCATGAAAACGGCGATGTGAACGGGGGAACCGGAGATCATTTTGCCAGTTTCGGCGAAAAGGCCGTTCTGCTCGGCGCGCGCGAGCCCATAGCCGGACCGGGACATATCCAAGACCTCCAAGGAAGCCTCGCTCTTGAGCGCGTCTTGAAGCCCGGCCGTAAGCCCGGCCCCGAACCAATCGCCGATCACGCGGATCTGATAGCGGTCCCCTTGAGGAAACGGGGTAACGTAACTAGATGATGCCGCAGCCGTTTGCGCGGAAGCGCTGGCCATGCAGCACCCCAAAAAAAATAACACAGAAAAAAGGATGGCGCAGCGCCTTCGCACTGCCCCTTTCAAGCCCCCGAAATTGCTCCCGCAGTCGATGCTGAAGCTCAAGCTTGCTCTCCCCCGAATCCCATTGTTAGCTATATTACAGATTGTGTCAGGATCAAGCCCCGGCGGGCCATCCCCTGCGATCTGTGAGTAAGGTGAGGATTGGCGGCCTCATATCGAGGGTGTAAATGCGCCGCGCCCGCCTTTGTGCCAGCCACCGCCGCGGTTGCCGTGGAGCGGGCGAAAATCTGGCCCGGAGCCGCCGCAATTCGGCTGAAATGTGCCGGCTTATAAGCTATATACAGTTCCGCTATATGCATGCTTGCATTCACCAACATCTCCTCTCAGCACTTCGCCAGCTCCCAGGAACCAGCGCATGAGCAAGCCGATCCGAAAGGCCATCTTTCCCGTTGCAGGCCTTGGCACACGTTTCCTCCCGGCCACCAAGGCCATGCCAAAAGAAATGCTGACGGTCGTGGACCGTCCGATCATTCAGCATGTGGCCGATGAGGCGCGGGCTGGCGGGATCGAGCACTTCATCTTTGTCACGGGCCGCAACAAGGGCGTGATCGAGGACCACTTCGACCGGCAATTCGAGCTGGAGGAGGTGTTGCGGCGCCGGAACAAGCTGGAAGAGCTTAAGGAGCTGGAAAAGCATCTGCCATTGCCGGGCGCCACGAGTTTCACCCGCCAGCAGGAGCCGCTGGGCCTCGGCCACGCGGTCTGGTGCGCGCGCGATATCGCGGGCAAGGAGCCCTTCGCGCTGCTTCTGCCTGACGTGATCGTCTTGCAGAACGGCGAAAGCTGCCTTGGCCAAATGATCGGAGCATATAACCGGCTTGGCGAAAAATATGGGCCGGATGCCAAGATCAATATCCTGGCGGTGGAAGAGGTGGCCCCGCATGAAACCAGCTCCTACGGCGTGGTTGGCCTGGAGAGCCAGGAGGACGACCGGCTTTGGCGGATCAAGTCCATGGTCGAAAAGCCCGCGGCTGGAACGGCGCCCTCGAACCTCATCATCATGGGCCGCTACATCCTGCAGCCCGAAATCTTCGATATTCTCAAGACCCAAAAGAGCGGCGCGGGGAACGAGATCCAGCTCACCGACGCCATGAAGACGCTGATGCAGGACCAGATGTTCTTCGCCTACAAGCACAAGGGCAAGAGCTACGACTGCGGCTCCAAGCTGGGCTTTTTGAGCGCCAACGTCGCTTTCGCGCTCGCACGCCCCGACCTCGCCCCAAAATTCGGCGAAGAGCTGAAAAGGCTTGCGGCGGAGCTTGAGGCCAAGCATGCTGCGGAGTAAGCCTTAAGGGCAGCCGCACACAAAAAGAGACCGGCGTCTCAACGGCATAGCCCTCGATGGCGTAAGAGGGGCAAAAGTCCGGGCACGATGAGCGTCATTCCCGCGAATGCGGGAATCCATGGCAGCCAAAAACGCTCATGGTGGCAAAAGGTTATCATGGGTCCCCGCCTTCACGGGGACAACGGCCGGCGGTCCAGCGCCCGGACTTTTGCCCCTATCACTAGATGGATTAGACAGAGGGGACCGCACGCGCCACAGGCAGGCGCGGCGGTTTTCAGGGGGAATAAAATGGGAAAGCCTCTTGCACGGGCCGCAGGACGTAAGCAGGCAATCGGGTTCGAGGCAGCCCCCGTGGCTGAGCGTAGCATCGGCTGCGCCATAGACGGACTGAGGGCGTTGGAGGGTGCGCTGGCCAACGGGCTTGCCGCGGACTTTGAAAACGCGGTGGAACTCATGCTCGGCTGCCAGGGCCGGGTGATCGTCACCGGCATGGGCAAGAGCGGTCATGTCGGGCAGAAGATCGCCGCGACGCTTTCGTCCACCGGATCGCCCGCGCAGTTCGTTCATCCCGCCGAGGCAAGCCACGGCGACCTCGGCATGATTACGGCGAAGGACGTTGTGCTGGCGCTGTCCTGGTCGGGGGAGACGGGCGAGCTTGCCAATCTCATTACCTATTCCCGGCGTTTCAAGGTGCCGCTCGTGGCCATGACCTCCAGGCCCGGCAGTACACTTGGGCGGGCCGCGGACGTCGTGCTTGGCTTGCCGCAGGTCAAGGAAGCGTGCCCGCACGGGCTTGCCCCCACGACGTCGACGCTGGTGCAACTTGCGCTTGGCGACTGCCTCGCGATTGCGCTCCTGGAAGGCCGCGGCTTCACCGCGCTCGATTTCAAGGTTTTCCATCCCGGCGGCCAGCTTGGCGCGAATTTGAAGCATGTCGGCGACATCATGCATACGGGCGAGCGGCTGCCGGTTGTGCCTGCGAGCGAGCCGATGAGTTCCGCGCTCGTGGTGATGACCGAAAAGGCCTTCGGCTGCTTGGGCATCGCGGGCGATGAGGGCAAGCTCATCGGCATTCTCACGGATGGCGATTTGCGCCGGAACATGGGCCGGCGCTGCTCGGCCTGACCGCGGGCGAAATCATGACCCGCTCGCCCAAGACCGTTACGGCAGGCATGCTTGCAAGCGCTGCACTGGAAATCATAAACTCGTCGAAAATCACCGCGTTGTTTGTGGTGGGCGAGGATGGGTTGCCTGCCGGCATTGTTCATATCCACGATTTACTGCGTGCAGGCGTTGCCTAGACGCCGGAACCCTCTCCCCTCGGGTGATGAGGAGAGAGGGCTTGGGGGAGCTTGAGGCACAGTCAGGGGGGCTCACTGCGGCAGAAGCTCCGGTTCGCGGCGGGTAACGGTTTGGAAAAGGCGGCGCCAGACGGCTATGGCAGCGGCCTGCTGCTTTGCGTAGCGCGGCCGGGCCAGAAGCAGGATGCGGACATCCGCACCCCGAAGGCGTTCGGCTACGTCTGGCGGAAAATCCTTGCGTAACGCAGCCTCGCTCAGCGTGCCATTGTAGGCCGAGGCCTCGGGCGTGTGCTGCATCAAATCTGAAACCAGAATGAGCTTGAGGCGCTGGCCGGGGTTCTCCGGGACCGCCGCCAGGCTTTCGTGGATTGCCTGCGCGATCGGCGAGACCGGCGCTGTCCCCGCATCCTGCTCGCTTGCGAGCGCCTCGTCGAGAGGTTCGCGGAAAGCGCTCCCGT
Organism: uncultured Alphaproteobacteria bacterium; assembly: GCA_963760455.1. Taxonomy (GTDB): domain Bacteria; phylum Pseudomonadota; class Alphaproteobacteria; order Rhizobiales; family Rhodomicrobiaceae; genus Rhodomicrobium. The sequence goes on from CAVXDM010000038.1 coordinate 13,317, forward strand.
AGCGCGCGGCGACACGTTTCGGGTTCTCGAACAGGGGATTTGCCTCCGAACCGGGGTTGCAGAGATCGGCCGCGGTATCGAGCACGGTCCCTGCCGCGCCGTCCCTTTGCCGCAGGAGGCGGACGGATATTCTATCGCCGCGCTTGACCGTGGCTGCCTCGGCGGCCACGAGGCGGCGGGCGCGGTCTTTCTCTGCCGCCGTTAGCGGATCGGTTTTGTCGATCAGGATCACGGAGGCCGCCTGCGAACCCGCCAGCGGACACAGCGTCGCCAAGTCGAAGGTTTTCTGCTTCAGCCTGTGCACCGCATATACGCCGCCACCCGCAAGGGTCGCGGCAAGGACGGTCAGCGCCACTCCAAGGATCGCTTTCACGCTCCGGCCTCCCTTCCCCTGGGGTCTTCGCATGGGACGGCAAACGCAGCCTGCAGGCTCGACCGGCTTGCATCGGCAAGCAGTTTCTGGAAATCCGCCGATGCCGCTTCGAATAGGCCTAAGACATCGCCCTGCTCCTTCTGGGCGGCCTTCTGCAGCGCCTTCAGCTTCCGTTCGTGGGTCTCGTAGAACTTGACCTGCTTTTCGAGTAGCGGCGGAAGGGTTTTGAGGGCGACCGAATACACCTCCCGGGCTTCCGGCCCCGACACTTTATTCAGCAGCCGGTCATAGGCGGCAATTTGCGCTTCCGCGTCTTCTGCCGCTTCCTCCAAGCTGTCCTGCAACGCCTTGCGGTCGCCTGCATAGGCCTGGTGCAGGTTGAGAAGGGCGGACATCTCGTGCGCGAAGCTCTCGATCTTGCGGTTGATGGCGTGGAAGCTTCCCGCCATGATCGCGTTGGACTGCCCCAAAATGCGCTGGAGCGCACCGGCACTGCGAAGCCGCGCGGCAGCGTATTTGCGGTGGCGCTTGCCGTAACCAGGGAAAGGATCGTCGAGCTTATAGCCGTCGAGCGCGGCAATAGAGGCACCGCAAAGCCCAATGACGAAGAGGAAAAAGCTCATGAAACTACCGAATGCGAAGGGAGCACTTAACAGCTTGGCGACCGCTTCGCGTTCCTTGGCTCTCTCATTCCCAGCAATTCGTGCCGGCTGAGAGGCAGGCTCCGCAAGCGCAGCGCTAGCGGCCTTGCGCGGCGCCACGGCCGCCGGTCCCGTCTTCCCTCCGCCCAGCACCAGGCTTGCCTCATGCTTCAGCATAATAGGCGGCGCAGGCTCAGGGCCAACCTCCGACTTGAAGTCGCGATAATGCGCGCCGATAAGGTTGATGGACAAGATCGCCCCGCACCCCGCTAAACACAAAACGAAGGCCCCGGTTTTGAGACCCGGCCCGTGCCGGTGCAGTTGAGGCAAAACTACGCGGCCGAACAAAAACGCCGCTCCAACATTCGTTATCGCCAGTACGAGCGCTTCCAGCCAGCCGCCAAACAGCCCCTGGTCGCTGCTATCGGCAAAAAGCACGCCATTGATGCCTGCTTCCACGATGATGAGCATCGACAGGATGCCGAAGGCGAGTAGTGGCGACGACGGGTAATGTGCGTCCCTTGTAAGCCGCTGCTCTGCCTTGAAGCTTTCGAGGTCGGCCAGGCGGCTTTTCTCTTCCCTGAGGCAGTCCGCGAGCGACGGCCCATTGGCGATCAGCAGCTTTTGCCGCTGAAAGCGGATTTGCTGCAAGTCGCCGTCGAGTTTGGGCGGCACGCAGCGCTTTTCCTGCGCCTCAATTTTTTGCGCTAGCGTTTCGAGCTGGGATTTGGCCTTGGCATATTGCCGGTCGAGATCCTTCTGGAGGCGCTGAGCAACATCAGCCACTTCCCGCTGCGGAGCCTTGAACCCTTGGGCGGGCGTGGAGGCCAGCACATTGCGCCGCACTTGCGGGACCGGCAACTGGCACGGGCGCTCCTCGCGCCTGAAAGAAACGACGTTCGCGCAATCCTTGCCGCCGCGCTCATCGAGCGGTCTTTGATCGATGTCGCCGGACCTGTCGACGACGCGCCCGTCCTCGTCAATCCCGGCTTCCAAATCCGCGGAGGTACCCATAACATTACTCAAACGCATTTGTTCCAAAACCAATTCACAGATATATGGAATTATCGCAAAACGAAAGAGGCCGTCATTTTTCCACCTCGATTTCGTCACAGTGATGCACCGGCGCAACGCCTCTTGAGACCTGCAGGCTGTATGCTAATGCTTCGCTACAAAAGAAATTCCCAGGGAGCAGCCGCATGACTGTCGTCCGTAGCTTCTTAATTCTCATATCCGTATTCCTGCTTGCGCCAATGGAGCAAGCATCGGCGCAAGCGGCAGCTGTCCATTCCGCTGCGATTTCGCAACCGGGCTTCATATTGGCTGGAGACGTGTTGGATGGCGGCCGCTGCCCACGCCTTTGCGTCGAATGGTTCGACGGCTGCAACACCTGCAGTTGCGGGAAAGGCCGGATCAACGCCTGCACCGAGCTGGTTTGCAGGTTCCACAGGCGCCCGCGCTGCCTTCGCTGGGGCTTTTAGAGAGCGGACGGCGTTACGGCCGTCACCGGGCACCCGCTTTCAAAGCGGTGCATTCGCGGAAAATGACGCGAGGCTAAATCGCCAGGGTTGCGGCTAGCCCGCCCGTATTGGGGCTGGGCAAATGCCCAGCCCATGCGCTTGAACCCCCTACGCCGCTTGTTGCAGTCTCGCCTCGACGTATTCCCAGTTAATCAGATGATCGACGAAGGCTTCGAGGAACTTCGGCCGTGCGTTGCGGTAATCGATATAATAGGCGTGCTCCCACACATCGACCGTGAGTATCGGCGTGGCCCCATGCACCAGCGGATTCTCGGCGTTCGGCGTCTTCATGATTTCGAGCTTGCCGTTTTTCATCGCGAGCCAGGCCCAGCCCGAGCCAAATTGCGCCTTCGCGGCCTCGATGAAGTCGTTGCGGAACTTAGCGTAGCCACCCAGGTCGCTGTCGATCTTGGCCTGGACAGCGCCTGGAAGCTTATTGCCGCCGCCGTCCTTCTTCATCCACTTCCAAAATTCGGAGTGGTTGTAGTGCTGGGCGGAATTGTTGAACAGCGGCGTATTCTTGCCGAAGCTTTCCTTGACGACCTCTTCAAGGCTCTTGCCCTCAAGCCCTGAGCCCGCAAGCAGCTTGGTCATGTTCTCGAAATAGGTGAAATGGTGCTTGTCATGATGGAACTGCAGCGTCTCCATCGACATGTACGGCAGCAAGGCATCGTAGGCGTAGGGAAGGTCGGGAAATTGAAATGCCACAGCTCACTCCTTTGGCTGTTAGGTAAGGTAGACCCTACCTAAGCAAGCATCGGTGGGCTGACAAGCGTGGCCTCGCGCGTAGATTGGGGAAAAAAATAAGGGAGGTATGAAACCCCTGAATTTCATACCTCCCAAAATTTGGCCGAGGAAAGGTTCGTGATGGTTTACCTACAGGGATCGGACAAGGTTAAGAATGCGCGTGGGCGGCTGAACGCCACATGAACGCACCGTTCAGGTTCAACCGCAAAATCGCAGGATATTTCCTGTCCGAAGCCGTCCGTATTCACGCAAATGTGAGCCGGAGGAAGCGCCCGTAGATGGCGGTAAGCCGTTCGATATCGGCGACGGCAGCGCACTCGTCCACCTTGTGCGCCGTCGCGTTCAAAAGGCCCAGTTCGGCCACGGGGCAGAGGTCCTTGATAAACCGGGCGTCGGAAGTGCCGCCGGCAGTCGAAAGCTGCGGACGCAGGCCCGTTTCCGCCCCGGCCGCATCGCCCAAACGCTGCACGAACCCTCCCGCCGCGGTGACGAAGCTTTCGGACGCGGGTTGATATTCGAGCGCATAATCGATGCCGCTGCCCGCAAGCGCCGCCGTCACCTGCGCTTCGATCCATGCCTTGAGGCTAGCACTCGTATGCCGGTCGTTGAAGCGGATGTTGAAACGCGCGGTGGCTGCGGCGGGGATGACGTTCGTGGCCGGATTGCCGGTGTCGATGCTGGTGATTTCGAGGTTCGAGGGCTGAAAATGCTCGCTGCCAGCGTCCAGCGGCTCCCTTTTCAACAGGCTCAGCGCGGCGACCAGCGCGGGCAGCGGGTTCCGCGCCTTTTCTGGATAGGCGGCATGGCCCTGCACGCCGGCCACTTTGAGCAGGCAGCTCAGCGTGCCGCGGCGGCCGTTCTTGATCGTATCGCCGGCCTCGCTCTCCGATGTGACCTCGCCCAGAACGCAGGCATCCGGCTTCTCTCCCCGCGCGGCCAGCCATTCCACCACCTTTCTGGTTCCGTTGATGGCGGGGCCTTCCTCGTCGGCGGTAATCAGAAAGCTGATCGATCCCTCGAAGCCCTGGCCTCTTTCGCCCAGAAACTCCAAAACGGCAGCAAGCGCGGCTGCGAGCGCGCCCTTCATATCGGCGGCGCCCCGGCCATAGAGCACGCCGTCCTCGATTTCAGCGGCGAAGGGCGGATGGCGCCAGGCCGCCTCGTCGCCCGGGGGTACGACATCGACGTGACCCGCAAAGCAGATGTGCGGCGAGCCGGTGCCGATGCGGGCGTAGAGGTTGTCCACGTCCGGCGTGCCGGCCGCGCTGAAGGGAAGCCGGTGGCATGTGAAGCCGGCGGCCGAAAGCTCGCCCTCCAGGTAGCGGAGCGCGCCGGCCTCCTGCGGGGTTACGCTGCGGCAGCGGATCAGTTCCTGGGCGTGAAGGATGGCTTGTTTCATGGACATCGTCGCTGTTCGGGAGGGCGGCCCGCCGAAGCTACGGCCGTTGCCGCGGCATAAGATCATGTTTGCCCCGCCCGCCGCAACGGCGATTCCCCGCGGGCTGCACTCCTGTTGCGGCGGAGCGCAAAGACATGCACGTGAGATAAAGGGAAGAGATTGGCGGAGCGAACCCCGGGAAGTAGACCCTCGCCTTCTGGGGCGCAGCGGGCGAGGGCCTGATGGCGGCGCGTCGGAATGCCGCCAGTTAAATTCTCGCATTCTTGAGCTGACAAAAGGCTGACTTGCAAAAACAGCTACTCCGCCGATAGCCCATAGGCGCAAACTTAAAGCTGCATGGCGCTTTGAACTGAGGAATCAGCCCAGGTCAGCATGCGGAGCCGAAGCGGTTGGTGGCGGCCGCGCCCTTCCTCGCACCGAGGAGGATGATGTAGACCAGAAAAATCAGCCCCATCAGGGAAAGAAGCGGGCCGGGCACGGGCGTATCGGGAACGATACCGGCGTTCTTCAGCTCCTCCAGCAGATACAACGCGAAAGCCGGGCCGTAGGCGATCACCGTAAGCCACCCGCTCTTCCCGATGTCGTGCCAGCGCTTCACGTCCACCGCAAGCGACGGCCACAGGAATATCAGCCCCGCAGCAAGACCAGCCCGGTCGTCGAAAAAAGCCTCCAGCGAGTTGCTGCCCGCCTCAGCGGCAGGCATCCCCGGCATGCCGCTAAGCAGGCGTGCCCGTAAGGGATTCCACCGCTGCAAGCGTCAGAAAGAAAACGAGCCACGTGAGCCTGTCGATGCGCCCATTGAACGCAAACAGGTTATGCAATATCCGCTCCATGCCTAATCGCGCCCCGCGAGCGGGTCCGGCCCATGCTGGTTGGGGCCTATTTCGCCTTGCAAAATCCCGAACTGAAGCACGCTCCAGATCAGGGACGCCAACAGAAGCAGCATGGTCAGGCGGACTGCATTACCCTCCACCGCCCCCGGCAGAACGATCGCGCCCAGTAGCGGAAGCACGAGCACCAGGATCAGCCATGTACTCAGGCCCCGGTCGTGAAGGCGCTTCACGCTGAGCGCGAGAAAGCTCCATACCGACAGCAGGAACGCGGCCATGGGCAGGATTGCCCACATCCCGATCTTGAAGAGGATCGGCGCCGCCTCGGGACTATTGATCCAGGCAGGATTCGACAGGTTCTTTTCAAGTTCCGGATAGCTGGCGGCATACGCGTCGATCACAAGGGTCATCGCAATCGTGGCCGCGGTTATGACGCTCAACACGATGAAAATACCGTACCACCATCTGGCCCGGCCGATCCGCCCTTCGCAGGCCAGCATCAAGCTCAGGAAATCCCAATCGCCGCCGTAGTATCCGGCTGGAAGCGTATCGTCGCCGTGGGCGTTGGCGCCAGGCGTGCCCCTGAGCACTGCCAGCTCGAAGAAAACCAAAATTCCGAACATCAGGAGCCCTATCATCGCCGCACTGCCAGCCGGCCCAAATCCGCGCCAGTCATATTCTTGAGCGGCGGCAGCGAAAACAGGATGGTGATGGAGTAATAGGCGTACCAGAGCCAGGCCGGCCGGTCCCGGTCGTGCAGGCGCTTGATCGCCAGCGCGCTCAAGGGCCAGGCCAGGAAGGCGAGCCAGACAAGCCATACCGGCACCCATACGCCTTCCTTGCCGGCCGGGGTGCGCCAAATATCGGGCGATACGGGATCGCCCGTCGTGAGGCCCGAGAGCAGCGCTATGAGCAGCAATCCCCCAGCGCCCGCCACGAGCCAGCCCGACCAAAAGGTTCGGCGGTTGATCCGGCCGTGAAAGCCAAAGAAAACCTCAGCCCAGCTCATGCTCCGCCTCCACCGGCCTTTGCCGGGAAAATGCCTCCAGCCCACGCCTTGCGGCCCACTCGCACCTGAGCGGCACCGGCTTCCAGCAGGCAGCGGCGCTTGGACATCGTATTTAATGGGTATGAGGGCTCGCGGCGATCCCCTGTGCCGTCCGCGCGCCCCGCATTGCGGCGGGCGCCGCAAGGCCAGGCCCCCCAGTCTAGCCGGTTCCCTATAGCATGCAGAGTGTTATCGGACCGTATCAGTCGCGCAACAGCTCGTTGATCGATGTCTTCGACCGGGTCTTGCCGTCGACCCGTTTGACGATCACCGCGCAGGCGAGCGATGGCCCCGGCGTGCCATCTGCCAGCGGCTTCCCAGGCAGCGCGCCCGGCACCACGACCGAGTAGGCCGGCACGCGGCCGTAGAGAACCTCGCCCGTTGTCCGGTCGACGATCTTCGTCGATTGGCCGATGAACACGCCCATGGAGATGACCGAGCCCTCGCCGACGATCACCCCTTCGGCAACCTCCGAGCGCGCACCGATAAAGCAATTATCCTCGATGATGACGGGGCTCGCCTGCAACGGCTCCAGCACGCCGCCAATGCCAACGCCGCCCGAGATGTGGCAATTCTTGCCAACCTGGGCGCAGGAACCGATCGTGCACCAGGTGTCGACCATGGTGCCCTCGTCCACATAGGCGCCGGCGTTCACGAAGCAGGGCATGAGCACGACGCCCGGCGCGATGAAGGCCGAGTGGCGCACGATAGTGCCCGGGACCGCGCGGAAACCGGCGGATTGGAAGCGCTCCTCCGTCCAGCCGGCGAATTTCGCGGGAACCTTGTCCCACCAGGGACCGGGCACTGGGCCGCCCATCAGGCGGTTTTCATTCAGCCTGAACGAAAGCAGGATGGCCTTTTTCAGCCAGTCGTTGACCACCCAGGCGCCGTCTTTTTTCTCGGCGACCCGCGCCTGCCCGCTATCCAGGAGTGCGAGCGCCTGCCCGACCGCTTCGGCCACGGCCCCTTGCTGGCCGGGCTTGATGTCCTGGCGCTGTTCGAATGCGGCGTCGATGGCGTCCTTTAGCCTTGCGGTCATGCGTTCCTCTCCAATCGCTGGACTATCCCTATCCGCGAATTGGGCCTGAACGTCAATCCTGGCCTGCGTTCCGCGTCATTGCAAGGGGCGGCGCCCCGAAACAATCCCGAGGCTCGGCCCGCTCAGCGCTAGTACAGGCCGCAGGAAGTGCTAATGCACATCGCCGTCATCGCGAGGCCGCCAGGGCGGCCGTGGCGATCCAGGCGAAAAACGGCGGCGTGCCGCGGTTGGATTGCTTCGCTCCGCTCGCAATGACGGTGTGAAAGACGCACGCCCGTCCGGCGCGCTACTGAACCGCCGGACGGCTGTCGAACTCGAAAATTTGCCGGAAGAGGCCCGGTGCGAACATGGATGCAGGGTTCACGACAACCTCCGGATTGGACGTCCGGCCTTGGACCGCGAAGGTGATGGCGAAGATGCCCTCCTTGCCTCCTGGTCCCGTCAGGAGATCGCCAAGCAGCGGAACGCCCCCAAGCAGGTTGTTGACGCCGTAGAATGGCACGTAGGTTCCGGAAAACGCGAGAACCTCGCGGCTGAAGTCAATCCTGCCCTTCGCGGTCACACCAAACTCCGGTCCATTGATCGCGGCGTCATGGATTTGAAATTCGTTCTGGCCGATCGCGAAAGGAATAACCATGCGGTCAAAGACCGTGCGCTCTGCAGTAGGCTGCAGGCTGGAACGGGCGTCGGGCTTCACTCGCGCCCTTTCCCTCTCGGCCTGGGAAACCACCCTGCCCACAACCTCGTCGCCCACGACCTCGAACCGGCGAACATCGATTACGCCGGTTTTTTCCGCGCCGCCGCCGCCATCGAGGTTCACCTTGAGGTTCAAGGTGCCGCCCCGCGCGTTGCCTGAAATCCCTACGAGCCGGATGGCCGAGCCCGCGTCGAATGCGTCCGAGGTCAGCATGCGTGGATGTCCGGGCTTCTGCTCCACATGCACCGCGACCGGCGCTTCCCCGTTGAGCCGCCCCGCCGCCTCAAGGTAGCTCACCTTGCCGCCGCGCCGTTTCGCATCGACGACAACCGACTTGATCGTCGCGTCGTAATAGCCGAACACCGTCTCGATCTCGACATTCAGGTCGAGGCCCGGCTCGTCCTTGAGCGGTGCCGGTTGATTTTCCATTTTGCCGCCTGACAGCAGCGACCGGAAAAATTGCCTGCCATCGTAGGACGGCCCCTTCGCTTGCACCTTGAGCACGTTCTGCGGCGTAAGCTCGCCGTTGATGGCAATTTGGGTCAGCGCATTGGTCGAGAATTCCGGGAAGCTGAAGGCTGCGATACGCCGCTTGTCGTTCAACAGCAGGTGGCCGTTCACGTTCAGCCCGTCTCCGGTAAGCGCGAAATTGTCGAGCACCAGGAAATTGTCCGGGCGCTGGACTAGATCGAAGGTCAGCGAAGCCTTTTGCCCAGGGGGCTTGCGCCAGCCGATTGCGGTCAGATAGATATCGGTGTTGGTGAGGTTCGCCTCCATGAAGAATTTGGGCGGCCCGTCGCCTTGCAGGGAAACCGCCAGCGCAATGGGCAGGTCTCCCTTGACGATGTGGTTCATGTTCAGGCCCAGCTCGTCCCGCGCCTTCTCGTTGAGAATGCTGGCCAAGCGCAAAGTCGGCTGCCGATCGGGCGGCGCGTCGTAAATGCGCTGCCACGCGACCGCGACAGGGATATTGTTGACCTTCACATCGCCGTTCGCGCTGATGGCGGACTGCGAAATGTCGAAGTTGACGGCGCCGCCGTTCACCGAGAGGCCGCCCGGCAAGGGCACCGACTTCAGCTCCGACACGCGCACTTTCCCCGCCAGGGTCATCTGCTCAAGCTTGGGCTCCCTGACCAGCGGAATGCCGATCTTGAAGCCAGCGGAAACCTGGCCGTTGACCATGCCCGGTTTGAAACCCGTCGATTTGACATAACCGAGTGCAGGCTGGTCGAGCAGTTCCAGCACCGAGGCTACGTCGCCGTTCCCTTTGAAGCGCACTTCCGCGTCGGGGTGTTCCGGCCTCAGGTCCTCGATGGCAAATTGCCCTCCGGTGAACGCGAGGGAGCGCCCGCTTGGCAGATCGATCCGCGCCTCGCCTGGTAGGTCGAACAGGAAATGCCGCCCCGTGAAGCGGAGGCTGGCATCCCTCGCCAAGATCGGGGGCAGGCTCTTGATATGATAAATCTGCAGCCCCGACATCCCGGCCCGGACCGAGAGTGCCTGATCCGGGAGATCGCCGTCCTTGTACAGCGCTAGCAGCGCGGACACCGTGGAATTCAACGAGAGGTTGCCGCCGGTGAAGCGGCCAATTGGAATGCGGCTTCCAATCCAGCCGCGAGTGCCGCTTGAAATTAAAGACGGCCAGAGGACCTTGACCAAGGAGATCGGCATCGGCGACGCCACACCGTTGAGCTTGATCGGGCCACCGGACATCACGTCCGAAGCCTGCCCGTTTATAGCAACCGCGGCGCCCGCGGCCGCCAAGGTGGCGTCCTTGAGCGTAACGGTATCCGTGGCGGCTTGATAGCTGGCCGATATTTTAAGGGTGTCGAGCGGTATGGGAGCCACGCCAAATTCTTGCGCGCCAAGCACCGTTCCCTTTCCGTCGATATCCGCGAGCAGAACGGGCTGGCCTGTTGCCGCATCGGTCAAGTGCGTGATCGTGCCGCTCAGAGTGAGCAGGCTATCGTCCCAGCGTAACTCGAAGGGCTTGATCGAAAGCGCCTTTCTTACCTGGTCGTAAGAAACCTTGAGCAGGCCGCCATCGATCTCGGCGGCATGCGGATCGGTGGGCGCGAAGAGCCGGCCACCGCCAAACTTGATCTCGCCGTCGCCGCCAAGCAGGGCGCCGTCGTGGCCGATGTCGAAGCGTGCCTGTCCACTTATGGGCAGATCCACGAGCTTCATTGCGTCCAGCGCCGGTATGCTCTCCCAGATGGTGCGCGGCACGATGTCCTGGAGCGATGCCGTCAGCGAATAGCGGCTGCTTCTCGGCCGGTTCACGGCCCTGAATGAGGCGTGCCACTCCGTCTCGTCATGCTTGAGCGTCAGCTCTCCGCGGAGTGCGCTTTCGCTTCCTTCTTCCTCAAGATCGATGTGAAAATCGGCGATCCGCCAAGTCGAAACGCCCTTCTCCCCGGCGAAATAGATAAGCGCATCCTTGACGCCGATCTGGTGGAGCGCGGAGGACGCCCCGCCGCGCAGCTTCAGCGCGCTGAAGAGCCGGGCGAGCACAGGCGCCGGATTGAGGCGCTCCACCAGCGGCTGCTGCCTGTCCGTCTGCGAACTTCCCGCAACCGCGCGCATCCGCTCTTTCGCGGCCAAATCCGCGTAAGGGGCCTCGCCCGTAGGTTCCCAGCCATCCCCGGCCGGTGCCTCGGCGGGGGCGGAAGACTCGGGCGTGCCCGGCGGGGCGGTCAGCGTCAGGCCCTTGCCCGGCGTGTTGAAGACCAAGAGCTTCGGGCCAAGAAGGCTGATCCTGGACGCCGCGACCGAAAGCTTGAACAGCGAGGCCTCGCTGATGCCGATCGCGGCGAACGGCGCTTTCGCAATTTCCTGATTGTTTTCATCCGCCAGCCGCACATCGGCCAGCCGGAACTCCAGCCGCCAGCCATTCGCCAGCCGCAGGATCGCGTCGCGGGCGTGAAAGCTATAGCCTTGGAGCTGGGAGTTGATCTGCGTTTGCAGCTTAGGAACGATAAAGGAGAGCGACAGCGGGCCAACCAGAAGCCGGGCATAAAACAGGCCAACGATGGCAAAGCATATAATGGCACCCCAGGCTGCCGCGCGTCCGCCAGCCCGCATTGAGCGGCGCGAGGCGGACCTTACCGGCGTTGGATTCGCATCGGCGTAATACCTGCCGCCTTGCGGAAGCCTGGCAAGCGGGACTTGCCGTCCCTGCGGCTTTTGCGGGACGAGCGCTCGATGCGTTCCGGGCTTGCTAGGACGATCATCCCTGGTCATTCGCGGCGCTCATGATGGACCTGATACCGAATTCCCTGCTCCTGCTCCGGCCGCAACTCGTTGCCTTTCCCGCTCACGCAGGCAAGGCTCTTAGGTCACACACGCCGGGGAAGCGGTCAAGCCGATCCCAAATAACGCGCGCCGGGCATGAAAACTTCTCCCAAACAAATCCACGCAACCCCATTTGGGTGGGCTGTGTCCCGTTCCGCGACGCCGGTTGTAGGCGCCGGTTGCCTCAGGCCGTGGCTTCTATAGACCGGAAAAGACGACAAAAGGAAGGCTCAAATCGATGCTTCAAGAAGGCGATCCCGCACCGGATTTCGCATTGCCCGATGCGGACGGCAACATTGTAAGATTATCCGATTCCAGGGGCCGTTTCGCGGTAGTCTACTTTTATCCCAAGGACGATACGTCTGGCTGCACCAAGGAGGCGCTCGATTTCTCCGCGCTCAATGCCGAGTTTGCAAAGCTCGATACCGGCGTGTTCGGGATTTCGCCCGACAGCGTGAAATCGCACGCGAAGTTCCGGGACAAGCATGCCCTTGGATTGACGCTTCTTTCGGATGAGCAAAAGGCGGTTATCGAGGCCTACGGCGCCTGGACGCAGAAGAAGATGTACGGCAGGGAATACATGGGCGTGGAGCGCTCGACCTTCCTGATCGGCCCGGACGGAAAAATCGCCGCGTGCTGGCGCGGCGTCAAGGTTCCGGGCCATGCCGCACTGGTGCTCGATGCCTTGAAAAAGCGCCAATGATGAAGGCACCCTCCAAGCTTGTGTCGCTGGGTGTTTTATCGCATTACTGCGGCTTACGGGAGACAAGGCCGCAAATGCCCTCCAAGATCGCTTAATCGACGTTGAAATAGCGTGGACTGTGCTCTAAAACGAACTCGCCGCCGCCTATCGCTCCGGGGACGAGCCTAATGTTCAGTGAAAAGCCGAGACGGATATGAGCAATTTCGATCAGCAAAAGCCGATAACCAAGACAACCAGCAAAGCCATTGGCGGCCAACCCATGCCCGGACAGTCTGGCATGGCGCCGATGTCAGGCCCCATGCCTGGACAGGGTGGCATGCCTCCGCTCGGCGGACAGGCGCAGAAGCCGCCGGCGTTCCGCGGGCCGGATCGCATGGCGCCCTCCATCATTGGCGAAGACCTCACCGTCACCGGCAACGTGCTTTCCCGCGGGGAAGTGCAGGTTGACGGCCAGATCCAGGGCGACGTGCATTGCTCTTCGCTGATCGTCGGCGAAAAGGCCCAGATCACGGGCGGCATCGTCGCCGAGGACGTCGTGGTGCGCGGCCGGGTGATGGGCTCCGTGCGCGGCAACCGCGTGACGCTGCAGGCTTCGAGCCATGTCGAGGGCGACGTGTTCCACAAGTCCCTGGCGATCGAGCAAGGCGCGTTCTTCGAAGGCAAATCCCGCCGCTCCGAGGACCCGATTGCCACGGCACCCCGGCTTGAAGGCATGCAGACCAACGCGTAGTAACGCCTTCCGTCCTTCTGTCCCTGGCTTGGCCGGAAGCCTTAGTGGCTCCGGCCGCCGTTCCGCGTGCGGCCGCGAAACGAATGCCATGGATTATACACAGGCTCTTCCCGGCATACCGTCTCGAAATTCCCGGATACCGCCTCGCGCAGTGTCCGGGAGGGCCGAGTTGCGGCGGTGCGAGGCGTGCGGCCGATCCGCCGGCCCCTATTCCCATGCAAGCCCGCGGCCGCCATCCTCGATAAGGCGGCGAGCCAATGCTCCTTATAAAACAAGCGATTGTATAGCGGCCCGCCCCCCAGCGCATAGGCGCTAACACAAGGCTCGCGTCTCCGTCATTGCGACGGGCGAAACCCCGAAGCAATCCAGAAAGCGAAGGACGCCGTGCGCTTCCCTGGGTCGCCACAGCGGCCAAGAGGCCGCCTAGAAGAAAGAGTTCAGCGCGTAGCTGTAGCGGCGCTGAGCAGTTTCATCCAGAAGGGCCGGCCGTTCCGGCCGGTGTGAAACTCGCGATGACGCCGCGACGCGTTATGTCAGCGCGCACGGCCCCCCGGCGGGGTGCCACGTGAAGCCGCGCTAAGACGCCCACAAATCCTTGCCCAGGACTAGCCTCGACAAGAAGATGGTCGACGAGACGGTCAAAGCGGTCGCCAGCGCCAGGCCAACGCCTCGTGCCGCGTCGCCATCGTCGCCGTAAAACACGAAATGCTTGGTTCCCTGCCACGAGGTGATGAGGTTGATGGCGATGCAGGCCATCCAGGCAGCCTTCAGCACCTGCACCATGAGATCGTCGTGCTTCATGGTCCAGATGAGGTGCGTGGCGATCACGAAGCTGAAAACGATTGCCGTAAGCACCAATCCGAAGGTGAATTGCACCGGGTTGATGCCGGGGTTCAACGGCAGGTCGAAATAGCCCGCAAGCCCGTAGAAGGTGGTGAACAGGTCCCAGAGAGCGCCCGCAACAAGAACCCCTGCCACTAAACGGATACCGGCCGGCATCTTTAGCCCCCTACTCGCAGGCGCCTCGCGGGCGGCCGCTCTCCAACGATCCCAAACGCGTCCAGCGCCGCAAGCCTAGCCCCAAAACCGGCAAAAGCAGCGCTACGGCAACTCATACCAAATCCAGTTGACCGGTTCACTCGGGCGTCATCCCGGAGGTTCCGGAGGCATTATCCGGTATCGTTACGAACGCCGGCGCCCTTTGCTATCCCGGATAGCCGCAAAGGGGCTTCCGGGATGACGGCAGGGGAAGCACCCGGCCGCCTAACCTACCCCGTTTTATCACCCGCCGGGCTTCTCCAACAAAAGAAGCTCCACTTTTGCCATAAGCTCAAGCGGATTGCCTGCCACCTCTACCGTTTTCAACCTCGACTTCTGGCCCGAAGCCACCGTAACCCTGGATTTTGGCACGCCGAGCCAGCCGGCTATCAGCACGGCCAGCGCGGCATTTGCCTTTCCATCCTCGGGTGGCGCCGTGACATGCGCCTTGAGCACGGGCTTCTCGCCATAGTGCTCTACCCCGGCAATCCGTGCCGCATTGCTTTTGGGCGTCAGGCGCACATGGATCGAGATACCATCGGAACCGGGTGCGGCGGGGAGTTCCATCGGTGCGGCCCGGCTAAAGCAGGTGCGGCGCTATCCAGCCGTAGATCACCACGTCGCGCAGGAAGATCAGGCCCAGGATGAGCACGACGGGCGAAATGTCGAGGCCCCCCAGATCGGGCATCACCCTGCGGATGGGGCGCAGCGCCGGCTCGGTCATGCGGTGGAAGCTGTCGCCGACCAGGTACACCACGCGGTTCCGCCGGTTGACGATGTCGAAAACGACCAGCCAGCTCAGAATCGCGCTGATGATAACCACCCAGATGTACAGCGATATAATCATCGCGATAAAGCCCAGAAATGGAACCATAATCCTCGTCTCCCCGCACCTATTTACCGTTTTTCTAACGTGCGCCGCCCAAGACTGCAAGGGGATCGCGCCGGGCAATCGATCCTGAGCCAGCGCCTCGCGCAAAAATGTCCTGCCTAAGTCTCCATCTCGCCAAAATCTCGCGCAACACGGGAAGGGCTCGGCCCAGGCCCTCGTAGTTTACACGCCCCGCACGGTGCTTCCGTTTCGCCTCCAAAACCCGTATTGCCCAGTTCACCCAATCGCCCAGGTCCGGTATGAAAACTTTCAAATCGTTCGGCTTGATCCTTGCCTCCGCCGCCGCTCTTGCAGCCCTTCCGGCCGCCCCGGCTGCCGCCATCTGCACCGCACAGGGTCTCGATCTTATGCGCAACCTCAATGGAGCATGGCGCGGCAAGGGCGCGGTGACACCCATCGGCGGGTCGCCTGAGTTCGTCTCCTGCCGCATCTCCTACGCCATGGCCGCCGCCGACGTAATCAACCAGGTGATTGCCTGCGCGGGCACCGATTATAAGCTTGAGGCGTCGAGCCAGGTCACTTGCAACGGCAACCTGCTCGAAGGCTGGTTCGAGGAGCGGGCCGGGCATTCGACCGGCAAGGTAAGCGGCACCATCAGCGGCAATCACCTGTTCATCGAGGCCGACAGCCCGAGCTTTACCGGGAATTTCAAGGTCACGTTCCGGGGCGAAAACGACCACCTCGTGGCCATCACCCAGGCCGATCATGCGAGCGGGCGGCAAATACCCGTGGCGTCGATCAAGCTCACGCGCTGACATATTGTTAACCCTGTTTCCGCGCATTTTCGGCGGCTTTGGCCGGGCGGGTGCAAACCCTTGATGTTGCCCATAATAGCCGAAGCCCCTTCAAGAACCCTTAAAGCCAAGCTAAGTCATTGATTATGCGGGCGTTTCCGCACTTGCCGCGCAGCGCCCGCACGCGAAAATGCACCGTTTCATGGTTAATCCGGGTGTTGAAACTATATTTAAAGGGATTCTGGGAGTGTGGAATTCGACCGGAAACGGGGAAAATTTCGCAAAAAAGTGGCGGGAGGAAAACATCCCGTTTCGCTGTTAACCGCGTTCGCATTAACCACGCTGGCCGGCCACGGGGCTTCACCTTCCCTTAAGGCGCCTGCTCATGGCCCGCCCTTTGCCCCCTCCCCGCTTAGCCGTTCAAACGCTCTCTCTGCAGTCCGCGGCCAAGCCGACGCATCCCTCAACCGCTTCCCAAATCATGCCGCTATCCAGAGCGTCGTAGCCGTGGCGCAGGTGGTTCCCTATTCCACGAATGTCTTGCCAAGGCTGAGCTGGCGCGAGGCGTTCAGCCGTCTCTTCGCCAAGCCTGATAGCCGCTTCCGAAATGCGTTGCAGACAGCGCTCGACGGCATCCCTGGTCTTCTCGTCCGCCAGCAGGGACTGTTCATTCAGTCCCTCGGTGTAGCGCGTCACCTTCTCCGCGTTCTCAACGATATCCAGAAGACACTGCAAGGGGTGCTTAGAAGGCAACGACGCGATCCCTATCGATCGCTTGCTGCAAGCGCGGCTTGAGGACCGGCTCGGACACCAGGTCGACCGGACAATTGAGCGTTTCCTGCAGCCGCTTGCGAAGGGTTTCCAGACGCCCGGCGTACCGGAAGCCTTTGGGCATGCATGGCCCGATTGAGCCTTACAGCTACGTCAACATCCGAAAAATCGGTGTTTTCACGCCGCGCCGAGGAGCCGAACAAAGACAGGCTGTCAACGCCAAGCCGGCGAAATTCCGGCTCGCGCGCTTTCAGTCTGGCGATGATTGTCTCTCTGTCCATAACGCGAATATAGTCCAACGCTCCGCGAGAGCCAATAAGAAGCATGACATAAGAAGCATGCGTATGGCGCGAGGCACAGTTTGCGGCCGTTCTTTCCATGCGCTATATTCATCTCATGATCCGCAACAAGATCGTGGAGCGCCTGCGTGACCACGAGGCCGAGTTTCGCAAGCTTGGCGTCGACAGCATCTCGTTGTTCGGCTCTGTCGCTCGCGATCAGGAAACCGCCGCTTCCGATATCGACGTGGCGGTGAAACTTGCCCCAGATCGCGCTCCGCACGGTTTCGCATATTTCGGCCTCCTGGACGACTTGGAGCAACGCCTCGAAAGGGCGCTTGGCCGCCGGGTGGATGTGGTTGCGGAGCCCGCGAAAAAACCGTCCATGCAGCGTGAAATCGACAGGGACCGGATCGTTGCCTTCTAGCAAGCAGCTAAAGCGGAGGCGCAGTCATTGCGAGCGAAGCGAAGCAATCCAGAATTAAGTCTCCTGCCGCCATGGATCGCCACGGCGGCCAAAGCCCGCCTCGCGATGACGCCGAACGGGCATTCCTCCAAGTTGCTCTAGCGGATCGCAAGACACAGGACGCCGTGGAGCGCTGCCTGCAGCGAATTACGGAAGCGGCGATAAGGCTTGGCGGCGAGGCTGAAAAGCTCGTTCCTGGATATCCCTGGAAAGACGTGCGCGGACTGGGAAACCGGCTGCGGCACGAATACGACTCGATAGATGCCCTGCAGATATGGCGGATCGCCAGCGACGAGCTACCAGCACTCGCGGATCGTTGCCGGGAAGCGCTCCTGAGGCTTGCTGACGGGCGCTAGTGCAGCCGCGAATTGGTCAATCGGGTTGCTGTTTTCACGCCGCGCGGCCGAACCGGGCAAGACAGGCTCTCGACACCAAGCTGGCGAAGCTCTGGCTCTCGCTCTTTCAGTCTGGCGATAATCGTGTCCCTGTCCATGGCGGCGGTATAGCGAGCGCTTGCGGCCCAGACATCACGTGGCGTTTGCAACGCCCTTCTGTCTCGAGTTCCCAAAGTTCCGCCGCGAATAATCGATCCGCGCACGCAAAAAGGCAGGCGGTGAAGGATCACCGCCTGCCAGATTTACTTGCGGGAGCTAGGCTAGCCTAGCATCAGCTTAGAACTTCAGGCGCAGACCGGTCGCGACACTGACGTTCGTCTGCGTTGAGCTAGCCGCCCAAGCGCCGGTAGTCAGCCAAGCCAAGCTCACGCCGCTGTAAACATCGAAGTGCTTGTTGAACTTGTAGTCAACCACGCCGGAAACCCAGTCGAGGTCGCCGACCCTTCTTCGTGCTGGTATTCGCAGCTAGCCCGGCCGTAGTGTTATCAGCCAGGTAGCTCGTGATAGTTGTTCTGGTTCAGGCGGTACCAAGCGCCCGTGAAGGTCCAAGCACCAGTCTCGTAGGTCGCGCCAGCCCAAAAGGTCTGCAGGATCTTGTCGGTGTACGAACGGGTTGGTGTTGTTCGCAGCCCATAGCTGATAGCCACCGATCGTATGCTGTCCGACGTAGGAGCTCTGAGTACCATCCGGGTTGCCATGTCCACATGCACGTAGCCACCGAAGAAGGTGACCTTGGCAGCGGAGGCTTCGTCCTTGAAGCCGCCACCCAGCTCCATAGACATACTTACCCATGACCGAGTAGGCTTCGTTGTTGGTGATGGTGTACGTTAGAGCGAGTTGGTGGCGGCATCAACGGGTGCGTACCCAGCTGTCGAGCGCTCAACCGCACCGTTCTCCTTGGTGTAGTAAGCGTCGACCGACAGGCCCTTGTAGGTGAAGCGCCGACATTCGCGCCAACCGCGTCACCCAGGATCGACGTGCCGTCGCCGCCACTGCTGTACATCACGCCGGCGTGAGCGGGGCCGAACTGATAGAGGTACTTAATAGAGTTATCCCAGCGAGCGGTCTCGGTCGAGCCGACACCGGCAGCCGCGCCGCCGGAATAGCCGATGTAGCGAGAAGGCATAAGAGCCGTGGTTCGGATCGTAGGTGCCAACACCGTCGTTCATGAAGGAGTTGTGACGGCCGATGGTGAGCGTGCCGTACAGTCGAATTGCTGATACCGCCATAGGCCTGACCGTTCAGGGCCTGGCCGCAACGGCTACCGTCGCCATACGCTTGCTGGTTCGTGTTCTTGCCGGGGTTCTGGAGGAAGCTCTTGCAAGCGTCGGCCAGTTCACCGCTGAGCGGGTTGAAGCCGGTCTCAAGCTTTGCGATGCCCACAAAGCCCATGCCGAGGGCTTCCTCGACCTTCACGCCGATGGTCGACTGCGACATCGCATTGTTGGTCAGGTTCGACTGATAGGCCGAGCCTGGCGCGCTGTTGTCGATACTTCAGGCCCGTATAGAAGATAGCTGCTTTCGGGAAAACCACGCGTCTTGATAGGCATAGCCCACGTCGACCGTGCCGTACAGCGTGACGCCAGCGTAGGAGATTTTCTCAGGCAGCGGATCCTTCAAGCTGTCGACGCTCAGATCAGCCGCTTGCGCGGAGGCAGCGAAGCCGCCAAGCGCGAGTGCACAAATAAGGAGTTTTCTCACCGTAATTCCCCGTTTCAGTAAACGATTGACGCGAAACCTATTACCGTCGCCCGGCCATAGGTCCGGACTAGCAACGCGGGAATTGTGAGTCGCCCCCAATTCCCCCCCGCTGCCCGATCGCCGAAGGGGTCTGCCCATCCCCTCTTGCCCCGGCTCTCCAGCGGCCTCATGCCATATACGTTTCTAAAGGACGCAACTTGGCCGGTCAACGGCAAGGGTAGAGTTTGAAAGAACACGTCAGCCCGACGTGGCATTTTGGTAACGTATTGAAGTAATTACAACCTAGGGTTGCACAGTAGAAGCCGGAAGATTGCGAACAGTAGCCCCTGACACCCCCGCGATATGCTTCGCCCTACTAGGAGATTCGGTATGCCGCGCCGAATACAACCTTAGGTTTTACTTCATATTGCCAGCAACCAGCCAAGCGCAGGCTTGCGTCCGGCAATTGCCTACACCCGCTGCGGCCAGGCGCCTACAGGCAATTGTGGAGCTGGTCCGAGTCGTTATGCTGGCAGCGGATGGCATCGGGGTTGGCGAGACAGCCCGCCGGGAAAGTGCGCGAGTGGCGCGCGGGGGTTGTGCGCCGCTGTGGCAAGCACGGCCGGCACCAAGCGAACGCTTATCGCGAACGGCAAGCGGTCACTCCGCGAAAGCAAAGGGCTCTAAGCGGGCAGTCGTTGGGTTGCCAAGCAATGTCTGCTTGGACCAACGGGCATAAGTTTTGACCGCTTCCGTCATTGCGAATTTCGCACCGGCCGAGGCCGGCCCTACAGGATGAAACTGCGAAGCCCCCTCACCCTGTCCCAGCAAGCTCGGCTTGGCGAGCTTGCATTGCAGTGTGGCCGTATCCGCAAGCGGATACGGCTGGGAGAGGGGATGCCTTCTCAACGGCGGCGGCCTGACTCCCTCCCCCACCTGCGGATGCGGCCACCAAGAGTAGCAAGCTCGCCAAAGCGAGCCAGCGGGGAGAGGGCTGGGGTGAGGGGGGCTTGCGACACGAGTTTCTCTTTAGACCCTCCGCCTGAAGTCTTGCCCCGTCATTGCGACGGCGAGCGCAGCGCGGCTGCAACCAACCCAGGATGGAAGCGCAGGGCCAATTTCTGGACGCCCTCGGCGGCCAAGGCAGCCTCGCGATGAGAGCGTTGTGCGTCAGAACTTACCGCAGGCCGTGCAGGAAGACCGTCGCCGGGCGCTTGCGCGGCACCTCACGTCCTGGAGTGCGGGGTAAGTTCGCGCCGGAGCAGGTCTGCGCCATGATCGCTCTGGCCCGCGAAGCCGCGAAGGATAGCGATCTTCCCGCCAGCTAGTGGAGCCAGAGCGAGGCGGCCCGGAAAGCCGTCAAGCGCGGCATCGTGCCTGCCGCACCGGCAAAAAAGCAAGCGGTGAAGGATCGCCGCCTGCTGAAATTGACTGCCAGAGAGCCAGGTTATCCTGGCATCTACCTTAGAACTTCAAGCGGAGGCCGCTTACGACAGTCGTATTTTCCGTTCCACCGACGAAGCCGCTGGCTACGCCATCGGTGACGTTGGACCAAGACACGCCGCCGTAGACGTCGAAATGCTTGTTGAATGTGTAGTCGACAAGGCCCGACACGACATTCGTTTCGCCAGAGCAGTTAGAGCCAGGCACGCTAGTCGAGCAGCTAGCGGTGGTGGTATCTAGTCCCGTCAGCGACGAGTGAGCCACGTAGGAATTTTGGCTCAGATGGTAGTACGCAGCGGTAACCGCCCAGGGGCCGGTTTCATATTTCGCACCTACCCATTCGGTCTGCAGGGTCTTGGTGGCGCCGGTGCCGAATGGCTGGTTGTTGACGGTCCACATCTGATAGCCGCCGATCGTGGACGACCCAACGGCAACGGTATGGCCGGGATTGGTCAGGTCGGAGTGCTGATAGCCACCGAAGAACGTCAGCTTCGAGCTGGGGACTTCATCCTTGAAGCCACCGCCAAACTCGTACACGTACTTACCGGCGATTGCCCACGCCTCGTTATTTGTAATGGAGGCGTTGAGCCAGTTGCCGCCAGGGCAGGTGTTGCCGCGCGCCGATGCCAGTGCCGTTGCAGGTTCCGGCGGCGGGGGTGCGGAGGCATATAGCCGATGGTGCTGGAGTTAACGGCACCGTTTTCCTTGGTGTAGGCGGCGTCGAGCGAGAAGCCCTTGTAGGACGCGCCGATGTTGGCGGCGTAGGCGTTCTGCTGGATGGACGTATCCTGGCCGCCCGCGGAGTACATGCCGCCGGCGTGGACCGGGCCGAATTGATAGACATATTTGACCGCGTTATCCCAACGGCCCGTCTCGGTGGAACCGATGCCGGCGAATGCGCCGCCGGAGAAGCCGAGCAGAGACAGGGCATAGGAACCGCCCATTGGGTCGTAGCTGCCGGCGAGATCGGTGTCGAGCGAGTTCTGGCGGCCAACCGTCAGCGTACCGTAGGTGGGATTGCTAAGGCCGCCGTAAGCCTGGCCGTTGAAGGCTTGGCCGCAGCGGCTGCCGTCGAGCCCGGAAGTCCAGGTCGCGGTGCGCTTGCCGTTGTTCCGCACCAGGCTCGCGCAGGCGTCGGCGATCTCGCCGGAGATCGGGTTGAAGCCGGTGTCTAACTTGGCCAGGGCGACGAAGCCCATGCCAACCGCTTCCTCGACCTTCAGGCCGACCTGCGACTGCGACAGAGCGTTGTTGGTGATCGCGGAGATGGACTGGCGGTTCTGCTTGGCACCGTACATCATGTAGTCCATGCCGGTGTAAAAAGCACCACTCACGGGAGCGCCGTTGCTGTTGTAGCCGTAGCCAACGTCGACCGTGCCATACAGCGTGATGCCCGCGAAAGAGATTTTCTCAGGCAGCGGATCTTTCAAGCTATCGACGCTCAGATCGGCCGCTTGCGCGGAGGCAGCGAAGCCGCCAAGCGCGAGTGCACAAATAAGATGTTTTCTCACCGTAATTCCCCGTGTTGGTAAACCATTGACGCGTAACCAGATGTTCGCCCGGCCTCATGTCCGGACTTGCACTGCGGGAATCGCAATCAATGCCCAATTCCCCCCGCCGCCGGATCGCTGAAGGGGTCTGCCCATTCCCTTCTGCGCCAGCTCACCGGCAGCTCTTCGCTACCTTTGGTTGTACCGTAACGCAACTTAACCGGTCAACGGGTAAGGGTGGAGTTTGGAAGAACACACAATCCAGACGTGGCATTTTGGTGACGGATTGCACGCCGCACAATCTTGGGTTGCCGCGGAACGGGCGGGTATTGGCGAACAAAGGCGTTTGACACGCGCAGCAGTATGCGGTATCCACGTCTTGACGCAACCTACGGTTTTAATACAAATTGAAGACAACCGGCTGAGCCCGGGCTTGCGTCTCGAAAAAAGGATCGGCAATCCGCCGCGGTTTCTGCGGCCCGTTTGTGGCGCGCGCGTGCCTGTGGCGGCTTGCTCTTAATTTTGAGGGACAAATGCAGGCCATGCACTGCGGGCACTCGCGCCCGGGTTCTATTGTCACGGCTCAAGGCATCGCGTTGGCCGCAATCATTGGAGGTTTCACATCCGGCGCCTGCGCCGCAGATCTGAGCCTTGACAGTTTGAAGGACGTAATCCCCAGCGTCTCGGTGGCAGGCGTGACGATATACGGAACCGTCGATGTTGGGTTCGCCTATTCCTCGCATGGCGTGCCCGCAAGCGGCGCCTTTTACCCTGGCGCCGACTACACTATTTATGGCTCACGCTTCGCAGGCCCCGCGATCGCGACCATAACGAATAACGCGCTGGAGCAGTCGAGGATCGGCTTGAAGATCGAGGAGAGTTTCGGCGATGGCTGGGCGGGCATCGGCAAGCTGGAGACCGGCTTCAACCCAATCTCCGGCGAGTTGTCCGACGCCTGCGCCAGCCTCTTGCGCAACAATGGCAAGCTCTACAGCCAGATGGACAACAACGGCGACGGCAGCCGTTGCGGCCAGGCCTTCAACAGCGTGGCCTATGGCGGCGTAAGCAACGCAAGCTATGGAACGCTCACCTTCGGGCGCCAGAACTCGCTCGTGCTCGACGGCCTTGCCAGTTACGATCCGATGGTGCTCTCCTACGCCTTCTCCATTCTGGGCTATAGCGGCACACCCGCGGCAGGCATCGGCAGCACCGAGACCGCGCGCTGGGACAACTCGGTCAAATACATCTATCAATACGGCCCGCTCCATGTTGCGGGGATGTACACCAACGGCGGCCAGGATACGCCGATGATGGGCCAGGGCTTCGCCGCCAACATAGGCGGCGCCTATAGGGGCTTCTCGATTGACGGGTTCTACACGCGCGAATACGGCGCGGTTAACCTGTCTTCCTTCGCAAGCCGGGCATACTCCTCCGCCCTCAATCCGTTCCCCGAAAGCACTTCCTGCACAGCGGGTATAGACTGCCCCAACGAACTCGTGGGCACCGTTACTAACAACGAAGCCTGGTCGGTCATGGCCAAGTACAGCTTCTATGTCGAGGGGCCGGACGGCGGCTTGAAGGACGAAAAGAAAGCGAACGATAAGCTGACGCTATTTGCCGGCTTCGTCTACATCGACCTTTCAAACCCGGATCACCGCCAGTCTTTCTATAATGGGTTCAATACGATTGGCGGTTATCAGTTCTTCACCCTGTTCGCGCCTAACGACAGGGCATTCGGCAGCGACAGGATCGAGAACACCGAGTGGGCTGGGGTTAGATACGATTTCTCCTGGGGCTTGAACCTCACCGGAGCTTACTACCATTGGGGCCAGGACTCGTTTCTCAACGCCGCCGGCAATAACTGCCAAAACGGCAGCAAGCCGCTCGTCGGCAATCGGACACCCTCCAACTGCGCGGGCGATTTCAACCAGGTCTCGTTCCTGGCCGATTACGTGTTCAACAAGCACTTCGACGTCTACGGCGGCGTCAGCTACACCATGATCGATGGCGGCCTCGCCTCCGCTTTCCTAAACGATCACATGGTCACGTTCGCCTCGGGGATGCGCTTGAAGTTCTAACGCTTCCAATCGGCGTCAAATCGCAAACCGCCCCCGCGAAGGCAGAGACCCGTTCCCGGCGCAGGAACAAGGGCTTACATAGCCCACCGCCTTCGCGGAGACGAAGCTTGCGCCGGGAGTGCTCCTCCCAGCGCTGGCCGCCGCTACTGCCAATCGTTCAGCACGCGCCTCACGGTTGCCGCGATTGCAGGCTGTGCCTCCTTAAGCGGCGGCAGCGCGTCGTACAGCTCCCAGCCGCCGCCCAGCGCTTTATAGAGCGCGATATACTGCACAATCACCGCCTGCTGCGCGATGGCCGCTTGATCCTCGATAATGTATTCCTGGCGCTGCGCGTCGAGCAGGTTCAGGAAGTCGGTGATACCGCGCTCGTAGCGCTCGGTGGCGAGCGTCACCGCGCGCCGGCTCTGCTCCAGGGCGATAGTCAGCTCCCGGTGCCGCTGCTGCTGCGCCCGGTATTGCTTCACCGCGCTGTCCACCTCTTCGACGGCGGTGAGAATAGCCTTCTTATAGTTGACCAGGTTTTCGTGCGCCGCCAGCTCCTGGATGGAGATTTGCGCGTCGAGGCGGCCGAAATCGAGCAGCGGCCAGTAGGCGCCGGGGCCAGCGCTCCAGATCGAGGTGATAGGCCTGGCTGTGCTTGCTCCGCTTACATCGCCGCCCTGCAGGCCAATGCCGGCAGTTGCGAAAACGGTTGGAAAAAGCTGCGCCGTGGCCACGCCAATACGCGCGGTCGCCGCCGCGAGCTGCCGCTCCGCCTGCTGTATATCCGGCCGCCGCCGGAGCAGTTCCGCGGGCGCGCCCGGCTTGAGCTTCGAGGGCACGTGGGGCAGACCGTGAAAGGCCCGCAACTGAGGCCGGATATCGGCGGAGAACGTGCCAACCAGCAGCGCCAGCCGGCTTTCAGCATCCGCAACGGCCGCATTCAGCAGCGGCACCTGCGCCTTGACGCTGCTAAGCTCGCGTTTTGCAAGCGTCACGTCGAGTTCGTTGGTGAGCCCCCGGTCAAAGCGCGCCTGAGCCAACTCGGCTGTCTTTTGCGCGGCCTCCACGGCGCTTTGCGCAATTTGCAGGCGAAGCTGCAAGCCGCGCAGGTTCACGTAATTCCGCGCCACATCGCCGATCACGGTGATGAGCGCGGCATTGCGCACCTGGGCTATCGCCTGGGCGTCGTCCTGCACCGCTTCGAGCAGGCGGCGGTATTTGCCCCAGATGTCGAACTCCCATGCCGCGTCGAAGCCTGCCACGCGGTTCACGTTGTCGAGGCCGCGCGTGTTGGTGCCGGAGTCCAAGGCCTGGGGCACGCGGCCCTTCACCAAATCGCTGCCGGTGCCCGCGGCTGTTCCCGCAGATGCCTCGGCGGTGGGGAGCATGCTGCCAATCACGACGATCTGCTGGGTGCGGACGGCCTGGAGGCGCGTCAGTGCGATTTCAAGATCGGGGTTGTAGGCGATGGCCCGGTCCACCATGCGGTTCAACCCGGGATCGCGCAGCGTTTGCCACCAGCGCACCGTATCGGCAACCGGCGCGGTCTCCTGCGAGACGATCTCGCGCGAGGTGGCGCCGAACAGCGTGGGCAGCGCGACCTCGGGAGGCTGATAGTCCGGCCCGACCGAGCAGCCGCAAAGTGCCGCCGCGCTGCAGGCCAGCAAGAACCGGCTATGAAATGCCATAAGCTGCTTCCCTCTACCCCAGCCGGTGGAGGCTGAAGCATATAGCCAAATAACCAAGCCCCCCCGGGCATGCAAGTTACTATTTGGCTGCGACTTTGTTATTATCCTTCACTGTAACCTTAGTGCCGTCCGGAATCTGGTTGTTGATGTTGAGCACAACCCGGTCGCCTTCCGAGAGCCCCGCCGCAATTTCAATGTTGTTGCCATTGTCGCGGCCGATCACCACATCCCGGAACTTGACCGTGCTATCAGGCTGAACCACGGCAACCTGCGGGCCGCCGGTCTTGAATATCAGCGCGCTTGCCGGGATTTGTACGTAAGACTTCGATTTGAGGCCGAACTCAACCTTCAAGTACATCCCGGGCAAGAGCTTCCACTCCGGGTTATGAAGGTCTACCTCCACGCGAAGCGTGCGCGATTGCGGGTCGATGGACTCGCTCGTCCTTGTAACCTTGCCATCGAAGACCTGCCCCGGAAGCTCTGCGGCAGTAACCTTGGCATTCACGCCGACGCCGACATCCCCGCTGGCACTTTGCGGAACGTTGGCCAGCACGCGGATCTTATCGTACTGCGAGATGCCGAACAGCGGCGTCGTGCTCGACGTGCTACCCGCGGTGACGAGGTCGCCAATGTCGATGCGGCGCTCCGTGATGACGCCGTCGTAGGGCGCGGCCACTTGCTTGAATTGGGCCATATAGGTGAGGCGCTCGACGTTGGACTTGTCGAGATTTACCCGCGCCTCCGCCGCATGCTGTTTTGCAACGGCGCTCGCGAAGCCTGCCTTTTTGTCCTCACGCTCCTGTTCCGACACAACACCCTTCCCAGAGCCAGCCCAGCGCTCATAGGTGGTTCTGGCAAACTCCGCGTCGGATTCGCGAACCTTCAATTCTGCCTCTTCAGCCTTGAGCTGAGCCTTCGCCGCGTCGAGCTGGGCGTCAAGCTCGGGCGTATCGATCTCGGCCAAGGCCTGGTGCTTCGTTACCTTATCGCCGATATCGACGAACCACTTGGTAAGATAACCGCTCACCCGTGCATAGATTGTGGACGTATACCAGCCGCGCGCCTCGCCAGGCAGGCGCAAAACCTCTGCGGGGTCCCCCGCTCCCACCGTCATGACCTCCACGATGGGCGGCTCCTGCGATTTTGCCTCGGTGGCCGCCGCAAGTTCCGCTCGATCGTGCGCCTTGATGCTGCTGATCAGGATGAACGCCCCGCCAAGGGTCACGGCCAGGACGACTGCGGCGACGCGCATCTTGGCCCCTGTCCCGGCCGTGGTAGCCGTCAGGGATAGCCGGATGGGCGTGGGGTTCGATCACTCCCTCTGCGACGTCATCATATCCATCGAAGGGAGGCTGCGAGCCATTCCTTGGCTTTGGCTGGTCAGACTGGGACAACTGCTTCGCTCCCTTTTTCCGGCGCATTAACGCGTTCGCGCCTCAACAAGCGGTACATCACAGGCACAAACAGAAGAGTGGCGAACGTCGCGAACAAGAGGCCGCCGATCACGGCCCGGGCCAGCGGCGCGTTCTGCTCGCCGCCTTCGCCAACGCCCAGCGCCATGGGGATCATGCCGAGGATCATCGCGCCGGCCGTCATGAGCACGGGCCGCAACCGCGTATACCCCGCCTCAATCGCGGCCTTGCGTGCGCTCACGCCGGCGTCCACGCGCTGATTACAAAAGGTCACAACCAGAATGCTGTTGGCGGTCGTAAGCCCGATGCACATCAGCGTGCCCATCAGGGCCGGCACGC
Organism: uncultured Alphaproteobacteria bacterium; assembly: GCA_963760455.1. Classification (GTDB taxonomy): domain Bacteria; phylum Pseudomonadota; class Alphaproteobacteria; order Rhizobiales; family Rhodomicrobiaceae; genus Rhodomicrobium. The sequence goes on from CAVXDM010000038.1 coordinate 41,024, forward strand.
TGATATGGGTTTGCGTAACGAACAGCATCCACATCGCGCCGCAAAGCGCGAACGGCACCGCCATGAGCACGATAAGCGAATCGGTGACGCTCTGGAAGTTGATTACCAGCAACAGGAACACAAATACGACGGCCAGCGCCATCCCGGAGAAAAGCCCGTCGAAGCTTTCCTGCATGGTTTCGACCTGGCCGCTGAGCTGGATCTTCGTGGTGGACTTCGCAGGATCGGGCTGGTCCGCCGCGATTACCTTCTCAATGCCGGTCGCGGCTGTTTTGAGATCGGTTCCCTGTACGTCGGCATGAACGTCGAAGACGGGCCTGATATTGAGCTGCGAGGTAATCATCGGCATTTGGCCGCGATTGAACGTAGCGATATTCATCAGGAGCTGGGGGTCCTTCGCGGTGGGCGAGGTCACAGGCAGCGTCCACAGATCCTGAGCCGTGTTGATGTCGTAGGTCGGCATCTGGACCACGAGCGGGTAGCTGACGCCGTTCTTTGGGTCGAGCCAGAAGTTGGGCGACACCTGCAGGCTGTTGTTGAGCGCAACCAGCATGTTGCTGGCAACCGATTGCTGGCCGAGCCCCAACTCGCGCGCAAGGTCGCGGTCGACATCGACGGTCATCGCCGGCGCATCCGGCACCTGGAAAACGTGAGCGTCGACGACGCCCGGAACGGCGCCGAGATCGCGCGAAACCTTGAGCGCCAGAGCGTAGGCTTCCTGACCCTTCGAGCCGGTGATGCGGATATCGACAGGGGCCGGCTGCCGAAATTCAGCACCTGATTGACGATATCGGCCGGCTGGAAGAAGAACGTCAGTTGCGGGAAGCGCCGCGGCAGTTCCTGCCGGAGTTTGGCGATGTGCGCTGGCGTGGACGTATGCTTTTCGTTCAGCGAGATCAGGATCTCGCCGTCCATCGGGCCGACGGTCGCGGTGTCGCTCAGCGCGATGTTGATGCCGCTATAAGGCAGGCCGATGTTGTCGAGGATCGTGTCGATCTGGTTGTCGCCGACGATGTCGCGGATGGCGTGCTCGACTTGCGCGAAATAGCTCTGGGTCTGCTCGATCCTCGTCCCGGCGGGGGCGCGGACGTGCAGGCGCATCTGACCCGCGTCGATTTGCGGGAAGAAATCCATGCCGAGCCGCGGGAACAGGGTAAGCGAGGCGCCGATGATGACCACGAAGAAGGCCACCGTGGGCGCAGGCCGGTCCACCATCCAGGCCAGAGTATTGCGATGCCCCTCGCGCAGGCTCATAAACCCGCTCTCGAAGGAACGGTGAATGAAGCTGAAGGGATTAAAGCCACGGCGCGGGGTCTCCCCGGCCGGCGCGTCATGCTCGCTGGCGTGTCCTCCATTGGCGTGCACCTGCGAGCGCATCAGGTATTTGAACAGGAGCGGCACCAGCGTGAAGGAAAGTACAAGGCTCGCGGCCAGCGCCATGATCACCGACAGCGAAAGCGGCGAGAAGAGATACTTGGCCGTTCCCGTCAAAAGGAACACCGGCACGAAAACCAGGCTGATCGACAGGGTCGCGAGCATGGTCGGAACGGCGACCTCGCCGGCACCTCGCAGGATCGCGTCCTCCAGAGGCTCGCCCAGGCCGACATGGCGCTCGATATTCTCGATGACGACCGTGCCGTTGTCCACGAGGATACCGACCGCCAGCGCGAAACCGCCAAGCGTCATGGTGTTGAGCGTCTGCCCGAACACGTAGAGAACCAGCACAGCCGTGATAATCGAAAGCGGGATCGACGCCAGAATAATGATCGTCAGCCGCCAATTGCCCAGGAACAGGAGGATCATCAGCGCGGTGAGCCCCGCCGCCATCAGCCCGCCCATGATGACGCTGTCGAGCGCTGCGTGCACGAAGATGGACTGGTCGAAGATGGGCTTGAGCGTCACGCCAAGCGGCAAATCCTTGGCAATCTCGGGAATGACGCTCTTAATGCCGTCGATCACCGCAAGCGTGGACACGCCGCCCGTCTTGCGCACGAGCATCAGTGCGCCGGGCAGCCCGTTCTGCGTCACCGAGTTCGTCTGGATTTGATAACCGTCGTGAACATGCGCGATGTCCCGCATGAACACCGTCTTGCCGCCAACGGTTTTCACCGGAAAATCGTTGATGACCGATATCAGATCGGGACTGTTGTTCATCGTGACGGTGTAGTCCTTGGCCCCCATCTTCACGTCGCCGGAGGGCAGGATCACGTTCTCGGAGGCGAGTGCCTGGCTTACGTCAGCCGGCGTCAGACCGCGGGCCTGCAAAGCCGCCTGGTTCAAGCCAACCATGATTACGCGCGGCTTGCCACCATAGGGATAAGGCACCGAGGCGCCCCGCACGACCGCGAGCCTAGGCCGGATGGTGTTCTGGCCAAGGTCGTTCAGCTTCGTATCCGTCAGCGTGTTACTGGAAAGGCTTATCTGGATGATCGGGACGTCGGTCGCGCCGTAGCGGAGGATGAGCGGCGGCGTGATGTTGCGCGGCATGTATTTCATCACGGTCAGCGCCGAGCTTGCGAGCTGCGAGATCGCCCGGCTCACATCCGCGCCTTCGTGCAGAAACACCTTGATGACGCCAACGCCGTTGTAGCTGTTAGCCTCGATCCGGGAGATGTCGTCCACGAGCGAGGCCATCTGCCGCTCATGGAAGGTCAGGATGCGGTTCTGGATATCGGTGGCGCTCATCCCGTTGTAGGTCCACACGACGCTGACGACGGGAATGTTGATCTCGGGGAAGATGTCGGTCGGCATACGCTGAGCCGCGCCGCCTGCCAGGAGGCATACGAGCGCAATTATCGCGAAGACCGTGTAGGGCCGCTTCAGCGAAAACGCAGCGATTGACATCTAGTTGCCGCCTCCCCATCCGCTCATCGGAACTGGCTTTACCGGTGCTTATCCTAAAGGGTGGAGGTAAGGTCAAGGATAATGACGATCGTAAATGTGTAACAATTTGTGCCAAGAAGACGAAACGAATGCAACTTTGGTATAATTCGGAATAAGATATGTGGCAGATATTCGCTCACGTTAACGAGTTATCATACCAAGTTTATACATCTGTCCACGGTCCATCGCACAATAACGCTGTTTATCGTGTGAAGCATTACCTGACGATACGCACGGTTTTTATTAACGCCGAAGAAGTACACACAAAACACATTCTCGCATTCTAATGTCTTTATCTGCACCTTGCGAGCGACAATGCAACGCCGCCCCTCCTCCCGGTACGGACGAAATCCGATGCCGCGCCAGCGCTGCTCCAGGCTCGTTTGCTAAGCTTCAAACGTCCTCCGCGTGGCCCTGGAGATATCGCGGCGCCGGAGATAGTTTGAATATGGCCTGTGGCGCTGGCGCACTAGCCAACTTTCAAGTTCAAGTTACAACCAATTACAAATACGAATATTTAAACTCTGATGGGCTTCAGGGGGAGAACATCGTGCGGGCGATCTTACCATTGGCATTCGCGTTTGCCGTGTGTGGGGCTTCGGGACAGGCGTCGGCGTTCGAGTTTACAGACACGATCCCCGACAACCTGACCTTGTACGGTGTGACCGTCTACGGGACCATCGACGTCGGCTATGCCTACCAGAACCACGGCGCAAAGCTCGACAGCACTTTCCCGCAAAAGCTCGAATACAACATCTGGGGCGCCAAGAACGCCGACAAACCGGTTTGGTCTTTGGAAGCGAGCGCCCTTGAACGGACGGGCGTTGGCGTCAAGATCGAAGAATCCCTGGGCGGCGGCTGGATGGCGCTTGGAATGTTCGACACATCCTTCAGCCCGCTGTCTGGCAGGCTCGCGGACGGCCCGGCTTCGCTTCTCAGGAATTACGGCGTTCCCCTGGCCGACCAGACCGCCAACGGAGACTCGAACCGTGCGGGCCAGTTCCTTAACGGCGTGGCTTACGGCGGCGTCAGCAATCAAAGTTACGGGACGCTAACTGCCGGGCGCCAGCAAACGCTGCAATACGACCAGCTTTTGGAGTATGGCCCCCGGTTGCGCTCCTACGCTTTCGGAACGCGCGGCTATTCGGCAAGCTTCAGCGGGGCGGGCTGCAGCGAGTGCGCCCGCTTGGATAACTCGGTCAGATACATTTATCAGTACGGGACCGTTCATGCCGCGGCTCAGTATGCCCGTGGCGGGCCGGATACCGGTTTCTTCGGAAATGCCTACGAGTTGAACGCGGGCGGTTACTATGGCCCTTTCTCGGTCGATGCCGTCTTTCAGCGGGTAGAATCCGCTATCTCGGCTTCCGCCGCTAGCAACACATCTCTGAAAGCGGTGATTTCAGATAACCAGTCCTGGGCGGCCGCAGCCAGATATACAATAGGTCTTGGCTCAAGCGTTATCGGCGGAGCCACAGATGACAAGCTTATTTTCTACCTTGGCTACACGAACATTTCCTTCGCAAACCCAAGCGCCGATCCCACCTCGCACGCCGGTTCCACAGCACAGGGCGGATACCCCATCTCCTTGGTTGTGCTCAATCCCTATCAAACAAACAAGGTGCTGCAACTGACTTGGACAGGCGTAAGATACGACCTTGGCGCCAAATGGGGCTTCACGGCCGGATATTACCACGTCGATCAGGGGGCTTATTGGGGAAATACGAGCACGGCTAATCCCTCGCCGGCCGCCAAACTAACAGCGTCCGGTTCCTACAACGACGCATCGTTTGTGGCGGATTACCAGATCACCAAGCACTTCGATTTGTATGCCGGGGTGAACTACTCGATGCTCGATGGTGGCTTGGCTTTAGGCTATCTGAACACCAGTATGGTCACAGTTGCGTCCGGCGTGCGCCTCAAATTCTAACGTACTGCGCGCCGGAACGCGCTGCCGCACTATTTGAAAACGCGGTCGATCAGCGCCAGCGCGATCTCGATCGCGATCAGCACGATGACCAGGATTTCCAGGCGATGGCTGGTTCGCGTGGCGACGAGGTCCGTCACCATCTCCGCCGTCTCGCGGATCACCGCAAGCTTGCGCTCGACGGCGCGGGCACGGGCCGGCAGGTCGTATTCGTCCACGAGCTTCGCCCATAGCCGCTCCAACTCCGGATGGTCCCACAAGACGTCCGGCTTCTCGTCAAGATCGACACGCGAGGCGAGCCGCTTCTGGATCAGGAGCGCTTCGCCGATCTGCTCCAGCATCGCCGATTTCGGACCGGGCGGCAGGCGGCCCTTGATGAGTGTCGCCGCCAACGGCTCGATTTTGTCGAATGCCGCGGCAATACGCCGCTCATCATAGGCCAGCGCCACCGAAACGGCCAGCGCCTCGCCAACGAGCAGCAGGCGGTTCGCATCCGTGCTCTTGACCTGGATCGCGCCGGTTTTGCTAAGCAGGCCCTCCTCATCCGGCCCGGTGACGATGAGCACGGTCTCAACCTCGCGCTCGGCGAGCGGCCCCTGGATGCGCTCCTCCAGGCCGCGGACGAGCCCCTCCTCCTCGATGGGCGTCATATTGAAGAACACCACCGCGCCGAACTTGAACAGCATGGCCGTGCCGTTGCTGGAGGCGGAGAACGCTAGCGGGTTGATCGAGAATGCGTCCTCCCGCTCCAGGCCCTTGAGGTCGAGCCCCTCGCCAAGCAGCAGCGCCCGCACGATCATGCCAGGCTGTGTCATCTAAGCTTCCATCCAGAACACCGGCCGGAAATCCTGCAGATTGGACCATCCGCCGTTTCCGTAAAGGTTTTACCTCCGATCGCCCCTCAAAATAAAGGCAGATGCGCTGCCCCCGCCGCATGGCAAGCAGCGGCTCGTAGCGCTCTTGGCCGAATTGCCTGCCGGTGCCGTCCGGCCCCCAGACCGGTTCGCTGCGAGCGGACTCAAAAACCGAGCAGTCATTCCGCATGCCTCTTATTGGCCCCAAAGCCGCCATTGCCAGAACAATAAAGCAGAATAACAAGATACCCCCCGACTTGTGTGTCAGAGCGCGCACTTCTAAGTAGTTTAGAGCGAGAAGTCTATTTCAGTTTTGCGGTGGACTTAGACCGGCAATGCAACAATCGTTGACGCACCCAAAGTTCATCGCCTACACTATTGGACCAAGTATCCACGCCTCACGCTTATTGGTCCGGCCGCTGTGTTTGCAACCGATGCAGGCGTAAATCGAGATGACTAACTGTTCGATTGAAGGCTTCATTGAAGAAACGAACCGGGCAAAGTCTACCCGCGACGTTTCAGTTCTGTTTGGAAACATACTAAGAAGCCTTGGATATGACAGGTTCTGCTACAGCTTGATTACAGCACATCCATCTCTTGGCCTGGATGCGGGCCATGGTATCGCAAAAAATTACCCTGACGAATGGATGGCATACTACCAAGCCAATCACTACGAGAAGAAAGACCCGGTGCCCCAGCATTGCTTCGCCACCAGCCGGCCTTTCACCTGGGAACAGCTTATCCAGACCCGCGAGCTAAAGCCAGAACAGAAAAAAATCATGAATGAAGCCAAGGAGGCTCTCCTTCTGGACGGCATAGCCATTCCCATCTGCGGTCATAAGGGCGAGTTGGCAGGCGTTGGAATGGCAAGTAGCTCCGGTGGCATTCGCCCCGATATAAACCTGTTGAGCAAAATACGCGCCTTAGCTTACCAGTTCCATCTGGCCTATACTGAACTTGGAAAGAAAGACTGTCCAGGCCGGGATGACATTACCCGGAATGTTAATTTGACCGGGCGGGAAAAGGAAATCCTGCTTTGGGCTGCGGAAGGCAAAAGCGATTCCACCATAGCCGAAATCCTCGGCGTTTCGCATGCGACCATCCGCTTCCATATGAATAACATATTCAAGAAATTGGACGCGAACGAGCGCACCTTGGCCACGGTCAAAGCCATCCGGCACGGGCTTATCCTCCCGTCCTACGTGGGATGACCCCCATAAGCGCTAACTTAAGGCTTGAGTCTCCGTCATTGCGAGGGGCGAAGCCCCGAAGCAATCCAGAAAGCAAAGGGTGAAGTGCGCTTCTCTGGATCGCCACGGCGGCCAAGAGGCCGCCTCGCGATGACGCCGCGGCGCGTTATGTTAGCGCGCATGGGGATGCCCCCCTATCAAGGTTGTTAGCTGATATAGGCGGCCAAAAGGCGATTTACTGCCTCGGTAACTTGTTAGTATCGAGGTGGACGAATGATCGACTGCGTATCCATCAGCACCAGCCATTTATTTGGCGGCAATCCGATCTACGAGCAACATCGGCTAAGGCACGAATGCATCGTGCAAAGGCAGTCTTGGAATGTGCCGACAATCCGGAACATGGAATATGACCAATACGATAATCCCGCAGCTTATTACCTTGTCTGGCGAGATAATGCTGGAATTGCGCGCGGATCGTCGCGGCTTTATCCAACCGACCGGCCTTATATGCTGCAGGAAGTATTCCCTCAGCTCGTAAACAAAATCTCGCTGCCCAAAAGTTACGAAGTTTGGGAAGGCAGCCGCTTTTGCGTCGACGCGAGCCTGAAGCCGGAGACCCGCAAGCGGATCGTCCAGGAAATCATTATCGGCTATTTGGAGTTCGGACTTGACCAGGGCGTCACCAGCATTGTCGGCGTCATGTATCCCGCGTACTGGCGAAGTATTTTCATCGGCAATGGCTGGGATGTTGAACAGATCGGCGATGTTTCCAAAAGTGAAGAAGGCCATAAAATCGTAGCCGGATCGCTGACTGTATCCAAAGCCGTGCTGAGGAAAGTCAAGGAGAAGACTGGCATCTGTGGAACGGTCCTCAACTATGGCGAAAATGTCCCAAGCTATGACGAAAGAAGCAGATTTTTGCGTGCGGCCTAATTACCGGCGGGGCAAGGGCCGTTGTTCGAGAGTGGAAACGGCCAGTGACCCTAATAACGTCGCAGGCATCCTGATGGCTTTGCGTTACCTCAGTCATGAAGCCGAGGGCGCCGGCCTCAAGGAACTTGCAATCGCTCTGGAAGATGCGGCCATGCAATGCGGCCGGTATATCGCGAGGGCTGCCAATGGCTACGAAGGAACCTAAACGCATCCGGTTTCTCCAAGGTTCCGGCCGCTCCAATCAGGATAGACAGATGCTAGTACGTAATGGGCACTGCACGCTAAGCGAAATCGAAGCGCTTTTCCCAGGCCACCCGGAACCGCTGGTTCCCAAAAAGGCAGCCGATAAATTGCAATCGCACCTAATCAACGGTTTTGAAACAGCGCTCGATCAGGGCATGCGGCCAGCGGATGCGCTGGCCGTCGTGCTGTGCTGGGTTTCCTCCGAGATGGTGCGCATCGGATCGGACAAGACCGGCAGCCCGTAGGACGCGGCAAACGGCCACTCTTCAAAAAGACGCTCCGGGCAGCATCCGCGGCCTCGGGGTGCGGCAGGATATTGAATCTTAGTTGCGCGGACAGTCTTCTTGTGGCTCCTTCTTTGCAGAAGAACCTCTAAGGGAATGGCCGAGCCTCTATGACCGTATCCGTCCACTCGAACGACCTTCCGCCGGACGTTGACTTTGGCAACGCCGTGGCGATCGACACTGAGACCATGGGCCTCAAGCCCCATCGCGACCGGCTGTGCGTGGTGCAGCTATCGGCCGGCGATGGCAATGCGCATTTGGTGCAATTCGGAAAGGGCCGCTACAACGCGCCGAACCTCAAGGCACTGCTGGAAAATCCTCGCGTCCTGAAGATGTTCCATTTTGGCCGTTTCGATATCGCGGTGCTCAAGCATTATCTGGGAGCGGACACCCGCCCGGTTTACTGCACTAAAATTGCCGCAAAGCTCGTGCGTACCTTCACGGATCGGCATGGCTTGAAGGATCTTTGCCGCGAGCTGTTGGGGGTGGAGATTTCGAAGCAGCAGCAAACCTCCGATTGGGGCCAGCCGGTGCTGACGCCGGAGCAGCAAAACTACGCAGCCTCGGATGTGCTGCATCTTCACGGGCTCAGGGCGAAGCTCGACGCACTACTGGAGCGCGAAGGCCGGACCGGGCTCGCGCAAGCGTGCTTTGATTTTCTGCCCTATCGGGCTGAGCTGGATTTGAAAGGCTGGTATGACGATTCGGACGTTTTTAATCACTAGGACGCGCCTGGGGACTGAAAGCAGGTAGCGATGGCGTATGCGGCGGCTCCAGACGATCTTAGGGATGGCAGGCTCTCGCGGGCGCTTCCGCGCGACAGCCGGCGGGAACAGGAATTCCGCCGGGCGCGGGCGCACAGCAGGACCGTGATTGCCCTTAAAGCTATGCTTCCGCTTACCGCCGCGTTGATTATGAGCCTCTATGCCCTGCCCGCGTTCCTGAAGATGTCCGTGGACAATGGGCGCGGAACGGTGACGGCGCGCGGCATCAGCGTCGCGGCGGGCTCGTTCGAGATGACCAATCCCCACGTCACAGGCGTGAATGAAAGAGGCGAGCCCTACGATATAACCGCCAACTCGACCAGGCAGGCTCTCAATAGCCCCGATGTCATGTATCTCAAGGTGGTGCGGGGAAAGATGACCGGCTCGGACGGTAAAATCTCCACGCTCACCGCGCCGGATGCCACGCACAACAGCAAAGCGGAAGAGATTGCCTTCGGCAACGGGGTGGTGGTGACGCATGACGAGGGCATAGGCGCCACATTTCAGACTGCGACAGCTTACATGAAGGTCCAAACCATGATCTCCAAGACGCCGGTCGTGGTCCGCCTTCATGAGAGCACGATTAATGCGGAGACTATGACGCTGTACTGGGGCGAGAACCGCGCCGTCTTCCAGGGGAACGTCCGGACGCATATCGAGCGCGAGCCGGATACGGCTGCTGCAGGCCGGCAGGAAACCGGGGCCGTCACTGAGGGCGGTGAGGTCACGATGGGTGTTACGAGCGATTCGAATGGCATGCGCTAGGCAGCTTAACAGAGCAAGGCGGCGGGGGCTGGCTTTAGGAGCCTTCGGCACGCTTTTGGCGGCGCTTGCCCTGCCCGGCCCCGCGGCATGGGCGCAAGCTCCCATAGGCAGCTTCGGCAGCCTTAGCAGCAGCAACTCCAAAAAGCCCATCGACATTGAATCCGACAGCCTGGAAGTCGACGACAAGAAGCACACGGCGATCTTCATCGGCAACGTGTCGGCGACCCAGGGCGACAATAATCTCAAGGCGCCGCGGCTGGAGGTTTTCTACGAGACCGCCAGTCAGGCCCAGGCGGCGGGCAAGCACGGGCATGCCTCAACGACGGCCAAGCCAGTGAAGAATGCAACCCCCGCCGCACCCGCCGGCCCCATGTCAGGCGGCCAGATCAGGCTCATCCATGCCACGGGCGGAAAAGTCGTGGTGACGAGCACAAAGGATCGCCAGGAAGCAACCGGCGACGATGCCATTTACGATGTAAAGGCCCAGCAGATTACGCTGACCGGTAAGGAGGTTGTCGTCTCGCAAGGCCTGAACAAGGTAAAGGGCACGAAGCTTGTCATCGACCTCAGCAAAGGCACGGCGGACTTTGTGCACGACGACCCGGCAACAGGCACCGCGGCAACGGGCAAAACCCGCATACGCGCTATCTTCCAGCAGGAGACGGGGCAGGATGGCAAGCTCTTAAATCCCCTGAGCGAGCCGCCCAAGAAAAATACCGGCGCTGCCTCGCACCCAGCCCGCAAGGCCTCGCCGGCTGAAACCAGCCCCGCGCCGGCCCCGGACTGGCAACCGCAAAGCCGCTAGTGTCCCGTCTCCGAATTATCGCCCCATTTGCGGAGGGCTCGCACGGTAATTCGGAGACTAAGGGACACTAGCAAAAACAATGTGCTAGTGTGGCTTATGTCTCGCAATTGCCTTCGCGAGGATAGCCACGAAGGGTAAAGGCAAATGCGAGACGCCACGCTAGAGGTTTGAAAGCTAATCCATATGACGGTCCTCGATAGACGCCAGCCTAAGCCTGGACAAGTACCGCCGCCCCAAACAAAATTCCGGGCGCAGCCCATCCACGACGCTCGCGGCAGCCAGCAGCAGGATACCGGGCGCAAGCGCGAATGGCTTACCGTGCGGGGGGTCAAGAAGACCTTCAAGAAGCGCATGGTCGTTAAAGGTGTAAGCATTAACCTGAAGCGCGGCGAATCCGTGGGCCTCCTTGGCCCCAATGGTGCCGGCAAGACGACCGTCTTCTATATGATAACCGGCCTCATCAAGCCCGACGAAGGCTCGGTTCACATCGACGGCTACGACGTCACCAAGCTGCCAATGTACCGGCGCGCAAGGCTCGGCATCGGCTATCTGCCGCAAGAAGCGTCCATTTTCAGAGGCCTCTCCGTCGAGGATAACATCATGGCGGTCCTTGAGGTGGCTGAACCGGACAGAAGAGAGCGTAAGCGGCGGCTGGATGAACTCCTGGACGAGTTCAAGATCGGCCGCCTGCGCAAATCCCCCTCCATCGCGCTCTCTGGCGGCGAGCGCCGGCGCTGCGAAATCGCGCGCGCCCTGGCCAGCAGGCCTGCCTATATGCTCCTGGACGAGCCCTTCGCCGGCATCGATCCTATCGCTATTAATGATATTCGCGTCCTTGTACGCCATTTAACCGATCTTGGCATCGGTGTACTCATAACGGACCACAATGTGCGCGAAACCCTGGACTTAATCGACCGTGCATATATCATCTACGATGGCCAGGTGCTGACCGAGGGCAGCCCCGCCGAGGTCGTCGCGAACGAGGATGTGAAGCGCGTCTACCTCGGGGACATGTTCTCGCGCGACGGTGGGCCGTAGTAGCAGGGCGTTCGTTAATCCGGTGGGAAAAAGGTGCTCCATTTAAGGCTTGAGCCGCGTCAAACCCAGAAGCTTGTAATCACGCCGCAGTTGCGGCAGGCGATCAAGCTTCTGCAGTTTTCGGCTATTGAGCTTCAGTCTTATATTGAGAACGAGATCCGCGAAAACCCGCTCCTTTCCGGCTCCACTGGCGACGAACCAGCACCCGCTGGCGACCCTGAGCTGACTGTCAACGGTAATGGCGAGCCAGATGTTCCCGCCTTCGATGCCCGCGATGCCAAAGCCATCGAGATCAATCAGGACTATGAGCCGCAAAGCCCCGGCGACGCGCTGTACGAAAGCGAAGCGCCCGCATTCTCCTACGACGCCGGCGGCGAATGGAGCGGAAGCGCCTCCTCTGGCCCTCCTCCCTCGGGCGAGGAGTACGACCCGCTCGCGACCGCCACCGCCGGCCTCTCGCTTGCCAGCCATTTGAACGGGCAAGCGCAACTCGCCTTCGCCGATCCGCAGGACAAATTCGTAGCCTCCTACCTGATCGACCTCGTGGACGCCGGCGGCTATATCCGTACACCGCTTGAAGAGGTTGCGGAGGCCCTCTCCATCGAAATCGAGGACGTGGAGCGCATTCTCGGCGTGCTACAGAGCTTCGATCCGCCCGGCATTTGCGCGCGCAGCCTGGCCGAATGCCTGGCCCTGCAGCTCAAGGAGAAAGACCGCTGCGACCCGTTCATGGAGCGCCTCCTGGATAACCTCGACCTGATCGCGGCCTGCGACTTCCAGCGCCTCAGGAAGGTCTGCGGGGTGGACCAGGACGATTTGCGCGAGATGGTCGCCGAACTGCGCCAGCTCAACCCGAAGCCGGGCGCCGGCTTCGAGACAGCCGAAGTCGAGACGCTAGTGCCGGACGTGATCGTCAAGCGCGGCCCAGATGGCGCCTGGAAAGCGGACCTGAACCCGAACGCCGCCCCTTCGCTGGCCGTGGACCGCGCCTATTACGCGAGCCTCAAGGGCCGTTGCCGCTCCGATTCCGACCGTTCCTACCTGAGCGACCGGCTCAGCTCGGCCAACTGGCTCGTCAAGAGCCTGGAGCAGCGCCTTTCCACGATTCTCAAGGTGGCGACCGCCGTGGTAGAGGAGCAATCGGCCTTTTTCGATCATGGCGTGCGGCATTTGAAGCCGCTGAACCTGCGCCAAATCGCCACCAAGATCGGCATGCACGAATCCACCGTAAGCCGCGTCACCTCGAACAAGGCGATTGCGACGCCGCGCGGCATTTTCGAAATGAAGTATTTCTTCACGAGCGCCATCGCCTCCGCGTGCGCTTCGAGCGAGGCGCATTCGTCGGAGGCCGTGCGGGACCGCATCAAGGAGCTGATCCTGCACGAGCAGGCAGACGATATCCTGTCCGACGACCGCATTGTAACGTTGCTGAAGGCAGAAGGCATCGACATCGCGCGGCGCACGGTGGCCAAATACCGCGAGGCGCTGCGCATCCCCTCCTCCGCCGCCCGCCGCAGGCAGAAGCGCGCGGCTTACGCGGCTTGAAGTGCCGCTCCCGATCCCGGTTCTTTACGTGAACCGGCCGGCGCCCGGCGCAGGCGCTTGAATGCATTGCGAAGTCCCCCTCACCCTGTCCCTCTCCCCGTTGGGGCGAGGGGACGCCAGAATTCCCGCTTGCGGATGCGGCCACGCTGAGATGCAAGCTCGCCAGGACGAGGTTGCGGGGAGAAGGACAGGATGAGGGGGGACTTCGCAACGGACGCCGGCGCCCCTTAAGCCCCCGTGTCTGCGGCGCACCGCTTCACGCTGCACCGCGCACGGGATTACGGAGCCTCCCTAACTCTTCACCACGCTGGCGGTCTGGCCGAACAGCACCTTCTTGGCCTCCTCGCTCATCGGCGCGCCCACCTGCGGGTTGACCTGCTTCGCGAGCGCGTAGGCGCGCACGGTCGCGGGGCGGCCCTTGATCTCCTCGAACCAGCGCTTAAGATACGGGAAATCCTCAAGCGTTCTGGCCCTGGCGCTCATAGGGCACGACCCAGGGATAGCAAGCCATGTCGGCGATGGAGTAGTCGCCCGCGACGAAAGACCGCTCCGCCAGACGCTTGTTCAACACGCCGTAGAGCCGGTTCGTTTCCTTCACGTAGCGGTCGATGGCATAGGGGATCTTCTCCGGCGCATATTGAGAGAAATGATGGTTCTGGCCTGCCATCGGCCCAAGCCCGCCCATCTGCCACATCAGCCATTGCAGCACCTGCATGCGTCCACGCAGATCGCGCGGCATGAACATGCCGGTCTTCTCGGCGAGGTAATACAGAATGGCGCCGGACTCGAACACCGGTATCGGCGAGTTGCCGTCCTTCGGCGCGTTATCGACGATGGCCGGCATGCGATTGTTGGGCGATATTTCCAGGAAGTCCGGCTTGAACTGCTCGCCACTCCCGATATTAACGGGAACGATCTTGTAGGGCACCCCCGTTTCTTCCAGAAACATCGTGATCTTGTGGCCATTGGGTGTTGGCCAATAGTAGAGATCGATCATAGGGGTCCTTTCGCCTTTTGGCCTCTAGGCGAGGCCGGAGTCAGCGCTGTTACAGTGTACGGAACCTTAAACTTCATAGCCGAAATCGGCTTTTGGCAAGGCCGGCTTCCGGATAAGGAGCGGTCATGCCGCAGCGGCTGGCCGGCCCGCTACCCAGCTATCGTATATGAACATGCTGGCCGGGTCGAATGCAGCCATGTCGGCGCGGTAGCCGGGCGCCAGCCTGCCGAGCGAGCCACCGAGGCCCAGGAAGCGCGCGGGCTCGCCCGAGGCGTAGTGCAGCGCCTTCGTGAGCGGCACTTGCAGCATCTCGACGCAGTTTCGGACCGCTGCCGCCATGTCCAGCGCCGAACCCGCGAGCGTGCCGTCCGCCCTGGTGCAACTACCCGCCCGGACCGCGATTTCGCGCCCGTAAAGCTTGAAGCCGGCCTTGGCGCCGCCAACGGGCGGCATGGCGTCGGTGACGAGCATGGGACGCGCGGCCCCCCGCAGCGCCAGGCGCAGCATCGCAGGGTCAACGTGGCCGCCGTCCACGATCATGCCGAACCACGCATCCGGCGTCTCCAGCGCCGCCGCAATTGGCCCTGGATCGCGGCTCGACATCTGCCGCATCGCGTTGAAAAGATGTGTGAAACCGGTAAGCCCTTCGGCCAGGGCGGCCTTGGTTTGCCGGTAATCGGCCATCGAATGGCCGAGCGAAACGCGCAGCCCGGCCTTCGCAAGCGCGGCGACGAAGCCGGCCGGCACGCGCTCCGGCGCCAGCGTCACCAGCCTGACGCCCTGCCCCGGCGCCGTCAGCAGTTCCAGATCCCCGGGCGCCGGCGAACGGATCAGCGCGGGCTCGTGAACGCCTGGCTTTTCCGGCGAAATGAATGGCCCTTCGATATGAATGCCCGCCACGCTTGGGTTCGTGGCGGCGGCCTTGGACGCGGCATCGAGCGCGGCGCGCATCTTGTCCGGCGTATCGGTGATGAGCGTTGGCAGCAGCGAGGTTGTCCCGAACCTCCGGTGCGCCGCCGCGATTGCCGCGATGCCGTCCACGGTTGGCTCGTCATTGAAGAGGATATCGCCGCCGCCGTTCACTTGGGCGTCGATGAAGCCAGGGGCGAGCCAGGCGCCCTCCGGCAAGACGGTGGCGGGCATCGAAGGCGCGAGTTCACGCCGGGGAACGAGCGCGGCGATTTTCGCCCCCTCGATGACCACCGCATAATCGCGGCGGCATTCCTCGCCGTCGAAAACGGTCGAGGCCACGACGGCGTGGCGGTCTGGCTCGCTCATCGCTGCAATCCCAGGCTACGTACCGGCCCCATATCGAAACTCCTCGCACTCCGAAAGCGCCCATTTTGACACCCAAGGGGCGCTTTCTGCATTTGAACTAAGTATAACCGATGCGCTTTACTAAACCGTAAATGGTGTAACTCGTTGATATTGCGAACAATAAGTTGTCCGTAGCCGTCTCAATTATAGTAAAGCCACAATATTTAATAGTGTTTTTACGAGCTAAAAAGCGGCCTGAAATCGAGCAGATTTTCGCGGATTTTGGCCAGTTTGGCGCATGGCGATTCCGGGTTAACCAATTTTTGTTAACAGATGTGGCGGCGGCATAGGGAATTGTAGGGCTCGCAGTGTCCACCGCCACAATGCCCGGCACATTTGCCCGGCGGCGCCCCGCCACGGCAATCGAAGTGCCTGAGGAACTAAGCAGGTTTTCACAGGCTCGCCAACGGATGAGAGGCATCGTGCCGGCCGGTAAGCCCAAGCGCCCGTTCGCCTGCTGCGGGTCGGGAGCGGCTCTGCCAGGAATCTTGCGACATCGTATTCGCCAGGGCGGCTTCGGGATCGCAATGCGGCCCTTTCCGGAAGGCTGCGGGGTACCCGCGATCATTCGAAAATCGTGACCACTCGCGCCAAAACCTCGTTCAGAATGCTGGCCGGCACAGCTTCGACCTTCGTTCCTCCCCGTGCCTTCAAATCGAGCGCGCGCGGCTGGTCGCATCGAACGATACCGGTTGTGCGGGTGCCTGGCCAACGGAACCGCAAAGCCGATGCGCCGGGCAAAGTCCCCGCCGGAAGTGATCGGCAGGACCACCGGCAGCTTTGTCGCCGCATTGAAATCGTCGGGCGAGACAATCAAAACCGGCCGCCTTCCTTGCTGCTCATGGCCCAGCGTCGGGTCGAGCGGCACCATGTAGATATCGCCGCGCTTCAAATCAGCTCTCCGCCCTGGGCAGGTGCATCGATCCATTCCCTGTCTTCCGCTGTTTGAGGCTGAGAGTAGTCCGATTGCCGCAGCAGTTCCGCCATCGTGTATTTTGAGCGCTGGCAAATTTCGACAACAAGCCTTCCGTCCTGGATAGTCAGACCGACGGTGGAGCCCGCCTCCAGGTGCAGAACATCGAGAAGGGCGGGCGGCACCGCGAGCATGACGGAGCCGCCAACTTTGCGAAGATTTGTAGTGTGCATGGTCACCTCATGGGTTATACAAAAATATAACTCAAGCGGCGAGGAGATTCAAGGCATGGCTCAAAAATTATTGCCGCAGGCTCTCAAACTGGGGCCGGGCGGATCGTCCGCTATCAGATCCAGAATCGTGCCTTGTTGCACGCCCAATTCTTGAGCCACGCATATTCCGGAATTGGCCTAACCTGTAAAGTCGCACTTTCGCCCATCCGGCGTGGAAATTTGCGGGCAGCGGCCATCCGGCCTGGTTCGGGGCATCTCCGGCTTGCTTGACAGCGACTGTCCTTTATAAGAGACAATACACCATGATAGAGGTCCGCCAGACCGGCGATAAGCGCGGCCAAAGCCGCGATATCGCCAGGGCTTTGGAACTGGCCGGAGAGGTGTGACCATGGCGCGTGAAACTTTCCCCTGGGATGCCGCAGCTACTCTGGAAAGCAAGGAGGACATCGCGGCCTATCTGGATGCCGTGCTTGAAGACGGCGATCCGGAACTTCTCAAGGCGGCGCTTGGCGATATTGCGCGCGCCAAGGGCATGAGCGGCGTCGCGCGGGAGGCGGGCCTTGGCCGCGCTAATCTCTATAAGGCGCTGTCGCCGGATGGTAATCCGGAGTTCGTGACCGTCGCCAAGGTGCTGAAAGCGCTTGGGCTCAGGCTTTCGGTTAGCGCGTAAACGCAGCCGCTTTATCGTTGGAGCGCAGTGGCGCTTGGGGCGCATGATTTTGCACGTCGGCATCACCCTCAGCCTAAACTTCCGCAACCGGCCTCAAGCGCCAAATGTGGCTCATCGTTGGCGAAGCCATAAAAGCCTGCTTATACCAACGGGCATAAGTCTCGACCGCTCTGGAACACTCCCGTCATCGCGAGGCAGCCTTGGCTGCCGTGGCGATCCAGCAGGCAACATCAGTGGCTTGCATCTGGATTGCTTCGCTTCGCTCGCAATGGCGGCGAGCGGTCAGGACGATTATGGCCGCCGAGTATTAGTATCATACGGTGCGTGTGACCTTCTGCAAATGGCGGGGCTGGCCGGCGTCCATGCCCAGCGCGTCCGCCAGCCGCACGATCATACAATAGAAGCTCTGGATCAGGCACACCGCATCCGCTTCCGGCTGATCCGGCGCGAGCGCCGGCAGCACCCCGCCGCCGTCCCCCGTCCCGCTGGCGAACAGCGCCGCACCCTTGCCGCGCAAATCCGCCGCCAGGCGCCGCATGCCATCGGCCGCCGCATCCGTGGGCATGAACATGAGGATCGGATAGTCCGGGGACACCAGCGCCACGGGGCCGTGCAGGAATTCCGCGCCGCTGAAGGCCTCCGCATGCAGGTTGCAGGTTTCCTTGAGCTTGAGCGCGGCCTCGCGGGCAATGGCGAGCGTCGGCCCGCGCCCGATGGTGACGAGGCTCGGCGCGCGGGCAAGCGCGGGCACGGCACCGCTCCAATCCAGATCGCTGGCCGCTGCCAGCCGGCCTGGCAGCCGTTCAATAGCGCCCTCAAGCCCGGCATCTCCGGTCCAGGCCGCGGTAAGCCGCAGCAGCGCGGCAAGCGTTGCCACGAAGGTCTTGGTCGCGGCGACGCTCTCCTCCGGCCCGGCGCACATCGGCAGCACCAAGTCGCATTGCGCGGCGAGCGGGCTTCCGGCGCTGTTCACAATGGCCGCCGTTAGCGCCCCTGCCCTCTTCGCGGCGGCTGCGGTCTCGATCAGGTCGTCGCTCCGCCCGGACTGCGAGATCGCCAGAAAGAGCTGGCCCTTGAGGTTAAGCTCCCGCCGGTAGACGCTGGCGACAACGGGCGCCGCGGCGGCAACGGGGATGCCCAGGTAGCGCTCGATCAGATGCTTGGCGAAGGTCGCGGCATGGGCCGAGCTGCCCCGCGCGCAAGTGACGGCGAACAGCGGCGGGCGGCGCTTAAGCCTTGCGGCAAGCTCCGCAACCGGCGCCGCCAGGCTTCGCTCCTGCCGCCGCAGGGCCTCAGGCGCCTCCCGGATTTCGCGCACGATGCGCGGTTCAGCGCCGGTCATGGACCGTCTCCGCGGATGCTGTCTACATCGCATTCCGCGCAATCCCAGCCGCCGTCATTGCGAGCGAAGCGAAGCAATCCAGATAATTTGCAAGCGTTGCTTCTGGATCGCCACGGCGCCTTCGCCGCCTCGCGATGACAATAATCCGGGGTTCCTCGAACCTGCTCTCGAAAAAAGCGTTGATGTTGCACCTGAAAGCTCCCATTCGCGCACTTATTTAAGATTGGGGGCAGGAGAATCCAGGCCGCAAGGCCTCATTTTGGGTTTCATGGACACCGAACGGCCAAGCCCGCGTTATGCCAATATCGACCTCTGGGAGCCCCCGGACATCCTGGATGCGATGATCGAAGGTCAGCTCGCCGCAGTCGCCGCGGTCCGGGCCGCACGTCCGGCGCTGTTGCAGGCGGCGCTTGCCATGGAGACACGGCTGCGTGCCGGCGGGCGGCTTGCCTATGCGGGTGCCGGGACATCGGGGCGGCTTGCGGTACAGGATGGCGCGGAGTTGATGCCGACCTTCGGCTGGCCGGCGGAGCGCCTCAAGTTTCTGATCGCGGGTGGCGAGGCGGCGATGACGCACGCGGTGGAAGGCGCCGAGGACCAGGCCACACAGGCTGCGGCCCTCGTGCGGGAGCATGGCATCGCGGCCGGCGACGTACTGATCGCGGTGTCGGCCAGCGGCACAACGCCGTTCACGCTCGCCTGCCAGCGCGAAGCCCGCCGCGCCAGCGCCCTCACCATCGGCATCGCGAACAATCCCGGCGCGCCGCTGCTGGCCGAAGCGGAATGCCCGGTCTGCCTTGAGACCGGCCCCGAGCCCATCGCCGGCTCGACGCGCATGAACGCCGGCACAGCGCAACGGATCGCGCTCAACCTCTTGTCCTCGCTGGCAATGATCCGGCTCGGCAGGGTGTACGCGGGCCTGATGGTGGAGGTGCAGGCGTCGAACGCGAAGCTTGGGCGGCGGCAGCGAAAGATGGTGGCGCGGCTCACGGGTAAGAGCGAGAGCGAGGCGCAGACAGCCCTCGGGCGGGGCGGCGGTAGCGTGAAGCTCGCGGTGCTGCTGCTCAAGGGCTGCGGCCTCGATGAAGCCAGGGAGGCGCTGGCACGCGCCGGCGGCCGGCTTGGCGAGGCGCTGGCGCTTGCCGCGGAAAATACTTGAGACTGAACCATCCAGCCAACCGGGTGGGGGTGCAAAGTCATGGGTGGTGCAAAGTCATGGGTCCTTGGCGAAAGGGCTCCTTCGGCAACGGCGCGGGCTGCTTAAAACCCATCCATCTCGCAAGCCGCGCGCAGGTGCCTGAGAAACGCCTCCTGCGTCGCGGTGGGGCGCCAGCCCGCACGCACCGTCACGCCAATTGGCCGCGCGCTGTCCGGCATGGGGATGGCAGCACCGCGATTTCGCCCGACCGAACCTCGTAGCCCAATTGGTGCGCCGACATGATGGCCAGCCGGTCGCTTTCCAGGAGCAGGCCGCGAATAAGCACCGACGAGCTGGATTCGGCGATGCCGAACCGGCTTTCGCGCCGGACGTCCCCGAACGCCTTGTCGAAATAGGCGCGCGCCGGCGCCCCTTCCGGCGGCAGCACCCAAGGATATTCCTTGAGATCCTCGTGCGCGATGGCGTTTCTTTTGCGTCAGCGGATGCCCGGCGCGCGCGAGAATCGCCAGCGGATCGCTGAAATAGGCGGTCTGAACGATGTCGCCGATGGGAAGCGGGAAGCGCAGCGCGCCCAGGATCAAGTCGATCTCGCCATGCCGCAACTGGTAGAGGAGATCGTCGTAAGGCCCAGTGAATACGCGCACGCTCACGCGGGGCTTCTCCCGGCCAAGCGCGCTCAGCGCCACCGGCAGCACATGCGTCCGCGCCAGCGGCAGGCGAGCCCAGCACGATGCTGCCCGGATCGAGGCCCGACCATTCGCCAATCTCGGCCGACGCCTGGCGAAGCTCGGCGAAAGCGAGCCGCGCATTCAGCGCCAGCGCTTCCGCGGGCTCGGTCAGCTCGATGCCCTTCTTGGTCTTCTCGAACAGCGTAATGCCGCACAGCCGCTCCAGATCGCGCGCGGCCCGGTGGATCGACGGCTGGGAGATGCCCATCTCGCGCGCGGCGAGGCTGAAATTGCCGGTTTTAGACACCGCGGCAAGCGCGCGCAATTGGGCTACCGTCAGCAGGCGGTCGAAAGCGGCAAAGCCGCCGCTTCTCTTCTTGGCGCCGATCCTGAGCGTCTCGCGGGCGCCTGCCTGCAGGTAGCCCAAGCGCAACGCCCACCCGCGCCGCGTAGAGCTTTGCCGGGCTCCGTGGGCTCCATGCCGGTTGGGCCGCGCTCGAATAGCTCGACGCCCAGATCGCGTTCGAGTTTTGCAATCGCCTGCGTGATGGCGGGCTGCGATAGATGGATATGCCCGGAAGCCTGGCTGATATTGCGGCGCTGGGCCACCTCCAGGAACGCGGCCAGATGCCGCAAATTCGGTACCTGCTCCCCCATGGCCGCCCTCCACGCCGCCCGCTGTTCCTTGGGCTTATAGCAAAACCTTATACCGCGCGGGTAAGAATGGAATGGTAAAACCGCGCAGCCGGGCGAAATATAGCTGGCAAAGAGGCGGGGCCGTGCACCCTGCGTAAAGGAAACGTTGCAATGGCAGGCAGAAAAACCGCGCTGGTCATCAGCGCGCACTCGGCGGATTTTGTATGGCGCGCCGGCGGGGCAATCGCCCTTCATCAGAAGAAGGGCTACGACGTTACGATCGTTTGCTTATCTTATGGTGAACGCGGAGAATCGGCCAAGCTCTGGAAGGAGCCGGGCTGCACGCTCGAGCACGTCAAGACGGAGCGCCGGAAGGAGGCGGAGGCCGCTGCCAAGGCGCTGAACGCCCACGATATTCAGTTCTTCGATTGCGGCGACTATCCGCTGGAGCTGGACCGCGAGGCCAAGTTCCGCCTGGCCGATGTGATCCGGAAGGTCCAGCCCGCCTTCATGATGAGCCATTCGCTCTGGGACCCGTACAACACCGATCACATGTATTCGACCAAGGTCGCGCTCGAATGCCGGATGATCGCGCAGGCCTGGGGCCACAATCCGGGCGAGAAAGTGCTCGGCGCGCCGCAGCTTTACCTGTTCGAGCCGCACCAGACCGAGCAGATGAACTGGAAGCCGGATGTGTTCCTCGACATCACCGAGGTTTGGGACAAGAAGCGCGCCGCCATCGAGTCGATGGAGGGCCAGCAGCACCTTTGGACCTATTACACCAATCTCGCCCAGAACCGCGCCAACCACTTCACGCGCAATTCCGGCGGCCAGTCCGGCGGGCGCGCCGCGAAATATGCGGAGGGCTTCCAGTCGATCTTCCCGCGCACGGTGGATGAGCTGTGATGAACGTTGTTGTCCAGAACATCGAGCGCGCCGCTGCCTGCGATTGTCGCCGGGCTTGCCGAATGCGGCGTGGCGACGGTGCACGAGGCGCAAGGGCGCATCGGCCTGCTGGCCTCCTACATGCGGCCGATCTATGCCGGCGCGCGCATCGCCGCCTCGGCCGTCACCGTGTCGATCCCGCCCTGCGACAACTGGATGATCCATGTCGCGGTGGAGCAGCTCGCAAGGGCGACGTGATGGTGGTGGCGCCGACCTCGCCCTCCGATGCCGGCTATTTCGGCGATCTGCTGGCGGTCTCGATGCGGGCGCGCGGCGGCGTGGGGCTTGTGATCGACGCCGGCGTGCGCGACGTCCGCGACCTGACCGAGATGCAGTTTCCGGTGTGGTCGAAGGCGGTCTGCGCCCAGGGCACCGTCAAGGAGACCTTGGGCTCGGTGAACGTGCCGGTGGTCTGCGCTGGCGCGCTCGTCAATCCGGGCGACGTGATCGTGGCCGACGACGACGGCGTGTGCGTGGTCCGCCGCGAGGACGCCGCCGCCGTGCTCGAAAAAGCCCGGGCGCGCGTCGCCAACGAGGAGAGCAAGCGCAAGCGCCTCGCCGCCGGCGAGCTGGGCCTCGACATCTACAACATGCGGCCCAGGCTCGCTGAGAAGGGGCTGAAATATGTCTAGCTCCGCCCGCTGCATGTGGATGCGCGGCGGCACATCCAAGGGCGGCTATTTCCTCGCCAGCGATCTGCCCCAGGAGACGGCGGAGCGCGATGCCTTCCTGCTCGCCGTCATGGGCTCGCCCGATGCGCGCCAGATCGATGGGCTGGGCGGAGCCGATCCGCTCACCTCGAAGGTCGCGGTGGTGAAGCGCTCGGCGCGGCCCGGCGTCGATGTGGACTATCTGTTCCTGCAGGTGTTCGTGAACGAGGCCGATCGTGACGGACGCCCAGAACTGCGGCAACATCCTTGCGGGCGTCGGCCCTTTCGCCATCGAGCGCGGCCTGGTCGCGGCCAGGGACGGCGAGACGCCTGTGACCATCTACATGGAGAACACCGGCCAGATCGCCGAGGCGCTGATCAAGACGCCGGACGGCGCGGTCGCCTATGCAAGGCGATGCGCGCATCGACGGCGTGCCGGGCAGCCGCCGCCCCGGTGTTCATCACCTTCAAGGACACCGCCGGCTCGAGCTGCGGCGCGCTTCTGCCCACCGGGCAGGCCGGTGGACGTGATCGACGGCATCGAGGCGACGCTGATCGACAACGGCATGCCGGTCGTGGTGATGCGCGCCGCCGATCTCGGCGTCACCGGCAGCGAGACGCGCGAGGAGCTCGAGGCCAACGCGGAACTGAAGGCGCGGCTGGAATCGATCCGCCTCAAGGCCGGGCCGATGATGAACCTCGGCGACGTGCGCCAAGAAGTCCGTGCCGAAGATGAGCATGGTGAGCGCGCCTTCCGCCGGCGGGCGCGATCTCGACCCGCACCTTCATTCCCGCACCGCTGCCACGCCTCGATCGGCGTGCTCGGCGCGGTGAGCGTCGCCACGGCCTGCATGCTGGAGGGCTCGCCCGCCGCGGCGCTCGCGCGCATCCCGGAAGGCCGGAACCTGCGCTCAAGCAGCCCAGAGGGCGGTGGCGCACACAACCAAAGTGCTCAGCATCGAGCACCCAACCGGCGAGATGACCGTGCGCGTCGAACTCGATGAAGCGGGCGCGGTGCAAAGCGCGTCCCTGCTGCGAACGGCCCGCAAGCTGTTCGACGGCGTTGTGTTCGGGCGCTAAGAGACAGGATTTCGATATGGACGCCGATTATCTGCCGTTCCACCCCAACCCGTCCAAGCCGGCCTATACGCCGCCGCCGGGCGCGGTTGACGCGCACTGCCACGTCTTCGGACCCGCCGCCGAGTTTCCCTACGCGCCGCAGCGCAAATACACGCCCTGCGACGCGCCCAAGGAAAAGCTGTTCGCCTTGCGCGATTTCCTCGGCTTCACGCGCAACGTCATCGTGCAGGCCACCTGCCACGGCAACGACAACCGCGCGCTGGTCGATGCGCTGCGCAGCGCGGGCGGGCTGGCGCGCGGCGTCGCCTCGGTGAGGCCGGACATCACCAAGGACGAGCTGCGGCGAATTGCACGAGGCGGGCGTGCGCGGCGTGCGCTTCAATTTCGTCAAGCGGCTGGTCGACGCGACGCCCCGCGAGGTCTTCTTCAAGATCGCGGACAAGATCGCCCCGCTCGGCTGGCACATCGTCGTCTATTTCGAGGCGCAGGATCTCGAAGGGCTGACGCCGTTCCTCAAGCAGCTGCCGACGGTCATCGTCGTCGATCACATGGGCCGGCCCGATATCGCCAAGGGCGTGGAGCACCCCGATTTCCAGCGCTTCGTCGATCTGATGGCGGAGAATTCGAACATCTGGAGCAAGGTGAGCTGCCCCGAGCGGCTGTCGGTCAGCGGCCCGCCCGACTACGACGACGTGGCGCCCTTCGCCCGCAGCGCTCGTGGACCGCTTCCCGGACCGCGTGCTGTGGGGCACCGACTGGCCGCACCCGAACATGAAATCCCACATGCCCGACGACGGCGAGCTGGTGGACGTCATTCCGCGCATTGCCACAACCAGCGAAAAGCAACACGCCCTGCTGGTGGACAATCCCCGGAGGTTGTACTGGTAAGACACAAGTACACAGGAGGAGGCAAGCAAGTAAAACCGATGAGCTACGGAAACCTGACGACCCCGATTCCGGGCACGGTCATCTTCGACGGCCGCGAGGCCATGAAGGGCTATGCGCTCAACAAGATGTGCTACTCGTTCAATCGCGCCGATAACCGCGACGCCTTCAAGCGCGACGAGGAGGCCTACATGACGCAATACGGCCTCAACGAGCAGCAGAAGGAGGCGATCCGCAAGCGCTACGTGCTCGACCTGATCGCGGCCGGCGGCAACATCTACTATCTCGCCAAATTCGCCGGGATTTTCGGCCTGGACGTGCAGGACGTCGGCGCGCAGCAGACGGGCATGACCAAGGACGATTTCAAAGCGATGCTCGCCAGGCAGGGAGAATAAGGACATGGCCAAAATCATTGGCGGGATCACCACATCCCACATCCCGGCTGTCGGCAACGCCATCGCCAGGAAACTTCAGAGCGATCCGTACTGGAAGCCGTTCTTCGACGGCTATCCGCCGGTCCACAACTGGCTCGGCCGAGGTGAAGCCGGACGTCGCCATCGTCTTCTACAACGACCATGGCTCGAACTTCTTCCTCGACAAGATGCCGACCTTCGCCATCGGCGCCGCCTCCGAATACGTGAACCAGGACGAGGGCTGGGGCATCCCGACCATCGCCTCGTTCGAAGGCAATCCGGCGCTCTCCTGGCACATCATCGACCAGCTCGTGGACGACGAGTTCGACGTTTGCTCCTGCCAGGAGATGGTGGTCGATCACGGCTTCACCGTGCCGATGCAGCTGTTCTGGCCGCGACCGCGACGGCGACGCCGATCAAGGCCATCCCGATCAGCATCAACACGGTGCAGCACCCGATCCCCTCGCCGTCGCGCTGCTACCGGCTCGGCCAGTCCATCGGCAAGGCCATCGCCTCCTTCCCCGAGGACCTGAAGGTGGTGGTGCTCGGCACGGGCGGCCTGTCGCATCAGCTCGACGGCAAGCGGGCCGGCTTCATCAACAAGGAGTTCGACCTGATGTGCATGGACAAGATCGTGAACGAGCCGGAGGCGCTGACCAAGATGTCCACCGTGGATCTCGTCCGCGAGGCGGGCGCGCAAGGGGCGGAGTTCATCCTGTGGCTCGCCATGCGCGGCGCGCTGACGGGCAAGGTGACGGAGATCGCGCGCAACTATCACATCCCGATTTCCAATACCGGAGCCGGCATGCTGCTGTTGGAGAACGCGGCCTGACGCGAGCGGAGCCGCGAGGCCGGAGCCGCAATCCTCCCCCGCGCTCCGGCCGGCGCCTATTTCTTTCGCTCAGATCTCGTTAAGTGTTGGTGCAGTGCTGGGCGGGTGCGCGGCCCATTTTCGTCATCCCGGAAAACGCTTCAGCGTTTATCCGGGATCGTAACACACGCCGGCATTCGCTAAGATCCCGGACAGCCGCAGGGCGGCTTCGGGGATGACGGCGAGGGCCGCACCAACACCTAACGCGATAAGAGCGATTTCTTTCCTCCCCGGCTCGGGCAGGAAGCAGACTCAGCATCTTGCCAGCGGTCATACGATCACCGAAAGTCCACGCGGAAGCAGGTGGCCAACCCTTGCTCTTCACTGAACCTTCAAACCCATCTCCGCCAGCAGGCTCCCCGCCTGGCTTTGTGAAATGACGGCTCCCTTGAACTTGCGGGCATCCTGTAGCCTTAAGCCCCCCAAGATCGGCGCCACGAAGATCGGCACCTTCGAACCTTGCATCGACGAGGTGAGCTTCGCGAAGGCTGCAGCCCTGAAACACGGCGTCCCGGAAGTCGCAGCGCGCGAGATCGGCGGAACTGAAGTCAACCTTCTCGATCCGGCATTTCCGGAATGACACTCCGGGAAGCTGGGCCGCTATCAGCAGCGTCTCCTTGAACGATACGCCCATCGATTTCAAGCGAAGCAGGACCGAGCCCGTCAACTTGCAGCCCGTGAATGCCGTGTCAATCATCCGGCTTTCGGTGAACGTCGAATTGTTGAAGTCGCAAGCGGTGAATTGCACGTCGCCGAGATCCGCACCCGTAAAGTTCGCGAGCGGCCCGCGCGACGCAACGAAACGGGCACCCTCAAGGTCGGAGTCCTGGAAGTTCACGCCTCCCATCCTGCATTTCTCGAATGTCCATTGCGGCAACGCCAGTCCTGACAGGTCGGCCTCGTTCAGGTCGCAATCTTTGAGCGTCACCGCCGCCCCCGGCCTGAGAAGGCGGGACACATCTTCCCGGCCAATGACCCGGTTCTCGACCGTTTCAACATTTGTATCCATATTTGCTTTTCCACGAGATGAAACCTGGGGGACGGTCTGGCGGGAAAACCTAGACCAACCCCCCGGCCGTTGAGCCGGATGCGTCAGCGGTTGTTGATGCGCTCGAACAACGCTTCGCCGTGCTGGCGCGCTCCGGCTGGCATACCAACGTCATCTTGGCTGCAAACCGTCCACTTTTCCAGGAGGCAGCGCGCGCCAGGCCCTGTACCCCCCGTTCGATACCGGCCGGCTGAATTGCGCCGTCCCGTTCTTAAAGGATCGTTTATTTCGCCTAGACGCCTATCATATTAAATACAGAGATGGTAAACGCACAGAGCCCACAGTCTTTTCTGGCGACTTTCTGCGAAATTTTACTCGTTTTTGCTCGATTTCTGTGTTTCAAAAATCCGGTTAAATATACTGTGAACTTCTTTCTTAACGGGATTCCGGCGTCCATCCCGCCCGCACTCCCAGCTTTTTGCATTGTATATCAATACATTACAGCGATGTAGTCCGGCTTAACGCTTCCGTAAAGCGCTCGTGCTATATTGTCTCAATATTGAAAAGCGGCGTGCGGCCGCGGAAAACCCGGTAAAACCGGTTAATGACATACTACTCATAGAGCAGTGCGGGTCCGGAAGGCACTGAAAGAGCGGCGGCGTTATATGAGGGATGCCAAGTGACCTACGTCATGGTCGACATCGAGGCGGACGGGCCTTGTCCTGGCGACTACAGCATGATCTGCTTCGGCGCAGTGCTCGTTGAAGAAAGGCTCGCGCGGACATTTTACGCCCGCCTCAGGCCGGTCTCGGAGAAATGGCTGCCGCAGGCGCTTGCCGTCTCAGGCTTCTCGCGCGAGGAGACGCTGGCGTTCGGCGAGCCCCAGGCGGAGATGGAGCGCTTCGCCGCCTGGCTCAAGGAAAACGTCAAGGGCCGCCCGGTCTTCATCAGCGACAATAATGGCTTCGACTGGCAATACATCAACTGGTATTTCTGGCATTTCACGGGCGGCAACCCGTTCGGCCATTCAAGCACAAATCTTGGCTCGCTCTATAAAGGCATGGTCAAGGACATGTCCCAGAGCTTCAAACATCTGCGAAAGACCAGGCACACGCATAACCCGGTGGACGATGCGATGGGAAATGCCGAAGCGCTGCTCGAAATGAAACGGCGCGGACTAAAGATTGAATGACGCAATACAGCGTGGCAAGCTACGCCTAAGTAATTTGCGCTTGCCAAAGCCGTAGCTTCACATCTTCCAGGGTGGCAACGGATACGGTTTTGAAGTGTGAGGCGAGAGTTGCCTCGGATTCCGCTTTGAAGTGTGCGGCGAGGGCTGCTTCCTTTTCGTATTGAATTAGCAGCGTGATACATAACGTTATAACCGACTGCCTCCCCGCATCCAGGGTCGCGAAATCGGGGCTTTTCTGCGCGTTTTCTAAATGTTGAAGCAAGCGGTTGGGTACAGCACCATCAGGCATTGTCCATTTTCCTTCTTTGCGATTGTGTGTGTTCCTTCGCTCGTGGCGACGCTGCTGGATACACTGCGGCACATATTACGCGGTCGCGCGAATTCCACGACCGCGCCGGGTGGTTGCGAGGTTGTATTTTTCTATTTTGCTTTGCGCGGAATTACTTTTACCGCCCGAAGTGCGCCTTTGCCTTCAGGATCTCTTCAGAAAATGGAAAGCGCTTAGATTGGTCTTCGATAGCCTTCGGGGCGGGCGGGGACTTCATAAGCAGGGCTGCGGGCACGCGCCTTGCGTTGCTTGAGAGCTAATACCGGCGGCCAAAGGTCTTGACCGCTCTGCATTTTAGCGACAGCCAGGGCAAGCAGCTCGCTTTTGAGCGCAAGCCGGATGCCTCCGCCTGCTCCAGCGTCATGCCACAGGTGCGACAAGCAACCGCAGCAAATTCAGAAACGTGACAAGTAACCGCACGTAATTCTGAAGCATTTTACGTGCATATGAACGTTTGTTTTGTCATTCTAAGCGGGAGCCTAACACTCTACAACGTTTAGGCAGGAGGCCCAAGATGTTGAACTATCGCAGTTTCCTTACAGCGAGTTCTATTGCGATCGCCAGCGCCATTGCGCTTTGCGCGACCGCTAATGCGACCGTCATTAACGGCGCCGGTAGCAATGAACAGCTCCGCGCCAGCGCAGCGGTGCGCATCGCAGATGCAGTTCATAACGGCAAGGCGGAAGCCGAGCTTATGGCGACCCTCCAGGAAAGGGAACGCACCCTTGGCAAAGACAACCCCCTCACGCTCGCGACGATGAACGCCCTGGGCGTGATCTATAACTATCAAGGGCGCTACCAGGAGGCTGAGGCCCTTTTCACGCGCGCACTCGCAGCGAGCGAACGCGCGCTTGGAAACGAGCATCCTCTAACGGCCTCCCTTGGCCGGAACCTAGCAACCGCTCAGGGCCGCGCGAAGTCTGGATCGCGGCTTTAGGAGAACTCGCAGGCGAAGCAGCCCGTCAGGCGCCGAGTGAAACTGAGCACCTCTAACATTATCGGGAGTTCCCGCAGCAAAGCTGCGGTGTCTCCCGGGAAGTCTGCCAAAGCGTTGCCGCCTGATTGATCCGATAAGCCGCGCCTTGGAATGGCGCGCCACCGATGAGCCCGGCCCCCTGAAAATGCCGGGCGCAAAGCATATAACGGCTCGCCAAGGAGCCAACGATGCAGTAGCCGAAACGGCAAACAGGTCCCGCCGAACGGCCTGAAGCGCTCTATCCTAACCGGCCTTAATCGCAGTAATCGATATGAGCAAAAGCGGCGGGCTCGCCGCGAGCGTCAGCCGCTGAAGAAATTGGCTTGGCCAATCAGCTCCTCGATGCAGAAGCCGGAAGCGGCGCGCAACCAGATTTCAACGCCCGGCCAACATTCGCGGATTTGCACAACGATCCGGGCATTCTCATCCTTGGCGTCCGCGCCGCAACGCCCAACGCATCGAACTCACCAGCGAGAGCATCCGCAAGACACGCCGATAGCGGGCCTTGACTGGGTCAAGAGAGGCGCTTCCAAGCAATGTGTGACACCGTGCCGCAGCGGCATCTTGACATACGCTGCCCAGTGTAGTTCGATCATAGTCAGGATGCCGTCTGGATGCGCTGGTTGTATGCAGTGGCCCCCTTCGAACTGCTAAAAAAAAGATTTCGGGAGGTATGAATTGTATCCAGGCTCAAAAAGAGCTGCGCTGCTTTGCGCCCTCGCATTCCCGGTGCTTCTGGCCACTGTTGAAGCCGCTTCGGCCTTCTACTGCCTACCCCAACCCGTGAGAAGCGAGGCTCCCGCGTGGGTTCCTTTTCAGGTGGCTGGCCGCCCAGTGCCTGGGCACCAACTTCAGACGAGTGCTTACGCCCTTTTAAAGCGCATACGCGGGCAGCATCAGTGCAGGAGTCTCAACGTATCCGCTTCTGCGCAAGGCTTCCGTGGCAAGGAAGGGGTTCGTTTGTACCAATGAGTTCCGGGACATAGAGAGTTGTGCGTGGAAGCGGGGGCCGCCTCGATGCAACTGCCACGGCCTGTGCAAGATCGGGGCTGTCAGGGGGGACAAGCGAGCACGAACTAATGGCCAGTCCGGCTGGGAAAACGCGAATACGGCGCGTTTATACGCGGAAGGCGGCGCAGCCAAGGTTCTTGCGGGCAAACTGCTTGTCACCGTGCCAAAATGTCTTTTCAAAGAGAATGGCGGGAGTGACGGGACTCGAACCCGCGGCCTCCGGCGTGACAGGCCGGCGCTCTAACCGACTGAGCTACACCCCCGCATAGGGAAGGCGCCTGCGGATTCGCCGCGCCGTCCCTCTACATACCCCGCGCGCTCGCGGTACTCAAGCGATAGTTTTCGAAAATCTGCAATACGTTAGAGCAGCCCATGCGCCCGCGCCGCTTCCACGAGCGGCCGCCTCGGGCGCGGGCCGACATGGACGATCACCTCGGAGGCCGCGAGGCTGCCGAGCCGCCCGCACGCTTCGAGATCCCGGCCCGACGCCAGCCCGAACAGGAAACCCGCCGCATAGAGGTCGCCAGCCCCCGTGGCATCGACCAGCTTCTCGATAGGCACGGCCGGCACACTTACGATGCCGCCCTCATGCAGAATGACCGCGCCCTTCTCGCTGCGCGTGATTGCGGCGATTTCGCATTCGCCGCGGAGCGCGGTGCAGGCTTCCTCGAAGGCCGAGCCCGGATAGAGCGACAGCAACTCCCGCTCGTTGGCGAACACGATATCGACGCGGTCGCGGATGAAGGTGCGGAAACCCTCGCGGTGGCGGTCCACGCAGAATGGATCGGAGAGCGTGAAGGCGACCTTCGTGCCGGCCGGGCGGGCGATGTCCGCGGCGGTGTGGAAGGCGGCGCGCGCCTCGACCGGATCGAACAGATAACCTTCGAGATAGACGATCTGGCTCTGCTCGATCAGCGCGCGGTCGAGATTGGCATCGCCGAACTCCGCCGCGGCGCCCAGATTGGTGTTCATGGTGCGCTCGCCGTCGGGCGTCACCAGGATCAGGCAGCGGCCGCTCGGCGTCTCGCTCTTGGCCTCGCCGTCGCTGAACACCACGCCGATGGAGCGGAGGTCGTGCTCGAACACCCGCGCGAACTGATCGTGGCCGACCTTCCCCATGAAGCCGGCCTTGCCGCCAAGCGAGGCGATGCCGGCGCAGGTGTTGGCCGCCGAGCCGCCCGACGTTTCGACTGCAGGCCCCATCCGCTCGTAAAGCGCCGCGGCCTCTTCCGGTGAGGTCAGGCGCATTGTGCCCTTGTTGAGCGCGAACTCATGCAGCAGCGCCTCCTCGCAAGGAGCGATAATGTCGACAAGCGCGTGGCCGATGCCGGTTACTTGCAGGGGCTTATTCATAGCGATTGAGTTCCGTTCGGGTTGAGGCAAAGGCTAGCGGGCTTGGCCGCCGCGGCGATCCAGGAGGGCGGTGCCGCCGCTGGATTGCTTCGGGGCTTAAGCCCCTCGCAATGACGGGTCAAGATCGCGATTTGGGTTCGAATTTGCAGAGGCTTTCTATGACGCAGCGCCAGCATTCGGGCTTCTTCGCCTTGCAGACATAGCGGCCGTGAAGGATGAGCCAATGATGGGCGTTGAGAATATAGTCCGGCGGCACGACGCGTTCGAGGCCAAGCTCCACCGCCAGCGGGGTTTTGCCGGGAGCAAGGCCGGTTCGGTTCGCGACCCGGAAGATATGCGTGTCCACCGCGATGGTGGGCTCCCCGAAGGCCACGTTGAGCACGACATTCGCGGATTTGCGCCCGACCCCCGGCAGCGCTTCGAGTGCGGCGCGGTCATGTGGCACCGTTCCACCGTGATTCTCCACCAGCGCTTTCGACAGCGCGATGACGTTCTTGGCCTTGGTGTTGAAGAGGCCGATGGTCTTGATCGCCTCGCGCAGGCCTTCCTCGCCCAGCGCCACCATCTTTTGAGGCGTATCCACCTTTGCGAACAGGCTCCGCGTCGCCTTGTTCACGCCCGCATCCGTCGCCTGGGCCGACAAGACCACCGCGACCAGCAGCGTGAACGGGTTCACATGCTCAAGCTCGGTCTTGGGATCGGGCATGGCGGCGGAGAGCTTGGCGAAAATCTCACGCACCTCCGGCGCAGACAGCGCGGCCGGACCGGCCTTCGCTTTCCCTGGCTTCTCATTTTGGGCCACGGGCTTGGCTTTTGGCCTTGCCGCGGGCTTGGCGGGCTTTTCCATCGCTCTACCGTTTCCCCGGGTCACGCTGGCCTTGCTGCCCCATCGCTAGGCTCCGCGCAAGGGTTTTGCCACCGTTATCACCATAACCGCGCCGGACAGCGCCTACGTGGTAGGAGCATGGCAGGCTCCGCATCGAAGCGGGCGGAAAAGCCTACCCCGCGCCTTTCCACCCGCGGCAATACGAAATGCGGCCGAGCGGCTTCCCCGGCGGTCATCCCGGAAGCCGCGTGCGGCTTGCGGCTATCCGGGATCGCAACAGGCGCCGGCATATGTGACGATCTTGGACAATGCCTACCATTTCCGGGAAGACCCCGCGGCGGCGCTACAGCAGCGGCGTCAGCAGAAACGCCACGCTTTCCATTGTATCGCGGAAGCCTCCCACCGGCAGTCCGCCCTCAACCACCGGTTCGGAGAGCGTCTCCACCCAAGCGGATACCGCCTGAATTTCGGCGGGGCTGTACATCAGGCACATGACCTCGAAGTTCAGGAACATGCTGCGCGAATCGAAATTCGCCGAACCGGCCATCGCCAGCTTATCGTCGATCACCACCGCCTTGCCGTGAACCATACCGGCCGTATACAGCATCACCTTGGCGCGCCGGCCGCGCGGGCATCGCGCAGATAGGGGCCGCGCGCCAAATCGGTAATCCATTGCCCCGACTTGGACGGAACCACGATGCGCACGTCCACGCCGCGCTTTGCCGCGACGATCAGCGCCTGAATCATGGGATCGTCAGGCACGAAGTAGGGCGTCACGATCCAGACGCGGCTTTGCGCCAGGTAGAGCGACGACATGATTGCCGCATAGAGCGGATCGCCTTCAACGTCAGGCCCCTCGGCGACGACCTGCATCACCCCTCCGGAAGCCGGCGTCGGAGCCGGCTGAGGTGCCGCGGGGATCTCCTCCTTGGTGGCGAAGGCCCAGTCGTAGCGGAAAATCTTGGCGTAGTCGGCGACCGACGGCCCCTCCAGCACGAAGGTCAGATCGCGCCAGCGTTTCGGGGCGGCCTGCGGTCCGAGGTAGTTCGTGGTCAGGTTCCGCCCGCCAGCGAACACGCGCCCATCGTCGAACACAGCGATCTTGCGATGGTTGCGCAGATTGCCGCGGCTAACGAGAGCGATGCGCCACACCGGTAGGAAAAATCTTGCCGAGGCGCCCGCGCGGCGAAGTCTCCACAGCGCCAGCAGCGACATGCGGAAGGCGCCAAGTCCGTCCAGCAGGAGCCGCACCTTGACGCCCCTCTTCGCCGACGCCGCCAAACGCTCCATGATGATCTTGCCGGCGTCGTCGTTCATCATCTCGTAGGTCTGGATCGAGATGCTGTGCTGAGCGCCGTCGATCAGGCGGATCAGATCGGCGAATGCGTCCTCGCCATTTGCATGGAACGTGATGCTATTGCCGGCCGCCGGGGCTGCCAGGCCGTAGCCGCCGAGCAAACGCTCGCCAATGGGCGCCCAGCCGTCCGTTGCGCGCGGCGCTTCGGGGCGCAGTTCGATCTTGGCTTTGGTGGTCGAGATGGTGCGCAGCTTGCGGCCGCTGAACAAGAGATAGAGCGGCAGGCCAATCGGCGGTGCAAGGACGATCACTAGAACCCAGGCAACCGTGCTGCCGGGGGAACGGCGCTGGCGCAACAGCGAGCCGAGGACGGCGATCATAAACACCACCGCCAGAAAGCTCGCCACCAGGAACGTCAGCCCATGGGTCAATAACGTGTCCAAAATCGTCCTCCCTCAGACAAATCGCTGTCCGCCGTTACACCTTTGCGAGTGTCCGGCGAACCGTTGGCCGGTTACAGAAGGTGTCCAACTTGTCTTTTCGATGAACATCGTGAGGAAATGAACGCCATAGCCGGACGAGGTTCAGCACCCCTGCGTGTTGGGGCGTTTTGTCCGCGCACCCAACGGGTGAGGCGCTGGCTGTCATGGACCGGCTTGACCGGGCCAATCACGCTGCAAGGAACAGCCAGCGTTTTCAATCTGTTGCTGGATGGCCGGATCAAGTCCGGCCAAGACAACGGCGGGTGTCCCGCGGCGGCAACCGCCGGATTTAGGTCTTATTATGTAAATCGCGTTGAGTATGGCCGGGCGGGCATGGCGGTCATGCCCGCACGGCAAAGTCTTATTCAATCGGACATCGGGCGAGCTTTCCCGCCTCCCAGCGGTGCATGAGCGGCAAGGCTTTTTCCAGCGCGTGCACCTTGTCGTGCTTCTCGTGCGGCTCGCCGATAACGAGGAAGTGACCGTTCAGCAATAGCAGGCATTCCGAACACTCCGACCGCGCCGCTCAACCCAAACAGCAGCCGCATCCCCGTGACGATCGAGGCGGATGCCAGCACGATTGCGATCTGCAAAACTGCGCCGGAGTAATCGAAGTACGGGTGCCTCGCAAGCGCTGTGTTCCGCTCGTTCTCGCAGTCTTCCGCCCTTGCCAGCAGCTCTTTCTTGCCGTTCCTGCGGTTGAACTCCAGCCGCAGGATTTCCTTGTCGTAGTCTGCCTTCTTGGCTTCCAGGAGCTTCTTCGCGGACTCCGGCAGATTGGGCAATTCCTGCGCCTTCAGCTCAAACTGATCGGAAGCGACCTTGAGCTGGCTCTGCCGGATCTGTTTGGCTTGATAGAAGGCGTAGGCGTCGTTGGCCTGGATGCCAGCGTGCTGCGAGATCTTCATCATATCGGTGTTGCCGACTTCGGCGAACGCGATCAGCACCGCGAGGATGGAGATGAAAATCGCGACCCACTTGTCGTGCTTTTGCTCGGAAGCCTCGTCGAACACGTCCGCGTGCGTGCCGCTGACGATGCCGACTTTCCGCTCCTCACGCTCAACATGCGCGGGCTGCGCGGCTCCGCCTTCCGCGTGCGGCTGCTGCCGTGCTGCCGGAGCCTGCAACGGCTTGGGCTTCGGCCTGCGCTGACTGTTCTTTTTCATCCCCCTCCTCACGTATTCTTATGCTTTGAGCGTCGCTTTGGACGCGGCGGAACCGTCCGCATTCAGGCGGTAGACATAGGGCTCGCCGGTCCCAAGGTTAAGCTTCACGATCTCTTCCGGCGACAGTTTGTCGAGTTGCATGATTAATGCGCGCAACGAATTGCCGTGCGCGGCGACCAGCACGTTCTTGCCCAGCCTTGACCTGGGGCAGGATCTGCGCCTCGTAATAGGGCAGCACGCGCGCGGCCGTGTCTTTCAAGCTCTCGCCGCCGGGAGGCGGGATGTCAAAGGACCGGCGCCATATGTGCACCTGCTCGTCGCCCCACTTCTTGCGGGCATCGTCCTTGTTCAGGCCGCAGAGGTCGCCGTAGTGGCGTTCGTTCAGCGCCTGGTCCTTGATCGTCTCAAGGCCCTGCTGGCCCAGTTCCTCCAGCATGATCTCAAGCGTAAGCTGAGCCCTTTTGAGCACACTCGTAAACGCGATGTCGAAGACGAAGCCCTGGGCCTTGATGAGCTTGCCCGCGCGGTGCGCCTCGGCGGTCCCGGTTTCGGTAAGGCCGCGGATCGCGCCAGCCCGTGAACAGATTGAGCTTGTTCCATTCGCTCTCGCCGTGGCGAACAAGCACGAGTACGTTATCCATCTCCAATGTCCTTTGCTTGAGCAGGGTATGCGTCCCGACCCGTCCCAGCGTCGTCTCCCCGGCCGCGCAGCGCCTTCAAATGCCTCGCCGCCTGTTGTTTTTGTTTAGCCTTCTTCGCTCCGCCCCATTACGACCGCGCCTGCCGCAGCCATCCATGGTCATAGGCTACGGGTTCAGTATGTTCGCTGAATGGCCTGGTCAAGTCCGGCCATCGCAACTGAGTATTATCGCTGGCTTACGCGGGTATTGGCGCGCACGGCTTAGCCAATTCCAAGCACGTCGCGCATGGAGAAGAGACCAGGACCCCGGCCTTGCGCCCAGAGCGCCGCGGCGACAGCGCCGCGCGCGAAAATCTGCCGATCCTGGGCGCGATGCGTTAGCTCCAGCCGCTCGCCAGCGCCCGCGAAAAACACCGTGTGCTCGTCCAACCACGCTCCCGCCGCGCAGTGTCGCAAAGCCGATGGCGCCCTGCGGACGCTCGCCCGTGTGCCCGTCGCGGCTCCTCACGCTGTTCTCCGCCAGCGGGATGCCCCGGCCTTTCGCCGCCGCCTCGCCCAGGAGCAGCGCGGTGCCCGAGGGCGCATCCACCTTGTGCTTGTGGTGCATTTCGAGAATTTCGATGTCGAAGTCCGGCCCGAGCGCGCGCGCCGCCTGCTCCACGAGCGCGGCGAGCAGGTTCACGCCGAGGCTCATGTTTCCCGACTTGACGATGGCCGCATGCCGCGCCGCCGCCTCGATCTTGGCCTGGTCTTCCGCCGCAAACCCGGTCGTGCCGATGACATGCACGATGCGCGCCTGCGCCGACAGCACCGCGGTCTCAAGGCTCGCGGCGGGCGTCGTGAAATCGAGCACGCCCTCGACCTGCGCGAACAGCGGCAGCGCGTCGGCCACGATGGGCACGCCAAGATGGCCCACGCCCGCGATCTCGCCCGCATCCCTGCCGATCAGCGGCGAACCCGCCCACTCCACCGCGCCCGCGACTTCGCATCCTTCGGTTGCGTGCACCATGCGGATAAGCTCTCGCCCCATCCGGCCGCCCGCGCCCATGATCGCTAACAGCATCGCTCTTCTCCGGCTATACGTTGCGGCGGATATAGCAAAGTTCGCAGGTTTTTAAATCCAAATTCGCGCGCCCGCAGCCTCTGCCGGGGCAAAACCCAGCCCGCGCCGGGCGCGCCACCGCCAGCTACACCAAATCCGGGATGACGCCCGAAATCGCCCTTCCACCTTGACCATATAGGCGGAACTTTCGCTCGACGCCGATCGCCGGGCCGAACTGCGCTGGGAGCGCCCTTACATCGCGGGCACGGCAATGCCTCTGCGCGCGCAGGCCGCTTCCACCGTATTGCGCAACAGGCAGGCGACCGTCATCGGCCCGACGCCGCCCGGCACGGGCGTAATGGCCCCAGCCACCTCCTTGGCGCTGGCGAAATCCACATCGCCCACGAGCTTCGTCTTGCCATTGGCTGCGGGGATGCGGTTGATGCCGACATCGATGACGATGGCGCCCGGCTTGATCCAGCTCCCCTCGATCATTTGCGGCCGGCCCACGGCGGCGATCACGAGGTCCGCGCGGCGCACCACGCCGGGAAGATCGCGCGTGCGCGAATGGGCGATGGTGACGGTGCAGTCCTCGCGCAACAGGAGCTGCGCCACCGGCTTGCCGACGATGTTCGACCGGCCCACCACGACCGCTTCCATGCCTTTAAGCGATGGCGCCACGGTCTTGGCGAGAATAAGGCAGCCGAGCGGCGTGCAGGCCACAAGCGCCTGCTGGCCCGCCGCCAGCCGGCCCGGCGTTGACCGGGTGGAAGCCGTCCACATCCTTGGCGGGGTCGATGGCTTCCAGCACCTTGGTGGTATCGATGTGCTTGGGGAGCGGCAGTTGCACGAGGATGCCATCCACGGCGTCGTCCGCGTTGAGCCGTGCGACCAGCGCGAGCAACTCCGCCTCGCCGGTTTCGGCAGGCAGGCGATGCTCGAACGACTGCATGCCCGGCTTCTATCGTTTGCTTGGCCTTGGACCCGACATAAACCTGGCTCGCCGGGTCTTCGCCAACCAGCACGACCGCGAGCCCCGGGCACTATGCCGTGCTGCTCCTTGAGGCCCGCGACCGCCCCAGCCACCCGGCCGCGCAGGTCTGCCGCGATCTGTTTTCCGTCGATGATTTGTGCTTCCGTCATGAATATCCGCTTCTGTTTGTCATCCCGTGCGCGCCGCGGCATGAAATGCTGCCGCAGACACGGGTTCTTCCCAAGTGCCGGCGCCTGACTCAAGATCCCGGATAACGCCTTCGGCGTTTCCGGGATGACACCGGGGACATCACGCCTTGTAGAACTTCCTGACCGCGCGCAGCGCATTGCTGCCGGTCTGCTCCAGGAAGTTCTTATAAGCGCTCATCACGTAATTGTCTTCAGGCAGCGGCGCATATTTCCTCCAGGGCGTGCCCAGAATGGCGTCGAAGCCGAGCGGCGCGGTAAGCGTCAGGAAGGCGCATTCCAGCGCGTGCTTCAGGTTCGAGCCGTCCGCGGCCTTGGGCGGCAATTGCTGGCCGATGTTGGAGAGCCCGCCCATCATGTGGATGCCCGTCAGTTCCGGATCGGCGCCGATGAGCCGGACCGCGTCCACGGTGGCGCGGTTGAGGCCGGTGGTGTCGGCGATGATGGCGCTCACCGACATGTCGATGAATATATCGTCCATGGCGAGGCCGTACTCGTCGCGCAGCCTGAGCGCGCCGCGCCGGGCGGTCGTGTAAATCTCGTCCGCCGTCTTGTTGCCCTTGGCGACGCCATCCTCAAGCCGCTCCGAGGCCATCAGGATCACCTTGAACGGCCCGAGCGGCTTATAAAGGTCCATCAGGTCCCAGCGGTGCTCGGTGATGGAGTTCACGATGGGGTGCGCGCCATTGGCCCGGCCGCGGTCGTAGGCGTTCAGGCAGACCTCCTGCACCTTGGCGCTCGGGAAGTCGAAGGACAGCGGCAGCGTCACCACCTCCTGAATGGCCTTGATCGCCTCGGCCATGAAGCCGGTGTCCGTCAGCGCCCGCGCGCCGATATTGACGTTGAGGTAGCTCGCGCCCGCCTCGGCCTGCTTCACCGCCAGCGCCTGGATGCCGGGCAGGTCGGAGTTGTCGAACAGCGCCTTGGTGCTCTTGAAGCCCGGATTGATGCGCTCGCCGATGATTTTGATGTCGAAGCCGCTGGTGGTCACGAGTTGGTCCTTTGGGGCTGGGAATTGCGCTCAAGCAGCGCGGAACGCGGTAGCGCACGAAAGTTGAAGCCGATGTGGTGCATGAAGGTCTTCTGGAATTCGCCGCGCGTGCTGAGTTCGATGTATTCGCAGGCCCGCGCCAGAGTGGCGGCCTCGCGGCGCGCTTCGGCGGAGGCGAGCATCATGCGCACGCCGGCGCCCGCGGCGTTGCCGACCTGCGCGAAGCGCTCGCGCGGCATATCGGGGAATAGGCCGATGGCGACGCCGCTTTCCACACTGATGTAGGCGCCGAACGCGCCGGCGATGATGAACCGGCCGATGTCCGCCTCGCCGATGCCGGCCTCCGCGAGCAGGAGATCGGTGCCCGTGCGGATCGCGGCCTTGGCGAGCTGCACCGCGCGGATGTCGGCCTGGCTGAACGAGACGCCGGGGGCCAGGATGGCGGCGCGCTTGCCGTCCACCTCGCCCAGATCGGGATGCGCGCCTTCGAGCCGGCCGCCACTGTTCAGGAGCCCGAGCTGGCGCAGTGCGGCAATGGTGTCGAGCACGCCCGAGCCGCACACGCCCACCGGCGTCTTGCGTCCGATGGCCTCTACCTTGAGGCGCCCGTCCTCGGCCCGCACGCGCTCGATGGCGCCGTCCGCCGCGCGCATGCCGCAGGAGATATGGCCGCCTTCCAGCGCCGGGCCGGACGGGCAGGACGCGGAGAGGATGCGGCCGCCGTGGATCAGCGAGATTTCGGTGTTGGTGCCGATGTCCATGACGATGCTGGCCGCCGCAGCCGTCCAGCGGCTCGCGCGTGGCGAGCAGCGCCGTGACGTGGTCGCCGCCGACGAAGCCGCCGACATTGGGCGCCACATGCACATAGGCGCCGGGCGCAACCTCCACGCCCAGATCGCGCGCCTTCACGTCCATCGCGTCCCGCATCGCGGCCACGAAGGGCGCGCGGCCGAGCTGGCGCACCGGCAGGCCAAGCAGCAGGTGGTGCATGGCGGTGTTGCCGCAGAGCGCGACATCGACGATGTCCGCCGGCGCTGGCGCCGATGGCCTGGCAAAGGTCGTGCGCCAGCGCGTTGAGCGCGGCGATGCCGGAGGCTTGCAGTTCCGCCGCGCCGCCCGGAACCTGAATGGCGTAGTTGATGCGGCTGATGAGGTCGGCGCCCCAGGCGGTTTGCGGGTTTTCGATGCCGAGGCTCGCCAGCCGCGCGCCGGTCTCCAGGTCGATCAGAAAGCCGGCGGCGTTGGTGGTGCCGAAGTCCACGGCAAGGCCGAGCAGGCGGCTTTTAGGCGGCGCAAAGCCGATGACCTCGCGCCCGCGCAGCAGCATGCGCACGTTCCAATCGTGCTTGCGCAGCACATCGGGAAGCTGGCGCGCGGCGGCAAGATCGGCGCTCAGCCCAGCCGCGCCCAAGCCGCGCATGACGCGGTCGAAATCCGAGGCCGTGTCGGTCAGCGTCGCTTCGGGCACAGCTACGTCGATGCCAGTTACCGCCGCATCGGTTGGCAGAACCTCCGCTCCTGCGGCATCGACTTCGGTACGAGCCACGGGCGCAAGCGAGCGCTCGGCAACCTCGATGGTGCAATCCGAGCGCGGCTGCAGCTGGCAGGCCCGCGCCCATTTCTTCTCGCGGACCTGGGCGGCGCCGCTGGTTCCTCGTCCGGCGCCAGACGATGCGTCTTGCCTTCGCGGACCAGCACCATGCACGAGCCGCAGGTTCCCCGCCCGCCGCAAGCGCCCACCACGCGCACGCCATTGCGCCGCGCCGCCTGGAACACGGTCTCGCCGCCGCGCGCCGCGACGGTGCGGCCGAGCTGCGGGAAGCGTCAGCGCGAAGGTTTCCGTGGCGCTCATGCTGCGGCCACTTCCTGCT
The DNA here is from genome assembly GCA_963760455.1 of uncultured Alphaproteobacteria bacterium. Taxonomy (GTDB): domain Bacteria; phylum Pseudomonadota; class Alphaproteobacteria; order Rhizobiales; family Rhodomicrobiaceae; genus Rhodomicrobium. The sequence goes on from CAVXDM010000038.1 coordinate 82,376, forward strand.
TCGCGACCTTGCAGGTCTTGCGCGACGGGCAACGATCGCAGCGCGACCAGCGCGCGGGCGGCAGATCGACGCCTACGCCGAACATGGCCGAGGCCGATTTCATCGGGTTCAGCATGTCGAGCCGGCTCGCGGCGACGCCGATCTCGTCCGCCTTCGCCAGACGCAATACCGCCGCTTGCGCTTCGAGCCCGAGGCCCGGATCGCCGGGACGCAATTCGCCGGCCATGCTGAGGCCGCGCCCGCTTCACCTCCACGAGCAGCAAGTCCTGGGCGCGCCGCGATACGGCAAACAAAAGCTCGTTGCCGAGGCGTCGAGGGCGAGCGCCAGCGACGGACGGCGCTCGGTGAACAGGCTGCGCACGCGCATTTCGAGCGCCGGGCCGATGGTGCACACGGCGAAGGCCAGCGCCGTCAGCTCGCCCGACTTGGGCAGGAGCCAGGGCGCATGGAACGTTTCGCCGCCCGCGCGCAAAGTCTCGCTTGGGCTTTCGTCCAGCGGCACGATGCTCCAGCGCCAGGCGGCATTCAGCAGCCCTTCGCGCTCGACAAGCTCAAGCGCTTGGCTGCGGGCACGGCCGCGATGGCCGGGCAGCGCCACGCGTCCTGAGGCGCAGCCGCCCCGCGCAGGAGCTTGGCCGCGGCGAGGACATGGTTTCCGCTGAGGGCGATCATCTGGGCAGACTCCGCGGGAAGGCCATCGGGCGTGCCAATGATCGAAGGAATCGCCCCTCACCCCAGCCCTCTCCCCATGGGAGAGGGAACCGGCTTGCTCGATGGGAAGGCGGGTCCCCTCTCCCATGGGGAGAGGGATAGGGTGAGGGGAGATTTGCCCGTTCGTTACACGCATCCCCTCGTTACACTGGCGGCCTGTTCGAGCGTTGAAGACATTCCGCTCAGCTTCCGTATTTGCGGGCGGCGGCGAACATGGCGCGCACGTTCTCGACCGGCGTTTCGTCGGGAATGCCGAAGGCGCAATCGAGGAGCAGCTTGCCGCCCTTGTGGAACACGTTCTCGACCAGATGCCGGACCGCGGCGTCCACCTCCTCCGGCTTGCCGGTGGTCATCATCGACGGCGAAAGATTGCCGCGCAGCGCCACCGTATCGCCCAGCACCTCGTAAGCCTTGACCATATCGGTGCGCTCGAACCAGTAGATGGCCTTGCCCGCCGGAATGTCCTTGATGACCTCCAGGCGCTTGGTGCAATCCGCTTCCCAGAGCGGCATCGGAATGAGCCCGGCATCGATCATGTCGATCATCATCTGCCGGAAAGGCGGCCAGTAGAATTCCTTGAACTGCTTGTCCGACATGAACGCATCCGGCGCCCAGTGGATCGGAATGAACACGATGGGGTGCCCGGCGGCCTTGGCGTTGTCGATGGTCATCTTGGTCAGCCACACGCGCGCCTTGTCGAGCAGCTCCAGCAGATGGTCCTTCTTGCGGTAGAGATCGGTCATCATCGAGCGCGCGCCGCGGAAATAGTCGGCGACGAGGTCGTAGGGCGAGACCGCGGTGCCGCCGGAATCCCTCGGATAGCCTAGCGCGGTAAGGCGCGAGCCAAAGGCGACGTTGTGCCCCGCCATGCGGTCCACTTCCTCCGCGACCTTGAACAGGTTCTCGAAGGCTTGGCGCACGGAGGGCTTATTGAATGCCCTAAGCCCAGCCACCAGCCGGAAATAGTGCATGCCCGGCAGGTAGGGCATCTCGGCAAAGCCCTCGAAGGCGCCGCCGACGCGAGGCAGGTATTTGCGCCAGTAGAAATCCGTCGGATCGCTGAGGATTTCCTCGTACTCGTCCTTCAGCATGTATTCGCGGTCGAGATACTGATAGGGCTGGAAGTCGCCGACGCCGTGGCCCGGCCATTGCAGCGGCTTGAAGTCGATCAGCTCCAGCGACGGGCCGTAGATCGTGCCGGCGACCATGGCGGGCGATACGATATCCGGATCGAATTCGAGCACGGCCTGTTCGCCGAGCGCCTTGGTCTTTTCGTAATCGTACATCTGCTCTTTGCAGCTCATGCCGCCATACTTCGCGAGCCAGAAGGTCGCGTAGAGCACCAGTCGGCATGCGGTCGGGCGTGCGCAGCTCGACGAGGTCGAGGAGCCGCTGCCAGCGCTTGTCGAAGGCGGCCTTGGCTTCGGGCGTCTCCGGCTGCAGGGCCGTGGGCATGAAGCTGGTCGCTGAAGGATGTGCCATAGTCATAGCGTTCACACCCCTCATCCTGTCCTTCTCCCAATGGGAGAAGGGACGCCTGAATTGTCCGCAGCGAAACGTTCCCTCTCCCATCCGCATTCGCTTGCGATGCGGGCACTCCAGCAAGCTCGCCGGGGCGAGCTTGCCGGGAGGGACAGGGTGAGGGGTAATGCGCCTGTTGCTCGTGTCCCGGTCATGCCGCAACTCCCATCCAGGTCCTGCACAGCGACACGGCTTCGACCGCGTTCACGCCGAACGCGTCCGCGCCGGTGTAATTGCGCACGGTCTCGTCGATCTGCCCGCCGCCGATCATGATCTTGAACTTCTCCCGCATGCCTTCCTTCTCGAAGGCCGCGATGGTCTCCTTCATGGAGTCGAAGGCCAGCGTCAGGAAGCCGGAGAGGCCCACCACGTCCGGCTGATAGGCGTTGATCTCCTCGATGAAGGTTTTCACCGGCACATCGACGCCGATGTCCTTCACATCGAAGCCGTTGATGTCGAGCATGAAGGTGACGATGTTCTTGCCGATGTCGTGCAGGTCGCCTTGCACGGTGCCGATCAGGATCTTGCCGAGCTTCTTCGCCGGGCCGTCCCCGGTTTGCACGATCAGCGGCTTCGCGATGGCGCCGATATTTTCGAGCATCTCGCCCGCCAGCACCAGCTCGGGCAGGAAGTATTCGCCTTCCTCGAAGCGCTTGCCGACGATGTCCATGGCGGTGCGGCACAGCGCCAGCACGCGCATCGGATCGGCCTTCTCTTCGAGCAGCATCTTCGTGGCGAGGGCGACGGCATCGTCCTCGTTCATGTCAGCAAGCCACTCGACGAGCTGCTGTTCTTGCGGTGTCATGCTGTCGTCCACGCTGTTCCTCCCTGTACAACATTAAGCGGCGCGCTTTGGCTGGCGCTCCGGCGCGCTCCGGACTCGACGATGGCTTCCGCGAGCATGGTTTCGTTCCTGTGGCCCATGAGATGGATGCCGCTGACGCCCTCGATGTTTCTCAGCGCGCGGATCGTCTCGACAAGCACGGCTTTTGCCTCCGCCTTCTGGTCCGCGGCGCGCCCGATCCGCTCGATGATCGCGTGCGGAATGCGGATGCCCGGCACGCGCTCGGACATGCGCTTCAGCGCGCCGGCGCTTTTCAGCGTGCCAACGCCAACGATGATGGCGGCACGGCTGTGCAAGCCCCGCGCCCGCACTTCGGCCATGAAGTCCTCGAAGAGCGCCAGGTCGAAGCAGAATTGCGTCTGGATGAACTGGGCGCCCGCTTCGATCTTCTGCTGCAGATTCAGCACGCGGTCGCGGTAGGGCGGCACGAAGGGATTGGCGGTCGCACCCAGGAACAGGTTCGGCCGCGCATCGAGCGCCCGGCCGGACGCGAATTGGCCATGGTCGCGCATGGTCCGCGCAATGCCAAGCAGCGATACGGAGTCGAGGTCGAACACCGGCTTCGCTTGCGGGTGGTCGCCGCGGCTGACATCGTCGCCGGTAATGCAGAGGAAGTTCCGCACGCCGAGTGCCGCGGCGCCGAGGATGTCGCCCTGCACCGCGATGCGGTTTCGGTCGCGGCAGGCGATCTGGCACACGGGTGCGAGGCCTTGCGCCGCGAGCACCGCCGCCGCCGCGGCGCTCGACATATGGCAGTTGCCGCCCGCGCCATCGGTGATGTTGATCGCATCCACGCAGCCCGGAGAAACGCGCGGCCCGCTTCAGCAGGACGCTGGGGTCGGGCGAGTCCGGCGGCTCGATTTCGACGGTGACAAGGAAGCGGCGGCCGTCGATCGCTTCGAGGCAAGCCTTTTCGAAGGCATGCTGCTGGCGCGCGGGCGATGCTCGCCGTCAAGGCGAGGGGCGAGCCGCGCGAAGCGATCCAGGGATGCGGGGGCACCCTGGATCGCTTCGGCGCCGTTGGCGCCTCGGAGTGACGAGGGCTAGCGCTGGCGCTCGTTGAGCTTCCGGCTGCCCTTTAATGATCCTGATCCAGGTCGAGCTGTCTTTCAGCCGCTGGTCGATAGGCCGCAGCGCTTTCGCTGCGCGGGCAGCCGCGCGCGAATGCGCTTCCGCCCCTCCGTGGCCTCGACCCAGACGCAGCGCATCGACGGCTTGACTTCGCAGGCGCCGCTGGCACTCACCCCGCCGCAAGGCCCGTTGCGCATGGTTTTCGCGCAATTGCGTGGGGCAGGCCATGCCGGATTCGGACAGCACGCATTGGCCGCACATCTGGCAATCGAAGAAGAGCTGTTTGGCCGCACGCTCCACCGGCCTCATAAGGCGCTCGCTGCGCGCCTCGCCGATTAAGCGGAGGGCACCGCCGAAGCCGCGGCGCGATGCGCGCAAAGCCCGCGTAAACCCGCGCGAGCGCACCAGCATGCCGGACGCTCCAGTGCCGCAGCGTTTCCATTGCCCTTCCCGTTTCTTCCCTCGCCGCCTTTTCCCGGCGGCTTGCCAGCCTGAGCTGAACTTTCCGCTTAAACTACAGCTGAGATGTTGACATGTCAACGGCATATGTTGATAAATCAACGTAGCGGCGAAAGAACCGCGCATGTCATCCCGGACGGCGTTTGCGCCGATCCGGGATCGTAACAGGTGCCGGCATTCCTAACGATCCCGGATACCGCCTTGGGCGGTTCCGGGATGACGGCAGGGGAGTAGAACGGGGGAAGCGGTGGCTAAGTTGCGGATTTGCGCTGATGCGCTGTTCGATGGTGAAAAGGCGCACACGGATGGCCCTTACCTTGTCGAAATAGACAGATGGCTCGATTGCGGATGTCCGGCGGTGCGCGCCCGGCAGCCAAGCGGACATAAAGGCCGGGTTTGTCATGCCCGGCCTCGTCGAGGCCCACGCCCATCTGTTCCTCGACGGCTCGGAACTCGATACGGCCACGCGCAACGCTTACCTGAGCGCGGAGCCAGCCCAGATGATGGCAACGGCCCGCGAGAACGCGGCAAAGAGCGTGCGCGCCGGCGTGACGCTGGTGCGCGATGCGGGCGACAAATACGGCATCAATCACGAAATCCGCCGCGAGCTTAAGGAGAGCCGGAGCCTGCCCATCGGCGTGCGCTCGCCGGGATTGGGGCTGAAGCGCCCGAAGCGCTACGGCTCGTTCATGGCGCGGGACATCGAAACCGCGGCGGATATCGCGCCCGCCATCGCCGGGCTGGCCCAGGGCAGCGACGACATCAAGGTCATTCTGACCGGCGTCATCGACTTCAAGGCGGGCACGGTCAAGGGCGCGCCGCAATTCGACGAGGACGGATCTGCGGCTCATCGTGGACGAAGCCCACGCCCGCGGCCTCAAGACCTTCGCCCATTGCAGCGGCGTGCTGGGCCTTGAGACGGCCGTCGCGGCGAGGGTCAATTCCATCGAGCACGGTTTCTTCATGACGCGAGACCTCCTCGCGCGCATGGCGGACAAGGGCATCGCCTGGGTGCCGACCTTCTCGCCCGTGCATTTCCAGTGGGCGCGGCCCGAAATCGCGGGCTGGGACGCGAACACCGTTGCAAATCTGCGCCGCATCCTCGATGGGCATTTCGAGCATGTGGCCATCGCTCACGAGCTTGGCGTGGCGCTCGTCGCCGGCTCGGACGCCGGAAGCCCGGGCGTGGATCACGGCAGCGCGCTCATCGACGAGCTGTTCCATTTTCTTGCAGCGGGCCTGCCCATGGAAGCGGTGCTGCGGTCGGCAACCTCGCGGCCCCGTGCGCTCTGGGGCGCGCCTTCCGCCAATATCGCGCCGGGCAATCGGCCGATCTCGTGGCCTATGCGCGATCGCCGCTCGATGAGCCAGAGGCGCTGCGCCGCCCTCTCGCCGTGGTGAAAGGTGACATCCAGTTCAGCGATGTTATAAGTGCGGCATGAAAGCAACTGAGCAAAACCGCGAGCCGGGCGCCGTGCCAGCGCGCGCCGCAAGCCAAGGCAAGCGCGAAGCCGCCGCGCCCCGGCGGCAGCCGGCGGTCGAAGCACGCGCTGAATATGGAGACTTTCGTCCCCGCCTATCTCACTTTTCTCGCGCAAAAAGTCTCCGCCAGCGCATCCGCGCTTTACCGCCCGCAATTCGGCGTCGGCATCACCGACTGGCGCATCATCGCGCTGCTCGCGGTCGAGCCCTGGATCGCGCCAAGCCGCATTTGCGATGCGACCGGGCTCGACAAAGGCGCGGTGAGCCGGAGCGTCAGCGGCCTGATCGAGGCGGGGCTGGTCGAGCAGCAGGCCGAGAGCGGGACGCAGCGCCGGCTGCCTCTCGCGCTGACGCCCAAGGGGCTTGGCGTGCACGACCGCGTTGTGAAGCTTGCCATCGCGCGGCAGGAGCAGCTTGCTAGCCGGGTTCTCGGCGGAGGAGCGCGGCTTGCTGATCGATTTCCTGGCGCGGATGCGCGCACAGGTGGAGGCGCTCGCCAAGGGCGCCGGCGATACCGGCAGCGATTGACCCTGCCGCAAACGCGCCCCCCCGAACATGCTGAGGTGACGAATGAGCGACGAGCTTTCGACGGAGCTTTACAGGCACGAGGGAGCCGCCTACCGTTCCGTGCGGCTCACGGTCAAGGCCGACGGCTCCGTTTTATTGGATGCCCAGGATATGGGTAAGCTTGTTGAGAAAACCTGGGGTGACAGCGACTACGAATTTTGGATCGATATTCCGGCTTCAGCGATCCCTAAGCTGTTGTTCGCACTGCTGCGCGACCGGTACGCGGGCCACGCATCCGCGGTCGATGAGCTTCGCACATTTTGTGAGGAGCACGGTATCGGCTACAAGTGGGATCACTGGGCTTAGGGAAGAAAATTACTCGATTACCCTATGTCTCCCAACAAGCAGCTAACACCAACGGCCAAAAGTTTTGACCGTCTCCGTCATTGCGAGGGGCGAAGCCCCGAAGCAATCCATAGGCCGGAATTGCAACGCTAATTCTGGATCGCCACGGCAGCCGGAGGCCGCCTCGCGATGACGGATGGGGCTGCGAAAGCGGTCGAGACTTATGGCCGCTGGTATAAATCGATGTTTTCGACCATTCCCGGCGGTCACCTCCGGACAGAATCCACACGCGTAAGTAAATTTTATGTGTTACCCGCGTTAGCCTGCAGAAAATTCTTCAAACAAAATCCGTACCAGGAAGTCACTTTTGCACCTCCCCGCATTAAATCTGGGGATAGAATAACTTTTAGTAGTTATAAATCCGGAACCACAGCAGCCTTTTTTGTGCCCTCTAATCTGCAAACCCCGCTTTAGTAACGGCGGGTGTCGTTATCCTTCTTGGAGAACAGAATATGGATAAAAAGCTTGCGGGCTTCCTGACCACAGTGGCATCCATTGGTGCACTGTACAGCGCCTCTGCGGCACTTGCGGAACCTAATTTCGTTCCGCGCGAACCAATAGCGGTTCAGTCCTACGCGGATCTTCTGGAGCCGGTACCGAACGCGACTGGAGGCATTAGCGGCCGACGATGCGGCGCGCGCCGCCCAGCAGCCTCCTCTGCAGTTCGTCCAATATTGGGGCCACCACCATCATCATCACTGGTATCACCACCACCATCATCATCACAATTATTGGCGGCGCTACATCATCATCATCATCACCATCATCACAATTATTGGCGGCGCTACTATCATCATCACCACCACCATCATCACCACAATTATTGGAACGGCTACTAGCAACTGGCCATCGCACAGGAACATCAATTCCTGTACTGAGCAAACCCAGGTCTGCAGGTATATCCTGTGAACTACAAGCAGCAACAATGTTATGGCCGCTCGCGGCCATAACATAAAAGGCGCCGAAGCAAGCGCTCCCACTTCCGGCGAATTCAGCAAAATCTCATAGCCAAACGCTTCTGGCTCATATAGCCATCCCCATCACGGAGTTTTGGCGGCCTTGGCCTTCGCGACGCCAAGAATATGACGGTAGGTTCCGTCAAAGACCGTATTGGTCGTCGACATCCAGGTCGTTTCTTTCCCCAAGGTCTCGCGGCTGGCGTGAATTCTCCGCCCGCGCATCTCGCGCTCGGCGGCTTCCTCCTCATCCATCTCCACCAGCTCGAAATCCGCCTGCGCCGGTATAATAAGCATCTGCATGAACGGCTCGCCCGGACGGAACACATGCGTGCGTCCCTCGGGCGGCGACTTGAACACCATGAACGACATCATCGGCCACCAGCTTGTGCGCAGAAGTGCCGGCACCGCGATCGGCACGTCATCGACGAGGCTGGTATAAAACCGCGGGTGCGGCTCGGTTCGAACCGCATAGGCCTCGCTGACCTTGATATCGAGGAGGATCTGATAGGTATAAAAATCTTCGCCGAAAGTCCGGAAAGGAGGCCAGCTCACGCCGGGACTTGGGGGCGGCCCAAAATCGCCATCGAATACAAGCTTCCCATCGCGCCTCGTCACGCGCAGCTCGTTGCCGTAAGGGTAGAAAACCTCGATGCCATAGTTCGCGCCCTCGGTGAACGGCAGGCAGTGCCAGGGCTGTTCACGGGAGCCTTCCACGCGCGGCTCGGGCTGACCGGCCCAGCCCGGCATTTCAAGCTTCGTGCGCCGCGGTGCGAGCCGCTTCTCGTAAAGCCGGTATGTGATCTTTTGCATGGACGCTTGCTCCGCAGGGGATGGCCGTGCCGTACTGGGCCAGAGATCATCTAATCGTTGCCGGGCATTCATTCCAGTCCGCCCAAGCTGACAGGCAACATGAAGCAAAGCTCATGCCGGCTTTTCACAGCGATTTGATCTGGCGAACGGCGCGGTTAGCCACGACCTGATCGAGGCCGGGCTGGTGTGGCGGCAGGCGGGAAGCGGGACGCAGCGCCGTCTGCCCCTCGCGCTGACGCCGAAGGGGCTCGGCGTGCACGACCGCATCGTGAAGCTCGCCGTCGCGCGCCAGGAGCACCTTCTCTCCGGAGGAGCGCGCCCAGCTCATCGATTTCCTGGCCCGGATGCGCGCCCAGGTCGAAGCCCTCGCCAAGGGCGCCGCCGGTACCGCCAGCGATTGACCCCGCCGTAAGACTAAGAGCGGCGGCTACAGGATGAACTTCGACAGGTCCGCGTTCTTGGCGAGGTCGCCGACGTGCTTCTGCACATAGGCCGCGTCTATCGCGAACTTGGTGTTTGCCCGGTCCGCTGCATCGAAGCTGATCTCGTCGAGCACGCGCTCCATCACGGTCGAGAGCCGCCGCGCGCCGATGTTTTCCACCGCCGAATTCACCTCGACGGCGACATCGGCGATGGCATCGATGGCGTCCTCGGTGAACTCCAGCTCGACGCCCTCGGTGGCCATCAGCGCGATATACTGCTTGATGAGGCTCGTCTGCGGCTCGCGCAGGATGCGGCGGAAATCGTCGCCCGTGAGCGCCAGCAGCGTGACGCGGATGGGCAGGCGGCCCTGCAACTCCGGCAGCAGGTCCGACGGCTTGGACACATGGAACGCGCCCGAGGCAATGAACAGGATGTGGTCGGTCTTCACCGGCCCGTATTTGGTGCCGACCGTGGTCCCCTCGATGAGCGGCAGCAGGTCGCGCTGCACGCCCTCGCGGCTGACATCGGCCCCCACGCGCTCGGAGCGGGCGCAAATCTTGTCGATCTCGTCGAGGAACACGATGCCGTTGTTCTCGACCGTCTTGATCGCCTCCTGCACGATCTGCTCGTTATCGAGCAGCTTGTCGAACTCGTCGTCGATCAGGATCTTATAGGATTCGCGCACGGTGACGCGGCGCGTCTTGGTGCGCTGGCCGCCGAACGCCTTGCCCAGCATGTCGTTGATGTTAATCATGCCGATTTGCGCGCCGGGCATGCCGGGGATGTCGAAGCCGGGGAAGCCGCCGCCGCCCGAATCGGAGACCTGGATCTCGATCTCCTTATCGTCTAGTTCGCCCTCGCGGAGGCGCTTGCGGAACGCGTCCTTGGTGGCGGGGCTGGCGCTGGCGCCGACCAGCGCATTCAGCACGCGCTCCTCGGCCTGCAGATGCGCCTTGGCGCTGACCTCCTTGCGCTTGCTCGCGCGCACCAGCCCGATGCCCGTCTCGACCAAATCGCGGACGATCTGATCCACGTCGCGGCCGACATAGCCGACCTCGGTGAACTTGGTGGCCTCGACTTTCAGGAACGGCGCGTTGGCGAGCTTGGCCAGGCGCCGGGAAATCTCGGTCTTGCCGACGCCGGTCGGGCCGATCATGAGGATGTTCTTCGGCAGAACCTCCTCGCGCATGTCCTCGTCGAGCTGCTGGCGGCGCCAGCGGTTGCGCAGCGCGATGGCCACGGCCCGTTTCGCATCCGCCTGTCCGATGATGAAGCGGTCCAGCTCCGAGACGATTTCCCTCGGGGAGAAGTTTGTCATGCCGTTATCCCGTCGTATGAAATCCGGTTCGAGCGCTTTGCAAAGTCCCCCCTCATCCTGTCCTTCTCCCCGAGGGAAGAAGGACGCCCGAATTCTCGCTGCGTGCAATTCGAGCGTTCCCTCGCCCCAACGGGGAGAGGGACAGGGTGAGGGGGTCTTCTCAGTAGCGATGCAAAGCAATCAAGCGATCCTGTGTATGTAACGCCAGCCGGTTCAAACCGTGGATGGCAGGCTTTCTACGATGATGTTGTTGTTGGTATAAACGCAGATATCGGCGGCAATGGCCATCGATTTGCGCGCGATGTCCTCGGCGGAGAAATCGGTTTCCATGAGCGCGCGCGCGGCAGCCAGCGCATAGTTGCCGCCCGAGCCGATGCCCATGACGTGGTGCTCGGGCTCCAGGACGTCGCCCGTGCCGGTCAGGACAAGGGTGGCCGTCTTGTCGGCGACGATCATCATCGCTTCGAGCCTTCGCAAATAGCGGTCGGTGCGCCAGTCCTTGGCGAGGTCCACGCAGGCCCGCACAAGCTGCTCGGGATACATTTCGAGCTTGGCCTCAAGCCGCTCGAACAGCGTGAAGGCGTCGGCGGTGGCGCCGGCGAAGCCCGAGATCACATTGCCCTTGCCCAGTGTGCGGACTTTTTTGGCGTTCGCCTTGATGACGGTTTGGCCCAGGGATACCTGCCCATCGCCTGCCACGACAACGCGGCCAGCCTTGCGAACGGTGAGAATTGTTGTGCCATGCCAGAGCGAATGATCTTGCATAGATTGCGCGGAAAGCGTCATTTATCGTACCTGCTTCATGGCGTGGGATATGGCGCGGGCCGCGGAACGGTCAAGATGCGCCGCCGCCAGCAAATGGGAACGGAAACTTGAGAACAGCGCGGATCGAACGCAAGACCAAAGAGACCGAAATTGCCGCCGAGGTCAACCTGGATGGGAAAGGCATTTATTCCATATCCACCGGCATCGGCTTTTTCGACCACATGCTGGAGCAGCTCTCCCGGCATTCGCGCATCGATATTTCGCTGAACGCTAGGGGCGACCTGCATGTCGACGATCACCACACCGTCGAGGATTGTGGCATCGCACTTGGCCAGGCGGTGGCGAAGGCGCTGGGCGATAAGCGCGGCATCGGGCGTTACGCGCACGCCTACCTGCCGATGGACGAGACGCTGACGCGCACCGCGCTCGACATATCGGGCCGGCCCTACCTCATTTGGCGCGTGGCCCTGCCCACCCCAAAAATCGGCCGCATGGACACCGAGCTTTTCCGCGAGTTTTTCCAGGCCTTCGCGCAAAACGCCGGGATAACGCTTCACATCGAGCTGCTTTACGGCGAAAACTCCCATCACATCGCCGAAAGCTGCTTCAAGGGCCTGGCGCGGGCCATGGCCTCCGCCATCGCGATCGATGAGAAGTCCATGGGCGAGATACCGTCGACGAAAGGGCAGCTTGGGAACTAAGCCCAGGCAGGAAGCGCCAATGATTGTCTATACCGTTCACGAGCCGGGCATCCCGGCGAAATCCCTTGAGGAGCGCGCGGACGATGCGGTCTTCATCAGCGAAGGCTTCACCTGGTGGGGCTTTCTGTTCGCGCCCGCCTGGCTGCTCCTCAATAGCTTGTGGTTCGAGCTTATCGCCGCGCTACTGCTTGCCGCAGTGGCCGATTTTGGGTTGACGCAACTCGGCCTGAAGGACCAAGCTCCAGCTATCGCCTACTTCCTCCTGATGCTGATTGCCGGCTTCGAGGGCAACGGCTTGCGGCGTTGGCACTTGGAGCGGAAAGGCTACGTCTATCTCGCTTCGGTCGCGGGGCGCAGCCTGGAGGAGTGCGAGCGGCGGTTTTTCGACGCTTGGCTGCCTTCGGTGGCCGCCCGGCGCCCCAGCCCCGCATCCGCGCCTGCCGCAGGATCGGCGCGAGGTTCCTTCGGGGACTGGCAGGGACCGGGTGTGGTCGGGACGTTCCCAGGTGAGGTTATTTAGCTGCCATGCTCGTTGCGATCATCGACTATCAGTCAGGCAATCTGCACTCAGCCCAGAAGGCATTCGAGCGCGCGGCCAGGGAGAGCGGGATTGCCGCAGAAATCGCCGTAACATCCGACCCGGAGGCGGTGAGGCGCGCGGAGCGCATCGTGCTGCCCGGCGTGGGCGCTTTCAGCGATTGCTACCGGGGGCTTGAGAGTGCCGCGGGAATGATGGAAGCGCTGCGGGAGGCGGTGCTTGGAGGCCGGCCCTTCCTTGGCATCTGCGTCGGCATGCAGATGCTCGCGGATCGTGGATTGGAGCACGGCACGCATAAGGGGCTAGGCTGGATCGGCGGCGAGGTAAGCCTCGTCGAGCCTGCGGACAAGACGCTCAAAGTCCCGCATATGGGCTGGAATACCCTATCATATCTTCGTGAACACCCGCTATTTGAAGGCATCCCCGGGGGCGCGCAAGGGTGGCACGCCTACTTCGTGCACTCGTACCAGTTCAGGTGCACGGAGCAGAGCGATATCGTGGCCGTCGCGGACTATGGCGGGCCAGTAACGGCGGCAATTGCGCGCGGCAACATCGCCGGCACGCAATTCCACCCGGAAAAAAGCCAGAAGCTTGGCCTCAGGCTGATTTCAAATTTTCTGAAGTGGCGGCCGTAAGATGGCGCGATCTCTTGCCGGAGCGGCTGAAGATAGCGGTCAGCATGCGGTTCTTGCCACCCACCTTGGCAAGCTGTGTGATCGGGCCGATTGCTGTGACCTTCTCGCCGGCGGCCTCAAGCGCATTGCATTCGGCCTTGTCCCGGCCCGCCTCGGTTATGTAAAGGCGGTCGTGGGCGTCCATATGTTCGAGCAAGGCGGCACGGATGTCCTGCGCCTTGAACGCGGTTTCGACGACCCAGAGTCCCGAAAGCGGGTGCTCCCATTGGCTCGAAAGCCTTCTGATGGTGTCGGCAACTTCAGTGGCGCCCTTGGCGCGGCTGACTTCGCAAGCTATGACGTAGCGGTGCACGTTGTGGTCTTTCGTGCCTGTGGTTTAGACATGGCTCCGGACGCTGCTACGACAGAGGAGCCTCTCTATAACGCCAAAGAAAAGCACCGCCGTCCAGATATTTGTTCCGCAACCGGTCAACACTGGGGAAAAGTTGTATGATCCTCTATCCTGCTATTGACTTGAAGGACGGCCACTGCGTGCGCCTCCAGCAGGGTCTCATGGACAAAGCCACCGTCTTCAACCTGAGCCCCGCCGATCAGGCGTGCCAGTTTGCCGCGCAAGGCTTTCATTCCATCCACGTCGTGGACCTCAACGGCGCGTTCGAGGGCCGCTCGGTGAACGCGGAGGCGGTCTCGGCGATTCTCTCGGCGGTACAAATCCCGGTTCAGCTCGGCGGCGGCATCCGCACCCTCGAATTCGATCTCGCTTTGGATCAAGCGCGGCGTCGCCCGGGTGATCCTCGGCACTGCCGCCGTGCGCGATCCGGCTCTCGTCCGCCAGGCCTGCGCCCGGTTCCCCGGCAAGATCGCGGTCGGCATCGACGCGAAGGACGGGAAGGTGGCGGTGCAAGGCTGGGCCGAGACCTCGGAGCTTTCGGCGGTCGATCTGGCGCGGCGCTTCGAGGACACGGGGGTGTCCGCGATCATCTACACCGACATCGGCCGCGACGGCATGCTCACGGGCCTCAATCTCGATGCCACCGCGGAGATTGCGCGCGCGGTCAAAATCCCGGTGATTGCCTCGGGCGGCCTCGCCGGAATGGAGGACATCAAGCGCCTCGTCTCTGCGCGATATGCGATGATCGCGGGCGCGATTGCCGGCCGCGCCCTCTATGACGGCAAGCTCGACGTAGGAGAGGCGCTCGAACTCACGAGCAAGGCTGCTTGAGCGAGCAAGGGCGCGGGCTCGCCGGCGCGCCCTTTGCAATCCGCCACTTTAAGATCCATGCTAGCGGAGACATTATCCAAGACTGTTACAAATACCGGCGCCTGCCGCGCTCCCGGATAACTGCAAAGCGGCTTCCGGGATGACGGGCACGGAAGCATTCAACCGCAATTGCATCGCATCGCCGGCGGCACGCATATTCACAGCGGCACGCATATTCACAATTGGCGATCCGATCAAGTTTTCGTCAGTTTCGCCTTCGAAGCTGAGCCTTAGGCAGGCGAATTCATGTTTCCCAGCGGGATAAACAGGTTCCGGCAAGCTGGAGAAGCCCATTATTGCAGCGGGTGTCCGTATGCGCGCCGCGCCGCAAGTTGGCCCCGCTGGCAATTATTGGGTGTGCTCCGCGCGCGATTGTCTATCCCGGTGACGGAAGCTCCTGCAATGTCGCGGGGCCGGTACCTTTCGCCTACAGCGTGCCCTCAAAATGGCCGGCAACCGGCAAGGGCCTGCAACACATAATTGACGAAATCACCTTCTACGGGCAAAGAAGGGTGACAAGCTCCGGCGAAAGAAAGAACTGTCTTAATGCTGAAGTTTCCGCTGCTATGTAGCAAGTTGGAAAAGCCTGCTGCTTTATTGCTTTTCGGTGCTCTGCTATCCCTCGGTATGCCTGAAACGCGGGCTTTCGCTGGCGAAGATGGTACCGGACAAGCGCCAGCCGCCGCGAGCGATCTGGCACCTGCGGCCGAAAAACCCGCGCCCCCAGACAAGGCGGGCGAGGCGGTGAAGCCGCCCGTGGCCGATGCAGTGCCAGCCGATAACAACCCAGCCGGCTCGAAACCGGAGGCGGCGGCCGTAGAGGATAAGCCTGCGCCAGCCGCGGCCGAAGCGAGTGCGCCGAAAGAACCTTCCGCTCCAGCGAAGGCCGAGGCGAAGCCCGCCGATGCCACGCCCGCCAACGGGACGCCGAAGCCGGCCGAGCCCAAGGAGGCGGGTGCGGGCAAGCCAAAAGACCTCACGCCCAAGCTCGATGCTTCACCGGCTGCGGCGATCCGGCCTTCGACGGTGAACGGCCTTTACAACATCCACTTCCTGGGCGCCCATATCGGCGACTTCAAAATTCATTCCTCGATCAATGCAAGGCAATATTCGCTCCAGGCCCACGCCGACATCGACTTTTTGTTCGGCACGGTGAGCTGGAAGGGCGTCACGAGCAGCTACGGGCTCATGACCGCCAATGGGCCGGTGCCGCAGAATTACTCCTTCCGCTACGCGACGAGCGACAAGCGCGAGGCGGTGGAACTCCGCTTCCAGCAGCGAATGGTGTCGGACATCATCATCAATCCGCCGTCCCATCCGAGCGCGCGCGCCGTTCCGATCACCGCCGCCGACCTCCAGAACGTCGTCGATCCGCTGAGCGCCATCGTGCTGCTCTCGCAAGCGCGGCCCAGCAGGTTTACCGCCGGCGAAGTCTGCAACAAGCGCCTGCCGATATTCGACGGCAAGCTCCGCTACGATCTGGTTCTCTCTCCCAAGGGAACGCACTCGATCAGCGGCGTGGGCAAGCTGCGCGGGACAGCCTATGTCTGCCGGATGACCTATATCCCGGTCGCCGGGCACAAGGCTGGCAGGTCGAGCGACTACGCCTCCGCGAACTCGGGGATAGAGATTCTGGCTTGTCCCGATGCCTGAAGCGGGGTTATTAGTACCCTACTACGTGCAAGTGCCAACACCCGCGGGGACGGCCTCCATGGTTTCGGCTAGATTCTGATGTCGAGACGTCTGCGGGACGTCATGCGCTCGCCGACTAAACGAGGGAAATCAATCGAGGCAATCCGGCAGGAGAGCAGAAACTGACGGCCCGTTATTTCAAGGCCGCGCAGCCTAGCGTCCATGCAGCTCTCCCTGAGCCTTCGAACCAATGACGCCGCACGCAAAACCAACCGGGCGTGCGATTATCGACAGAAAGTCCGCTTATGAGCGCATTGCAATCGGCTACCGTTAAGCCCTCCCAGTCACGGCATGTTAATGCCGTGCTCGGCCCCACAAATACCGGCAAGACACATCTTGCCATCGAGCGCATGCTTGGCCACGAGACGGGGTTGATCGGCTTGCCGCTGCGGCTTCTGGCGCGGGAAATCTACGACAAGATCGTCGCCAGGATTGGGCCGAACGAAGTCGCGCTAATAACGGGCGAGGAGAAGATCAAGCCCGAGCGGCCACGCTATTGGGTTTGCACGGTCGAGGCCATGCCGCGCGAGGTCGAGGCCGATTTCCTTGCGGTTGACGAGATCCAGCTCGCCGCCGATTTCGACCGCGGCCACGTCTTCACCGAGCGGCTGTTCCACGCGCGGGGCCAGAGCGAGACGCTGCTCTTGGGCGCCCAGACCATGAGCGACACGATCCGCGAGCTTATTCCGGGCGCGAACTTCATCGCCCGGCCGCGGCTGTCAAAGCTCACCTATTCGGGCCAGAAGAAGATCACGCGGCTGCAGTCCCGCTCGGCCATCGTGGCGTTCTCCGCGAACGACGTTTACGCCATCGCCGAGCTGATCCGCAGGCAGCGCGGCGGCGCGGCTGTAGTGCTAGGCGCGCTGAGCCCGCGCACGCGCAACGCGCAGGTGGCGCTCTATCAATCCGGCGAGGTCGATTTCCTTGTCGCTACCGACGCCATAGGCATGGGCCTCAATCTCGATGTCGATCACATCGCTTTCGCGGGCACCCGCAAATTCGACGGGCGCAGCCACCGCAGCCTGACCCCCGCGGAGCTTGCCCAGATCGCGGGCCGCGCCGGCCGCCATCTCAACGACGGTACGTTCGGCGTCACCGGGGATGTCGAGCCCTTCGACCAGGAACTCGTCAACAAGCTTGAGAACCACGATTTCGACCAGGTCAAGGTCCTGCAGTGGCGCAACACCGACCTCGATTTCGGCAGCATCGACCGCCTGAAGGAGAGCCTGCGCCGCGTGCCCGAGCACGCCCGGCTGCAGCGTGCCAGGACGGCCGACGATCTCGAAGCGCTGGATCTCTGCTCGAACGATCCGGGCATCGCCGGGCTTGCCGCCGCACCTGCCGCGATCAAGCAGCTTTGGCAGGTCTGCCAGGTCCCCGATTACCGGAAGGTTGCCCCCGCGACCCACGCCGAGCTGGTGGGAACGCTCTTCAAGTTCGTCATGAGCGAGGAGGGCGTGATCCCCGAGGACTGGTTCGCCGCCCAGGTGGACCAGGCGGACCGCACCGATGGCGACATCGACACGCTCTCGAACCGCATCGCCCATATCCGCACCTGGACCTTCGTGTCGAACCGGCGCGAATGGCTGAAGGACCCCGATCACTGGCAGGGCAGGACGCGCGAGATCGAGGACAAGCTCTCCGACGCACTGCACGAGCAGTTGACGCAGCGCTTCGTCGACAAGCGCACCAGCGTGCTCATGAAGAGCATGCGCGACAAGGACAGCCTGTTCGCCGAGATCGAGAAGAACGGCCGCGTCGTCGTCGAGAAGCATTATGTCGGCAAGCTTGAGGGCTTTGCCTTTACGCCGGACGCGGCGGCAGCGGGCGTGCACGGCAAGGCCGCGCGGAACGCCGCCGCGAAGGTTCTGGTGCACGAGCTGGCGGCGCGCGCCGACCGGCTTGGCGCAGCACCCGATACGGCATTCACGCTGACGCGCGAGGGCCAGATCGTCTGGGAGCATCAGGAAATCGGCCGCATCTCCGCTAGCGACGATCCTCTCAAACCCAATTTCACACTCTTTTCCGACGAGCACTTGGCTGCCGCCGACAAGGACAACATCACCAAGCGCATCGAGACTTGGCTTGCACATCACATCGACGTGCGGCTGAAGCCGCTGCAGGAGATCTCGAAGGCTGAAGAGATCTCGGGACTAGCGAAGGGCATCGCTTTCCGCTTGCGCGAGAACTTCGGCGTGCTGAAGCGCGATGTGGTGGCCGACGAGATCAAGTCAGTCGATCAGGAGGGCCGCGCGCAGCTCAGGAAATACGGCGTTCGCTTCGGCGCGCATCACATCTATTTCCCGTTGCTGCTAAAGCCCGCCTCCGCCGACTTGCTCCTGCTGCTCTGGCTCTTGAAGCATGGAGCCGAGAATAACCTCACCACGGCGGCAATCGCGGAATCGCCGCGCCAGGGGCTGACCTCGGTGCCGCGCAATGCTGCCGTGCCGGAGGCCTTCTACCGGGCGGCCGGCTTCCATGTCTGCGGGCTGCGTGCGGTGCGCGTCGACATGCTGGAGCGGCTCGCCGATATCATCCGGCCGTTGACCGCATGGAAGCCCACCGATGCCGCCGCCGAGCCGCCGGCCGGCGCTGCTGGCGGAGGCGCGTTCCGCATCCGGCCCGAGATGATGTCCATCATGGGTTGCTCAAGCGACGAGCTGGGCTTGATCCTGGAGTCGCTCGGTTTCCGCCGTGAAAAGCGGCCGGTCAAGAAGGCCGCTCCCGCTGCAGAGGCTGCGGCTGAGACCGAAGCCGCAAACGCTTCTGAGGCAGTGCCCGCTGAGGCGTCCGATGGGGTTCAGGCCGCGAACGACAATGCCGCGCCGGCTGGCGGAGAGCCTGTTTCCGCGGCAGCCGAAGCAGAGGGCGGCGTTGTGCCGGCGGTGGCGGAGGCTGCTCCCGCAGCTTTCGAAGCGAATGACAATGTTGCGTCAGCGTTGGCTGACGTGGAAGCGATACCTGACGTGGAAGCGATACCTGCCGGGGCGGCTGGGACCGATGCCGGCAGCGCCGCCGTTGCGCCGGAGGATTCCACTGCGGCGGCCCCCCAGGCGGACGGAGAGGCAATCGCTGAGGCCGGCGCTGCACAAAGCGGAAGCGCCGAGCCCGATTTCGAGGAAGTGTGGCGCTTCCGGAGGCCAAAGCCCAAGTTCGAGCGGCCCGAAGGTGCGGCAGGCGGGCGGCCTCATCACCGCAGGCCGCACGCGGCTGGCGACGGCCGCGACCGCGCCCAGCGTCCGAACCAGGATCGTTCGCGTCCGCCGCGCGACGGTGCCGCCGCTGCCCAGCCAGGCCAGGCGCAGGATCGGCCGAAGGACCAGGCCCCGGGCGGCAACCGGGAGCAGCGGCAAGGCGCCGGCCATAACGCCGGCCATGGACGGCAGCAGCGGCCCAACGCCGAGCGTCAGGGCCGGCCGCAGCAGCAGGGGGCGCAACAGGATGCCGGCGCTCCTCAGGCCAAGGCTGACGGCGCGCAACAGCGTCCAGGCGGTGGCGCACACCAGCAGCGTGGCCCCCAGCCGCATCAGCGCGACGGCCGCCACGGCGATCAAGGCGGCCCCCGCGGCCGCGACCGGGACCGGGATTCGCGTCCCCCTCGCCACCAGGACAAGAAGCCCTTCGCCGCAACGGCCGCGCCCAAGAAATCCTCAGCCGCGATCGATCCCGATTCTCCTTTCGCCGCACTAAGCAGGCTTAAGGAGCAGATGGAAAAGAAGAAGCAGACCCAGGACGAGACCGTTTGACACTTAGATTGGCGGGTTATTTCGCCATGGGAAGTGATAAACCGGACCAGGCATGAGTTCACCGGAAGAGCAGCGCCTCGATAAGTGGCTGTGGCATGCGCGCCTCGTAAAGTCGCGCAGCCTTGCAGCTAAGCTGATCGAGTTCGGCTGCATCCGGGTGAACCGGCAGCGTACCGTCAAGGCGGCGGCCACGGTGAAGTGCGGCGACGTTCTGACCGCGACGCTTCGCGGCCAGGTCCGCGTGATCGAGATCCGCGGGCTTGGCGAGCGGCGCGGACCGCCAGCCGAGGCGCAAGCGCTTTATGCCGAGCTGCTTTTGCCTGGTGCAGCCGGGCAACAAGAGGAAAGCGCCGGGGAGTAGCAATCGCGCAGGGGCCTTTAGGCTGACGCTAAGGCTTCCTATATCCACGCTAGTGCAGTACGCAGGAAGTCTCGACACGTCATTGCGAGCGAAGCGAAGCAATCTAGAAGCCGGAAGCACAGCGCCATTTTCTGGACGCCCGCGGCCGCCAAGGCGGCCTCGCGATGACGGGGTTGTGCGTCACAACTTCCCGCGGGCCGTGCTAGTAGGTCATACCGGCCAAGCCGCTGAAAACTAACGCTGGTATTGCGCGGAAGTGGCGGCTATGGTCCGGTTTCCCATAAACTTGGATGGAATGAAGCGGTGCGGTTAAGGGTCTTGCTCGCGTTGCTGTTCGTAGGCGGCGTTGGATACGGATTGTACGGTTTCCCGGGCGTAAGAAGCGCCGGGATCAAAACCTTTTTCGCCGCGCATAAGCCGCCGCCGGCCCGGTGGAGGTTGCTGTTGCCAAGCGCACGGGCGTTCCCCAGTCGCTTGCCGCCATCGGCACCCTGACCGCCGATCAACAGGTGAACGTGACCACGCAGATCGCGGGGCAGGTGCGCGAAATCTATTTCGTCTCCGGCCAGCGGGTGAAGAAGGGCGAGAAGCTCGTCCAGCTCGACGACGCGCCGGAGCGCGCCGATCTCGCGAATTATCAGGCCCAGGCGACGCTTGCCGAGGCCAATCTGGAGCGGACGATGACGCTGATGAAGAGCGACTTCGCCGCGCGCCAGACCGGGGATCAAAACCGCGCGGTGGTGGAACAAGCCAAGGCGCAGATCCAGAAAACGCAGGCGATCATTGGGCAGAAGATGATCCAGGCGCCGTTCGACGGCGTGCTCGGCATCCGCCAGGTAAACCTCGGGCAGCATATCGGCCCCGGCACCAACATCGTCGGCCTTATCAATCTCGGCACGCTTAACGCCGATTTCCGGCTTCCGGAGCAAACCGCCACGAAGCTCTCGATCGATCAGGAAGTCGACATCTCCGTGGATGCCGTGCCCGGAAAAACCTTCAAGTCGAAGATCACCGCCATCGAACCGCGTGTCAGCGAGACCACGCGCACGCTCAGCATCCGGGCAACGCTTGCGAACCCAGGCGAGACGCTGAGGCCCGGCATGTTCGCGGACGTGTCGGTAGTGCTGCCGCCAAAGGAGGACGCCGTGACCGTTCCCGTGACGGCGCTCGATGCGACGCTTTACGGGGCGAGCGTGCTGGTGCTTGAGCCCCAGGGCGACCCGGCCGGCAAGGTCTTCAAGCTCAAGCGCGAGCCGGTGTCGGCAGGCACCTATTTCGGCAACTTGGTCGAGATCGCGAAAGGGCTGAACGGCGGCGAAACCGTGGTCGCTTCCGGCCAGAGCAAACTGCAGACCGGGGCGCTCGTGACCCCCATCGACACGACCGCGCTGATCCCGCCGGCCAAGATCGCCCTTCCGTAACCGCTCGGTCTGGCCAAAGGGGAACCGGCGGAATGGTTCACCTTTGCGTCATCCCGGAACCGCCAAAGGCGGTATCCGGGACCGTTAAAAGTACAAACGCCGGCGTTCGTTAAGATCCCGGACTGGGCGCAAGTTCCTTTCAGGATCGGCGGCCGGAGAAGCTTCAACCGGAAAGCGTGTCAGATGCGTTTCACCGATATTTTCATCCGCCGGCCGGTTCTGGCGTTCGTGGTCAGCGCGCTGATCCTGCTCGTGGGCGCGCGTTCGCTGATGACGCTGCCCGTGAGGCAGTTCCCGCTGCTCACCAATACGGTCGTCACCGTGACGACGACCTATCCCGGCGCCACCGCTGAACTGATGCAGGGCTTCATCACCACGCCGCTGCAGCAGGCGATCGCGACGGCGGACGGCATCGATTACATCACCTCGTCCTCGGTGCAGGGCGCCAGCACGATCCAGGCCTACATCCGGCTGAATTTCGATCCCGACGCCGCCGTCACCGAGGTCATGTCCAAGGTGCAGCAGGTCCGCTACCTGATGCCGCCCGGCGCGAACGATCCGATCATCAACAAAAGCACGGGGCAGACAACCGCGATCATGTATATCGGCTTTTCGAGCCCCTCGCTCGAAATGCCCGCCATATCGGATTACCTCACGCGCGTGGTACAGCCCGTCCTGGCCACGGTCGAAGGTGTCGCCTCGGCCGACGTGATCGGCGGGCAGACCTTTGCGATGCGCGTCTGGCTCGATCCCGCCCGCATGGCCGCGCGTGGCATCAGCGCGACCGAGGTGGCTTTGGCCATCCGCGCCAACAACTTCCAGACCGCGCCAGGCCAGCAGAAGGGCTACTTCACCATCGCGAACATCTCCGCGAATACCGACCTGCAAAGCGTCGACCAGTTCCGCGAGATGGTGGTGAAGGCCCATGAGGGGGCGCTAACCCGGCTGAAGGACATCGCCACCATATCGCTCGACGCGCAAAGCTTCGACGCCGCCGTGGCCATGGACGGCCAGAACGCGGTGTTCATCGGCGTGCAGCCGACGCCCGCCGGGAATCCGCTGACCGTGGTGAGCGGCGTGCGCAAGAAGCTTGCGAGCATCGAGAACACGCTGCCGCCGACGCTCAAGATGAACATCGCCTACGACGCCAGCAAGTTTATCCAGGCCTCTATCGACGACGTGATCTGGACGCTCGCCATGGCCGTCGGCGTGGTGGTGGTGGTGATCTTCCTGTTCCTTGGCTCGATGCGCACGGTGCTGATCCCGATTGTGACCATCCCGCTGTCGCTGATCGGCGCGGGCACCTTGATGTACGCCGCGGGCTTCAGCGTGAACCTGCTTACGCTGCTGGCGATGGTGCTAGCCATCGGCCTGGTGGTCGACGACGCCATCGTCGTGGTCGAAAACGTGTTCCGCCACATCGAGGAGGGGAAATCGCCGATCCAGGCGGCGCTCGTCGGCGCGCGCGAGATCGCGGGGCCGGTCATCGCCATGACCATCACGCTTGCCGCGGTCTACGCGCCAATCGGCCTGCTCGGCGGCGTTACGGGCATCCTCTTCAAGGAGTTCGCCTTTACGCTCGCGGGCGCCGTGATCGTGTCGGGCATCGTCGCCTTGACGCTATCGCCCGTGATGTCGGCGGCGCTGCTGTCGCAAGAGGTGCTCGCATTCGCCCTTCGCCCAAAGGGTCACGAACGCCTTTACCGCCGTGGAGCGCTGGTATGAGCGGCGGCTCTCGTCGAGCCTCGATTACCGGCCGGCCACCGCCATCGTGGCCCTGGGCGTGATCGCGAGCCTCTGGTTCCTTTACTCCAACGCCACCAAGGAACTCGCGCCGCCCGAGGACCAGGGCATCATTCTGGGTCTCGCCAAGGCCCCGCAATACGCCAATCTCGACTACATGCAGGCCTATCAGAAGCAGCTTGAGAACGCGATCAAAGTTCCTGACGCGGATGGAACCTTTATCATTTTCGGGCGTCCCGTCACCAATCAGGGGTTCGTGGGCGCCCGGCTGAAGCCCTGGAACGAGCGCAAGAACACCGCCAAGACGATCCAGCCTGAAATCCAGGCGCGGCTCGGCAATGTGCCCGGATTGCAGGTGTTTGCGTTTTCGCCACCGCCGCTGCCGGGCTCGACCGGCGGCCTGCCGGTGCAGATGGTCGTCTATTCGACCGACGGCTACAGCATCATCTACAATGTGATGGACAAGCTGAAGGATGCGGCCCGGAAGAGCGGCCTGTTCCTCGTGGTGGACAGCGACCTTGCCTTCGATAATCCGACGGTGAAGGTCGAGGTCAACCGGTCCAAGGCGAACGAGCTTGGCGTTACGATGGAGCAGATCGGCAGCACGCTGGCGCTTATGGTCGGCGGCAACTATGTGAACCGCTTCGACTTGCAGGGGCGCTCCTACCAGGTCATTCCGCAGGTGCCGCGCGTGGATCGGCTGACGCCGGATTCGCTCGTCAATTACTACGTGCCGACCATGAGCGGAACCGAGGTGCCGCTGTCGACGCTGGTCAAGGTATCCACCGCGACCGACCCGAACGCGCTCACGCAATATAACCAGCTCAATTCCGCGACCTTCCAGGCGGTGCCCTGGCCGGGCGTTACCGTCGGGCAGGCGGTGGGCTTCCTGGAAGAGCAGGCGCAGGAGCTGTTCCCGGAGAATTTCAGCCACGCCTATCTCGGAGACTCGCGGCAATATGTCGAGGAAGGCAACAAGCTCGTCTTCACCTTCGTCTTCGCGCTGGTTGTGATCTTCCTGGTGCTGGCGGCGCAGTTCGAAAGCTTGCGCGATCCGATCGTGATCCTGGTCAGCGTGCCGATGTCGATTTGCGGCGCGCTCCTGCCGCTGTTCATCGGCATCGCGACCATCAACATTTACTCGCAGGTCGGGCTTGTGACGCTGATCGGGCTCATCTCGAAGCACGGCATTCTTATGGTCGAGTTCGCCAAGGAACTGCAGCGGCATGAGAATCTTGACCGGAGGACGGCGATTGTGCGCGCCGCCGCTGTGCGCTTGCGGCCGATTCTGATGACGACCGCCGCAATGGTTGTGGGACTTATCCCGATGGTGCTGGCGACTGGCGCCGGGGCCGCGAGCCGGTTCAGCATCGGCCTTGTCATCGTGTGCGGGCTCACCATCGGGACGGTGTTCACGCTGTTCGTGCTGCCGATGGTCTACACCTTCATCGGCGCCGACCACCGGCCCGCCACCACCGCCGCGCGGGAGGCCGAAATCGCTTCGGTGAGCTGATAGCGTGCGTTTACTGCGCCGTGGCGTCGTCCCCGCGAAGGCGGGGATCCATTTACCCGCAGGCTAATGTATTGTTTATCCATAGAGTCCCGCTTTCGCGGGAATGACGTTGGAGTGATCGGCACTTTTGGCGGCTGGTATTATGCTGGCCTTCTTTTGTGAGCCAAATTGGAGCACATTAAGGGCATGGACAAAGTGCTAGTTCGCAGACACGCCCCCAGGATACCAAAGCGCGTTCGCCTCCAGCAGCGCGCCACCGATGAACAGCGCGCGCTCATACAACGGGGCGCGCACCTCGAAGGCCGCTCTATCCCCGATTTCATCCTCGCCGCCGCGCAAGAAAAGGCGATGCGCATCATCGAAAGCGTGGAAACCATCCGGCTCAACGCCGAAGAAAGCCGCCGTTTCGCCGAAGCGCTCGCCTCCGAACCGCGCGAGCCAAGCGAACGGCAGCTCGCGGCACTTCGCGATTATCGCCGCCTTATCCAGCAGTGACGCAAGCCGCCTTCCGCATCGAACGCCTTGCCAGCCATGACCGGGCGGCGTTTTCATTCGGCGGCTGTAGGCGGCACTTTTCCGATGGCTTCACGGTTGGTTTGGATATGCGCGAGAGGCCGGGAGCGGGAAGTGGCAGGGTCTCGGGGGAAAACCACTCAAGCCGCGACGCTCGTTTGCGGATCCCATAGTCAGTCATAACAATTTGCGGGGAGCGCTGCTTCGAACAGGCCGGGTCACAGGCGAAACGGCCAGAGCAGCACGTTCGGGCGTTCGCGCACTGACCGTGCTGGCCGCACCGAAGGCGTCTGCAATGACGCTGGAACCTCTGTTATCGTGCCTCGTTGCTTTACCTCTGCTAATAAAGCGGTTCAAGTGGCAGCGGTCATTAAGGGGCATCCGGCGCGGTTTCCGGACCTCAAGCAACTTTGGTACAAGCGGCAGCAAATCCGCAAGGCGATTGCTCTTTGCACGCAGAAGGACGAAAGCAAACGGCTTGCCTTGCAATTGCTGCTGGAAGGGGATGCTCTTATCCATGGTGATGAGCGCATCGTATTTACCCGCGATGGCATCGAGAAGCTGCCCATCGTCGAGCCTGTTCAGGCAGGCTTCCCTTGCAGTCCACCCTCGTGCCCGGGGAACTGCAATTCGAGGGGTCAACACGTGGCAAGCAGGCGTCAAGCAAGATGCGCATGGCTTGCTTTGCTCGCGATATTCCGCGGCGATCATTTGTCAGGCGATCGGATCAGAGATTAGCGCAATGTTTGCGCGCCTATGAGCGGAGGTCGTAAGTAGAGCAGAACCGGGGCGCAGCCTTGCGCGCCATTTCGAGCACCGCTACGGCGTGCTCCCGCGTTACATCGGGAAAATCTTCAAGGAACGCGAACATGCGAGCGGATCCCCAGCACTTCAGAGGTGCATCGAAAAGCGTTTGCTACTGGCACGCGCGTGCCCGCGAACACTGGCGTACCGCCAAGCCGATTGGGATTGGATGAGATGAGCGGGCGCGGTAGCAGCATATCGGGATCTCCATTCTGGAGCTACCCTACCAGTTTTTCAAATGGCGACCCCTAAAGCCGGATATCCGTTCGTTTCTCTTATTGCTTCGGCTTTTTCGGAGATGACCGCATCAGGATTCCCGAAGCCGCCATCGGGTGCGTGGCGTCGTGGAGAAAGCCGCTACGGCGCTCCCGACCCGATCCGACCGTCATGGCAACCAGTGCGGCAGCGCCCACGGCGTTATTCCGCCACGGGGAAACATCGAGCCCATCACGGTTGCAGACAGTCCAGGGACGGTCGCGACGGTCGCCCGCGAACCAGGCGCCGTCTAGCGTAACGCCTTAACTCAGGCCGCTTGAGCAGCCTCATCGGGCGATAATACGCAGCCCCCGAACGGTAGAAAGTGCTTTGTATTGCGGGTGACGATAGCGAGATCGTGCGCTTTCGCGATACCCGCGACGATGGCATCGGCCACCCCAGGGTTATGTCCCGCGGAGATCGCCTTGGCTTCCAACTGGCCCGAAAGTGCCGCTGTAGCTGCGTCGAGAGGGATAATCTTATCGTCATAGGTGGTGGCAAGGCCCTGGAGCCACGCCTTGAGACCGGCCGCTTTCGCGGTAGCCCTTTTGTGCTCAAGCCGCGCAATCCCTTTTTCGATCTCGTGGATCGTGACCACTGACAGGAAAATCCTGCCTTCGCCATCCATGCGCTCCAGCCATTCCAGAAACTGCGCTGGAGCCTCGGCCTTTGCTGGCGAGAGCATCGAAATGACATCGGTATCGAGCAGAAATCCGCTCAAAGCTCGATATCCCGCGAAGGCGAAGGGTTGCGTTCGAACTCGCCGCCGGGAAATGTCCTAAGGTAAGCAACGAGTCCGGGGCGTTTCCGCTCGATTGCCTTACGCGCGATTTCCGCCGCTTCGATGGAAACCAGCGCGGCGACAGGTTTGCCGTGACGGGTGATCGTCACGAACTCACCCTTGATGGCTTCGTCGACCAGGTTGGAGAAGCCTGCCTTGGCATCCTTCAGATTGATGGTCAGCATCGGGTGCCCCGTCAGGTGGTGGTTACTTGTGACCACAATACGCCACGCTGTGCCGCTAATTCAACATCGGCCACAACCGCTGCGATTGGTGCCGGCAAGGAGGCGTTTGTCGAGCAGTGACGATGCGCGCCCCGTCCGGCTGACCGCGACCCTGCCCTCATGGCAGCCCGCCAGCTCTTGCCCTGGCCGCGTCCCAACCGCGCGTGTTGTCGTCCGAGCGGTGACGATGCGCGCCCCGTCCGGCTGACGTGGCGTGCGCGCAATGTGCTCCACAACTTCGCTGCGGCGGCCGCAAAGGCAACACAGAACCGAGGCGGCACGCTGGGGTTGATCGGATGCGGAGCGCAGCCTTGGCGCGGCAAGGCATGCTTAATGCCGGCAAGGTTAACGCCGCCGCGCGGGAGCGATTTTCGTCCAAATCGCGCGGATTTCATGCATTTTCGGGCGGAAATCCGCACTTCAGAAATCCGGTTAATATTAAAATCTTGCGCGCGTTAACCGTAAAGCTCACCCTTGGGTTGTAGCGCAATGCCTTCTCGCGTCTTGGCGCGTTTACCTTTCTACAGAAAGTATTTACCCACAATTCAATTGGCTTGAGAGGGTTGTGCCGTCTTGGCCGGAAGGCGGATTTTATTATTTATATCTCTCCAAGCAGCCCTTGCGTGCAGTGCCGGCGCCCCGCGGCCCATGGGACCGGGATTGGCGGAAGCGCTCAACTCCGCTACAACATTCCGGTCCCGGCGGAAGCGCCGCCGCCGCGTAAGGCGCGGCGCCCCTCTCCTGGGCCAAGCCCGCTCTAACCTCAACCAACGCGACTGGACGGCCTTGTCAGACTTCAATCTCTCGGCAATTCAATCGCCCTTCCAGCGGCTGCGCGAGTTCCTGGGCGGCGAGCAGCCCGGCGCCACGCCCATCGACATGACCATCGGCGAGCCGCGGCATGGTTTTCCGGCCTTCGCCGCCGGGATCGTTGCCGAGCATTCCGCCCTGTTCGGCAAATATCCGCCCATCAACGGCATCGCGGAGCTGCGGCGAGCGATTGCGGGCTGGCTCAGCCGCCGCTATGGGCTCGCCGCCGGCGCGGCCGATGTGGACCGGCACATCCTCCCGCTCTGCGGCACGCGCGAGGGCTTGGTTTCGGCGCTGACGATTGCCATCGCGCGCAAGGGCGCGAACCGGCCCGCCGTGCCGATGCCCAACCCGTTCTACCAGGCATACTACGCGGCGGCGCTCACCTGCCGGGCCGAGCCGGTGCTTCTGGACGCCGGCGCCGCCACGGGCTTCCTGCCCGATCTCGACGCGCTAGACCCGGCGCTTCTGGATCGCACGGCGGCGTTCTATCTGGCCTCCCCCGCCAATCCGCAAGGAGCGGTCGCGTCCGAGGCCTATCTTGAGCGGCTCATCGCGCTCGCGCACGCTCACGGTTTCTACGTATTCTCGGACGAATGTTATTCGGAGATTTACCAGGACGCAGCCCCGCCCGGCATCCTTCCAGTTGCCGCGCGGATGGGGGGCTTCGAGCGGGTTCTCGCGTTCAATTCGCTGTCGAAGCGCTCCAACGCGCCGGGCCTGCGCTCGGGCTTCATCGCGGGCGATGCTGCCTTCCTGGCGGACTACGCGAAGTACCGGAATGTGGCCTGCCCGCAAGTGCCGCTGCCCGTGCAGCATGCCTCGGCCGCACTTTGGGCCGATGAGGCGCATGTCGAGCAAAGCCGCGCGCTCTACCGCGAGAAGTTCGAGGCCGCGCGCCAAAAGCTTGGCTCTATGCCCGGCTATTATCAGCCAGCCGGAGGTTTCTTTTTGTGGCTCGATCTCTCAAATTTTGGTGGAGGTGAAGCGGCCGCGAAAAGGATTTGGAAAGGATACGGGGTTAAAATACTGCCCGGTGCCTATTTGGCTCAACCGGACGCGGGCGGGGTCAATCCGGCCAAGGACTATGCCCGGCTCGCGCTGGTAGACCCGCTGGCTCAAACGCGGGAAGCATTGGATCGCCTCGCGTCATTTCTCCTATGACGCGGAGAGGAAGTGGAGTGGCGTGCGTTGATGCAAATGAGGCGGACACGCTTTTTGCCGAAGGCGCTAGCGGTCGAGTTGCGCCGGCTGCCATGGCGCTTGCTTGGCCTTTGGCTGTTTGCGCTCGCCGTGGCGGCCTGGCTCGCGCTCTTGAGCTGGTCGTTCAGCGATCCGAGCCCCAGCAACGCAACGAAAATCCCGCCGCATAATCTTTTGGGCTATCAGGGCGCGAGTTTTGCCGCCTTCATGATGGAAGGCTTTGGGTTGGCCTCGCCCTTCCTGGTGCTGCCGCTCGCCGCCTTCGGGATACAGATCGCGAGCGGACACATGCCGCTCAGGCCGAGATTGAGATTCGTGCTATGGGGCGCGGCGCTCATGTTTGCCCCCGCCTTCTTCGCCTCGCTCAGAGCCCCGTCGGGCTGGCCCGTCCACAACGGGCTCGGCGGCATGTTCGGGGACTTTGTGACAGTGGGCGTGTCGAGGCTGTCGGGGGCAATCCCGCCTGCGGCGCTTTGGCCGCTGTCCGCGCTAGTTTTCCTCCTGCTAGGGGCATGGTGCGTGTGGCATGCCAGCGGGCTTTCCGCCGCCGATTTCCTGCTTGCGTTTCAGGGGGAGCCGCAGAAAAGGGCCGGGACTGCGCCCGTCGATTTCGGCGAGCCAGCCTCAAATCGCGGCTTGGTCAGGCGCCTGACGAACTGGGTGCATCGTTTGTCATCCGGCGATGAGGCGCATACGCAGCGGGGGCCTCGCGAGTTTTGGATGACGCAGCCAAGGACCGAGCCAACGCTTGCGGCGCCGCCGGCCGTCAAGTCCGCAAAAGACGATAAGAAGGCTCCCGAGGTTGCCGCGGAGGCAGAGCCCTTGTTCTATCGTGTTCCAGCCAAGAGCGCGCCCTCCGCAACCGCTGTCGCCGAATCGAGAAGGCCTTCCGCTTTGACCGCGGCCGAAGACCTGGCTGGGTTTCAGTCCTCGCCGCATCGCGAGCGCGAAGCGGCCGGCGCCCAGCGAACCGCTGCCGGAAGCGCCCCGGACGAAGACGAGAGCGCGTTCGACAGCATCCGCGTCGAGCCGTTTTTCGGCCCAAGGCGAATTGCTGGGTTCACCGGGGGCGCAGGAGGAGGAAATGGGCGATCCATGAACTCGCCCTTCCTGCGCCTGACCGCCAAAGCCGCAAGCGCCGCAAGCATGGGCGCTCAGAGAATTCTCTCCGGTGTGGCCAACGGTACGAAGGTCGCCGCGCCGCTCGCACAGGCAAGAAGATCGCTACGGCCTGCACCGGTCCCCGTCGAGGAGCCGGACGCGCTGGACGATGTTAGCGCCTCGCTACCCCCGCTTTCGCTTCTGGCGCACCATGTGGCGGTCCAGAACAGGCGCGATGCCGCGGAGCCCGTCCTTGCGGAGCGCGCGGATGCGCTCTCAAGCGTGCTTGCGGATTTCGGCGTCAAAGGGCGCATATCCGGGATCTACCCTGGCCCGGTCATCACGCTGTTCGAGCTGGAGCCCGTGCGCGGCACCAAATCCTCGCGCGTCGTGAGCCTCTCCGACGACATCGCCCGCTCCATGAGCGCGGTTTCAGCCCGCATCGCGGTCGTGCCCGGCCGGGATGCCATCGGCATCGAGCTGCCGAATCCCAGGCGCGAGATCGTGGGCCTGCGGGAAATCCTGGAATCGCCCGCGTTTCAGAATTCGCAGGCAGCACTGCCGCTGGCGCTGGGCAAGACCATCGGCGGCGAGCCCATCGCGGTGGATCTCGCGCGCATGCCGCATCTGCTCATCGCGGGCACAACCGGCTCCGGCAAATCGGTGGGGATCAACACCATGATCCTGTCGCTCTTGTACCGGCTGCCCGCGAGCCAGTGCAATTTCATCATGATCGACCCAAAGATGCTGGAGCTTTCGGTCTATGACGGCATCCCGCATTTGCTCGCGCCCGTCGTGACCGATCCGAAGAAGGCCGTCGCCGCGCTCAAATGGGCGGTGAAGGAGATGAATACGCGCTACGAGCGCATGAGCAAGCTCGGGGTGCGCAATGTCACGAGCTACAACGCCAAGGCCGCAGCGGCCCAGCTTCGCGGACAGCCGCTCAAGCGCACGATCCAGACCGGCTACGATCCCGTCACCGGCGAGCCCATCGAGGAAGAAGAGACCATGGATGCGGTCTCCATGCCTTATCTCGTGATCGTCATCGACGAGATGGCCGACCTCATGATGTGCGCGGGCAAGGATGTTGAGTTCGCGGTGCAGCGGCTGTCGCAGATGGCGCGCGCGGCGGGCATCCATCTCATCATGGCGACCCAGCGGCCGAGCGTCGATGTCGTCACCGGTACGATCAAGGCGAACTTCCCGAGCCGCATCAGCTTCCAGGTGACGTCCAAGATCGATAGCCGCACCATTATCGGCGAGCAGGGCGCCGAGCAGCTCCTGGGCGCCGGCGATATGCTCTACATGGCCTCGGGCGGGCGGATCATGCGCGCGCATGGGCCGTTCGTGACGGACGACGAGGTCGAGGCAGTGGCGCGGCATTTGAAGGCGCAAGGCTTCCCGAACTACCGCGACGACATTTTGGAGGACACGGGCGGCTTCGAGGATACCGCGCCGTCTAAGGGCAACGGCGGCAATGGCGATCTTTACGGCCAGGCGGTGGAGATCGTCCTGAAGGACCGTAAGCCGACCGCCAGCTATCTGCAGCGCCGGCTCAACATTGGCTACAACCGTGCGGCGTCGCTGATCGAGCGCATGGAGGACGAGGGCATCGTCGGTGCGCCTGGGCGTACCGGCCGCCGGGAGATTCTGGCCGATGTTGGACATTAGGCGCCAAGCGCGGGTTGTAGCGGAAAGGCAAACTTCAGCGGAGGTATTCGTTAGAAAATTCCTGAGCGGATCGGTAAACTTGAGGCGGATTCGCCACTGTCAAGCTTATAATCACGGATTTTTGCTTTGCATCCCCCGCTTCTCGTGATATGTTTTGGTCATTGAGAGGCTGGTGCCAGTCACCATCGGTAGTGCCCCCCCGTCTAGCCGAAGGCCCAACCTCTCAGCGCCGGCTTCCCTCCCGGCGTAGCGTGAAAACGCAAAAGCGCCCAACCTTCGCCGGAGTTGGGCGCTTTTTTCTTGCCCAAATGCCGTCTGGCGGGCATTTCCTGCCGGCATGCTGACAATCGCCACTTGGAACATCAATAGCGTCCGGCTGCGTGCCGGATTGGTTGCACGCTTTCTGAAGCAAGCAACGCCCGATATCCTGTGCCTGCAGGAGATCAAGTGCCCGGAGGAGTTGTTTCCCCGCGAGCCTTTCGTAGAGCTAGGCTATCCGCATATCGCGATCAGCGGCCAGCCGGGCTATCACGGGGTCGCCACGGTTTCCAAGCTGCCGCTTGGGCCTCTGCCGCGGGAGAGCTTCTGCGGTACGGCGGAAGCGAGGCACCTTGGCTGCGCGGTGGCGCTCCCTGGCGGGGCCACGCTGGCACTCCACAACATCTATGTACCCGCCGGGGGCGATATCCCCGACCCGGCACTCAATCCCAAGTTCAAGCAGAAGCTCGCCTATCTCAAGTCGCTGGCCGCATGGCGCGCGGACAAAAACGGCGGCCCAGCAATTCTGCTGGGCGACTTTAATGTGGCGCCGCTCGAAACCGACGTCTGGTCCCACAAGCAGCTTTTGAAGGTCGTGAGCCATACGCCAGTCGAGGTGGAGGCGCTGACGAAGGTGCAAAAGGAGGGAGGCTGGTTCGACCTTGTGCGCGGTATCGTTCCGCCGGAGCGTAAGCTATACACTTGGTGGAGCTACCGGGGGCGCGATTGGCAGGCTTCGGACCGGGGCCGCCGCCTGGACCACGTCTGGGCCAGCGCCTCGCTCGGTGGGAAAGCGCTGAGCGCCACGGTGCTCAAGGAGGCGCGCGGCTGGGAAGGGCCTTCGGACCACGTGCCGGTTATCGTGGGACTCGATTTGTAACAGGATGTTGCGTCATTTGGTCCCGGCGCTTGTGCGGCTGCGCGGGTGTACACTCAACCTCTTGGTATTCCAGGTTTCCGCGAAATCGCGAAATTTCCCTGCCAGTAAATTAATTAAAATTACATACATTACCTTAAGACCGCCATAAAGGGTGAGTTAAGTCGATGTATCAGGGATCAAGACGAAAAGCAGGCGTGGAGGGTGCCATCCCGGCAAAAGGTAATGCGTTCGGGGAAGCCGATGGCTTTGGGCTTGGCGATTCCCGTGACCAGAAGCAAAACACAAGTGGGGCGCGCGATTTGGGCGAACTGTATCCGCGCTTCCGCGATCCAGGCAAGCAGCAGCCAGCCGCGCAAGCGCCGGCGGGCGGCCATCCGGCCCTTGCGAGGTCCGCGACGCCAAGCAGAGCTGCGACGCCGTCGCCAAAGCTGAGCGCACCGGCGCGAAGCATCGCCGCCATGCTGACCAACGAGCACGCCGCCGAAGACGACGAGGTAGCCGCGGGCCAGCGGCTGGCCGCGCGGTTCGTCCGGCGGCCCGGGGATGAGGCGTGCGCGGCATCAGGCAAATCGATGGCGCCGTATGTCGCCGCCGGAGCGTTCGCTCTGCTCGCGGCTGGAGGCGCTGCGGCCTATTTCCTCATGTCGGAAGGCACAAGCGCGCACGCTGGCACCGGGTATGTGGCGGCATCTTTTGCCGCTCCCAACGATGCCGGCTCAGCGGCGAACGAATCGGCGTCCGGCTTGCTGGCGCAAAAACCGGGGCCTGCCGGTGCGCAGGGTGCCGGTGGCGAGAGCTGGGCCGAGGCCGTGGAAACCTTCCGGGCGCTGGCGGGCTCCGGCGCGGCCGCTCCCCAGGAGAAGACGGAGGAGCCCAAGCTGGAGCAGCTAGCCACCGGCTTCAGCACCACCACGACTAGCAAATAACAGGCTGGGCGCTGAGCGCGGCCTGTTGAAAAAGCCCCCGGACCTTGCGAAGGCCGGGGACAAGTGCAGTCCGCCGTTGATAACCTCCATTCAACCTCCTTCCTGACTGCCGCCGCGCTTGCGCCGGGGCCAGGATTGCATATCTGTTGTGCAGTGCGGTATCGATGGTGCGTCGCACAAAAGGCGCCTTCCGGTGTTGCGTTACCAGCTCTCCCCGGCACCCCAAGGAAACAGCACGGAATGGCAGCACAGCCGCGTCTTTGCCGCTTTCAAAGCCTAGGCCCCCACGGATTTCACGAGATCGCCTACACCGAATGGGGCAACCCGAACGCCCCCCGGCTCGTGTTCTGCGTCCACGGCTTCACGCGCAACGCCCGCGATTTCGACGTGCTGGCGGAGAGCCTCGCCGATCGCTGCCATGTCGTGTGCATGGACGTGGCCGGCCGCGGCCAGAGCGAATGGCTCACGCATAAGGGCGACTATGCCTTCGGGCTCTATCTCAACGACGCGGCGGCGCTGCTCGCCCGCGTGACCGCGCCAGCCCAAACCTCGCGCCTGCGCCGGATGCTGGGTGGCGGGAGGCCTGCGAGACGGCACGTCGATTGGGTCGGCACCTCGATGGGCGGGCTCATGGGCATGATGCTGGCGGCCAAGCGCCACTCGCCCATCCGCAGGCTGGTGCTCAACGATGTCGGGCCGCTGGTGCCCTCGCGGCCCTCCTGCGCATGAAGCAGGCCCATTCCGGCGCTCACGCGGCGTTCGCCACGCTTGGCGAGGCGGAGGCCTATCTGCGCGAAGCCTGCGCGGCGTTCGGGCCGCTGAGCGATGCGCAATGGCGGCATTCGCTCATGGTGTTCTATGCGGCGCGCGCGGCAAGCCTCGGGCTTCGCTACCCAGCGCTTGAACGGGCATCTTTCCGCCGCGCTTGATTCCGGTGTCGCAAGTAGACCTAGATTTGGCAGTTGAAGGGGCAAAGCGTCCCCCGCTGTCATGGCCGGACTTGATCCGGCCATCTTTGGAGGTCGTAACATCGCCTGTTAGCGTCATCCCAAATCAGCGCCATCGAAAGCCCTGACAGCTCCGGCATCTTCGTCATCGCCTGGTGCCAAAGCCGCCTCTGAGCCGGCGGCTGCGGCGAAATCACCGCGCTTTCGGGACAGTGCCCGGCATGGCCGCCTCGGTCGCCGCGATCCAGGCGCGCACCCGGTCCAAATCGGGTTCGCTGGATGGAACGAACGAGACCGCGCGGAAGACCTTCAGCATCTCGGGGTCGGTAGCTTCCAGAAAGGCCTTGCGGATTTCTTCCTTGAACGCGGGATCGAGCCCCGCGCGGAACGTCCACATATACTCCGGAATATCAGGCGACTCCGCGAGGACGCGAACCGATTTCGGATCGATTTTGCCCTCCTTGATCAGCCGGTTAAACACCGGCTGCGAGAGGCCGCCTGCAGAGACGATTCCCCCTGCCACAGCCCGCGCCACATTGTCGTGGCCGCCCATGCCCCGCAGCGTATAGTCGCGGCCCGCTGCCAGGCCCGCCTCCAGGAGTTGATAGCGCGGCGCCCAAGTGCCGGACGTCGAAGCTCTATCGCCAAAAGCGATCACCGTGCCCATCAGATCGGCAAGCGTCTTGGCGCTGCTGGCCGCGGGAACGATAATCACCGCCTTGAAGATAGGCCCCACCCCCTCATGGGAAGGGCGGGCAAAGGCTTCCAGTTTGGCGCTGCGGCTTCGCAAAAGGTAGGTGATGGGGCCGAGATACGCGATGTCGATGCGCCCGAAACGCAGGGCTTCGCCGGTGGCCGCATAGGTCTCGCCAACCATCAGATCGACAGGCAAACCCAGACGCATTTGAAGATAGGCACGAAGCGGCTCGTTCAAGCGCAGCACCGTCTCCCGGGACTCGCCCGGAAGCAATCCAACAACCAGCTTCTGCGGACGCGATTGTGCGGCGGCCCCGGCCAGGTGCCCCCAAACGGCGCAAGCAAACAGCGCGGCAAAGACAAATCCCCTGCGCGATACGCATAACATCGAGCTACCCCCCTCTGGTATCGCTCAAGCGTGGCAGCTTAACAGGAAAGCTATAGGAGACAACAAGCTAGCCGCCGCCGGCGGTGCCATCGAATGCGGTGTTTTGCCACCTCCTTAAGATGGTAAGATTGCTCAACCTCAAGGCATCGAACGCCCCATGCAGCAAACGATGCTGGCAAACCTTCCGCCGGAAGCCCGCAAGATCGCAGCACATTGGCTGCGTTCAAACTGAGACCGCGCACACAGAACAAAAAGAGAGCCAATGTTTCTGTCGCGCTTGCGGAACCCGTTCCGCCACGTGAACAACCGCTGCGGCCGCAAGCCGTGACGCCTACCACCTCAGAGATCACCGCGCCGTCCTAAGTATCGCGCAAAAACAGGGCGTTAAGGGGCGATTAAAGCAATTGCAAGAAGTTCCGGCGTATTGTTGCGTCTCACGGAAGGCGCTCGTCATCGCCCTCCCGCCCGGAATTCGTTAACAGCATCACAAGTGGAGATTGAGTCCCGTGGCCAAAATTGTCTACCTCCCGGCCCGGCAGCGGCGATGCGGCGTGGGATTTGAGCGGTCAGGCCAACTCCCGGAGCAGCATATTCAAAATCCGCGGGGAGAATGCGAAAGACAGATGGCCGAGGCCCTCCAGCGCGATCTCCTGGCAGCCTTCAATGTGGCTCGAAGCCTGTGGGGCGACGAAATTGTCGTGCGCGCTCCAAACGTTGACGAAGGGCACCGGGATCGCCTCGCCCTCCGCCAACGTGGCCAGCCAAGCCGAGCCCGGCTGCATCTCGCGGGCGTTGCGGCCGGGGCCAAGATATGCGAGGCGGGTGCCGCGATGCGGGCAGGCGAGCGTTATGAGTTTTGCGACGCGCGCGCGGCCATAGCGCTTGAGGTAGGCGCGCGCCACGAGGCCGCCCATGCTGTGGGTGACGAGCACGAGCTTGCCGCCGGCGTCCCCCTGCAGGGAAGTCCTCGATCTCACGGTGAAGCTGCGCCGCAAGCGCATCGATGCTTGCGAAGGGCGGCTCAAGGCTCACCGCGCTTGCGCGGACGCCATGCCAGCGCAACTTCCGCAACAGCCACCACCAGAGGCCGCGATTGCAGGCATAGCCGTGCACGAACAGCACCGGCGGCTTGTTTTCCAGGAGCGGGCTTTGTCCGGCGGCGCCCATGAACAGCCGGTGGAAGGGCTGGATCACGGCGAAGAGCGCGAAGTAGGCGGCGCATTCGGCGGCGATAGTGCCAAGGGGCGCGCGGGGCCGGGCAATCGCGAAGGTGATGAGGATCAGGGTGGCGTGGAGCGCGAGCAGGATGACGGCGGAGAGCGCCGCAGCGCAGGCGATGCTCGCCCCGAGAAGGCGGGCGATTGCGAAAACGCCAATCAATTCAAGAGCTAACTTCCAGCGAAGCGCCGCCGCCACCATCTGTGTCTTCCGTATCGAAGCGGCTCAAGCGATCACCCTGGCGCTGGATCGCCGCCGGCGTCAGGCGCCCTGTCCCGGAGCGGTCTAAGACCCCTTTATCGAGGTTTCCGCCCGCTCAATGACCACGGTGCCCTTATTCGTGGGCAGCGAGAGCCGTTCGACCAGCCAGAATTTGGGCTTGGACATCTTCTGGAAGACGATTTCAATTTCGACCTTCTGGAAGGCTTGGCCCGGGATTCCGGCATAGTCCGCTTCGCAGACAACGTATTTGCTGGCCTGTTGTTGAGGCTCTTCCAGGGGCTTTGGATGCAGCTTCAGGTCGAAGCGCGCACGCCCGGTAAAGATCGGGAGCACATGGTTGCAAGGATTGCTGGATGGCGAGTGCGGCTTCAAGGACGTGGCCAGCATCGCGGACAGGGGGTCGAAAACGCCCCGCAGGCGCGTGTTGATCGTCTCTTCCGAACTGCCATCGCCCTTGAAATTGACGTCGATCGTGCCCGTCTCGCCGCCTGTCAGCGCGAGTTGGAAACGCTCCGGCGTGAGCTTCACGCCCGCCCTGGCGCCCGACGCCGTTCCCTGAATTTTTGTGCTGTCGAAGATGGTACCGACGTCGGCCGATACCGCAACCTCGTAGTGTTTCGCGTCGTAGGTGGTCTGCAGCACTGCGTCTCCGGCGGGGATTCCGCCAACGTTGACAGTGTAGCGCGAAGTCAGGACTTCCGCCCCCGCGCTCGAAGATAGCACGAAGGTCGCAAGCGCGATTGCCCCAAGGCGGGGCAGAGCAAGATCTAGT
Source organism: uncultured Alphaproteobacteria bacterium (assembly GCA_963760455.1). Taxonomy (GTDB): domain Bacteria; phylum Pseudomonadota; class Alphaproteobacteria; order Rhizobiales; family Rhodomicrobiaceae; genus Rhodomicrobium. The sequence goes on from CAVXDM010000038.1 coordinate 120,931, forward strand.
CTTGGATTTAATTTCATTGAAACTGACTGCTACTCAACTTGGAACCGCAGGCGGCGGCTCCGCCTGAGCACCCTTCCCAAACAGCAGGTTGCAGATATCATTGTTCAAAATATGAAGAAGCGAGAACTTTGCTGTGGCCGTTACATACATCGCCTCGAAAAGCAGGCTTCCGTTCCAAGTTTGACACCTACTTGCGGTAGCGTCAATGCAGTTAACGTGCCCGCTATTTCGCCCTGACATCGGGCGTCTGCCACAGCAGATGCTGCCCCCCGTCGAGCGCTATCATCTGCCCAGTCATAGACTTAGCGCGCAAGACAAAAAGCGCTGCATCGGCAATCTCTTCCGGCGTGGTGCCATGGCCCAGCGGCATGGCCCGGCACTCCTGCTCGAAATCTGCTTGGCTCTGATAGACGCTGCCGAGGGCAGGGCCTGGGCCGATGGCGTTCACGCGGATGCGCGGCGCGAGTGCCTGCGCCATCGTCCGGGTAGCTGCCCAGAGCGCGGATTTGCTCAGCGTGTAGGAGAAGAAGTGCGGGTTTGGGCGCAAGACCCGCTGATCTATGATATTGATTATATTGCCGTTCTGTCCGTCCGGGAACTGCGCCGCGAATGCTTGCGAAAGGAAAACCGGCGCTTCCAGATTCACCGCCATATGCTCGCGCCAGCCCTCCAGCGAAAGGGCCGGCAAGCGGTCGTCGGCGAAATGCGATGCGTTGTTTACGAGGCAAGTCAGCGGTCCCATCGTCTCGCGGACTTGGCGGATAAGTGCCTCAATCTCTTCGTGTCTTGACAACGATGCGTGGAAACAAGCGGCCCTTCCACCAGCTCGGTTGATAGAGGTAACTAGGTCTACAGCTTCGTCTTTGGAGCGGTTGTATTGTATAGCTATGGAATAACCACTATTAGACAAACAAAGAGCTATAGCTTTGCCGATCCGTACAGCACCTCCAGTTATCAATACAAGTTGTATCATCAGCCTACCAGTGTTTTTCTAGCAACCTTATACCGTATAGTTCGGGGGTATCGCGTAAAAAGAGTTGCGTCAAAGCGGTTCCCGTAATAGTTGTGGTTCTAACGAAGCGCTGGTGTAACAAGCCTTGTAGCTCAGCCGGTTAGCAAGGCATGTAGCTCAACTCATTGGAGAGCTAACATTAGTGTTTTCGCTATGATCACTGTCAATCCATGCCCAAGGGTTGCGTTGATCATTCCCTCTCAAGTGCCCAGACGGCCGGACCCCTGCCCCACCCGGGTCCGGCCAACTTTTTTGCTCCCGCGATACTTTAGAGACTATTTGCATATGACCCGGTGGTGGTTAAGTCTTCTTGTCCAGCACATTCCACAAGCGGCGGATCGTCTCCACAGTTGCGATATAGATCGAGCGCGGCCGCAAGATAAGCCTGAAAATCGTAGGTTCGCTGAAAGGCCAGCTTGGCCGTCGCAAGCAAGTCGTAGACGGTCACGACGCTTGCGAGCGCGCTTGCCTTCACCATCATGATTAGCTCGTTGCCGAACGGCCTTAGCGCAAGGCCCGCCGCTTGCGGCAGGACAATTCGGCGCGCCGCAAGCATTGGCGGCATTGCCGCGGCCCGCGCCGCCTCGATCTGGCCCGCGGGTACGCTGCGAATCGCACCGGCGAAAATCTCGGTTTGATAGGCGGCGGTGTTGAGCGTGAAGGTGAAGAGCGAGCAGAAGAACGGATCGCGGAAGAGCCACCACAGGCCGGCCGTGGAAAGGGCCGGCTGAAACTGTGCGGAGCCGTAGTAGATGAGAAAGAGCTGCGCGAGTAGCGGCGTGCCGCGAAAGAGATAGGTATAAGCGAACAGCGCCCCGCTGACTGGCTTGGAGCCGAAGACGCGGCCGAGCGCGGCGGGCACGGAAATCAGCAGCGCCAACGCAACGGAGCCCAGCGCCAGCTCAAGCGTTATGGCGAACCCGTCCAGCATGCGCGGCCCGAACCGCTCGAACAGCTCCCAGTGGATCATGCCGGCCCCTTCCAGCCGCGCCCCGCAGCCTTTTCGGCGCGGGCAATGGCAAGCGTCGAAACCGCCGTCATGAGCAGATACAGGATGCAGGCCACGGCGTAGAACTCGAACGGCCGGCGCGTGCGCTCCACCGCGACGGACGACATGCGCAACAGGTCGTTCAGCGCGATCACCGAAACCAGCGACGTATCCTTGAGCAGCGAAAGCCAGTTGTTGCCAAGGCCGGGGAGCGCCATGCGAATCATTTGCGGCGCAATCACCCGGCGGAAGGCGAGGCGCGGGCTCATGCCGAAGCTTCGCGCCGCCTCGATCTGTCCGCGCTCGACGCCGTGAAGCGCGGCCAGCAGCACCTCGCTGGAATAGGCCCCGAACACCAGCGAAAGCGCGGTCACGCCGGCCCAGAACGGGGAGAGGTTCACGTTAATGGGAAGGCCGGATGCGGCGGCCAAATGCTGGCTCAGGATTTGCGAGCCGTAATAGATCAGGAGTAGGGTCAGCAGCTCGGGCAGGCCCCGGAACAGGGTGGTGTAGATTTCGCCGAGCGCCCGCAGCCAGGCGCGCTTGGAATCCTTGGCAAGCGCGGCACCCAGCCCGAACGCAAGGCCAAAGGGGAGCGTCGTCAGGGCAAGCCCGGCGGTCGTCGCCGCGCCCTGCAAGAGCAAAGGCCCCCATTGGAGCAACAGCCCGTTCATGCCTGCCTCTCCGGTGGTGTCCCATCATTGCGAGTTTCACACTGACCGGGGCCGGCCCTGCTGGATGAAACTGCGAAGACCCCCTCACCCCAGCCCTCTCCCCAAGGGGAGAGGGAGTCGGGCCGTTGCCGTGGAGAAGGCGTTCCCTCTCCCCTTGGGGAGAGGGACAGGGTGAGGGGGTCTTGCGACACGGGGTTCTTCCGCAATCCAGGGCCGCAAATACGAACGGCGTAAGCTTCGCTGGATCGCCGCGGCGCCTCGGCGCCTCGCGATGACGAATGAGCCTGCATGCCGGTTACTCCCTAGAAAATCGGAAAGGGAAAATACTTCGCGCTCAGCTTGGCGTAGGTGCCATCGGCCACGATGCCGTCGATTGCGGTGTTGAAGCGCTTCAAAAGCTCGCCGTCCTCCTTGCGCAAGGCGATGGCGATACCGGAGCCGAAATAGGCGGGGTCGGTGAGGTCGCCGGGTGCCAGTTCGCAGCACGCCGCGTCTGGCGTCCTCAGCCAATCGTAGGTAGCGAGCTTATCGTACAGCACGTAGTCGATGCGGCTGGCCGCGAGGTCGCGATAGGCGTCCGCTACCGTGTTGTAGAGCCGCACGATGGAGCGGCTGTATTTGTCGTCGAGAAAGGCGGCGTGGTTGGTCGAGGACTGAACGCCGACCGTCTTGCCGGCCAGCGCCTTGGCCGAGAGGTCCTTCACGTCCGTGCCCTTGCGGACGACGAAGGCGCTCGGCGAATGGTAATAGGGCTTGGTGAACGCGACCACCTTTGCCCGGTCGGCGGTGACACTCAGTGAGGCGGCGATGGCGTCGTATTTGTGCGCGAGCAGCGCGGGGATGATGCCGTCCCAGTCCTGCGCCACGATCTCGCAATCCGCGCCCATTTTCGCGCATAGCGCATTGGCGATGTCGACGTCGAAGCCTTCGAGCTTGCCTTCGGAATTGATGGTGCTGAAGGGTGGGTTCGTGCCTTCGCTGGCGATCCGCAATTTGAGGGGATCGGCTGAGACGGCGGCCGGGAGAAGCAGGGCGCAGACGAGCCCTAAAACGCACATTCGATAAGCTTTGAGCATCGCTATTCTCTCTCCGCAAGCTGTCATTCCTAAGATCCGCTCGATTGCTTCTCGAAGTCCCCCCTCATCCTGTCCTTCTCCCCGAGGGGAGAAGGAACGCCCGAATTCTCCGCTGCGGCAATTCTAGGGTCCTCTCTCCCCTTGGAGAGAGACAGAGTGAGGGGGTCTTCCGCCGAAGCCATGTGAGACAATCGACAGGATTTGGTATCATTCGCAGGGCCGCAAGGTAGCCCCCTGCCTTTTTGTGGTAAAGCCCTCCACCCGGAAGGACTCCAGGAATTGCTGGAGCCGCGGGCTCTTGGGCGAAGCGAACAGCTCCGCCGATGGCCCTTCCTCCTCGATCCGGCCTTGGCTGAAAAAGACGGTCCGGGAGGACACGTCGCGGGCGAAGGCCATCTCGTGGGTGACGATAATCATAGTCCGCCCCTCCGCCGCTAGCGCCTGGATCGTGGCCAGCACCTCCACCCGAAGCTCCGGGTCGAGCGCGGAGGTTGGCTCGTCGAACAAAATCACGCCTGGGTGCACGGCAAGGGCGCGCGCTATCGCCGCCCGCTGCTGCTCGCCGCCCGAAAGCTGCGCCGGATAGGCGTGTGCGCGATGGGTGAGCCCAACCTTGGCCAAGAGCGCCTGGGCTTCCTCGATGGCCTCGGCGCGCGGGCGGCCATGCACATGGATCGGCGCCTCGATCACATTGCCGAGCACCGTCATGTGGTGCCACAGGTTAAAGCCTTGGAAGACCATGGCCACGCTGCGGCGGATGCGCTCGATCTGCGCGCGGGCCGGGGGTTGGCCGCCGGGGCCGATGGTGATGCGCTCGCCGCCCGCGTGAACCTCGCCAAGGTCGGGCATCTCAAGCAGGTTCAGGCAGCGGAGGAAGGTGCTCTTCCCCGAGCCCGAAGCGCCAATGATCGCCACGGCCTCGCCCTTGCGCGCCGCCAGCGAGACGCCTTTCAGCACCGGCGTGCCGCCGAAGCTCTTGGCGATGTTGCGGGCTTCAATCGCGATCATGCCGCTCAACTCCGTCACCTCGGCCACGCCAGTCCCATTAACCCAAACTAAACGCTGTTCCGGCGCATTTTTTGCAATCCGGGCTGCTTTTGGACAAATGCCGGCATCCCCTTTACGGAGATTACAATAGCCGATGCTCCTTCCGGAAGTCTTAATGGCCTAATAAGCCATTGAACCTGCGCCGGTATTTGCGGCTGCGTCGAAGCGCGTGCTCAAGCGAAATGCACCGTTTTGTGCTTAACACTAAAATTGTGCGCATATTTAACGGGGTTTTTGAAACGCAGAAATCGACTAGAATCGCGAAAAAATATGTCAAAATGCTTACAGATAGAACATGACGGCTTTGCATTTACCGTATTGGTATTAACCATGTGCGCCGGCATACAGACGGTAAACTTTGTTTAAGCCTTCATGGGGGCAGCATCGAACGGATCGTAGCGAGGTTCGATGCTGTCGAAGCCTGGCATCCGGCACGAGGGCAGCTAATGCCTTCGCCAGAACGCCCACCAGGAAGCGTGCTGTCCGCCGCTCTCCGGCCGCGGCACTGCTCCCGGCGCCACCACGGCTTCCTTCATCAGCTCGGCGGCAACAGCGCGCTTCTTCTCGACCGGCAATTCGCCGGGCTCGCCGGGAAGGTTCATGTGCCGGATGATGTCGCGGATCTGGTCCTGGAGCCGGGCCTCGGAGAAGAGAAGCAGCGCAAGCTCGCCGGAGACTTCCGGAAACTCGGTCGCGGGGGCCTCCCCCGACCCCATTTCCTGTGCGTCGAGGTAAGCGCCGATGGGATCGTCCACGGGATCGTAGCCCGGCGCCTCAGCGAGGGTCGAGCGGAGATACTCGTCGCGCTCTTCGTTATAGGCATCGCGGCCGTCCCGCAGGCTCACAAGCCCGGAATCGTCCCCTGGAAGCAGCACCTCGAGTCGCGAGAGCAGGCCCCACCAGCCGCCGTCGACGGTAAGTCCGCTGCGCTCGTCCTCATAGGGCTCACCGCGAATGGCCTCGATCGCGGCGGCGAGGGCAGCTTCGTAATCGGGCGCACTATCCGCGCTGGCGATTTCGGCGTCGAGCATCGCAAGTTCCGGCGCGGCGCGGCCATAACCGTGCTTCGCAATGAGCGCGGCTGCTTGCTGGCGATGGAAGTGGATTGCCGGATGGCACTCGGCGGACAGCGCGATGCGGGCGCGGAGCAGGTGCACTTGCGCCAGGAACAGTGGCATAGGGCCGCGCTTGGCGACGGTTTCGGCCTCGCGCAGCGATTCGGCGGCGGCATCGGCATCGCCGCAGCGCCATAGCGCTTCGGCATGGGCGAGGAGGCCGGGAACGATATACGCCTCCTGGTTGGCGCGGCGCAGCGCAGCGACCGCTTCGGCCGAGCGTGCGGTACAGACTTCCGGCGCGCGCGCCGAAGGCGGGATCGGGGCAAGCGCTGCGCGAGCTTGGGTCAAAAGGTCAAGCGCTATTGTAAGAGCTGGAACTTTTGGATCGGCCATGAGGGCGGCGAGAGCCCAACCGGCCCGGGCGGCGGCTTCGGTGGCTCGGCCACGGGCGAGCAGCAGGTCGCAATACCGGTGGCCTTGCAGTGAATAGAGGCGCGGCAGTTTCGGTTGCCACTCCTTTTGCAGCGCCTCGGCCTCGCGGAACAGTGCCGCCGCGCGAGCCAGGGTACCCGCCTGTAAGTGCGCATCGGCCTGGCCTGTGCGCTTGCTCACGCGCTGGAAGGCATCGCCGGAGCGATCCGCGAAGGCAACGGACGCTTCTCCCGCCGCCACGGCGCCCTCCTCGCCGGAGAGCCGGCCGATAGCGACGAGCAACTCGCTGAGAGTGCCTGCATTCACCGATGCGCTTTTCCTATCCTGCAATTCGGCGAAAGCGCTTACCGCACCGCGCATGGGCGCGACTGCGTCCTCAAGGCGCCCGAGCGCGCGCAAGCGTAAGCCGGTGAGGTTCAGCACCCGCGCGCGCACACCCGCCGCAAGCCGCGGCGAAAGTGCTGTGAAAGGCACCTCGAAGAAGCTCGCCAGCGCCGCCAGCTCCTCGCCGAAAAGGCCGAGCTTTGAAGACGCGAAGTGCTCGTTGCGGCGCTTAATGCGTGGCCAATAGACCTCGGCGAAGGCCTCGTTCTCCCGCTCCGCCGCGCAGCCATGGGCGACGGCTGCGAACAGCGGCGTCATTCCCGCCTCGTCCATGGGCAGAAAGGCCGCAAGCGCGCACTCCCATTCCGCCCCGCCGATCAGCGCCGCTCCGTTGCGCAGTTGCTCCGGAGTGCCCTTGGAAAGCGATGGCGGCCAGGTTTGCAAGACTTCTTCCGGCAGCAGGCCATCCGCCAGTTTCAGGAGATCTTGCTTGAATGGCTGGTCGGGATAGGCGGCTCCCAAGGCTATTACCCCGTATGCCACAGGATTGTGGAAGGCGGCGGGAAGGCCCGCATAGCGGAGATGATCGTAAAGCCGTCCATGTGCCGCGCGGTATACTTCGCCATCCAGCTCCTTCAGCCGCGCGCCAAAATATTCGCGTACCAGCGGATGGCAATCGATGCTGGCGTCCTTCCCGGCCGCGCCAGGCACGAGCCCTTGATCGGCAAGCAGCGACAGGCCATCGGCGACTGCGTGCCCGTCGCCGGAAACGGCGTGCATGCCGGCGAACAGGCGGCGCACCAGCGCGCGGCGATCCGCTTCGATTGCTTCCTTGCGCTTGGCGATCAGCGGCTCTTGCTCGCGCTCAATCTCCTGCCTGCGCGATTCCGATACGCTGCCGCCCTGCAACTCCTGGTCCAGCTCCCAAAGTTGCTTCTTGATTGCGAGGAGGCCGGTTGCCGCCAGCTCGCTATCCGCGGGGTCCGGCTTAAGGTCCGGGGCGGCCTCGCTGAACACCGCCGGCAGAAGCTCGCGGTCCGCCGGGCGGTCGAAGAAGCCCAGGAAGAAGAGTAGCGCAAGCTGGCGCCCGGCTGCCTCGCTGGCGGGATTTTCGCGTTCGTCCACCCCGGCGATGCGGTTGGTCAGGGCCGTCTCGATGGCACGCATCACCCGGTAGGACGCACACTCATTCGCGGCGTCGAGGGGGGCCTGCTCCGGCAGGTCGTGGATCGCGCGGATATCGCCGCTGTGGTAAGTGGCAAGATGGCGGCCTGCCAGGGTGAGCGCCAGCGCATGGCCCTTCAGCTCCTTCACGGCCTCGATGAATTCCTTGGCCACAGCCGCCGGCATGGTGGCGCCGCGGCCGGCTTCGGGCGCCGCATAGGCGGGCGGAAGCTCGTAAGGCGGGGTGAGCAGGGCAAACTCGCTCGCGGGCGGGAGCTTGAATTTCGCGGCCGGAGTGCACGGCTCGACGCCCAAATCGCGCAGCAGCTCGATGGAGTCCATGAGCGGGATTTCGCCCAGCTCCTCGAAGGTGACGCCCTCAAAGCCTGCGAGTTCCGCGGGCCGGATGCGCGAGGTGACGATGCAAAGGCCGGGGTTACGGTCCGCGAGCAGGCTCAAGAGCGCCTTGATACCGGGGTCCTTGATGCCGCCCGCTTGGGTGGAGGATTCGGCACTGCCCGGCGCCGCATATTGTAGCGGCTCCAGCCCATCGAGGATCAGCAGCGAGCGCCGCGCCTGCACGAGATGCGCCAGGTCCACGCCCTTTTGGTGCGGGTCGAGCGGCGGCAGCGTGCCCTTGCCGCCGAAATGCTCGAAAGCAGCCTTGAAGAAGCCGTCCGCGCCGGTTTGGCGGTCCTCATTCGAGCCCTGGGCGTAGAAGCTCCAGGCGAAGGCGGAGTGCGCGCCGCGCCAGCCGGAGGCTTTGAGCGCCTGCACGAAGTGGTAGACGAGCGCCGTCTTGCCAGCGCCGCCGATGGCGTCGAGGGCGAAAATGCGGGTGATGGCGGAGTCCCAGGCGTGGACAAGCGCAGCCATTTCGCGGCCACGGCCGTAAAGCTTTTCGGCGTAAGTGTCCGGGAGTTTGGATATGTCTACATCCGCCGCGGCGAGGCTCAGCGCGCCTTCCGGCTGGCCCTCGGCTTGTTCCGCGCCAAGCGCGCGCAGTACAGGTGCCAGATCGAGTGTTTCGGCCGAAACGCCGATGGTGGGCAGGATGTTGAACGGCGTAGGGATGTGCGGCAGCAGCGCGTCAACAGGCTCCAGCGCCAGCGGCACGATCCTGCCCGCCATGCGCGCCCTCTCAGCCTCGCCTAGCACCCATGGCAAATCGACCGAATTGCGAGACCACAGAACCACCGCTCTGGCGGAGCGCTCCAGTGCATCGTTGATGGTGCCGGCGAAGTCCCCGGTTGGACTGTCGAGCAGGCGCTCGTCGCGCCAGACTTTGAGATTGTGCGCCTCGAAGGCTGCTCCCAGCCGCTCCGCAGCCAAGCGGTCCTTCTGGCTGTAGCTGATAAAAATGTCGTATAGAAATGGATTCATGAAACCGCTCCTGTATGACATCCGATTGACTGCTAATCCGGGCGAAAGGCCAAAGCCCAACCGGGATCGCACCAAGCCCCGGCGCCCGTGAAGATCGCGTATAATGCCCTCAGCATTTCCGGAACTTGATTGCCCCGATCTTTCCGCAGGGACTTTTGCGGCCGGCAGGCGCGGCTCCGCAGCGGCGTTCCGCGCTGGCGGGACTCCATTTCTGACGCTGGAACAAGCTCTTATACCCGCAGCGTAAAGTCCTGACCGGTGCTGCACCCTTCATTGCGAGGCGGCAAAGCCGCCGCGGGCGTCCACAACAACATCGGAGGCTTGATTCTGGAGCGCTTCCAGCCGCGCTTCGCGGGCCGTCGCGATGATGGAGGGCGGTCAAGACTTACGGCCGTTGGTATGGTTCCAAAAAGGGCAGTTGAGCCCGCGCCGGCTGGGAAAATGCAAGTTGGCATATCATGTTCCGGCGTTTTTGCTGGCACACCCGGCAGGTGACGCACAAGCTGTCATGGCCGGGCCTGGACCCGGCCATCCATGCAGCAAGGAATAGCTTGCGTTTTCAGTGTGTTGCGTGGATGGCCGGATCAAGTCCGGCCATGACAGCGGCGGACGTTTTGCCGCTTCAACTGCCTTTTTTGGGATTGTACGTCCCCTGTCACCGCGGGGACAGCGCCGGCGGGTTCTTCAGCCGGATTTGCCCTCAAACATGAATGCCGGGAAAGAGTGTTGAAAACGCAATCTGGTCCGGCGTGAGTTGGGGCGCGGGCTCGCCATCCTTTTTCGCCGCCGTCTCCGGGAAAACCTGGAACAGCAGGTTGTTCACGATCAGGCCGAGCCTTGGCGCCGTGGCCTGCACGCTCTGCCCGAAAAGACCAAGCCCGGTGGCCACGCGCGTTGGCCGATTGACGATGGCCTCGGCGATCATGCCCGCCGCCTGCTCCGGTGTCAGCACCTGCGCCTGATCGTAAATTTTGGTGGGCGAGATCATAGGCGTGCGCACCAGCGGAAAGTTGACGACTGTGAAATTCACGCCGCGCTCGTAATATTCGGCGGCGGCGCAGCGCGTCCAGGCTTCAAGGGCGGCTTTCGAGGCGACATAGGCCGAGAAGCGCGGCGCACTGGTGAGCACGCCGATGGACGAAATGTTGATGACGTGTCCCGCTGCCTTCTCCGTCATCTTGGGCAGGAGGGCGAGCGTAAGACGCACCGCGGCGAAGTAGTTGAGCTGCATGGTGCGCTCGAAATCGTGCATGCGCTGGGCGAACTCGGCGATGCTGCGGCGGATGGAGCGGCCAGCATTGTTGATGAGGATTTCCACGCCGCCATGCTCCTGCAGCACCCACTTGGCCAGCCCCTCGCATTGTTCGGGGTCGGTGATATCGGCGGCGCAGGTGATGAGGCGCAGGCCGCGTGCTTCGGCCTCCTGTTCGGCGGCTTCGAGCTTGAGGGGATCGCGCGCGGCGATCAGCACCTTGGCGCCGGCCTCCGCAAGCTTGAAGGCCGTGGCCTTGCCGATGCCCGAGGAGCCGCCGGTGATGAGCACCACCTTGCCTTCAACCTGCGCCCGCAGCGTCTTGCCCGTGACGAGGCCGGGATCGAGATGGCGCTCCCAGTAGTCCCAAAGCTTCCAGGCGTAGTCTTCGAGGCGCGGCACGCGGATGCCCGCCGGTTCGAGCAAGCTCGCCGCCTCGCGGTTATCGAAGCGGGTGGGGTAGTTCACAAAAGTAAAGACGCTGTCCGGGAGCTTCAGATCGCGCATGATCGCCGTGCGCAGGCGCTTCAGCACGGGGAGCGACGCCAGCCCCTTCACGAGCGGCGCCGGCAGCAGGCGGAGCAGGCCCAGATTGAGGCGCATGCCGATGCCTGGCGCGTGACCGGCCTTGGCGAACAGGTCGAGCACGTCGCCCACGCGGTAGGGATGCGGATCGGTGAGGTGGAAGCACTTGCCGTCCTGGCCGGGCGCGTGCGCGATGTGGCTGGCGGCGGCCACGACGAAATCGACGGGAACCAGGTTGATGCGGCCGCTTTCGATGCCAACCAGCGGCATCCACGGCGGCAGGATGGAGCGCAGCCGCTTAATGAGGCTGAAGAAGTAATACGGCCCGTCGATCTTATCCATCTCACCGGTTTCGGAGTCGCCGACCACGATGCCGGGCCGGTAAATCCGCCAAGGCACGCCGCACTCCTCGCGCACCACCTTCTCGGACTCGTGCTTGCTCGCGAAGTAGGGGTGATCGGAATGCCGGGCCTCCTCGAACATGTCCTCGCGGAACGTGCCCTCGTAAAGCCCAGCCGCGGCGATGGAGCTAAAATGGTGGAACCGCCCCGCGCCGATGGCTTCAGCAAGCGCCACGGTATTGCGCGTGCCCTCGATATTCGTCGCCATTTCCCGATCCGGATCGGCGTTCAAGTCGTAGATCGCGGCTAGGTGAAAGAAATGATCGATCTTACCTTTTAAGCTCTTGATGTCTTCCTTCGAAAGGCCGAGCCCCGGCATGCCGATGTCGCCCTTGAGCGGGATGGCGCGCTTTGGGCCGGCATGCCAGTATTTGCGCAGGGCCTCGACGCGCGCGGACGAGGGGTCGCGCATCAGGAAATAGACGGTGGCGTGGCTCTGCGCCAGAAGCGTCCGCACCAGCCGCTTGCCGATAAATCCGCTGGCGCCGGTAACGAAGTAAATCATGGCAAGCTTCCCTCTTTGGCCGGGGCTATTCCATAGGCTCCACTGGATGATTAGGCATCAAACCCTAAAATTTTTTGACGAAAGTCAATCGTCTCTCCCACTCTTCGGGAATATAAGTAGGATTATAGAGATAGTGCTCGCCAATGCGAGAAAGATGGAGCCGATCATGGTCAAGAAGCTGAAGGAACTTGCCGGTGAAGGCGGCGAAAGCAACCTTACCGCGACGATCCGCGATTCCGCGGCGAATATCTGGCTGGCCGGGCTCGGCGCGTTTGCCAAGGCCCAGGAGGAAGGCGGAAAGCTATTCGAGGCCCTCGTGAAGGAAGGCGAGACGGTGCAGAACCGCGCCTCGAAGTCCGCGCAAGAAGCGATTACCGATGCGCGTTCGAAGGCCACGGGAACGTGGGACAAGCTTGAGCAGGTGTTCGTGGACCGCGTTTCCCGCGCTCTGACCAGCCTCAATGTGCCGACCAAGCACGACATCGACATGCTCACCAAGCGGGTGGAGGAGCTAACCAAGGCCACCACCAAGCTGTCGCACGCGATGGAGGATGGTGGAGTGAAGAAGGCCGAGGCGCCGGCGAAGAAGACGGCCGCCCGCGTCCATAACTAATGCAAAATCCGGTTGAATGCTTCCGTGCACGTCATCCCGGAAGGGTGCGAAGCGCCCTATCCGGGACCGCAAAAGGCGCCAGCGCTTGTAACGATCCCGGATAATGCCTTCGGCATTTCCGGGATGACGGCGCTTAGCGAAACCAATCGGCGGATTTAGGACAAACTGACGAAGGCTTAAGGCCGGCCATGCCCGAAACGCGCACCCTCGCTGAAAGAAACCGCCCGCCAATCGGTGTTGCCCTGGCAGGCGGCGGCCCTTTGGGGGGGATTTACGAAGTGGGCGCGCTGCTCGCGCTTGAGGAAGCGCTGCGCGGCTTCCGGCTCACCGATTGCAGCGTCTTCGTCGGCGTCAGCTCGGGAGCCTTCTTCGCCACGGGGCTCGCCAACGGCCTTTCGCCGCGCGCCATGCACCGCATGTTCATCGAATCCGATAAGGACGACGACCCCTTCGAGCCCGAGGTTCTGCTGAGGCCCGCGTTCAAGGAATACGGCCGGCGCATCGCGGCAATCCCCCGGCTCCTGAAAGCCGGCGTTCTCGACTATCTGCGCGGCGGCCGTAAGCGAAAGGCCGCGGCCTCCCTGCGCGGGCTTATCCAGGTCCTGCCGGCCGGCATCTTCGACAGCGCCCCGCTGCAGGCCTATCTGGAGCGCCTGGCTAAATCGCGCGGCCTTCCGGACGATTTCCGCAAGCTCCGGGCCAAGCTCTATATCGTCGCCACCGATCTCGACAGCTCCGAGCGCGTGACCTTCGGCTCGCCGGGCTGGGACGATGTGCCGATATCGCAAGCCGTGCAGGCAAGCTCCGCGTTGCCCGGCCTGTTTCCCCCGGTCAAGATCAACGGCCGCTATTACGTCGACGGCGCGCTGCAAAAAACGCTTAACGCTTCGGCGGCGCTCAAGGACGGGGTGCGGCTGCTGTTCGCGTTTAATCCTATCGTGCCGTACAAGGCCGATCTGCCGCCGGACCGCATCGAAACGGAGAGCCTCGCCAGCCGGGGGCTCGTGGCGGTTCTGTCGCAAACCTTCCGCTCGCTCATCTACTCCCGCATGCAAGTGGGGATGCAGCGCTACCGCCACCTTTATCCCGATGCGGACATCGTCGTCATCGAGCCGCGCCAGGACGACCGGGAAATGTTCTTCGCCAACGCCTTCAGCTATGCGGACCGGCGCCGGCTATGCGAGCATGCCTACCAGCAGACCCGCGCGGACCTGCTTCGCCGGATTGGCGTACTCAAGCCCATCCTCGCGCGGCATGGCTTGACCCTCGACGAGGGCGTGCTTATGGACCCGGGCCGCACGCTGATGCCGCAGCAGGAGGCGGGCGATACAGGCCTGCAAGGCGCGCTGCAGGCGCTCACGGATACGTTGGGCAAGCTTGAGCCGCTGCTGCTCAGCCTGCCGGAAACGCGGACTTGAGCTATGGATGCGGAGATGGCGGATAATGACAGAGCGAATCTCCCCTCACCCTGTCCCTCTCCCCATGGGAGAGGGGACGCCTGAATATCGCCTGGAGCGTGCAACAACGTCCCTTCTCCCAGGGGGAGAAGGACAGGATGAGGGGAGCGACGGCAGTTCGTTACACAATCACGCAACAATCCGACGCCCGCGCATATGAAGAAAAGCGACGGACTCCTACAACACAAGCCCAAACGGCAGACGGCCCATCGCATCGCCCAAGCCGCGCTCCAGCTCTTCAACCGCTTTGGCGAGCCAAGCGTCACAATCTCAGCCATCGCCGCGGACGTTGGCATCAGTCCCGGCAATCTCCACTATCACTACGCCTCGAAGGAAAAGATCGTCGAAGAGCTGTTCGACGGTTTCGAGCATGAGATCGGCCACACGCTCGCCGCACCGGAAACGCGCGCCGCACACGCGGAGGATCTCTGGCTCTTCCTCCATTTAACTTTTGAGATCGTTTTTAAATACCGCTTCCTTTACCGCGATCTTAATGAACTTTTGTCACAACACCGCATAATCGAGACGCAATTCCGCGATATTCTCGTCCGCCAGGTGGAGACGGCGTCGGCGCTGTTGGAGGGGCTTGCGGCGAGCGGCGTTCTGCGTGCCGGCAAAGCGGAGTGCCAGAGCCTTGCCGGGAACATGATTATGATCGCGACCTATTGGCTGTCCTACCAATTCGTCCTTCATCCGCGCCAACAGCCGGACGGAGGCACACTCACACACGGCATCGTCAGTGCGCTTTCGCTGGCAAATCCCTATCTAGCGCCCGATGCGCGCGCGTTGTTCGAGCACCTTTCGCAGCAATACCTGGATCTTGATGGAGCGGAGCATGGCAACCAAGCAGCCGAAATGGAATAGCTTTCCGGGTAGCGACGAGGATTTCGACTATGCCGGGCCAGCGCTCAAGAAGCATTGGGTACGCCTCCACCTGGGCGATTGCGAGCCCTTTCCCGATGCCGCCTATATCAAAAAGCTGTTCGAGGCCAGTCCGGAGCTGAAGACCAAGGTTCCCGCGTCCGAGGCGGCGGAGACATTGCAGGCGGCGTGGCAGGCTTATCACCGCGGCGATTTCCAGAAAGCGGTGGAGCTTGGCTTAGGGCTGGGCCGGCTGGGCTACAACGTGGCGAACAAGGCCGCCAACATTTACGCCAGCTATCTGGAGGAGGACAAGGAGCGCAAGCTTGCGCTGTTCCTGGACTCGGTTCACCGGGCCGAAACGCTGCAGCATTCCGCGCCGGGCCTGGCCAACGCCTGGTATTTCCACGCGCAGGCGCTGGGGCGCTACAGCCAAGGCATTTCGGTTGCCAAGGCGCTGGCGGAGGGGCACGGCAGCAAGATCAAGGAGAGCCTTGAGAAGGCCTTGCAGGTCGAGCCCAAGCATGCCGAGGCCAATATCGCGCTCGGCGCCTTTCACGCGAATGTCGTCAACAAAATGGGGCAGCTCGGCGGGCTGGCGACGTTCGGCGCGAGCAAGGAGGCGGCCGTCGAGAACTTCCAGGCCGCGCTGACGCTGCTCCCGCACTCGGCCATCGCGCGCATAGAGTATGCGAACGGGCTTGCCATGCTGTTCGGCAAGGCCAAGCTCGGGGAGGCCACCAAGCTTTACGAGGAGGCCGCGGAGTGCGAGCCCGCCGAGGCGATGGAGTGGCTCGACGTGGAGTTGGCAAAATCGGAGATCGCCGCTTGAGCCTGGCTGCTGACCGGTCACCCCATTCCGTGCGCGCGGATGCATGATCTCATTGCGAGGCGGCCACCGGCCGCCGTGGCGATCCAGAATTAGCGTTGCAATTCCGGCCATGACAGCGGCGGACGTTTTGCCGCTTCAACTGCCGAATAGATGAAACGCCGCTGTGCGACACGGGATCGTAATGGGCACTGGCGCTTGTGACCATCCCGGATAGCGCCTCCGGCGATCCCAGGATGACCGTCGCAATTGAAAAGGCCGCCAAGTGGCGGCCTTCGTCGCGCGAGGTTAGCCGCCGAGATAGGGGCAGAGCACCTGCTCGCCCGAATAGGTGGTGTAGGTGCCAGTGGCTGGGTCGAACGAGCGGAAACGGGCCTCGCAGGCGGCGATGGCATCGCTCGGGTAGGCGCCTTCATAGACCGGGGCGGCCAGCACATCGCCAACGACGCCGGCCGTTCCGGCGATGATCTCGCCCGGAATATCAAGAAGGCCGCCGCCATAGTATGGGCCGTAGCCGTATTCCCGATAGCCGGGATCGGCGTAGTATTGCACGTTCAGGACGTTGGGCGCGGCATGGCTTTGGAGAGCGAGGCCGCTGGATGCAGGCTCCGCAGCGGCGGGGGTCAGCGCCGGAAGGGTAGCAAGCGCGGCAGCCGCCGCGAACAGAAGTGCCTTGTGTCGCATGTTCAACTCCGTGATTTCCGCATGTTTTGCTAATACATGCGGCGAAGCCCTGTTCCAGGCGCAGGCTCTTAAAATTTAGGGAAAAATCGGTCCAGATCCCGCTAGGCCATAACAAAGGTTCCGCCCCTCATCCTGTCCTTCTCCCATCGGGAGAAGGAACCCCTGTACCAACGGTTGAGATATCGTCCCCTCTCCCATCCGCATCCGCAAGCGGATACGGACACTTTAGGGTGTAAGCTCGCCATGGCGAGCTTACTGGGACAGGGACAGGGGAAATCCCCCAGTTCAACACACCGCGCCGCTATCGCCTAACCTCATATCAGCGCTGGCGGGCAGGGCGCTTCCGTTCCTTGTTGTCCGCCTTCTCGCTGTCCCCGTGCTCTTTAGCCTGAGCGGACTCTTTGCCGGCAGGCGCGGCAATCGTCTCCCTGGTCCAGCTTATGAGGCTTGCGACGACGTTCCCAAAGGCGGCGTTGAGCGCGCGCGCGGCTTCCGCCGGGTCGTCTTTCGACTGCGCGGGCTCCTTGGCGCTGAACACGCGGGCAGCCAGGATATGGCCGTCGCTGGCGACGAGCTTGGCACTGATCTCCACTTCGCCGGCAGGCTCAGGCGTTTGCACAAGCTGAAAGCGGCGGACATCGGTTAAAAGCTGATTGTCCGGCATGGCGCCTTCGATGGGACGGCTCACCTCGCCAAGCGCACCGGCGTTCTCGAAGCTCTGCACGATCTTCGTCTGCATGAGCTTCGGAACCGTGTCGGCCCATTTGGCATTATTGAGCGGCTCGATCTGGCCCGACGGAATCTGGGTACAGCAGCTTCTCGGAGTCGTAGGCCATCAACGCCGTAGGATCAGGCACGGCGAGCTGCTTCCCGAGCGGCACCGGGTTGGCGGGCGCGGGCACTGCGTTCAAGCTGTAGAAGACGCCGGCGCCTTTGCCGCCCGCAGTCATCCTCTCAAGGCCCGCGACGATGCCGTCGACCTTACTGGAATTCCGCCCCAAAGCCTCAGAGAACGTCGCAACGTTCGACATGATGCTGCGCACATCGGCCGTGTTGTCGGCGAGGATTTTGTCGAGCCGGCCGAGAACCCGGCGCGCGGATTCGCTCATGGATTCGCCCGCTGCCTCGCTGGCGGTCAGCACCGGACGCCCGCCCTGCAGCTGCGCGGTTGGCGGGGGAGCGTTCTCCGAGCCGCCGTTCAGCGTAACCGCCGCGACGCCGGTCAGGCCTTGGAATTCGAGCGAGACCAGGGTATCGGACCGGACTGGCGTGTGCTCGTCGACGGCGATCGTCGCGTCGACGGCGCGCGGATTATCCGGGACGAGCCGCAGGCCAGTTACCTCGCCCACGCGGATGCCGTTGAACAGAGACGGGCGAGCCTCTGAGCAGGCCCGAAACCGTGTTGCTGAAGTGTATGTCGAAGCTTTTCCGCTTCCCAATGCCACCGGTGTTCTGCAGCCAGTAAACGAAGGCAAAGCCCCCGACAACGACCGCCAGGGTAAAGAACCCAACTAAAACGTAGCGCGCCCTGATTTCCATTGGATCTAGCCCTGTATCTTTGCTTGCGCGGCCTGAGCCAATCCATGGCCCCGCTGGCCCTGAAAATAGGATTTCACCCAGGGATGAGTTGAAAGGAGCATGGCCTCGATAGGCCCCTGCGCGACGATCTTGCCGTCGGCCAAAGCCGCGACACGGTCGCAAGCCCGGTGGAGGCTATCCAGGTCGTGCGTCACCATGAAGACCGTGAGCCCGAGCGTGCGCTTGAGCGTCAGGATGAGATTGTCGAACTCGGCGGCGGCGATGGGGTCGAGGCCCGAAGTCGGCTCGTCGAGGAACACGATTTCGGGGTCGAGGGCCAGAGCCCGGGCCAAGGCCACGCGCTTGGTCATGCCGCCTGAAAGCTCGGAGGGGAATTTGTCTCCGTCCGCGGCCTTGAGGCCCACCATTTCAAGCTTGGCGGTGGCAATCTCGTCCATCAGCCGTTCCGGCAGCTTGAGGTATTCACGCATGGGAAACTGCACGTTCTGCCGCGCGGTGAGCGAGGAGAACAGCGCGCCTTGCTGGAACAGGATGCCCCACCGCCGCTGAACCGCGCGGAACTCCTGCTCGCTCACCTTGTCCCGGTCGACGCCGAACGTTTCGATGCTGCCGCCACGCCTGGGCAACAGGCCGATGATGGTGCGCATCAGCACGGTCTTGCCGCCGCCCGAGCCGCCGACCACGCCCAAGATTTCGCCCCGGTTGACGTCGAGCGTAACCCCTTTGAGCACCGTGGTGTCTCCGAAGCCCACGATGAGATCCCGTATCGAAACAATCGCCTTGGCGTTCGCGCTCATCATCACATCCCGATGCTTGCGAAGAAGATCGCGAAAAGGCCGTCCAAAACGATGACGAGGAATATCGATTTCACCACCGACGTGGTGGTTTGCTCGCCAAGCGACTCGGCGCTGCCTTTCACCCGCAGGCCCTCGGTGCACGCGATCACGCCGATGACCAGGGCCATGAACGGCGCCTTTATCATGCCCACCTTGAAATGAGTGACGGTCACGGCGTCATGCAGGCGCTGGATGAAGATGGCCGGGCTCATGCCGGCGTAAGCCCATGCGACCAGGCCGCCCCCGTAAAGTGCCGCCATCAAGCCGAGAAAGGCCAGCGCCGGCACCGCGATCACCAGGGCCAGCACGCGCGGAAGGATGAGCACCTCGACGGGATCGAGGCCCATGGTTCGGAGCGCATCTATTTCTTCGCGCATCTTCATCGAGCCCAGCTCGGCGGTGTACGAGCTGCCGGAGCGGCCCGCCACCATGATCGTGACGAGCAGCACGCCGATCTCCCGCGAGATCAGGATGCCGACCATGTCGACGACATAGTTTTCGGCGCCGAACTTGCGGAAATGGAAGAAGCCCTGCTGCGCGATGATGCAGCCAATGAGGAAGGTAATCAGGATGATGATCGGCGCGGCCTGCCAGCCGACCCGGTCGAGCTGGTGGATCATCGAGGTAAAGCGGA
This sequence comes from uncultured Alphaproteobacteria bacterium, assembly GCA_963760455.1. Lineage (GTDB taxonomy): Bacteria > Pseudomonadota > Alphaproteobacteria > Rhizobiales > Rhodomicrobiaceae > Rhodomicrobium. Next base: position 140,225 of record CAVXDM010000038.1, read on the forward strand.
AATGCTTGGGATGCCGGATGACCCGGAGCGTCGCCGAGCCAATGGCTCCCAGCATATCCAGGAACGGGAGCATACCGCCCGCGGCATCAACCACGCCATCGGCATAGCGCTTGAACGCGCCGGTCAGCCCCCCTCCCTTGGGTTTTCCAAGCTCTTCCTTGTTGGTGTCCCTAACGTCGCGCAAGAGCCCCTGGTACTCTTCGCGCAAACCAGCAACACCCGTATGGAGGCCCGCGCGCGATCTCTCGCGGACCAGGCGCTCCAGAAGCCAGGCGCCGTATGTGTCAAACGCCTCGACGCCGTTCATGTCGACGGAAACGTCGCGCACGCCCGCCGCCTGCTGCACGGCTTGCCCGATCACGGCTTCAAGGCCGGCCGCGTGAACGGCCGTCCACGAACCCGAGGCCGTTAGCTCGTGTCCTTCCCGCTTCAGCCGCAGGTTCAGCGACGGCGCCGCATCCATTCTAATTTAGCCCTTGGAAAAGGAGATGGAAACGGCCTTGAAGCCGGGGCCGGCCGTCGAGATGGTGACGCTGTGGCTCGCGCCGTTCACCGAGACCGTCATCGACCCCTGAAGCTGGCCCGAAATTCGCACGGTGAACCTGTTGGCTCCCGAGCTGCCATCGAGGTCGCCTTCAAGACCGAAGCTCTTTTCGCTCCAGTGACCGCTCAGGCGGCCGCCTTCATACGACACGTTGCTCTTCATATCGATCTTGTTGCTCGGGGACTGGCAGCGAATCGCAAGCGTCAGCTCGGCGCCGGCCGATTTCTGGCTGTAGTTTCCGCGGCAGGAAAGATGCTCGTTGCTTCCGTCGCTGTACTTGACGCTCCCGCCGCCGTGCCAGCTCCCAGCCAACTGACTGAAGGGCGTGGCGCTCTGAGCCAGCACCGCTGCGGGGTACGGGAGCACAAACAGCAGCGCTATGGAGAACTGGGCAAACCTGCCAAGCTTCAAGGTACGCATATATATCTCACCTTCCGTATGCGTGGATCGTTAGTCACTGTCTTAGTGGAGGATTCGTTCGTCCGGTTCATATACGCCGCCTCCGGCACGCGGAACATACGGCGTTCATACAACATTGGGGTTTTGAGCGATAGGCTTAAGGCGAAACCATGGCCGAAGCTTGATTGCCGGCATCATTGATTTGCCGCAAAGACTGCATCGCGCCGCAACCGTAAATAGAGACGGACCACTGTGAACCTTATATGACTACAAAGGTTCAGATTGTCGCGCAGCTCGGAGAAGCGCAAGTCTTGCTGCCCGAGCTTTTGGCGGCGGCCCTCGACGCAAACGGCCGGGCGAAGGTGCGCATGACGCTCCTGCAGGAGGCGGTCGCGCACGCGCAAAATCCGGCATCGCCGCCGCAAACCCTCGACGCGGAACGGCGCGCGGCAGGCCTCGATCAACAGTTTTTTACCTCTACCGTCAAGAATGCGCACACGTTGGAGGACGGCCGCTTCGCCATTCCAGGGGCGCACGCGCTTCTTTCGGGGCTTTATGCCGACATCGATACGATGATGGCACCGCTGCGGCCTGCCAATCCCAAGAAGGCCGAAGCGTTCGCCCGGCGCCTGGCGGACTTGCGAGCCGCTGCGCCGCCGATGGACGGCGACGTGCTGACACGATCCGCGATTGGAGCGATTACCTCAGCCCGCGCGGGCGGCCATGACAGCGAGCACCTTCTGATTATGGACATCCACAAGGCGCTCAACCGTCTTGAGGCGGAGACGGCGGTCGAAATCCTGGCAGGTGCGCGCGTGCACGGGCTCGGCGCTGTGGAAAAGCGCCAGGTCGAAGCCTTCATGCGCGGCCTGAACAGAACGCGCGGCCTGGCATTCGGCCATCCAGGCCTTGGCACGACGGCCACGCGCTCCGGCAAGCGCCTCATCATTCAAAACGATATCGGCACCACGGATGCGCATGTGCTCGTCATCCACGCCGAAGACCTCACCGTAACCGTCACCTACACCGACATCCACCGCAAGCGGACGGCGTTTTTCATGGGCCTCTGCGATGGAAAGGATGTGGAATGGAGCGAGCTTGCCGAGAAGAGCGCGCAAAATCTTGGCAAGGACGGTCAATTCCTGCTGGTCACGGGCCGCTATAACGCGAAGGACGCGGATCAAATCGAGGCGTTCCTCGAATATCTCGGCTCCCGGCTGGTCTTCATGATCGACTGGAACAAGGCCCGGAAGGCCTTGCGCAATTTCGTGGATGACAACGACGCCATCGCCGTGCTGCGCTGGGCCGCCGCCCGCGATTTTGGCCATCGCGGCTTTCTGGAGCTTGGCGGCGCAGAGCTGATTTACGAGGCCGTCCGCAGCGGGGGTGCGGGTCACGTTCCCTACGGCCAGCGGCTCGATAGTGCGCTCGGCGCAAAGGAAACGGCCGAGTTCCTGAAGGACACCTTGAAGGTGGCCAGCGAGGGCTTGTCTCAAGGCCGCTCCGTGCAACTCTTGAAGGACGAGATCCAGGCCAAGTTCGCCTCGCAATTCGAGTCGATGGAAACGTCGCTGCTGACGGTGATCGGCCGGCATCTCGGACTGTCCCGGATGATGGCGAGCCTGATTCTGGACGCGATCCGGGACGGCCAGCCGGCGGGCCGCGCCACGCTCGCGGACCAGGCGCGCCGCCTAGAGCATAAGGCCGACGTGCTGACCATGGACGCACGCGCAGCCGCAAGCCGCCTTGCAGCCTCCAGCGAGCCGGTCAAGGCCGTGGCCGAAAGTGCCGAGAATGCCAACGACGCGCTTGAGGAAGCTGCCTTTCTCTTAAGCCTCGCCCCGGAAGACGAGGGAATGGAGAGCAACATCCAGCCGCTTGCCGATCTCGCGGAAATTGCAGTGGAAAGCGTCGCGCACATGATCCGCGCAGTGGAAGCGGTCCGTAGCCTGCCGGAAGGGCTCCAGGCCGACGTCACGGATGCCTTGCGCGCAATTGACGCAGTCATGCGCGAGGAGAAGAAAGCCGACGAGGCGCTCAGAAACGCCATGGCCGCATTTATCTCCAGCGAGACGAGCCCGCGCATGCTCATCCTCAGAATGGAAACCGCCAGGGCGCTTGAGACCGCCACGGATTGCCTGGCGCACGCCGCCTTTGCCTTGCGCGACCGCGTATTCGGGGAGCTGCCCGCATGAGCGCTCCTTCCGCTGCACCGGACCTCTTCTTTATCGGAGCTGGCCGCCAGGATACGCCGCTGACGCCGGAACTCGCCGGCTCGAAGGCCGCGAACCTGTGGCAAATGGCGAAGCTCGGATTGAAAGTTCCGCCGGCCTTCGTCCTCTCCACGCGCCTTTGCCAGCCCATCAACGCCGGCGACAGCAGCGCTGAAGAGCGGCTCCGGCAATTGCTGGCACAGGGCATCGCTGAGCTGGAACGCGCGACGGGGCGCATTTTCGGCGATGCGCGCGTTCCGCTCTTAGTCTCCGTCCGTTCCGGCGCTGCGCGGTCGATGCCGGGCATGCTGGACACAATCTTGAACATTGGCATGAACCAAGAAACCGTGCACGGGCTGATCCGGATTACCGGCAATCCGCGCCTGGCCTGGGACAGCTACCGCCGTTTCGTGCAGTCTTATGCCGAGGTCACCGGAAATACCGGTAGCGAAGCCTTTGCGGCCCGGCTTGCACTGGCGATGACGGCGGAGGGCATCGAATGCGAGGCGGAACTCGATCCAGAGGCGCTGGAGCGTTTGACCGCGAATTATCTCGATGAAGCCGCGGACCTCCTGGGCCAGCCGGTCCCGGCCGATCCCCGCCTTCAGCTCGAAGCCGCTGCCAAAGCCGTCTACCGGTCCTGGGGAAGCGAAAAGGCCAACGAGTACCGCCGCCTCAACAAACTCGAGCAAGCTCGCCGGCACCGCGGTCACGGTGCAAGCGATGGTGTTCGGGAACGGCGGCGGACGGTCTGGCGCTGGCGTTGCCTTCACGCGCAACCCGGCGACGGGCGCCAAGGGACTTTACGTCGATTTCCTCTTCGATGCGCAGGGCGAGGACGTTGTCGCCGGGCGCAGGGTCTTGAGCCATCCGGAGTATTTCAAGGTGCGCTTGCCCGAAGCCGCAGCCACGCTTGAAGCGGGGGCCGCGCGCCTGGAAAGCCATTTCGGCGACATGCAGGATATCGAGTTCACCGTCGAGGACGGTACGCTCTATTTTTTGCAGACACGCTCCGCCAAGCGGACACCACGAGCGGCGCTTCGGGTGCTGCTCGATCTGGTGCACGAGGGACTGATTGGCGAAAGCGAGGCCGTGGAGCGCGCCGCCGGGATCGATTTCAACGCCGCGTCGCTGACGCGCTTTGAGGGCGATGCCACGGCGATCGCCAGCGGCACTCCTGCGTCGGCGGGAGTCGCCAACGGCAAGGCCGTATTCGATAGCGTGAGCGCGGGCGGGATATGCGCGCGGGGCGACGGGCCGGTGATCCTTGTGCGGCCGGATACCTCGACCGCGGATGTGGCGGGTTTCGCGGTGTCGGCCGGGATCTTGACGGCGAGCGGAGGCCGGACGGCTCACGCGGCCGTGGTCGCCCGCCAGCTCGGCAAGGCGTGCGTCGTGGGCTGCACAGCGCTCGTCATCGATGAGGCGGCGAAACAGGCGACAATCGCGGGCCACGCCGTCAATGAGGGCGACTCGCTTTCCATCGATGGCGAAAGCGGCGAGGTTTTTCTTGGTGAGCGGCGTATTGTCACGAGCAGGCCCGAAGCGGAGATCGCCGAGATCGAACGCTGGAAGCGGCGCGTTGCTGGCAGTTGAGCCTGACTCGCTCCCTCACCTCCTCTCCAGCAAGCTCGCGAGCTTGCCATCTTGCGTGTCTGCATCCGCAAGCGGATGCAGATGGAGAAGAACGCCTGAATTGCTCGGAGCGCGACGTCCTCTCCCAGGGGAAACAGGGTGAGGTGAGCGACGTTCGCATTTAGCCCCTTCAACACACCCCCGCCCTACGCAGTCTCATCCTTCCGCGGATACAGGTTCCAGATCGCCTTCTCGCCCATCGAGGCGACGAATGCGGCATGGGCAGCCTCCTCCTCCGGCGAGAGGAGCGGCGGCAAGGGCTCCGGCCGAACCTGAACCGCGATCACAGCCTCGACCGCGCCAGTCTCGGCCCCCGAAGTTAGATTGAGCCCCGCCTGCTCCGCGCCGATCAAGCGGAGATAAACATCCGCCAGCAGCTCGCTGTCGAGGAGCGCGCCGTGCTTGGTGCGCGTTGAGTTGTCGATCCCGTAGCGGCGGCAGAGCGCGTCGAGATTGTTCGGGCTGCCGGGATGCTTGCGCCGGGCCAGCGCCAGCGTGTCGGTCACGCGCTCCATGCTGAGGGGGGCGAGCCCGAGGCGGCCGAACTCGTGATTGAGGAAGCCCATATCGAAGGGTGCATTGTGGATGATGAGCCGCGCGTCGCCCAGCGCCTCGACGATTTCGTGCGCCACGTCGCCGATGAGCGGCTTGTCCGCGAGGAATTGCGCGGTCAGGCCGTGTACGTCGGTCGCGGCCTTGGGCACGTCGCGCTGGGGGTTGAAATACCAGTGATGGGATACGCCGGTCGGGATGTAGTTGATGAGTTCGACGCAGGCTAGCTCGATGATCCGGTGGCCGTCCTTGGGGTCGAGCCCCGTCGTCTCGGTGTCGAGAACAAGTTCGCGCATTGGCCCCCTCGATGCGTTGCTGCCGTCCCCGGAATTTATTCGCCGAAGACATGGTCAGATTCGAGGCAGGGGTTCAAATGCGAACCGGCGCTCATCCCAGGCATTTAGCAGCGCGACGCAGCTTTCCGGCTACGACTATTTACGGAGAAGGTAGGTTGCAGCAAGACGCAACCATATCACAATATAAGTAGTGTAACCATTACAACTAACCTTGAATAATAGTATACAATGTTGTGAAACAGGCACTACTACATTTCCAACATACATAGAATGACATCGACAGCCATTCAATAACACTGCGAATCACGTACATGTTGGCCAGCCAAACCCGGGAGGTAGGACATCCGGCTTCGGCGATCCCAACAAATGGCGTCCAACAACGGACGCGAGGAGAAAATCATGAAACTTTACACTGCCCTGACGGCTGTCGCCGTCTCCGCACTCATTTCCACGGCAGCTTTTGCTGCTGGAACGACAAGCTTCGGCATCGGCGGGGCTGTCTTCATCGGTGGAAACACTGGCAACTGGTCGACAGCCGGTGCCGCGGCTAGCGGTGTGGCCGACGTTAATGGTGGCAACACAACCAACTTCAGCAGCGGAAATGTGCAGACTGCCGTATCCGCTCCTAACACGACCCCTGTGGGCGCAGCTTCCCACGCGGATGCGACCAACAATATCAGCACCACCGGCATCGGCGAAGTTCAATCGTCAACCGGTGTCGGCGTCGCTTCCGGTACTGGCCTGGGCGTTGGCGGCGCGCTTATCGTCGGCGGCGGTGCGAACAGCCTTCTGCATTAGCTGATAACGCTAAGCATAGCCTGAGTAAATGGGCTGGTTCTCTGTAATTATTACTTGACGAGCCAGCTCATTTTAGCGGTCTTGCAAGGAAGGACTTTACATGCCTCTCGCGAAATCCAGATTTATCCTTTCAGTTGTTCCCCCGGTCTTGGCTCTCTCGCTGCTGTGGTATATGCCCGGAGCGCTGGCGGAAGGAGGATTTCCGGAACCCGGCTTTGTGCTGCTAAGTCAAAGGGATGCCACAACCAGCCACTCCACCGGAGGGGAGGCGGTTTCATCGGAACTCGGTAACTATTACCGCCTCGGGACCCGGTTACAGCCTCACTTCCACGACCGGAGGCGCAAGTGCCGCCGCCAATCTCAGCACCGCCGTGGCGGTATGGGACGCGACAACCATTCAGACGAGCGTTCCTTCCAGCGTAACTGTGAATAGCAGTTCCACCTCTGCCTCTTTCACCAAAGGCGGCGCTTCGCTCGCTGCCGGGAAAAGCGTGACGGAAGCAACCATCACGATCAACGGCAAGCCCTACGTGGTGGCGCGGGAACTCGCGATGGCCTTCGCCCGCTCCACGCGATTTGGGTCAAGTTCGGCAGTCGAGGTCGAGGGCACGCTTACGTTGGCGGGCAGCGGTTATTCAGCCGCTCCCGTCGCAGCAACTAAAGGCAGCAGCCGCTGAGGCCCGCAAACCCTCTTCGACACTTTCCGCACCAAACGATTGGGGGTTCGAGTTGCTTTTTGCTTCGAACTCGGCCGCATTGGAGGAGCATATGGCGCGTGCGCTCATTGGCTTGACGGCACTCTTGACAACCGCCTCGGCACTTCAGCCAGCCGCGGCACAAACCGCCCCGGCTGCCGATCCAGGAACGCCATGGGTTGCTACCACCCTTCCCCCTGCACCGGTAGGTTTTGTGGCCGCTCCGGGGATCACCTTCGTTCCGTCGGCCTTTTCAGAAATTGGCTACGACACCAATCCCAATCAAACCTTTTCCGGCCAAACGGGTTCGGGCTTCGTCCGCTCCGGCGCAGGATTTGCTTTAACGTCAGTGAGCAAGACCACCGTCGCGACACTGAATGCCAGCGGCAGCATGCTGGATTATTTCAACGACGCTGTCTTCGACGATCCGCTTCGCTTTGCCGGTTCTGCAAACGGCAGTCTCGCCTATGTCGTCCAGCCTGGCGTGACCGTCTCGTCCGGTGCCTTCATCAATTATGACGGGCAAAGCATCAACAGGAACCAGACTGATGGCGCAAACGTCGAGCTTGGCTATCGCGATGCGCTCGTTGCAAGCGTTGTGCGCGCCAAATTTTTCGATGTGCAATATCTCAACAGCGATGTCCAAGTGCCTTCGCCGATCGCTCTGACGTCTACGTTCAACTACAATCGCACCGAAGTCACTTGGACGGGGCTGCTCGGCACGAATTGGCGCGTTGCTCCCTATACAGAACTGAGCGCGGCGATCCTAGACTATACCAACCAGTTCGACCCCGCTTTGCTCAACCGCGACGCGAATGACTACCACGCCAAGGCGGGTGTGCGCTGGACGGCTTCGCCCGTGCTTTTCGCCGACATAGGCTGGCGTGCCAATTTGCGCGACACCGAAGACTCGCGCGTGCGCTCCTTCAACTCGAACTATTTCGACGGTGGCCTGACCTGGCGGCCTACACCTCTCTTTTTCCTGACAGCCTCGGTGGAACGTTACATCGGCGAACCCTCGACCCTCTTCGCCGTTCTGGCAGACGTCCGCTCCTATTCGGCGAAGGCGACCTATCTCCCAGTTCCAGGCGTGACCGTCACGGCCGCGGGCGGATTGCTTGTGGTGAAAGACATCGGCAGCGGCGTTCACTACGATGCGCCCTTCGCAAATGCGCAGGTAGCTTGGGACTATAACAACCACGTCCGATTCTACACTGCCCTGCAGTATCAAGGTTATGACCTGAAATGGCAGTTCCAGGACTATAACGAGCTGCGCATCATGACGGGCGTGCGCATTATTCCCGATGGCCAGGATATCCTGCATGGCGAGAGCCTCGAAAACCTTGTGGCGAGGCTCGCCAATGGCCACAGGCCGGCGGGAGCGGAGTTCTCCGTTTCAGGCGGCTATTCCTGGTTCGGCTTGCCGGACATGAAGATGCTCACCGTTGTGGGCGGCGCATTTTTCGACCAGGCGCTCGGACAGCAGACGAATGGCGAGGGCAATATGAATGGCTGGCGCACCGATCTTCGCCTCGCCAACTTCGCTACGGGAGCTTTGCCGGACGGCACGCCCTTGAGCTTTGGCGTCTCGGGATTCTTCGCCAATTATCAAGGAACCACCAATTCCCGTTGCATGTATAGCGCGTCCACCGACTGCCTTATCGCGAACATCCAAGACTCCAATGCCGGAATGCCGAACAACACAGGCCCATTCGGGAATCTTAATGTTACGGCTAACAGGAACGTCAACTACTATGGCATTGCCTTCGATACCCGCCTGAGCAATTTGGCAGGGAGCAGTTTGAAGGACGGCTTGCCGATCTCGTACCTTTCTCCCTTCAAGGTGGGCTTGGCCGCCAGGGCCATCAACGAGACGGCGAAACTGACCTCGATCGACCCACTGGTGTCCGATCCAGTGCGATACAACGATCAACTGGACACACACTATTATGGCGGATTCGTTGGCGTTGAAGAGAAGGCAGCGTTTGGCGGCGGCTGGACAATCGGCATCGACGCAACGGCAGGCCTCTACTACACAGACACCGAGTATCAAGGCCGCTATAACGGTTACACCGCGATTGTACCTGCCGGATATTTCCAGGACAGCGGCGGGGTCAACTCAAGCCTGGACAAGGGCTCGTTCATCGGCACCCTGCGGCTCGACCTCAAACGAGAGCTTGTCTGGGGCACGCTCGGGGCATTCGGCCAAGGCGAGTATCTGAGCTACGTCCCGCGCATCAGCTACAACAACAACGACCAAGCCACTGGCGTGATCTGGGGAGGCATTGCCGGCACGCAACAAGGCACGCGCATCGCCTCAGACAGCGCATTCAATTTCACAACTGGGCTTAGCCTCTCCGTGCCCGTGAACTAGCCCGCATTTCTCACTAGGTCGCGCATCCGCCGAGGGTTTGGAGGATGGGCGGCCGCACCGAATCCCGGCGCGATCCCCGCTCCCGCCCCATCGCGATTGAACCTAAATCCGGCGGTTGAAGCGGCAAAGCGTCCGCCGCTGTCATGGCCGGACCTGATCCGGCAATCCACGCAACACACTGAAAACGCGAGCTATTCCTTTGCTGCATGGATGGCCGGGTCCAGGCCCGGCCATGACAGCATGTGCGTCACCTGCAGGTGTGTCCGGCAAAACGCGGAACACGATATGCCAACCTGCGTTTCCCCAGCCGGCGCGGGCTCAACCGCCGCTTCTCGGTTGAAGCTCACAGCCGGCGGAGCGGAGAAGCGATCACGCAGATTTGATATCAGGCATTGTAAAGATCGGCCCAGCGCTGATAGGCCAGCGGCTGCCGGTCCCTGATCTCTTCCACGACGGCGTCGATTTGACGGTATGTCTCTTCCAGCGGTACGCCAGTATCCACAACGAAATCCGCCTGTTCGCGCTTCCTGGCGTCCGGCCATTGGCGGTCGGCGATGGCCTGGAACTTCTCAGGCGTCATGCCCGGCCTCGCGGCGACGCGCTCGCGCTGGGCCTCTGCCGGCGCGCTGACCACGATGATGGCGTCGAACAAAGTATGAGCGGCGGTTTCGAACAGCAGCGGCACCTCGACGATGACGAATTCGGCGCCCTTGTCCTGTTCCGCCAGCAGAAGCCGCCATTCCGCGCGGCGCACCAGCGGATGCACGATGGCCTCAAGCTTTTTCAGCGCTTCTTCCGAGGCGAGCGCCTGTTGCGCAAGCGCCTGGCGGTCGACCGCGCCGTCGCGCACCGTGCCAGGGAAAACGGCCTCGATGAGCGGGACGGCCTCGCCCGTGTAAAGCTCGTGGACGATTTGGTCCGCGTCGAGCACCGGAACGCCCTTGGAGCGGAGATAACGGGCGACCGTGCTCTTCCCCATTCCAATCGAGCCCGTCAGCCCGGCGACGATCATTCCGCGGCACTCTCCCGCGCCGTAACTGCAGCAAGCACCCGTTCGCGAAGCCCAGGCGAGACCGTGGGCCTCACACCGAACCATTTCTCGAAGCCTGGCACCGCCTGATGGAGAAGCATGCCGAGCCCGTCCACCGCCGTCCATCCTCCCTCCTTTGCCTGCTTGAGCAGGTTAGTCTGGAGGGGATGATAAACGATATCGCAAATTGTTGCATTTAGACCGATGGCGGACAGGCTGATGTCGAGCGGGGGCGCACCGGCCATGCCGAGGGTCGAGCTGTTGACCACGAGCTGGGCACCCTCAAGCGCTTGATCTAGCTCGTCGAATCCGAAGCCGCGCGCCGGCGGGAACGAGGCCGCCAGCTCCGCCGCTCGCGCCGCCGTGCGGTTAACGATCCGCACGTCCGTGAATCCGCGCTGGATCAGCGCCCACACGACAGCCCGCGCCGCACCGCCCGCGCCGATGACCACCGCCGGACCGCCGCGATCCCAGCCGGGGCTTTCGCTATCAAGGTTTGCGGTAAATCCATAGGCGTCGGTATTGGAGCCGGCGAGCTTGCCGCCTTCGAGCCAAACCGTGTTCACGGCGCCGATTGCCTTTGCCGCGCCGTCGCGAAGCTCGCACAGGCGGTAGGCCTCGATCTTGTGCGGAACGGTAATGTTGGCGCCGGCAAAGCCATGCGCGGCAAGGTTCGTCAGAAAGCCCTCGAAATCCTTGGGCTCGACTGGCTGCTTGACATACTCGCCCTCAAGCCCGTGCTCCTTCAGCCAATAGCCGTGGATTACGGGCGATAGGGAGTGCGAGACCGGCCAGCCGATGACACAGGCGCGCTTCATGACTGCTGCCTACTTGCAGATGATGGAGAGGCGGCGCAGCTCCTCCAGAACTGGCAGGACGGCAGCCCCAAAATAGTGAAATAATCGCCCTTGATCTCGGAGAAAAGGTGAACCCCCAATCCCTCGATATGATAAGCGCCGACCGAGCTTGAGGACGCCTTCGCCGCACATGTCCAAATAGCAATCGATGAACTTGTCGGAAAAATCGCGCATTTTCAGCGATGCGACATCGACAAAGGCTGCGGTGTGCGCTTTGCTGGATATAACGGCAGCAGTGTGCAACTCGTGCGTGCACCCCCTGAGCCTTTGGAGTTGCTGGCGCGCCTCGTCCAGGTTGCGCCGGCTTCTGAAGAATCTCGTTGCCAACGGCCAAGACCTGATCGCCGCCGATCACGATGGCGTTGGGCTCCTTCTCGAACACGGCACCGGCTTTGAGTCCTGGCCAAGCCCAGCGCGACCTCTCCCGGAGGCGTGCCGGTTGCAAATTGCTTGCGCGCTTCCTCCTCGACGACCGGCGATAGCTGCTGGCGGAATCGAATTCCGGCGCTGCCCAGAACGGCGGCGCGTGCCGCACTCCCGGACGCAAGGATGACTTCAGGATAATCGGCTTGGATATGCTCTAGCATGACCTTACGGGCGTGAGGCTAATGGATGAAGCTTGCTGACGGCGGCGTTCCTCGTAGAGGGCGATGATCGTTGCAGCGGTTTCCTCGATGGACTTGCGGGTGACGTCGAGAACCTGCCACCGGTTTTGTGCGCATAGCTTCTTGGTGAAAGCCATTTCCTCCTTGATGAGGTCCATGTCGATATAGCTGTCAAATGTGCTGCTATTAAGTGAAAGCATACGGTTGCGGCGAATTTCGGATATCCGCTCCGGGCTCGCGATCAGGCCCACGACGTAAGGCCCCATGAGACCCGCCAAATCCGGAGGCGGCGGGATGTTAGGGACCAGGGACACGTTGGCCGTCTTATATCCCCGGTTTGCAAGATAGATGCTCGTGGGCGTCTTGGAGGTGCGGCTCGCGCCGATAAGCACGATCTCCGCCTTGGTAAGCTCTTCCGACCGCTGGCTGTCGTCATGGCCCAGCGTGAAGTTCATGGCCTCGATCCGGCGGAAATAGTCGGCGTCGAGCGTGTGCTGGCCGCCGACCACCGCCCGCGAGGGCATTTTCAGATAGGTCTCGAAGGCCTTGATGACCGGCTTCAAGCACCGCAACGCAAGGCAAATCCAGCTCGGCGCAGCGGCTTTCCAGGATCTCGCAGAGGTTCGGATTCATAAGGGTGTAGAGCACGATGCCGGGCGCGGCTTCGATCTGGCGCAGGACGGTGGCAAGCTGCCTTGGATTACGCACCAGGGGGTGCATGTGCCGGTTCGGCCTTGCACCCGAAAGTTGCACTATGGCGGCCTTCGCCATCGTGGTCAAGGTCTCGCCCGAGGCGTCCGAAACCAGATGAAGGTGGAAGTGCTTGGAGGCTGGGGATTGCTGTGGATTCAGTGGAGAGATTGCGCCTCTCCGCCGCCTCCAGCCGCCCGGCCTCCATCTTCGGTCATCGATTCCTCCACGCTAATTAAAAATGTGCGCACAGGCGTGAAGGGCGTGGAAAGAAAGCCCTTGGTTCGCACACTTCGCTCCGGCGCAGCCCTGAGTCTTCACACTTTGTCCCCATGTTATTCATTGCGGGAAGGGCCAAAGCAAGACTAAACAGCAAGGGGCAAAAGCGACGCAACCTGGATTTATCAACACGGGTGTGCTTCAGATAGCGGCGCAATGCGAAACCGGGGGACAGTTATGGAAAACCAGGAACTTTCCCCGCGTTGCACCGCCCTCTAAAAACAACAGAATCCTAAGTGGACTTATTTTTTGATGAAGAAGCGATCGACAGGCCCGGAGAAAACGCGCAGCCATTCAAATGCCGCCAAGCGGACAAATCCGGCTCCCGTTCCTGGAAGCGCTGGCGGGTAAGGCGCAAAGCACGCCGCCAATCTGGCTCATGCGCCAGGCTGGCCGCTATCTGCCGGAATATCGCGAGGTCCGCGCCAAGGCAGGATCGTTCCTCGATCTTTGCTACACCCCGGAGATGGCAACGGAGGTGACGCTGCAGCCCATCAGGCGTTTCGGGTTCGATGCTGCCATCGTGTTTTCGGATATCCTGGTCGTGCCTCATGCGCTGGGCCAGCATGTCGAGTTTCTGGAAGGCGAAGGACCGAAGCTCAATCCGGTGACGAACGCGAAAGAGCTTGCGAAGCTGTCAGGCAATGGGGCTGGCAAACGGTTCGATCTGGTTTACGAGGCAATCGAGCGCATCGTGTCCGGACCTTGACGGACAAACGCCGTTGATCGGATTTTGCGGCGCGCCCTGGACGGTGGCGAGCTACATGGTGGGAGGCGGCGGCTCGCCGGATCAGCGCGCGGCGAAGCTTTTGGCCTACCGCGATCCGCAAACCTTCAAGGCGCTGCTCGATCTGCTCGTGGAAACGTCAAGCGCCTATCTCATCGGCCAGGTCAAGGCCGGCGTGCAGGCGCTGCAGATTTTCGATAGCTGGGCGGGAGCCTTGCCGACAACGATTTCGCCTCCTTCACGATCGAGCCCACCGCGGAAATCGTGCGCCGGGTGAAAGCTGCTTGCATCCTGGCGTTCCGATCATCGGTTTTCCCCGGGGAAGCTCGGCAAATTTTGAGCGCTACGCCGCGGAAACCGGCGTCGATGCGCTGGGCTGCGACACGGCCGCGCCCCTGGATCTCATGGCCGCGATGCAAGACCGGCTGCCGGTGCAGGGCAATCTCGATCCGCTGTTGCTGCTTTCAGGCGGCGGTGCTATGGACCGAAGGGTGAAAGCGATTCTGAGTCTGAGCTTTCGCCCAAGCCCTTCGTGTTCAATCTTGGCCACGGCATTCTCCCGGAAACACCGATTGAGAATGTCGAGCGGCTTATCCATCTCGTGCGCACCGAAGGTTAGAAGTCTCAAGCGAGTTGAGCGATCCATGATCGGCATGATGAACAGTCTGTACCTCTATTTGAAGGCGATCCATATCATCGCCGCCTTCGCTTGGATGGCGGGCATGTTCTATCTGCCGAGGCTGTACGTGTACCACGCAAAAGTTGGCGCCGGACGCACCGCAAGCCGAGACGTTCAAGGTCATGGAGCGCGGGCTTGCTGACGGTCATCATGAACCCGGCGATGATTGTCACCGTGGTGCTGGGGCTTTGGCTTGCTTTCGGCGCCGATGCCGTCGATCTGGAGGGCCGGCTGGCTGCACGCCAAGATCGCGCTGGTTGTGGCGATGCTGGTGGTTCATGTGCTGCTGGCCAAGTGGCGCAAGGATTTCGAGGCGGGCCTCGTCCCACACAGCGAGCGATTCTTCCGCATTGTCAATGAAGTACCGACGCTGCTTCTGATCGGCATTGTAATCATGGTCGTGGTGCGGCCTTTTTAATGCTGCATCCACCGAAAAATGGAGCTTAAGGCGCGCTAGCGTCTTTTCGAATTCGAAAAACCTGCTATATTTGTTGCGTCGTACTTTTCCGGCAGGCGCGCCTTGCGATTCTGTTCCGGTTCACGCGCATCATAGTGAAGAGCCGCACGCTTACCCTCCAAGACTAGCGGCAGAGCGACAATCCTACCTCAACTCATCTGGCTTGCAGGTTCGCCTGCGCCGTGTTCTCTCCCAAGAAGAACCTCTCATGCAAGAAATGAAACTCCAAGACCTTAAAGTTAAGTCGCCCACCGAGCTTTTGGCCGTTGCTGAGGAATTCGCGGTTGAAAACGCGAGCGCTCTTCGCAAGCAGGAGCTGATGTTTGCGATCTTGAAGCAGTTTGCCGCGCGCGATATCGAAATAACCGGCATTGGCGTGGTGGAAATACTTCAGGACGGCTTCGGATTCCTGCGCTCGCCCAACTCGAATTACCTGCCAGGGCCGGACGACATTTATGTGAGCCCGAGCCAGATTCGCCGCTTCGGGCTTCGGACTGGCGATACGGTCGAAGGCCAGATCCGCGGACCCAAGGAAGGCGAGCGCTATTTTGCGCTGCTCAAGGTCAACAAGATCAACTTCGACGACCCCGAGAAGATCCGCCACAAGGTGCATTTCGACAATCTGACGCCGCTCTATCCGAATAAGTGGCTGAAGATGGAGACGGGCCGCGCGAACTCGAAGGATATGAGCCCTCGCGTGATCGATATCGTGGCGCCGCTGGGTAAGGGGCAGCGCGCCCTGATCGTGGCCCCGCCGCGCACCGGCAAGACGGTTATCCTGCAGAACATCGCACATTCCATCAGCGCCAATCACCCTGAGTGCTATCTGATCGTGCTCTTGATCGACGAGCGGCCGGAAGAAGTGACGGACATGCAGCGCTCCGTGAAGGGCGAGGTGGTCAGCTCGACCTTCGACGAGCCGGCCTCGCGGCACGTGCAGGTGGCGGAGATGGTGATCGAGAAGGCGAAGCGCCTCGTGGAGCATAAGCTCGATGTGGTGATCCTGCTCAATTCGATCACGCGCCTCGGCCGCGCCTACAATACGGTGGTGCCGTCCTCGGGCAAGGTGCTGACCGGCGGTGTGGACGCCAACGCGCTGCAACGGCCGAAGCGGTTCTTCGGCGCCGCGCGCAATATCGAGGAAGGCGGCTCGCTGACCATTATCGCGACCGCGCTGATCGAAACCGGCAGCCGCATGGACGAGGTGATCTTCGAAGAGTTCAAGGGCACCGGCAACTCCGAGCTTGTGCTCGACCGCAAGGTGGCCGACAAGCGCGTGTTCCCGGCGATGGATATCGCCAAGTCCGGCACGCGTAAGGAAGAGCTGCTGGTTCCGCAGGGGCAGTTGCGCAAGATGTATGTGCTGCGGCGCATTCTCAATCCGATGGGGCCGATGGATGGCATCGAGTTCCTGCTGGATAAGCTGCGGCAGACGAAGACGAATGGCGATTTCTTCGATTCGATGAATACGTAGCTTGGGCGGCGATCGGAAGCGCCGGTGGGCCATTCACGTTCTCACCGTGTTTCACTTTGCTGGTATGGCCGAACGGTGGTACCAGCGCGTCCGCTATCAGCTATCGGGCTCTGGCCAGGCGTTTAGCCCTCTCGATAGCCCACGCCGCACGAGGGCTTTTTGCCACTGTCTCCTTGACGGCGGTGTGTTCCTCTGTGCCACAGCGAACTAGAGCTTGTGCCGCTTCGGGGGCGATAAGGACCGATTGCTCCAACGCGGCAGCCAATGCGTTGATTGAGGAGTTGTCGAGACTTCCAAGGGCACCCAAAGCCGCGGCAGCGTAGATGTGACCCCGCTGAAGGTGGGCTCGCAAATGGTGTTCAAGCGGCTTAGCGAGATGGCCCAGCCGGGCAGCAACGACTAAGCCGCAATCCACCGGCGCTCCGAGCCGATCATATGAGACACCCCACTGGTTCCGGGCTTCTCCATTGAAAAGGGCTTCCAGAACCGGCAGCACTTCCAAGCCTCGACTTGCCAGTTCCGATGTTGCTTTGGCGCGTTCGCCAGGCACAAGGCTGCGCTCAAAAAAGGGATCCAGTGTCGTCACGTCAGACATCGATCAACTTCAGCAGCCACTCGCTTCAACACGGCCGATCCAAAACAGGTTTTGTCCCGGTCTGCAATCCTAACAACCGATAGCTCGTAGATAGTTATGATCGTTCGCTGACAAGCGCTGCATGATCCCGTCCCGCGTTACCACGGCAAGCTTGCTTACCCTGGCGGTCGCGATGATGAAACAATCGCCAGGATCTCCATTGCCGGAAACCAGCGGAACTCTCGCCGCCTCCAAGGCGATGCGGGAGCCGATCCGGACAATCTTCGCGCCCGTTGTAACGCAGCCCTGCCGGAACCAAGCCGCCGCATCCTGCCCATTGAGGTTGGGGCGTTTGGCTGGATTAGCCTTGTTCAGCGCGAGTGCCGCCTCCCACGCGGTAATCGGGGACAGGTACAAGCTGCCAGCTCTCTGCGCCTGGGTTATCGCAACCAATGCCTCCGGCTCCATGAACTCGGCGGCCAGAAACCAGATGAGCGCATTGGTATCGAGCAGTATGCGCACTTAGCGCTTCTTGGCGCGCACTGAATGTTTGGCGGCCGGCAACGAGCTGGCGGCAGCCGCAGTTTTTGTTTTCTTCTTCTCAGTTTGGGCGAAGATAGGTTTTGTGAGGTCAATTCCCTTTTTCACGGAATACTCGCCTTTCAACGCGCCGTATCCTTTGAGCACGAACGTCTCTCCCGTCTCCGTGTCCCTGACGGTGGACGAACCCTGAGTTGTTTCGAGGATGAACTTGCTTTTCGATTCGATGCGCTTTGCCATTAGCTGCTCTCTGAAAATAACTGCATTATAGCCGCTGGCGAATAGGCTGGGAAGCGGTATCCGTACAAATTAATAAGATTGTTCTCTCTGTGATAGCCAAAGCCATTGGCGCGGGCGCGCGTGCCGAGGTCTAATTGCGGATGACCGGTGGCGAGTGGAAGCTGATCACGCACACCGGTTGGGGTATTGGCGCCTGAGCGTTCAGCACCAGTTTTCGATAATGACATCCGACGTCACCGTCTCGACTTGTTCGCTATAGCGGCTGTTGAGGAGCGCCAGCAGCGCCTCGTGGCTTTCGCCTGAAGAACTGCACAATGCGTCGGTCGCGACCACGACGCGGTAGCCCCGGTCCACCGCTCCAAGCACAGTGCTTAAGGCTCGAACACCGCTGACAATAATTGTGTCCACGGATCGCTCCCTGAGCCGGATATCCAGCGCCGGCCAGTGCCATGGCGAGTAGACCTGCTTGTCGATAACGGCCGCGGGCGGGACGAATGCCGCCAATTGCGGAAGCAGGCCGACCATCTCCGGCCCGATTTTCTCCATGGTCACGCCAGACCAGCGCTCATAGTAGCGGCGCCAGGCGCCCGTGCCTTCCTCAGGATGGCGGGCGGGAATGAAGCGGGTGAAGAACGTGCGTTCCGGGTACGCGGATACCAGACCGCGGACAACAGGAAGAACATGCCGCATGTAGGGCCTCTTCCATTCCGTGTCCTCAGCAAAAAGCCTTTGCATGTCGGCGCAGACATGGGCGCAACTTGGCCCAAGACGCCCAAAGCGCAAACCGTTCCGTTTTGGCATGGCGCACCTCCCAGTTCTCCCTTCAAGCGACACGGAAAGGCGGAAACTGGGAGCAAGCATCTAAGGCCGGACCCAATAGGGCACTGCAGTTTGCTCCGGAAGCTCCAGTTTCCGTGGCTGGACATTTACAGCATACGCCCAGCTTTCGTTAAATAAACCCTCTTTTCATTTAAGGCTGTATCTGGTTTAATGTAGCTATTGTTAATGCAGGAAGCTCGCGTTTTCTGCGCGCGGATTTTTGCAATTATCGGCGCGCGTTCGCCGCGGTGGACATCGCCAAGTCCGGCACGGGCGTGCAAGATCTACACGCGGATGGCTTCGGGCGAGTGGAAGCTGATCGCGCATACGGGGCTGTTGGCTTATTAGTTTCAAAAAAGCACCAAACTGCCGCCGCAAATGGCGCGCAGCATTTATCCATGCGATTTCTTGCTGTTATGCCTATCTGCCTGATTGCTCTGTCTACCGGAGCGATTGCGGCGGAGTCCACGGACGCGCCAGCGCGAAGCGGTACCGTCCTGGTCAATGGAGAGCCCGTCACTCAGGAGGACATCGTCCAGCGGGTGCTTTGGATGAACGTCCACGGCCATTTGGGGGACCGCATGAAAGCGGTGCTCATGAGCGATGAGGTCAATCAGAAATTCAAGGAGAGGATGCGGGCCGCCGATCCTCACAGTCAGGCGGAGGCGCAGGAAGCGGCTCAGCGCATCAAGGCCGGGTTGATCGCGGAGGTGCGGAAGCAGGCGCTCGTGGAAGGCGGCGTGACCAGGAAGGAAGCCGCCGATGCGGTGATCGCGGACAGGCTGAAGCTGCAAGCCGCGAAGAGCATGGGCATCGAAATCACGGACGAGGAGGCTGCCAAGGCTATCGAGGACATGGCGAAGGCCCGGGCAGGCGGCAAAACCGTGGATCTGAACGAGCAGTACGAGCAACTGGAGAAGGTTGGCATCAGCCGCAGGACGGTGCTGGATATTACCCGCGCCCGGCTGGCGTATCGGGCCGTGTTCGCCCGCTACTATGGGCAGCGAGATAGCTGCGTGTTTGGGCCGTTCAAGCACTTCGCGCGCAGTTGCGTCGAGAAATTGAGGCGGGAGGCTACGATCGATTACCTCTGATACCGCCGTGCGCAACATTTGACCTCTGCGCCGTCCGTCATGCGAGGCGGCGGAGCCCTTGGATGCCAGCCTGCCGCGGCTACGACCCCGCCTCATGGGTTTTCGTCATGGGCCGCTTCGACCGGGAGCGCTGGCGCATTAACGGAAATTCCGGCGAAGCCCATATGGATCGCCGTTGCGAGGCCGAAGTAATCGGGAAGCCGCGAACGCTGCCTTCTGGATTGCCAGGCTCGCACAATGGAGCGAGGCGAGCGAGTACCGCTCGAACTCGCACTATCCGCGGTGCATTGCGGAGGTTAGCGAAAGGTTAAGATGCCGTAGGACCTCATCAGGCTTAATGCAAACGTGGTAAATCCGAAATAGGCATGTGTCGAATGCGCCGATTTTTGCGTTTTAATCGCGTTTTTGGGCCGATTTCTGTACTTAAAAAATCCCGTTAAATATATTCGCAACCTGCAAGTCAACCATCTTCCGCCATGGCAGGTAGATGAATTGTTGTGTTGTATCAATGTGTTACGTCACTTAAGGGAACTTTAAGGCGCTCATGCTATATTGTCTCAACATCGATATGCGGTGCGGCGCCCTCAGGCAGTGGGTACAAATTGCATAGTGGTGGACAAATTGCCCACGTTACTGCTGGGATGGCAGTGTGAGCGGGCGTGGGAAGCCCTGGCCTATATGGGTGCGGCGGCGCCTCGTGTGCGCCGGATGATATGTTCCACGGGAAACGCCGGGCCTCGGGATTGCTTCCGCCTTCATTGCGGAAGCTACGTCGGTGGAGCTGGCACTCTTCGCTCGCAACGGCGGCTCGTCCGAAGCAGACATTCCTTGGCAGGCCAACGAATGCCCGCTTAGAGCTTTTTGTTTTCGCAGAGTGAGCGCTTGCCGCTCACGATCAACGTTTGCGCGGTATTTGAGGTCGCTCACGATAAGCGTTCGCTCAGATCGGCGAGGCGGCAACCTGCACGGCGACGTGGCGCTCTTCCTTCAGCTTTTCCTTCAGAAGCTCCGGTTCGGTCAGAGGCATCGAGCAGCGCTGGCCAACGCATACATAGGCGGTAATCTTTCCTTCGAGCTGGCTTTTTCCGGCGGCCGGTGTGGATTCGGGTATCGCCTGGCTGCCGTCCACCCACTGCACGATAGCATCGGGAAGCGAGGCTTCCGACAGTGCCTTCCGCCATGGCATGGCATCGCTGGAGGTCTTGCTGCCGGCCATGACGATGTGTTGTGGCGAGATCAAAGTCAGTGCGCCTGACAACAGCCCGGTGTAGGCAATGGCCGCCGTTTGTGCCGCGCCCTGGAACGCGCCCAGAAGCGCATCGGCGCGCTTCAAATAGGCAGTGTCGCCGGTGAGGGCGTAGAGGTCCGCCAGGTTCTGCAACATGGTGGCGTTGGGGTTCGGCGTGGCGTCGTCACTCGCCGAAAGCGGCCGCAGAACAAGGTCGGCCGTGTCGTCGGCGGCAAGGAAGTAGCCGCCGCCTTCAGCGCCGTAATGCGCGTTCATGAGAGCGGTCCAGGCCATTGCATCGTCGAGATAGCGCTTTTCGCCCGTGATCTGGTGAAGCGCCAGGGCCGCCGAAATCATGTTGGCGTAGTCGGCCGAGGTCGCGGGCGCCTTGAGCTTGTCCTGCCGGAAGGAGTGGAACAGGCGGCCGTTTGCGAACATCTGGGATTGGACGAAGGCGTAGGCCTTGCTCGCCAGCTCGACCCATTCAGGCCGGCGGAAGGCGTCGCCGGCCTTGGCGATGGCACGGATTGCAAGGCCGTTCCAGTCGGCCAGCACCTTGTCGTCCCAACCGGGTTTGCTACGCTTTTCGCGCACCTCGAAGAGCTTCCGCAGGCTTTCTTGCAGGGCCTCCTCTTCTTTCCGGTTCAGGAGCGCCAGCGCGTTGAGCCGGTTGAGGATGGTCTTGCCTTCCCAATTGCCGCCCTCCGTCACGTCGTAGACCTGCGAAAAGATCGCCGTCTGCTCGCCATTGCCGAGGACGCCTGTGATCTCCTTGGCGGTCCAGACGTAGAACTTGCCTTCCTCGCCTTCGGAGTCGGCGTCATAGGATGCCGCGAAGCCGCCGCCGGGCACGATCATGTCGCGCTCGATCCAGCCGACGGTTTCGGCGACACGGGCCTTCAGCCGGTCGGATTGCGTTTCCTTCCAGACCTCGGTCATCAGCTCAATCAGGAGCGCGTTGTCGTAGAGCATCTTTTCGAAGTGCGGCACAAGCCAGCGCTCGTCCACCGAATAGCGCGAGAAGCCGCCGCCAACGTGATCGTAGATTCCGCCCTGGCAGATGTGCAGAAGGGTGTTCTTCACCTCCTCGATGCAGGTAATGAGCCCGTAACGGAGCCCGGCTTTCCAGAGGAAGTGGAAGATGGTGGTGTTGGGGAATTTGGGCGCACCGCGAAGGCCGCCGTTGGCTGGGTCGATGGCGCCGATGAACTTGGCTGCGATGGCGGCGAACTGCTCCTCGGAGAACTCGGGCGCCGCACCGTAGTTGAGCTTGGGCGTCAGCCTGGTTTTGAGGAAGGCGGTGTTCTGGTTGATGGTCTCCTTTTCGTTGGCGTAGACGCGGGCAACGTTCTCCAGCACCTGCTTGAAGCCCGGGCGCCCATAGCGCGGCTCGGGCGGGAAGTAGGTGCCGCCGAAAAACGGCATGCCGTCCGGCAGGAGGAACATGGTCAAAGGCCAGCCGCCTTGCTCGCCAAGCTCCTGCAGCGCGGTCATATAGAGCGTATCGACGTCGGGCCGTTCCTCTCGGTCGACCTTGATGTTCACGAACAGCAGGTTCATGAGCGCCGCGGTGTCGGGATCCTCAAAGCTCTCATGCGCCATTACATGGCACCAATGGCAAGCCGCGTAGCCGACCGAGAGCAGCACGGGCCTGTCAAGCCGCTGCGCCTCCGCGAACGCCTCCTGGCACCAGGGCCACCAATGCACGGGGTTGTCTTTGTGCTGCTGGAGGTACGGACTTGTTTCTTCGCTCAAACGGTTAGACGCCATGAGGCAACCTTTAATCCCATGCAATAGAAAGAGAAGCGCCAGCGGCCTGGAACCGGCCGCTGCAATTATAGGTCTTTTCGGGCATATGTGCCCTGTAGTCAAAGGTACAAGATTTTTGAACC
The DNA here is from genome assembly GCA_963760455.1 of uncultured Alphaproteobacteria bacterium. Lineage (GTDB taxonomy): Bacteria > Pseudomonadota > Alphaproteobacteria > Rhizobiales > Rhodomicrobiaceae > Rhodomicrobium. The sequence continues at coordinate 162,916 of CAVXDM010000038.1, forward strand.
GGGAAGCAACATCGTGACCATCTACGCGCTATCGACGGCGCAAGGCCGGGCGGGCATCGCCGTCATAAGAGTCTCTGGCAAGGCCACGTTCGCGACGCTTGGCGCTTTGTGCGAAGGCGGGGCACCGGAGCCCCGGATGGCCGCCGTCCGGGTGTTGCACGACCCGCGAGGCGGGCGGGTTCTGGACCGGGCGCTTGTGCTTTGGTTTCCAGGGCCGGCGAGCTTCACGGGCGAGGACGTGGCCGAGTTCCATGTGCATGGCGGCCGGGCGGTGATTGCGGGCGTGCTGGACGCGCTTGGCGGCCTTGGCTTGAGGCTGGCGGAGCGCGGCGAGTTCACGCGGCGGGCATTCGAGAACGGCAAGCTCGACCTGACCGAGGCGGAGGGCCTCTCGGACCTCATCAATGCGGAGACGGCGGCCCAGCGGGACCAGGCGCTCTTGCAATCGGCCGGAGCACTGCGGGAGCGCTACGAGGTCTGGCGCGCCTCGCTGTTGCGGGCGATGGCGTATGTGGAGGCGAGCCTCGATTTTTCCGATGAGGGCGATATTGCGGATGGCGCTTTCAAGGAGGCTCTGCCCGTGGTGCGGGCGCTCGCCGCCGGGCTTGAGCGCGCGCTCGCCGATGGCCGCCGCGGCGAAATCCTCCGCGAGGGCATCCGGGTCGCGATTGTGGGTGCACCGAACGTTGGCAAGTCGAGCCTCTTGAATGCGCTCGCGGGCCGGGAAGCCGCCATCGTCTTCGACGAGCCGGGGACCACGCGGGATATCATCGAGGTGGCGCTCGATCTCGACGGCTTTCCATTCGTGCTGCATGACACCGCTGGCCTACGCGATACGCCAAGCCCCGTCGAGCGGGAAGGCATCCGGCGGGCGCTGTCGGCGGCTGCGGATGCGGATGTGGTGGTGTCAATAACTGAGCCAGGCTCCCGTCACCCTGTCCCTCTCCCCATGGGAGAGGGAACGGTGTGGAACGCTCCGAGCGTAATTCAGGCGTCCCTTCTCCCATGGGGAGAAGGACAGGATGAGGGGCGATTCGCCCGGAATAGGGCTGTGATCGCCGTTCTCAACAAGGCCGATCTCCTGCCGTCGCGGCCGGATAGCGCTGCCGGGTTCATCCCCATGTCCGCCAAGACCGGCGAGGGGCTGGACGCACTCAAAGCCGCTCTCGTCTCCTTCGCGCGCGAGACTTTCTTGGCCGCCGAAGCCCCGCTCATCACGCGAGCGCGTCATCGCCAGGAAATCGAGCGTGCGCACGCGGCTTTGACATCCTTCCTTGCCTGCGCCGAGGCCCGCGATCATCCCGAGCTTGCCGCCGAGCACCTGCGTGAAGCCGCCGATGCGCTTGGCCGTCTGACCGGGCGCCTCGACGTGGAGGACGTGCTCGGCCAGATCTTCTCCGAGTTCTGCGTCGGGAAGTAAGGCTTCGCCGATAAATAAGTGCGCCATCCGGCTTGGTCTTTCGCCTGCCTGCTGCGTTGCAAAAAGGGTTACATATCTCGATATGCGCCCCTTTTTGCGCCTCGCAGCCAGCCAAAATTCCTGCGCCGCCTGACACACTTATTTATCGGCGAAGCCTAGGCTCCCCGGTTTCACATGAAACGATCCGTTAAGCAGTGCCGCCCCAATGGAGGAAAAGGCCGACATCGCCGATGAAGCCGCCGGGGAAGTCCAGCACGCGGGCGATCAGGTGGAAGCCGAGCGGCTTCAGCTCCCGCTCGAACCGCAGATACGTCTCGGCCGCCTCGCCTCGGAGCGTCGCGGGCCAATCGGGTTCCGGCACGTTGATCGCACGGCCTGCGTCGCTGCAGAGCTTGGCAGGGAAGCGCAGCACCAGCAGCTCCGTTTCGCCATGCGCGGCGGCTTGCTGGGCCTGGATCAGAAGATCGCGCCAATGCTGGTCCGAGATGTGATGTTCGATGGCTTCTTGGATTTTGTGATCCAATCCGCCTTGGGATGCCCGGCGGGCGGCTTCGAGCTCCGCAGCTCTCTTTGACGTGGCCACCTCAACCAGCGAGCGGAAGGCTGACGCCGTGATGGCTTTCTCCTTCTCGAAAGCAGCCGGTTCGACCGCCCGCGCCTTCGGCTCCGCATGCTCCTCACGGCTGGAGCGGCGATTACCCCAGTCGAACAATCCGCCGTGATGCTCCGAAGGCGCGGGCGATTGCTCAGCTAGTGCGCGGACGAGGTCGGCACGGCTCACGATCCCGACGATATGTCCGTCCCGGAGGACGGGAACCCGCTTGATCTTATGTGTGGCCAGAAGCTTTCCGATTTCCGATACGTCCGTGTTCTCTGTCACGGTCACGACAGGGGCCGACATCACGTCGCGAGCGCAGCGGCTGTGCGTGGTCCGGCTTGCCAAAATCTCATGGTTGCCGTTCTCGCCCTTGGCTAGCATGGCCAGCCACCAATCGCGGCGGGCATCACGGTCTTCATCGTTGGACCGCAGAAGATCGCCCTCGCTCACCATGCCAATGACCTCGCCGGAATCGTCCACAACAGGGACCGCGCTAATACCGTGTCCAAGCAGCAGCTCGGCGATCTCCTGCATCGATGTATCCGGGCTGACCGTCACCACGGCGGTTGTCATAACGTCGAAAGCATCCATGTTCTGCCCCTTCTTGGCCTTGTGCTACGGCGAAGATAGATGAAACAGCTCGCGCGAAGCTAAACGTGGTGCCTGCTTTATCTTAATGCGAGCGGGTGCAACACGGTCTTATCGAGCTGCTAAATGAAAGGACTCCCTAAGATCGCACTTGGCGAAGATTGCGGAGGCACTTCTGGCTGTTCACCCGCTTTGACTCTGGGGCCGGCCGCCCGCATATTGCGTGCTCAAGGAGGAAGGCTTGGAACGCACTGTTTTCGACGTCATCGTTGTAGGGGCTGGTCACGCGGGCTGCGAGGCGGCGGCTGCGGCCGCGCGCATGGGGGCGCGCACGGCGCTCGTCACGCACAAATTCGAGACCGCTGGCGAGATGTCGTGCAATCCTGCCATCGGCGGGCTCGGCAAAGGCCATCTGGTCCGCGAAATCGATGCGCTCGACGGGCTGATGGGCCGCGTCATTGACAGGGCGGGCATTCAGTTCCGCATGTTGAACCGCTCCAAGGGACCGGCGGTGCAAGGGCCGCGCGCCCAGGCCGACCGCAAGCTCTATCGCCGGCATATGCAGGCCGCGCTCCGGGATCAGGCCAACCTGGAGGTCATCGCGGAGGCGGTCGAGGATCTGCTGGTGAAGGACGGGGCGGTGGCTGGCGTGGTCACTGCGAGTGGGCGCGAGTTGCCTGCTGGGGCTGTGGTTGTCACCACCGGCACGTTCCTCAATGGCCTTATTCATATGGGCGAGACACGCATTCCGGCCGGCCGCGTGGGCGAAGAACCGGCGATTGGGCTCAGTAAGCGCCTCTATGGCTTGGGGCTGCACATGGGCAGGCTGAAGACCGGCACGCCGGCGCGCCTCGACGGCCGCACCATCGATTATTCGCGCCTCGAAGCACAGCCCGGCGACGAGCCGCCAGTGCCGTTCTCGTTCTTGAGCGAGCGCATCGAGACGCCGCAGATCGCCTGCCACATCACAGCCACCACCAAGGAAACGCACGCGATCATCGCCGCCAACATCCATCGCGCGCCGATGTATTCCGGCCAGATCGCAAGCGTCGGCCCGCGCTATTGCCCCTCCATCGAGGACAAGGTGGTCCGCTTCAAGGATCGCGGCAGCCACCAGATATTCCTGGAGCCCGAGGGTCTCGACGATCATACCGTCTATCCGAACGGCATCTCCACCTCGCTGCCCGAGGATGTGCAGCGCGCGTTCCTGAAGACCATCCCCGGCCTTGAGAACGCCGCCGTGATCCGGCCCGGCTACGCCATCGAGTACGATTATGTCGATCCGCGCGAGCTTCTGCCCACGCTCGAAGCGAAGCAGCTGCCGGGGCTGTTCATGGCCGGGCAAATCAACGGAACGACGGGCTACGAGGAGGCGGCGGGCCAGGGCGTGGTTGCCGGCGTGAATGCGGCGCTGAAGGCGGGCGGCGGGCCTGGCGATTTCACCGTCTCGCGCACCGAGGCCTATATCGGCGTCATGATCGACGACCTGGTGACGCGCGGCGTGTCCGAGCCATACCGCATGTTCACGAGCCGCGCCGAATACCGGCTCAGGCTTCGTGCGGACAATGCGGACGAACGGCTGACGCCACTTGGCTTGCGTGTAGGCTGTGTAGGTTCGGAGCGTGCGGCGGCGTTTGCTCGCAAGGCGGAAGCGCTGACTTCGGCACGTGCCCTGCTGGAAAGCCTGACGCTGACCCCGGACGAGGCCGCCGCCCACGGTATTGCGCTCAATCGCGACGGCCGCCGCCGCTCCGCATTCGATCTGCTCGCCTTCCCCAATATGAGCGTGGGCGGGCTCGCGAAAGTCTGGCCGGAGCTGGCTGCAATCCCGGCTGCCACGGCGGAGCGCCTTCAGGTGGATGCACGCTACGCCGTCTACATGGACCGGCAGGAGGCCAGCATTATCGCCTTCAAAAAGGATGAGGCCATAGCCATTCCGCCGGAGCTGGATTTCGCTGCGATATCGGGCCTCTCGAACGAGATCCGGCAAAAGCTCGAACGCCAGCGGCCCGCGACGCTCGCCCAGGCCTCGCGCATCGACGGCATCACGCCCGCCGCGCTCATGCTCGTGCTCGCGCATATACGCAAGGCGGGGCGGGCGGCTTGAGCTGGGTTGGCGGTTGCCGGAAATCATTCCCGCGCCTGTGTACGCAGGGCCAACTGGCGGATCATACCGAGGGACTCTCCCCTCACCCCGTCTTTTTCCCTCTGGGAGAAGGGACGGTGCGGAATGCTCCAAGTCCTATTCTGGCGTTTCCTCTCCTATAGGGAGAGTGACTGGTGCGGCCCTCAGCGATGTTTCACGTGAATAACTGGTGGAATGTGGCCGCAATTTTGTTCCACATGAGTTTGTGTTCCGCCAAGGGAAAGCCTCTAATTCGCTTGAATTTCGGCCAAGATTCTTGTCTACATCGTCGCGCTAACGGTCAGGGCGTAGGTCTCGGCGCAGCCAGCTATGCTAAAAAATTGGCTTCCACATGGGAGGACGCCTGACCAGGTGTTTCGATTTGGAGGTTGAAAAAGAATGACGTTCAAATGGCTTCGGCTGCTGCCGATAGCAGCGGCTATCGCTCTCTTCCCTGCCTCTTCCTTCGCGCAGTCGATGTGCGACACGAGCAGCCTGCAAGAAGAGCAAACGGTGGTGGACACCCTACCGGCCAGCTGCATCAAGGAAAGGTTGCAAGCTTCTGGCGGCGTTTCGGCCGGTATTCTGGTGAGCCCCGAGCATAAAGCCAACAACGAATGGCGCCATCAGGCAGTCACCAAGTACGGCGAGCGCTACGGCGAAGTGGCCTTCATGGCCTGCCGGAAGGTGTTCTGCGTGAAAGGCTCCATGATTGGCACAAAGCGCTGCACCATCTCGGGCTTTCCCTGTGCAGCGGATATGAATGCCACCGACAAGGCGCAGGTCCAGCGCGTTCAGTCGACGGCGGTTTTGGCTGAACTGCCTAAGGACCGGTCCGAGGCCGCAGAAGACCTACGGAGCAGCTACGGCGGGTTCAACCGTCCGCTTGAGGAAGTCGAACTCGGCGAGCAGGACATCACCCGCATGCAGCAGCTGCTTGGCGTAGAAGCGGACGGCCAGGTCGGACCGATGACCTTCCGCGCTCTGCGCGACTTCCGCCGCAGCGCGGGTATTCCGCTGGAAGGCCCGCCCACCTCGCGCGATCTGGAAAAGCTCGGCCATGCCGAGAAGAGGTCTTGGGGCCGCTAAGCATTCGCTTGGCAGCACCAGTTTCTCTTAGCTGGCAAAGTCATGAAACCGCCGGAACGCAAGCCGTTCCGGCGGTTTTTTTGGTGGTGGGAATGCCCCGCCTCTCATGACCTCAACTTCCCGAACCGCCCGTGCGGACCCGCATGCCGGGTGGTGTGGCAGGGGAGCGATCAGTGTGATCGCCCCCTATGCCGATCCGCGAAGTGATAATGGCTTACGTTCAAAGTGCCGCGAGATTTGCACGGGCCTCGTTCATTTCTCGATGACCGCCTTCAGCGCGAGAAACTCAGGCCGGTATTCGAAGTGCATACCGTCAAAATGATACCACTTGCCGCCCCATATGAAGCCGTGCTTCTCGAACGCCGCTACGATTTCGAGCGGGATCTTGTTCTTGTAGACCAGCGGTATCTTGCGCTCCCGCACTTGGCTTTCGTTGAGCGTCCCTGGCAGCCCGTATTGCCAATATTGGCCATATGTGGTGTTGAGGTCGAAGGCGATACCGAAGGAATGCACGCTGAGCCGGGTTGTCCGCGCGATACAGCGTGGGGCATAGCTCCCGCCATTTGGCGCCAGGTAGCGCACGAATTCCGGGCCGAGGGTTTCGAGGTCCCGAGCCACGAGGCGCAGCTTGGCGGCGGCGCCGTTGATTGATGCGGCCTGCATCCCCCCGCCACCGGATTTTGGCAGCCACGGAACGCGCTCCAGATGCTCCTTGGGTCTGCATGTGACACGGGTGCAGCCGCCGGGCGGCTCTTTGCGGCATTCGCCGTACATTTTCTCGAAGAAGGCTTCGTTGCGAACGCGGCCCGGGTCGGCTTCCTTCGCGGCAGGTATTCCGCTGGCCCCGAATGGGTAGGCCCAGCGGAACATGTCCGCAATGTCCGGCTTGTCCAGCAGCTCGTTGAGCGGCTTGTCCTCCCGGCCATCGCCGAAGGGCATCTTGCTTCCGTCCTTCCAGATAAGGAAGGTGCCGTCGTAGGCTGCCAGGAAATCGGGGTATGCGCCGATAAGCGCCTGCGCCTTTTGCTCCAAGGTTTGGGCGGACGCAGGTGGGGCGAAGGCAAGGCACAGGCTAAGCCAAATCGCACGCCCCATCAGAACTGGCAGCCTTTTTGACGCTCGATGTCACGGATGATGCCCACCTGCTGGCGTTCTCCCTGGGACATGGGCACGTCGGCCTCCACATAATACGAGCAGTTCGCGTTTCCGAATACCCTCAGCGCGCGATCCGTCTTGAAGCAGTAGCCGTTGCGGGCGTAAATCGCATTGCGCCGGTACCATAGATCTCCGCACGAGAGGGACCATAGACCCTGGGCGGCGGCCGGCAGAACGGGCACTGCCAGCGGGATAAGAAGCGCGAGGACAAGTGTGGAGGCTTTAAGTCTACGCAAAGATGGCATGATGCCCTCCTATCCATGGAGACGAACATTATGGCGTGGCTCATAGCGGCCACGCTAATGTTGCTCAGATGATGTGGCAAAAAGCGGAAAGAAAGATTGCAGAAGATAGAGAAAATCGAAAATGCCGGAGATTTCGCCCGGGCCTTCCAGGTTTCACATGAAACGGTGGAAAAGTTAGAGCTTTACGAGCACCTCCTAATCAAGTGGCAGAAGGCAGTGAACCTGGTCGCGCCGGCCACAATTCCCTTACTGTGGCAACGGCATTTCGCAGATTCGGCCCAGCTTGTGAGCCTCGCTCCAGGCGCTAAAACCTGGGTGGACCTCGGATCGGGCGGGGGATTCCCTGCGCTCGTAATTGCTATTATGCTTGCGAATCAGGAAGAGTGTCAGGTGCACCTTATCGAGAGCAACGCACGCAAGTGTGCATTTCTCTCCGAGGTTGCGCGGCAGACAGGGGCCTCGGCACGCGTGCACAATATGCGCATCGCGGATGCCTGGGGAAAGGGTGCGGTTCCGGCCGCCGATGTGGTGAGCGCCAGGGCGCTCGCACCACTCGACGCGCTGATGGAGCAGGCCCTGCCGTTCTTCGGTGATGCGTCAGTTGCGTTGTTTTTGAAGGGCCGCGAGGCCGGGGGTGAAGTCGCCGATGCCCGGAGACGCTGGGTTTTCGATTTGAAAATCCATCCAAGCATTAGCGATGCAGAAGGACAGATTTTAGAGATCGGGAAACCGGTGCTCAGACGGGGTGGCGAGCAGTGATGAATAGCGGCAAAGGCCTTCGGGTGTTCGCGATCGCTAATCAAAAAGGCGGCGTGGGCAAGACGACGACAGCGATCAATCTTGGCACGGCCTTGGCGGCGGTCGGCGAGCGCGTGCTCGTGATCGACCTTGATCCACAAGGCAATGCCAGCACAGGGCTTGGCGTGCCCGAAGCGGCGCGGCATGTATCGACCTACGACGTTCTGGCGGGCGCCGCGGCGCTTGAGCAGGCGATGACGCCCGCGGCGGTACCGGGGCTCTACGTCGCGCCATCGACGCGGGACCTCGCGGGCCTTGAGCCTGAGATTTCGGCCGCGCCGAACCGCGCCTACTTCCTGCGCGATGCGATTAATTCCCTGCGTGCTTCCGAGCGCGACCGGGCTCCGAACGAGCGGCTCGGCTACGTGCTGATCGATTGCCCCCCATCGCTCAGCATCCTGACGCTGAACGCACTGGCGGCGGCCGATGCCGCGCTGGTGCCGGTGCAGTGCGAGTTCTTCGCGCTCGAAGGGATCACCCAGCTCAAGGAAACCATCGACTTCGTTCGGTCTAGCCTCAATCCGGCGCTCGAAATCCACGGCGTGGTGCTGACCATGCACGACAGCCGCACCAAGCTTGCGGACGAGGTCGCGACCGAGGTACGCAGCTTCTTCGGGCAGAAGGTCTACGAGACGGTCATTCCGCGCAACGTTCGCGTGGCGGAGGCGCCGTCGCACGGCAAGCCGCTCCTGCTCTACGATCACAAGAGCGCTGGCAGCCGGGCCTATATGGAACTGGCCGCCGAGATGATCGACCGCGAACGGACGGCTGTCGCTGCCTAAGGCACTTGGCACACCAAGGGCATTCGCGGCATTGCGCGCCCCGGCCCGGAGGCCGGGGTAAACTCCGCGAAGCGATCCAGGGATCGCTCGCTCATGCTTCTCTGGATCGCCACGGCGGCTGAAGCCGCCTCGCGATGACGACTGCATTGAATTTGCGAGTATTTTAGAGCTGGAGACTAGAGATGGAATCACGTTCAGGCGCCCTGGCATTGGGACCATCCCCCGTCCAGAAGAACCGCCTCGGCCGCGGGCTTGCCTCGCTCATCGGGGATGCTGCACCGGTGGCACCGGGCGGCGTTCCGAGGGTGTTGCCTGCCAACGGCGAGACCCGCATGGTGCCTATTGACCGGGTAAGGCCGAGCACGTTCAACCCGCGCAAGAATTTCGAGCAAACCGAGCGGGCGAAGGCCGAGCTGGAAGAGCTGGCGGCCTCGATCCGCGAAAAGGGCCTGGTGCAGCCGATCCTCGTCCGGCCGCTTGACGGCAACTATTACGAGATCGTGGCTGGTGAGCGCCGGTGGCGCGCATCTCAGAAGGCTTCGCTGCATGTTGTTCCGGTTATCGTCCGGTCTCTGACTAACCAGGAAGCACTTGAGCTTGCGATCATCGAGAACGTCCAGCGCTCAGACCTGAACGCCATCGAAGAGGCGGCCGGCTATCGCCAGCTTATCGACAATTTCAATTATACGCAGGACGAGCTTGGCCAGATCATCGGCAAGAGCCGCAGCCATCTCGCCAATACGATGCGGCTTCTGAAGCTGCCTGAAAGCGTGCAAACGCTGGTGCGGGATGGGGTGCTCAGCGCGGGGCACGCGCGTGCGCTGGTTGGGCACGAGGACGCCGAGGCGCTGGCCAAGGAGATCGTGGCCAAGGGCTTGAATGTGCGTGAGGTGGAAGCGCTGGTGATGGGCCGCAAATCGGGTGCGGTTCCGGCCACGCCGAAGACCCCAACACAGAAGGACCCGGACACGCGGGCTGCCGAGCGGGAAATGTCGGATGCGCTTGGACTGGCGGTCCTCATCAATCCCGGTAGCGGCGAGGCCGGCGAGATCGTAGTGCGCTACAAGACCATGGAGCAGTTCGAGACGATCCACAAAGCGCTGCTGGCCCGGAGACGAGGCTAATACCAGCGCCAATAATCCCTGACTCTTTTTCCGTCAACGCGACGGCGGGCAAAGCGCGGCCGGAAGCAATCCAGAATCAAGTCTCAGATGTTGCTATGGATCGCCATAGGCGGCTTTGCCTCCTGGCGATACCCGCGATGGACAAACAATAGCGGCAAGCGCTGGCGTTTAGACGCGCTGGCGCCGATTAAGCCGGGTTATCCAGGCTGACCATGCCGCTTTCGCCATCGAAGGCCAGCACCTCGGCGTAGCGCGCCCAGTTGATGACCGTGTGCAGCGTCATCTCGGCGTCCTCTTCCGGCATGTTGTCCTCAAGCTCGTCCTGGAAGCGGATGATGGATGCACGATGGCTCGGGCGCTCCTCCAGGATATGCTTGATATGTGAGGCGAGCGGAACGTAGGTCACGAGGTGCTGCGCAAACTGCGCCTTGCGCTCGTCGGTGCCGGCATTGGCGAAGCGGCGCCCGGCCTCGTTCAACTGCAGATCGCCTTCCGCAAGTTCCGCGAAGCGCAGGAGCTGCAGCGTTTCCGCCGCGTGGAACAGCTCGTCCACCTCCATTTGCGTGCGCTCGGCCAGCACAGGCAGATCGGCGCGCCCATTGAACGGCGGCTCAGCCAGCGTTTCGATGAGGCCGGCCAGCGTATTGGTCGAGACGTGCGGCAGGCTCATGCTGATGCCGGTGCCGGGAAATAGGCCTTCGCGCGCCGGTGCTGCCTTCGCGGTCATGCGGGCGTAGATGTCGTCGACGAGCGCGCGGAATGCGGGATCGACGCGGTTGCGGGGTTGTGGCAGGTTTACCTTGATCTCCGCTATGACGCGGCCGGGGTTGGACGAGAACACCAGGATGCGGTCGCTCATCAGCACCGCCTCCTCGATATTGTGCGTCACCATGAGAATGCCGCGGATCGGCATGCGGCCTTCGCACCAGAGGTCGAGGAGGTCGGTGCGCAGGGTTTCGGCGGTGAGCACGTCGAGCGCGGAGAAGGGCTCGTCCATCAGGAGCAGCTTGGGATTGACCACCAGCGCCCGCGCGAGGCCGACGCGCTGGCGCATGCCGCCCGACAGCTCCTTCGGATAGGCGGTTTCGAAGCCGTCCAGGCCGATCAGGTCGATGGCGGCGAGTGCGCGCTTGCGGCGTTCCTCCTGCGGCACGCCTTGCGCTTCGAGGCCCAGCTCCACGTTCTCCTGAACCGTAAGCCAGGGGAACAGCGCGAAGGTCTGGAAGACCATGGCGAGCCCGTCGGCGGGGCCTTTCACGGGCTGGCCGTCGATCGAGATCGCGCCGCCGCTTGGCGGCATAAGCCCCGAGACGATGCGCAGGAGCGTGGACTTGCCCGAGCCGGAGCGTCCCAGCAGCGCGACAATCTCATTGTCGTACATGGTCAGGTCGACATTATCGAGCACGAGCAGATTGCTGCTCGCGCCGCGCTTATAGTAGTGCTGTACATGCTCGACGGAAACCAATGGGTTCCGTCCGTTCGCGTTGTTCCGCGCTGCAACCACACCCATTGGCTTCTCTCCGATCAATCGACGCGCAGACGCCGGTCTGCCACGGCATAAAGACGGCGCCAGAGCGCCCGGTTAACGATCACGACGAACAGCGACATCACGCCCACGCCCAGCACCACGCGATGAAAGTCGCCCTCGGCGGTTGCTTTGGCGATATAGGCCCCGAGCCCATGCGCTTCGAGCTTGGTATCGCCCCAACTCGCGACCTCGGCGACGATGCTTGCGTTCCACGAGCCGCCGGATGCCGTAAGCGCGCCGGTCACGTAATAGGGGAAGATCCCTGGCAGGATGACCCGGCGCCACCACTGCCAGCGCTTGACCTTGTACAGCTTGGCGGTCTCACTCAGGTCGCTCGGGAACACGCTCGCGCCCGCGATCACGTTGAAGAGGATGTACCACTGCGTGCCAAGCACGATCAGCGGCGACAGCCAGATGTCCGGGTTGAGGTGGAATGTGGCGATGCCGACGACGACGAATGGAAAGAGCACGTTCGCCGGAAAGGCCGCCAGGAACTGCGCAAGAGGTTGCACGCGCTCGGCAAGCGCTGGCCGCAAGCCCACATAGACGCCGATGGGCACCCAAATAAGGCTGGCAACCGCGATCAGGATAATGACGCGGAAGAAGGTGATGAAGGCGCCAATAACCGCTTCTTTAAGGTCGAGCCAGCCAAGCGTCGCGCTCACGTAGGAGTAGACCAGCCAGGCGGCCCAGGCCGCGAGAACCAGGAGCGCCACGTTCCAGGCCAAATCGAACAGCTTGTTCGTGGTCTTGCTTACCTTGGGCGCTTCCGGGATCTGCCTCGTCAAGTGGCTGACGTTGCCGCTACAAAATTGCATGCAGCGCCTCAGGGAACGGCCGATCACTGAAAGGAACCGCGCCCGCTTGATGAGATCGAGCACCCAGGATTCGGGCTGCGCCTGCGCCGCGACAAGCTCGACGCGGAACTTGTCCGACCACGCGACGACCGGGCGGAACACAAGCTGGTCGTACAGCACGATTACGACCGCCATCGCGCCCACCGCCCAGGCGACGGCGCCGATGTCCTGGTGGTCGATGGCGAGCGAGATGTAGGAGCCGATTCCCGGCAGCATGATCTTAGTATCGCCGACCGAGATCGCCTCGGATGCCACCACGAAGAACCAGCCGCCGGACATGGACATCATCATGTTCCAGACGAGACCGGGCATCGCGAAGGGCACATCGAGCTTCCAGAAGCGCATCCAGGGCGAGAGCCTGAAATGCCTGGCCGCTTCCTCAAGGTCGCCCGGAACGGTGGTCAGCGATTGGTAGAACGAGAAGGTCATGTTCCAGGCCTGGCTCGTGAAGATCGCGAAGATCGCGGCCAGTTCCGCGCCGAACTCGCCGCCTGGATATAGGGCGATGAAGAACAGCACGGTGAATGTCAGGAAGCCCAGCACCGGCACGGATTGCAGGATATCGAGCGCGGGAATGATAATGCGCTCGGCCTTCTTGCTTTTTGCGGCGAGCGGGGCGACCAGGAATGTGAAGAGAAGCGAGAAACCTAGCGCCGCGAACATCCGGAGCGTGGTCAGGAGCGCGTATTGCGGTAGGTTCCAGGGGTCGAGCGAAACAGGATTAAGCTCAAGGCCTGCGAGCGGCTGATGCATCCATTTCGCCGCATAGGCGATCCCGACGAAGAGCGCGCCAACGGCGAGGAAAACGACAGCATCGTAGCGGTTGGGCCAGGCGCTGGCGACGGTAGCGGAGATAGTCGCGATGCGGCGGTTGCCGGCCATACGTGTCGCCATGGTCATCGCTTCCTCGCTTTTGGATTTGGGCGTGTCAGCCCGCGGTCATACCATGCGCTCTTGATGGCCTTGTGAATGCGTTAGGAGTGTTGGAGGTTGTGCCGCGCGTTCGGTAAACGGCATTGCGGCCCGCTTTTGTAGGCGAATGAACGCTTAGCGCATTTCTGTCAACCCCCAAAACGCGGGGTAGAGCCGCGTTTGACGTCGCGAGTCGCCGTCGGCGCCGTGGCAATCCAGGCTTGGCCCGCAATGCTTTCGCTTACGTTGCCTCTGGATTGCTTCGGGCCTTCTCCCCTAGGAATGATGGAAAAATTGGCTAATATGCTGCATTCCCAGCATTGCCTTAATAAGAGGAATTCATGCGCCTATTGGTTGTGGGAGCCGGTTCGACCGGTGGATATTTTGGTGGCCGCTTGGCTCAGGCCGGGCGGGATGTGACGTTCCTGGTGCGTCCGCGCCGCGCGGCGCAGCTTGAAGCCAAAGGGCTCCAGGTCACAAGTCCGCACGGCGATTTCACAATTGCGCCGAAGCTCGTCACCGCCGGCAGCCTCGCCTCGCATTACGATGCGATCCTGCTGACCGTGAAATCCTACGCGCTCGATGCAGCCCTTGAGGATTTTGCTCCCGCAATTGGGCCGGACACAATGATTTTGCCGGTGCTCAACGGCATGAGGCACATGGACACGCTCGCCGCGCGCTTCGGCAAGTACGCGGTCGCCGGCTGCGTCTGCAAGATCCCGGCCCAGCTTGACGGCGAAGGCCGCATCCTCCACTTGGGACAATTCCACGAGCTTGCCTATGGCGAGCTGGACAGCTCGCGGACGCCGCGCGTCGGTGAGTTGGACGCCTTCATGCAGAACGCGGGCTTCAACGCGCGGCTATCGCCGGCCATCGAGCAGGAAATGTGGGACAAGTGGGTGATGCTCGCGACGCTCGGCGGCATCACCTGCCTGATGCGCGGCAGCGTGGGCGAGATCGTGGCGGCGCCTGGCGGTAGCGAATTCATCAACCGCTTCCTGGATGAGGCCGCTGCGATTGCGTCGGCGGAAGGTCATCGGCCGGGCGAGGCCTTCCTTGCGAATACAAGGGCGCTGCTGACCGAGAAGGGCTCGGCGTTCACCGCCTCCATGTTCCGCGACATGCAGGCGGGCGCTCCGGTCGAGGCCGATCAGATCGTGGGCGACCTGCTCGCGCGCGCCGGCCGCGCAAACGTGCCCGCACCGCTGCTCGCGGTGGCTTACATCCATCTCGCGGTTTACCAGAACCGGTTGAAATAGTGCAGGTCCCGGGCAGTCTCCGCGGGAAGACCATCGGGCGTGCCAATAATCGAGCAAATCTCCCCTCATCCTGTCCTTCTCCCAGCAAGCTCGCCTTGGCGAGCTTGCATCGCAGCGTGGCCGTATCTGCAAGCGGATACGGCTGGGAGAAGGGACGCCCTTTCAACGGCCGCGACGGAACTCCCTCTCCCATGGGGAGAGGGCTGGGGTGAGGGGCGATTCGCCCGGTTCAATAAACCATCCATATACCATCCAGTGTTAAGCTGGCGCCAGGGCACCTTCGCGGGAATGGCGCGGCGGCCCGATACAAACGGTTGCATTCTTTGTCTTTATCGCGCCAGAATTTTGGAGTGTGGTATAAGCAAGATGATTAGTTTTGTTCTGTAGCTTTGGGTCTGTGTCATGTGCCGCAAGAGCAGTAGCAACTTATCCCGGTGGCTGTTGGCTACCGCGATCCTGATTGCGATCGGCGCCGGAGGCGGGTTCATTGCGCGAGCCGCTGCCGCATGTGCGCCGGTCACGTGTGCCCCGCAAAGCGCTGCGGCCGGATGGAAGCCGGTGCTGGTTGACTTGCACGAGCAAAAGGCACGTCTTGAGGCCATCCGTTTCGCCGAGCGCGTGAAGCGGCATCTGGGCCGCCAGTTTGCCAAGCGCAAGCAACAATTCGAACGGCATCAAGTACAAATCGAAAAGCGGCAGCGCGCCCATAAGCGGCACAGCAAGGCGCGCCAGTTCGCGGCGGCCCGCAGGCATGCCGCGAAGCATGTACATAAGCTACGTCATGCACTCGGGGGCAAGCCCAGGAAGTTCGGGTTCA
This sequence comes from uncultured Alphaproteobacteria bacterium, assembly GCA_963760455.1. Lineage (GTDB taxonomy): Bacteria > Pseudomonadota > Alphaproteobacteria > Rhizobiales > Rhodomicrobiaceae > Rhodomicrobium. The sequence continues at coordinate 178,213 of CAVXDM010000038.1, forward strand.
ATAAGGCGCTGCACCGTCAGGCTAGTGGCAGCAGTGCCCGCCATGTTCCGCACTGGCGTTCGCTTTGGCGGCATGATGCTCACAATGCTGCCCTTCCCCAGTCGAAGGCGAACTGAGCGCGATCCGGAATAGCCAAACCGCGAGCGCGCCGAAGGCGATGTTGAGCCAGAAGGTGTAGTCGATGGCGAAGCTGCTCATTTCCGCGCGGATATTCAGATCGCGAGGCGGAACGAGGCCAAGGCCGGTGAAAGCGGCGTCCATGACCATCGCGGCCAGCACCATGGTTGTGAAGAAAATGCCAGCGATGTAGGCGGCCATCTTCCATCCGTAATAGCGCCGGTAGACATCGAGCAGCGGCAACACGATCAAATCGGCGTAGAGGAACGCCAGCACGCCGCCGAAACTCACGCCCGATCCCCAGAGCACCGCCGCCATGGGCACATTGCCGATGGAGCAGACGAAGGTGATGACGGCGACCAGCGGCCCCATGACCGCGTTCATGGGCACCTGCAGCCACGCCGGCGCATCGAGTAAGAATAGCCGGTGCCAGATGTGATCCGGCACGAACGTACTCAAGAAGCCCGCGATCAGGAAACCGATTGCGAGATCCTTCCAAAGCATCCGCCAATCCATCGCGAAGTTCTGGGCGATGGCGATGCGAGTTCCGGGCTTGCGGAGCTTCTGCCAGATGCTACTGCTGTCTGCAGCGGCGTCTTCATGCCGATGGCCGCCGCCTCCGGCTTCGGGATAATGGCGCGCCTCTTCGACAAGCTTCGCCGGGTAGGTCAGGCGCACGAGCACTGCCATGATGACGATCAGCACCACGCCGCCGATCCATTCCGCCGCCATGAACTGCCAGCCCATGAGGATGAGCAGAATCAGGCCCAGCTCGACGACGAGGTTGGTCGAGGCGAACTGGAAGGCGAGGCTTGGGGTGAGCGCCGCGCCCTTCTTGAAGATCGTGCGGCTGATCGCGGCGGCGGCGTAGGAACAGCTTGAGCTGGCAGCGCCGAGCGCCGTTGCCAGGGCGATTTGCTTGGGTCCGTCCCGGCCTAGCGCCGCCCGCATCCCGTCCTTGGAGACGACGGCTTGCAACACCGCCGAAATCAGGAAGCCCAGCACCAGGCTCCAGCCGGTCTTCCAGAACATGCCAAACGCCATCAGCAGCGCCTGGCCTATCGACGGCAGCAAATCCATGGCGGCCTCTCTTCTGCGTTATGACCGTCATTCGCGCGCAGGAGCATGTGAAGAAATCGGCAGCGGCCACTGCCCTCATGGGCGGGCTGACCCGGTCATCCAGCAACATATTGAGCGCATAGCCATTTTCATGGATGGCCCGGTTAAGCCGGGCCATGACAACTGAGTGTGTGGCCAGCGCTGCCGATTTTTTCACACGCCCGCAAGCGGGAACGGACGGCGGAGCGGGTAACTTCTGCTTGATACCCTACCCCCGTATGGGTATATAAGCACGCATGGACGCGGAAGCAAAGAAGAAATCGCTGGAGCGCTTGAGCCGCATCGAGGGGCAGGTGCGCGGGATCGCGCGCATGATCGAGAGCGGGCGCTATTGCATCGACATCGTGACGCAGATTTCGGCGGTGCAGGCCGCGCTGCGCAAGGTGGAGGACGAGGTGCTCAAGAGCCACGTCGCCCATTGCGTCGAGCACGCGATCCAGTCGGGCGATGCCGCCGATCAGCGCCAGAAGATCGCCGAGCTGATCGAGGTGCTGGAGCGGCGGCGGAGTTGATGGGGTTGCGTACAAATCAGACGGCTTTGTCAGCCTGGGCGGAACGCAAGAAGTGGACCGCGACGGCTACAAATATAATAATCGAATTGGCGTTGATATAAAAGGGCACGGGAACATTCAGCATCACCGCTTCGGCGCCCGCTAGAACGGCGATCTGAGCGAACGCAGTGATCCAAACTGCTTCGTTTCGCCATTCTGGGATGGTTCGAGCCTGTGTAGCCTGGCATGGGACAGGCCGGTAGGAGAAAGTCGAACATTCAGCGACGGCTGGCAAGTGCTTGATTGCTGCTTCGATCAGGCGTCGACATCGCTTAGGCAACAACCCGGTCCCCACACGCAACCGGAGACCGCCGTGCGCCAAGCAGCGCAACGAGCGCCAACCGGCAAAAACGGGGCCGAACTGGAGGCCGCAAGTAACGGCGGCCAAATAGTTGCTGCAAAAGTGCCCGCATAGTTCCAAAGTCAGCAAAAGCCGGCAAATTGTGTTTGCTAATGCCCTTTTGCGGGAGTACTGCCAGGGAAATAGTCCGCAGCGTGACCAAAACGGCAACTGCGGAGGTAGAGGCCGGCAATCGCACATGAGGCCGATTCATTGGCATCTATGGTCAACGCGCGCAACGATGGCTCCACGTAGCCGCATGAACGAGAAAGGCTGCGCGGTATCCCGTCCACCACCAACGCTGCGTAAATGAGCCAGAAGCCATTTCCCAAGCCACGATATGTGATCAGCTTGATCAGCCAACCAACCAAAGCCGTCCCCACGATCAGGCTCAGGGCAGCGGCGTATATGTCGCCGGAGCCAGGTGCGATGAGCGAAAGGCCTGCGCCAAAAGGAAGCCGGCAATCGCCAGCATTTTGAAATCTATGGCGCCGGCGCGCAGCTGTTCCCATGAACGAGAAAGGCTGCGCGGTATCCCGTCCACCAGCCAGACGCTGCGTAGATGAGCCAGAAGCCATTTCCCAAGCCACGATATGTGATCAGCTTGATCAGCCAACCAACCGAAAGCCGTCCCCGACGATCAGGCTCAGGGCAGCGGCGTATATGTAGCCGGAGCCCGGTGCGATGAGCGTATGGAGCGTTACAGGGCGATAAATTCTCTCAACGCCAAGAACCAAGGGGACGGATTGAAGGCTGGATAAAATGAGAGCGGCAACAAGTATATAGCGGTGGAGCTTTACCTCATTTTCGAGCTTAGCAACTTCCCAGCGCGCAATGGCAGGATAGGCAAGTTTGGCCAGCCCAAGCCAGACGATAGCGGTGTAGAAGGAGTTTATTCCAAGTGAAAAAAGAGAAAAGTATTGCGGCCAGGCGATGGGTTTTGGCCAGTGGATACTTGGGTCGGGCACCGGCATCGTCGCGCCGAACCGGTAGGCGAACAGGGCGGCGAGTGTGATGGCAAGGCGCTTTAGAAAATCGGCCTTCGTAAGCTGGGAAGGAAGCTCAATCGCCATGTTTTGCCCTTCAAGAACTACCTGTGATGCTTCTTGCACAAGGACGCTTGGGTTCCAAGCATTTGATTATAGCGTTTGGAAACGCAGGTGGGGCCGCTAAATGCCCGTGAAGTGACGGGCCGCATTTGGTATAAGGCGGGCATGGCAGACAGCGAGGAAAGGATTGAAGACCGCCCGGCGGAGCCGGCCGCCGAAGGCGAAGGCGGCGAGCCCCTAAGCGGCCCTGAGGCGATTGCGCGCTACGTCAAGCACCTAGGTCCCGGCCCCGGCGTCTATCGCATGATGGATAAGGCCGGCGAGGTCATCTACGTCGGCAAGGCGCGCAACCTCAAGAACCGCGTGCAGAATTACGCGCGGCTCGGCGGCCATACCAACCGCATCGCCGCGATGATCCGCTCCACGGTGACGATGGAGTTCGTGAACACCGCGACCGAGGCCGAGGCGCTGCTGCTCGAAGCCAACCTCATCAAGCGCTTCAAGCCGCGCTACAACGTCTCCTTCCGCGACGACAAATCGTTTCCCTATATCGTCATCCGCCGCGACCAGGAGGCGCCGCAAATCGCCAAGCACCGCGGCGCGCGGACGCTGAAGGGCGACTATTTCGGCCCGTTCGCGAGCGCCGGCGCGGTGAACCGCACGATCAACACGCTGCAGCGCGCGTTTCTGCTGCGCTCCTGCTCGGACAGCGTCTACGAAAGCCGCACGCGGCCGTGCCTGCTCTTCCAGATCAAGCGCTGCTCGGCCCCCTGCACGCGGGAAATCTCGCTCGAAGAGTACGCCAAGCTCATCGACGAGGCGGAAACCTTCCTCAAGGGCAAGACCGATGCGGTGCAGAAAAAGCTCAATGTGCTGATGGCGGAGGCGGCGGAAAAGCTCGAATTCGAGCGTGCCGCTAAATACCGCAACCGGCTGTGGGCGCTGGCGTACATCCAGGCGCATCAGGGCATCAACCCGCATGGTGTCGAGGAAGCCGACGTGTTCGCGATCCACCAGGAGGGTGGGCAGACCTGCATCCAGGTGTTCTTCTTCCGCAACAGCCAGAACTGGGGCAATCGCGCCTATTTCCCGCGCGCCGACCGCACCTTAAGCGAGGGCGAGGTGCTTGGCTCGTTCATCTCGCAGTTTTACGACGACAAGATCGTGCCGCGTTGCGCGCTGCTGTCCTGCGATGTGCCGGAGCAGGAGCTGATCGCGGAGGCGCTTTCGACCAAGCTCGGCCGCAAGGTCGAGGTGCTGACGCCCAAGCGCGGCGAGAAGCGGGAGTTGGTGGACCACGCCGCGCAGAACGCAAAGGAAGCGCTCGGCCGCAAGCTCGCGGAAAGTTCGGGCCAGGGCAAGCTGCTGGCGGCGATGGCTGGCGTGTTTGGCCTGGAGCGCAAGCCGCGCCGCATCGAAGTCTACGACAATTCGCATATCATGGGCACGAACGCGGTGGGCGGCATGATCGTCGCCGGGCCGGAAGGCTTCGCGAAGAACCAGTACCGCAAGTTCAACATCAAGACGGAAGGGCTCACGCCGGGCGACGATTTCGGCATGATGCGCGAGGTGTTGACGCGGCGGTTCAAGCGGCTGCTCAAGGAGCATGGGTTGCCCGTGGGAGAGACAGCGCTGGACGATGGAGATGGGACTAATAACGAAGGGCACAATCCCTCACGCTGTCCCTCTCCCGTGCAAGCTCGCCTTGGCGAGCTTGCCTCTTCTGAATGTCCGCATCCGCAAGCGGATGCGGATGGGAGAGGGGACGCCTTCTCAACGGCCGCAGCCGGCCCCCTCTCCCATGGGGAGAGGGCTGGGGTGAGGGGTAACGCCCTCGCAGAAGAGTCGCTGACCCCCGAACCTATGGAGGACGAAACCGAAGACGAGCCCGAAGCCCAAGGCGGCGACGTTGGTGCTTGGCCTGACCTGCTCCTCATCGACGGCGGCGCGGGCCAGCTCTCTGCCACGCGCGAGGTGCTGGACGCCCTCGGCTTGCACGGCCTCGCCATCGTTGGCATCGCCAAAGGCCCCGACCGCAACGCCGGCCGCGAGCGCTTCTTCATGCCCGGCAAGCCGCCGTTCAGCCTGCCGCCCAACGATCCGGTGCTCTACTTCGTGCAGCGCCTGCGCGACGAGGCCCACCGCTTCGCCATCGGCTCGCACCGCGTCAAGCGTAAGAAAGCGATGAGCGAGAACGCACTCGACGATATCCCCGGCATCGGGCAGGCGCGGAAGCGCGCGCTGCTCCGGCATTTCGGCTCCGCGAAATCGGTGAGCCGCGCAGGGCTTCCCGATCTCCAGGCCGTGGACGGGATCAGCGAGGCGATGGCCCAGCAGGTTTACGATTATTTCCACGGCGGGAAATAGCCGCGAACGAGAGCCTCGCACCTCTAGTCGAAATTGCCGTCATTGCGACGGCGAGTGAAGCGCGGCCGAAAGCAATCCAGTTCAAGCCGCGGATATTGCCATGGATCGCCACGGCGCCTTTGGCGCCTCGCGATGACGAACACCGTTGCGTCAGGCCTTCCGCCTGGGACAAAGGGCGGTATCCGGTAGGCCGGCAATTGGATTTTTCAGCCACGCCAGCGGCTGCGCTGCGATTACTAAGCGCAATCGGCAACCAAGACTTGCAATAAGGTTCTAACTAAGTTTTGATTGGCCTTCCGTCCGATACGGGCCACCTAGGAAGAAACCCGTGTCGCAAGACCCCCTCACCCCAGCCCTCTCTTCTAGGGGAGAGGGAGTCAGGCCGATGCCGTTGAGAGGGCGTCTCCCCTTAGGGAGAAGGACAGGATGAGGGGGTCTTCGCAGTTTCATCTGGACGGGCCGGCCGCCCCGGCCGGTGCGAAACTCGCAATGACTGGGCTTGCTGCAGAACGGCCAGGACTTTCGACGGCTGGCGTGGGATGTCCCGAAGGCCCGGCTTCGTCCGGCGTGCGTGTTGCTCATGAACGATGTTTGTCAAAGCATACGGAACATTCTGGAATATCGGACGTATGCGCCGCATAGTCCGCCGCGGCACGGCGTCGCGTGGATTCCTTTACCGGTATTCTTCGTTGCGGTAATCACGCTGTGGTTCAGAGACATTCAGGCGCCGCACGAATCGCCTTGGCTCTTGATTGCACTCAATCTTCTACTCACGACTTTGCCGGCGCTTGGCATCTCAATCCTGTTCGCGCGCAGTTTCTTGATGACCGGCGCGGTGGGCTTGGGACTTTTTGCCTGCGGTGCATCGCTCTGGGGCGCTTCGGGCCTGGCCGCGCTGGGCATCGCCTTCATGCCAAGTCCGCTTTTCGGCATGAACACCATCGTCACCATTCACAATCTGGATATATGGGCCAGCTCTCTGTGCTATCTCGCCGGTGCGGCCCTGCTTCAGCGCGGTCATTTTGCCCTGCAAAAAGGGCCGCTTGCATTGCTGGCGGCCATGGTCCTGACCCTGGCGGTGGCGGCCCTGTTAAAACTGATGGCCATTCAGGGATGGACGCCCGTATTCTTCGTGCAGGGACAGGGCGCCACTCCCGAGCGTCAGTTCGTTCTGGCTTCGACGATCCTCGCAATTGTGCTGACGCTTTTGCTTGTACGAAAAGGCGCCAGTCATCATTCACCGTTCGCCCGCTGGTTTGTCTTGGCGCTCATGCTGCTCGCCATCGGCTATTTGGGCATAATGTTGCAAACTACGGTTGGCGGGGTGTTGGGCTGGGTTAGCCGCGCGGCCCAATTTCTCGGCGGCGGCTACATGCTGGTGGCCGCCCACGCCGCATTCCAGAACGCAGAGGCGCCTTTTTCTATCCAAGCGCTGCCGCGCGAGAAGCCACCGCACCCTTATGCCGTGGCGATTGCCCTCGTGCTCATTGCTACGGTTCTGAGGGTGGTGCTCCTCCCCACACTACAGGAGCACGTTCCCTTCATAACTTTTTACCCCACTGTTGTGCTGGCGGCTCTTTATGGCGGCCTACGCGCCGGAGCGCTCGCAACGGCCGTCGCGTCGGCGATCACCACTACTCCATGGCTTGCGACTAGGGGGACACCTCTTCTGGATTGGCCGGCTCTGCTCATCTTCGCCGTGAATTGCCTGCTCATTTCCTGGATTGCCGGGCTTATGGGCAAGGCCCAGACGCGGTTGCGGCGGGCGGAGGCGGAACGCCGCGCCGAGCTTAAACGGGAGGTTGCCGCGCGCACCGCGGAATTGCGGGAGGCCAAGAACGAGGCTGAATTGGCCCATGCCGAATTGCAGGCCGTGTTCGAACTCGGTGCCGGCCGGCATTTGGATTTCGCGCGACCCGCACTGCCAGTCCATGCTGGGAAACCGGCTGGGCAATCTCTGGATGAATATTCCCGAGGGCGCCAATGCATCGAAATCCGCTCCCGATAACACCATCCTGCGCTGCGAGTTTTTCGACGCGGAGGGGCAGCCAATGACGAACGATCAGCTTCCGATGCAGAGGGCCGCACGCGGCGAGGAAGTCGCGGATTGCGAGTTTGAATGGAGGTTCGAAGACGGCGAGCGCCGAAGCTGCTTTGGAAACGCGACACCTTTGCGCGATGCCAATGGAAACACCATCGGCGCGGTCGCGGCCTTTATTGACATCACGACGCGCAAGCTGGCGGAGAACGCGCTGCGTGAGAGCCAGGAGCGGCTGGCTGCCGCCCTGCGCGCCGGGAAGCTTGGCGTTTACGACTACGACCTGCGAACTGGCAGCGTCAGATGGGATTATGGAACCAGCCGGTTTTGGGGGATACTGGAAAGCGAGGAGGTGCCCTACGAAACGTTCGAATCGAGGGTGCATCCTGACGATTTGAATCACGTGAGAGCCGCCATTCAGCGCGCTCTCGATCCAGCCGGCACACGCCGCTTCGAATGCGAGTATCGTGTCGTCAACCGGTCCGATGGCTCGATCCGCTGGATTGTCGCCGATGGCGTGACGACGTTCGAGGCTGAAGCGCCGGTCCGGCTGGTCGGCATCGTCCGGAACGTCACGGAGCGCAAACGCGCTCAGGAGCATGTCCATTTGCTCATGCGCGAGGTCAACCACCGCTCGAAGAACATGCTCACCATCGTGCAAGCAATTGCGCGCCAGACAATTGCGAGCACCCCCGAAGATTTCCTTGAGCGCTTTGGTGACCGCGTCGAAGCGCTGGCCGCAAGCCAGGACCTGCTCGTCAAGAATGCCTGGAAAGGGGTGGAGCTTGCCTGCCTTATCCGGTCTCAGCTTGCCCTGTTCGAGGACTTGATCGGCTCCCGGATCGAGCTTGGGGGGCCGCCTCTTTTGATATCCGCGTCAGCCGCTCAAACGCTGGGCATGGCTCTGCACGAGCTTGCCACCAATGCAGGCAAATACGGAGCGCTTTCCAACAGCCAAGGCCGGGTGCGGGTCGAATGGAGGCTGGAGCCCGGAAGCGAGGAGACGCAGCCCGCCTTCCACATGCAATGGCTCGAAAGCGGTGGCCCCGCTGTCACGGAGCCCGAAAGGCTGGGATTTGGCTCGATAATCATCTCTGAAACTCCCGAGACGAACCTCGATGCCATAATCCATCTCGATTTTGCCGCCACTGGCCTCGTTTGGCGGCTTGAGTGCCCCGCGCAGCAGGTTGCGGAGGATAGCCTGCCCGTAACTCGCTTCGGCAGTGCCAATCAGGCGCCGGCTCAAACTGGCGCGGGCTCTTGTGGCCCCGTCGTGGACGAATGAGCCAGTCAAAGCGCTGGAAATCGCAACGGGCGCACTGGCGAAGGCGGAAAAAGCCTGACAAAGCAGGGACAAAGCCAGCGCATGTACGATTGGCGAGACATGCGCGAAAATGCGGCACTGGGTTGACATCTATTTTCCCGGCCTCGCCCGGGGCAGGGCTACGGCACTGGCACCCAGGGAGGGGTAGATTAAGCCAGCGTCGAGGCATGGATTCTCGACAGAGAAAAGAGGATGTCAACCCAGTATGTATGCACATGCATACTACGCCAGATGACATCTTTGTCAAGCACGCGCATGCATGCTAAATCCGCAAACCATCCATGCTAAATTCGAGAACTATCAGTCTTTTGAAGCCAGGATTCGCCTATGGATCAGACGCCGAGGAAGCGGGACAAAGAGGCCAGCAAGCAGGCCTTGTTGCGTGCGGGCCTGGAATTGTTTTCAAAGTACGGCTACGACGCGTCGACCACGAAAATGGTGGCTGCCGAGGCCGGTCTCAACGAGCAACTCATCACGCGGTATTTCGGTGGCAAGGAGGGGCTTCTGCTCGCCATCCTGAGCGCCTTCCTGGATGGGGAAGCCAATGACAGCAACTATCCCGCCGCGGCTGACAGCGTCGAGGAGGAGATCAGGCAGTTCCTGTTGTACCGGCATTCGCGGTTCTTTGAATCGCGCGACTTTTTTTGCACTTTCGTGCCCCGCATTATTATCGACGCTTCGATCCGGGACAGGCTGCAGGCAATCGTGATCCGGCAGGACGCCGTGCTGCGCGACCGGCTGTCCGAACTTCAAAGGCGGCGTCTCATCCGGGCGGACGCGGACTTGGAAGCCGTGGGCCTGATGGTGTGTGCGCAGTCCTTCCATACTTCGTTCATGGCTCGCGTCAGCACCAACCTCGATGAAGCCTATCTCACGCACATGATTTCAGAATTCGCGAAGTACATGGCGCGCGGCCTGGCTCCGCTGGAAGCGTGATGGCCATGGTTTAACCTAAAAACGCAGTTGAAGCGGTAAAGGTCCGCCGCTGTCTGGCGAAAATGCAGTCGGCCATCCGTGCAATACCGGCGAGTTTGCTTGGTACCCCCTGCCGCGCCCGTGACGCGAGGGGCTGTCAGGCCGAAGCGTGGGCCAAGACCCGGCCGATCCGTGGAGCAACGGCAGCCAACAAGCTTTTTCGTGTTGCGGCGTCGTGGACGGCCGGATCGAACTTATGTCCGGCCGTATGACACGCTGAACGGACGTTCTGGCCCGCCACAACTGCGGCGTTTGTTTAACGGAAGGTTAGGATCGCATAGGCGCCTGTTATGGTAAATTCAAAAGTGGTAAATGCGAGGGAGGCATGTGTTCTACGCGCGTATTTTTGCGATTTTTTCCTCGTTTTTGCTTCAAAAGTGCACTTCAAAAATCCGGTTAAATATAGTCCAATATTTGAAATTAACCAAATTGTGGCCTGTGGCGCGATTTTCAACCATGCCCCGCACTAGATTTCTAGCACAAATTCAATGCGATACACCACTTAACGCAAACTCAAGACCTTTCTGCTAAATTACTTCAAAATCGAAAAGCGCCTTCCGCCCCCCAAAAACTGCCCGGCGGAGCGCTTGGGAGAGTTAATGTGGCGTTATCATCCCTTGGGCGAGCCGGCAATCGCACGCTCGATGCCGTCCCGCGGCTCGGCCCAAGCAAGCATGCCCTCGCGCAGCATATAGTTCATGTGCGCCAGCACCTCGCTGAACGCGAAGCTCATCTCATGCGGATCGAGCGGGCGATGGAAAAGCACCGGCAGCAGCTCCGCGGCGGTTTTCGGCGTGCGCGCGGCTTCCTGGATAGCGGCGCAGCGGTGGGCGTGGTGCGCCGCCAGCCCGGCGAGGCGTTCGTGGAGCCCGAAGAACGGCCGATGGTGGCTCGCCAGCACGAGCGCATCTTCGCCCACGCGCGATTTCAAATCCCGCAGCGAGCGCAGGTAAAGGCCCAGGGGATCGCCGTGCGGATCGATGGCCCAGACGCTGACATTCGGCGAGATTTTCTCCATCACCTGGTCGCCCGCGAAGAAAAGCCTGTCCTCCGCGCAGTAGAGCATCGCCTGCTCGGGCGCGTGCCCCTCGCCGGTTATGACCTCAAAGACGCGCCCGCCGATTTTCAGGCGGTCGCCATCGGCAATCCGCTCGAAGATGGGCGGCAGGGGTGTCACCATTTTCAGATAGGCGTGGCCCTGCGTGAGCACGGCCGCGGTAGCCTCGGACTTCAGGCCGCGCCGGATATAGAAGTCGCGATAGACGGGGGCGTCGAGGGCGCCGGGGCTGAGCGAAATGGTGAGGCACTGCAGGTAAGTGGTCTGCGTGGTCAGGAGCGGCACGCCGAAGCGCTCGCCAAGCCAGCCGGCCAGGCCGATATGGTCGGGGTGGAAATGCGTCACGATCAGGCGCGTAAGCTTTCGCCCCGCGAGAGGGCCGGCCGCAAGCGCTTCCCAAATCTCCCGCGTGGCCTTGTTCGCGATGCCGGTATCCAGAACTGCCCAGCCATCGCCGTCATCGATGAGAAACACGTTGATGTGGTTCAGCCGGAACGGCAGCGGCAGGCGAAGCCAGAGGATGCCGGGCGCGATTTCGGCGAGTTCGCCCGCCGCGGGAGGTTGCGGAAAGGGAAAGCGAAGGTTTTCAGGCGGCAGTTCATCGGTCATTCCGCCACCATAGCGCGAGCCGCAGGCGATGGGACAGCGATATTGCGGACGGCAGGCGCTCCCGATCCGCGGGACGCCCTCTGGAATTGCGGGCAGGACGGGTTGGGCAAGACGCGATTTTCCAGAAGGCAACATACCTTGGGTTGCTCGATTAACCTAGCTGCAACTTGTGGTAAGTATTGCGCAACTTCTATTTGTATTACTCGCAGTGCATCCATCTATACTTGCGTGTAATTTTGCAACTTGTCACAGTTAAGCAAGCCTTCGCGCCCAACTTAGTCGCGGAAAACGCACTCGAATCACCTAACGCTTTGACAGCAGAGGCTGGCACTGCCTCTCGATACACTCCATTCCAACAGTAAGCGTTGCGTCGCGTTCTCTGCGCAATTTAGGGGATACACACAATGCAAAAGACAATGCTCGCCGCGGCGCTCGCGGTGACTATGGGCATGGGCACAGCCCAAGCAGCCGACCTTCGCACCACCGGCAGCCTGAAAGATGCTCCCGAATACATGCCCGCCTCCACCTGGACCGGCTTCTTCTTCGGTGCTGGCGGCGGCGGCGGCGCGCTCAACCACGATCTGAAGGGGAGCGCAGACACCAAGGATTGGTGGAGTAGCAGCAGCGTCAACGCTGAGCTGAATGGCATCGGCGGCATGGGCGGCTTCGGAACGGTTCAGGTTGGTTATGACCGCCAGCTCGACCAGCACTTCGTTGTTGGCGCCTTCTTCGACTACGATTTCGACAGCATCGACAGCACGGCGAGCGCTAGCCTCAGTCAGACCACCAAAAAGCTGGCAGGAAAGCCCGACGACGACGACCGACGGTTTCAGCGGCTCCGTTCGCTTGACCGACTCCTGGACCGTGGGCGGCCGCGCCGGCTATCTCGTCAACTCCAACACCCTGGTGTATGGCCTGGCAGGTTATACCGAGGCGAGCTTCGACATGCCTGAGGGCGCACAGCATAGCAACTTCTCGGGCTGGACGGCAGGCGCTGGCATCGAGACAAGCCTTGGCGGGCCTTTGTTCCTGAAGGGCGAATACCGCTTCACGCAACTGGACGAGCAGACGCTCTTTTCCGGCCAGACCTCTGATAAGCGGTGGCAACCCCAATGGCAATTACAAGGTCACGGATCAGCCCGACATCCAGACCGGCCGCCTCGTGCTCTCCTACAAGCTGAACACGACCGGCTTCGAGTCCCTGAAGTAAACCTGCCCTAGTCCCCCCAAACTAAGACCTGTGAAACGGCGCGCGAAGGTGCGCCGTTTTTTTGTGCGCTGTTTCCCCCTCCAGACTTCCCTTGAAGCCAGAAATGCCAAGCCCCGGTTATCCACTCAGTAATACCGCAGGTTGCATTTCGCCGATGCCACACCGCCGCGAATCGAAATAGCCTTCCGCAGCACGATGGATAGATGCTCACATCGCATCCCGCGTCCACGGTCGTAAGCGTTGCGCCTATTGGGAAATTCAGGAGAACAAGTTATGCGGTACATGCTTGTGGCTGCTGCGGCGGCAGCGGTTGTCAGTGCGGGCAGCGCCTTAGCGGCGGACCTCGGCGGCTGGAAGGACACGATGTCCTACGAGCCAATCGCCGCCCCCGTCCTTGGTTGGGGCGGTGCATATATCGGTATTTCAGGCGGTATGGCCTGGCTCTCGAACAAGACCTACAACTCGGAGGGGGACGGTTGCGTGTCCAATGGGAGATGTCCCGATGGTCTGGGGATTGGCGGCCTCGTTGGCGGAACCTTTGGCTACAACTGGCAGATCCGCAACCTCGTGCTTGGTGTTGAGGGCGATATTAGCTGGGCTGACCTGAGTGCAACGGTTAGAGAGCGTAACGACAAACAAACACAGTCCCAATTCGACGCTATTGCAACCTTGCGGCTGCGCAGCGGCTATGCTGTTGGGACCAACCTGTTTTATTTGACAGGGGGCGCTGCTTTCCTGGGCACACAGCATAAGGTGCTCGCCAATGACCCGGTATTTAACACGTCCAACGACGGCTGGCGCACCGGCTTCGCTGTGGGCGCCGGCTACGAGGCCATGCTCTCCAACAATCTGAGCGTGAAGGCTGAATACCTGTATATCGGCGTTCCAACCGATACCATGGTGAATGCTGGCGATAACACCCAGAGATATGGTTTTACCGATAACGTGCAGGTTGCTCGCATCGGCTTGAACTACAAGCTCGGCAACGGTAGCGCTTCAGCACCCTACCTAAGCGGCGGCATGAAGGACACTATGGCCTACGAAGAAGCGGCAGGTTGGAGCGGACCATATATCGGTATTTCAGGCGGTTCCGCCTTGCTCTCGAAAAAGACCTTCGATTCGGAGGGAGGCGGTTGCGTGGCTTCTGAGACATGCCCCGATGGTCAGGGAATTGGCGGACTCATTGGCGGAACCTTTGGCTACAACTGGCAGATCCGCAACCTCGTGCTTGGTGTTGAGGGCGATATTAGCTGGGCCGGCCTGGATGCAACAGTCAGAGAACTTAGCGACAAACAAACACAGTCCTATATCGACGCTATTGCAACCATGCGGCTGCGCGGCGGCTATGCCGTTGGGGCCAACCTGTTCTATGTGACAGGGGGCGCCGCTTTCCTGGGCACACAGCATAAGGTGCAGGCCGATCAGCATCACGCGGCTATGAGCACTAGCGACGACGGCTGGCGCACTGGCATCGCCGTGGGCGCCGGTTACGAGGCGATGCTCTCCAACAATCTGAGCTTTAAGGCTGAATACCTTTATATCGGCGTTCCAACCGACACCATGGCGAACCCGGTTGTTGCCGGCGGCTATTATGGCTTTACCGACGATGTACAGGTTGCCCGCATCGGCCTGAACTACAAGTTCAACGGCGGCGGCGCGGGATATATGCCTTTGAAATAGCCTTATCCGCTCCGCCACTTGGGGGACTGCTCAGAGCGGCGCACTCCCGTGTGCCGCCTTTTTCCGTCCGGCGGAGCGCACTTTCTGCGACTGGGCGAAATGACGCAGCAGCAGCAATTACTGATGGAATTTGCCCAAAATCAAATCTGACCAATCAGATCCAGCTTAACCTTCAGCCGCGATAAACTGACTTTCGATGGAGAAGGGAGAAAGCCAAATGTTTAAACTCGCGCTACTTATTTGGGTCGTACTCGGGACGACCCTTGCAGGTGTAGGCGTCGTTGTCGTTGTGAGCGATGCCAGCCTGTACAGCCAGGGCATGAAGTTGATTCCGATAGCGGCGATTGCAGGGTTCGTCATCGCCATTCCGCTGTCGTTTATGATCGGCAAGCGAATTAGCTAGAAGCCTTTAGCGAAGACGCTGCCAACGCCGTCACGAACACAAAGCAGTCCAAAGCCGTTTTTTTACGCCACTTTGGACTGCGGTGCCGTTGCTTGGCGTTGCGTTACGAAAAGAGCGCAAGGGCTTAGTGCGGGCAGCGTTAGCCCTCCCCGGCGCATCAGGCCTGCCCAAGCTTTCGCCCTCTCATGACACCTTTACAGGAGCCGCGAGAGGTTGTGCGATCCTGAGCTAATGCGTCGGACGGAGCGATCCGAAAATGCGCATGAAAAAGCCTGTTACGATGAAAGGAAGGCCTATCATCCAGAAAGGCAGGGGCGCGAACTCGTATTTGTTGGGGTCTGCCATATTCAGGAACGCATTCATTCCCAAGAGAAGCCCAACGATCTGGCAGGCTACAAAGAATACGCCAAGGACAACGAGTATCCGGCCAGACAGCCGCAGCAGCCAGGTACAACGGCCATTAAGTAGCCAAATCAACCAGGCGAGAGCGCCGAGAGCAAGGAAGATGAGGCCTACATCGGCGATGTACCACATGTAGGGCATCATCTTTGCCATAATCTGCGTCATTTGCTCGACTATTTGTTGCATGGCGTTTCCCTCGGATTTTCCGTTCGTTTTTAATTTACTTTGGCGCCTCTTCATTCGGGTGCAAACCGCGGCGGGCATTGCAGCCTATGAAGACGCCTGGCAATATTGTTCTTGCAGGCGCAAGCTCATCGCCGCGCCGTTCAGAACGCAACATGGAATTCACATATTCGCATGTCATCGCAAAGCATATGTTTGCGATGGCTTGAGCACAAGCGTTTTCCTGCGACAGTTTGACCAATTTGTGGGCAGGCGGTTCACTCGCCGGTGTGATGCCGATGGACGATTACCCCGCCTGGGCGGCGGGGCGTCGCAGCAAATCCTAGTCGAGCAGCGGCTCGTGCCGCTTGTCTGTAAGCGTCTTCAGGAATGCGATCAGCGCCGTGGTCTCGCTTTCGCTGAGCGCCGGCGCCGCTTTCAGGCTTTCGAGCGCCAGGTTCGCCTCCACCTCGGGGCTCTCCCAGGGCTGGCCGGTTTCGGGGTTGGTCCGCGTGCCGTTCGCGCTGAGCCGCTGGTGGAAGGCCACCACCGTGCGCAGCTCCTTGAAGATGCCGTTGTGCATGTATGGCCCGGTGATAGCCACGTTGCGCAAGCCAGGAACCTTGAACTTGCCCTCGTGACCCGCGCCAGAGACAGCGGGATTGCTGGCGAGCCCCGTGTCAACGAGGCCCGGTTTCGAGCCGTTGAGCGCGCGCACGTTCCGGTTCGCCGGCGTGCCGATGTTGGCGTATTTGAAGCCCGTGAACACCTCTTTTCCGGAGACGCCCTCGCTGCCCGACAGGTGGCAGGCGCCGCAACTCGAACGCCCGGGCGAGAAGAAGAGGTCGCGGCCCAGTGCCTCCTCGGCGTTGAGCGTGGCCTCGCCGCGCAGCGACCGGTCGTATTTGGAATCGAACGGCGAGAAAAAGGCCGTGCGCTCATGGACGGCAATGGCCTTGGTCATGGCCTCGAAAGCCCGATCGGTGTCGCCGGGGACGCTCGCGCCGAAGAACGTGCGGAACGCCTCAACATAGCGCGGATTTTCCTTGATCCGCTCCACGACGCTTTGCTTATCCGGCATCCCCATCTCGACG
Organism: uncultured Alphaproteobacteria bacterium; assembly: GCA_963760455.1. Lineage (GTDB taxonomy): Bacteria > Pseudomonadota > Alphaproteobacteria > Rhizobiales > Rhodomicrobiaceae > Rhodomicrobium. The sequence continues at coordinate 194,710 of CAVXDM010000038.1, forward strand.
GGATTGAGCGGAGGCCCAGCGGCCTGCTCTTCCAGCGTGCGAGCACGGCCGTCCCAGAAGAAGCCGCCCATCGCCTCGCCGCCGGCGGAGATGCGGAATTCTGGCGTGAAGCTCGCATAGGAGACGCTGGGCGAGTTGCGGTCGCCGAACGAATGGCCGTCCGCGCCCACCGAGACGGCGCCCTCGATCTTGCCCAGTTCCTTCGGGTCGGTAAACGCCAGATCCGGCGAATGGCAACTCACGCAGGATTGCTTGCGATTGAAGGAGAGGTTGCGGTCGCCGAACAGGGCGCGGCCGAGCTTCTCAAGCGTGTCGAGGGGGGCTTGCGCCGTGGTCTGAGCTTGCGGGGCGTCCGGGAAAAGGCACGCGGCGAGCGCAATGGCCGCCAGAGCGCGGCCCAGTGCGCGAACTCGAAGGTAGCCCTCGCCGCGAGGAGGCGACGGCTGCCGTGGCGATCCATAGGGAAGCAGAGGACTTGGCTCTTGCAATGACGGCGATTTCAAATCGGCGCTCGCCGCGTCTGCGGCCGGAAACCGTTTCAAGTGCGGGGGCATGGCTAGTTCGCCTCGCGGATCGTAACCTTGATCGCTTCCGCTGGCGCGCCCGCGATCTGAACCGTCACCGGCCCGGCTCCAAGCTCGTAGCGGACGCTCTTGCGCACTGCTTTGCAGGCCGGCCGTCCGGAGAACGAGTGCGACTGCACCAGCTCTCCGTTTTGAGCCGCGTCGATCCAGCCGTCGACCGAGAGCGAAATCTGATACATGCCGGCTTTCGGCAAGCTGGCGATCTCGAACCAGCCCGAATAGGTGCCGCCCCCGATTGCCTGCTTTTTTCTGCCGGACTTTACAGGGAGCGTGACATCTCTCGTTGGCTTCAGCTTCAAGGCAACGGCTTTCGCGGGCAGGCTGGACAGTTTGGTGCCGGCCTCGACGGTTTCGCTCTCCGCCGCCTTCATCCAGGCGATGTCCGTGTCCACGGGAAAGCTGAAGCCCGTGCAGTCTTCCTCGGCGGCGGCCGGGATCGCCATCGCGCCTAGCAATGCAAAAGCGAGAAGAAGCCTGGTGTTCGGCTTTTTGAGCCGTCTTCCGCGTCATGGTGCCTCCTTTATATGTATCTAGTTCGGCGCCGCGGCCGCCGATGGAAGTCATATTCCGGGCGCATCGCCCCCTCACCCCGGCCCTCTCCCCATGGGAGAGGGAGTCCGGCTGCGTGCCCGCTCGGGAGAGGGACGAGGGGTGACGCGCGCGGTTATGGCTCACCGGTTCCGCGCCCTAGAACTTCATCTTCATCCCGAACGGTGAAGGTGCGCCCCTGGCTCCGGGTAGCCGTCGGTGAGCGAGTAGTTCTGGTCGAACAAGTTATGTGCGGTTAAATTCAGGGTTACCCCCGGCCTGAACTCGTACTCGGCGCTGATATTGGCGAGCGTGTAGGCGCCAAGCTGATAGTAAACCGAGTATGGCTGAGCAGGGGTAAGGGTCGTACAGGTGGAGTGACGCCGTAGGACGTCCACCGGGTCGAGGCCATCTCGACATTGGGCGTTATCGTCAGCCCGTCCGATCGGCTGCCATTTCACATAGAAAATGCCCTTTGCATCCGGAACCCCGGTCAGCTCGAAGTTGGGATCTTGGGGTTGACGATGTCGCGCCGGATGAGTGTGAGGTTGCCGCCCACCATCAAATTCGACGTTACGGGAACGTCGGCGGAGCCTTCCCACCCTATGAAGTGGCCGTTGCCGACGTTCTGGCTCTGGGTAAGCGCCCCGTTGGGATGAGACGGGAACGATGGCAGTTGGTATAAACGCTCTCGATAAAGTTGTTCACGTCGCTGTAGAAGACCGCCGTCGACGAGGTTCGCCTTCCACAGCTTTCCTGCCCAGCCTATTTCGTAGTTCGTGGCTTTCTCGGGAACAAGGCTGGCATTGAGGTAGCTCCGATCCGAAGCGCAAGCTGTACAGCTCGAAAATCGTGGGAAAGCGCGTGCGGTCCGATACGCTCGCGTAGACCTTGGCATCGTTGGAATAGCGGTAGATGAGGCGCCGATTGCCAATTGAAAGCCTTAAGTTGTTCGTCGGATACTGATCATTCCGTTAACAGGCAGTTGGAAAGTTTGGTCGTCGAGAGCCCAGCCTTGCGCCTGGTACAGTACGCGCCAGTCGTAGCTTGCCCCTGCCACGAGATCGATTTTCTTGGTTAGGTGGAAGGTGTTCTCGACCGCCACCGAGTAGGTGTCCTGTATATCGGTCTACAGCGGCTCTCGCACAGGGCTGCCATCGAATGCGGGTAGTATCCGTTCACTGGTGCCGCAGGACGCACCAGCTTTGGCGTTGGAGTACATAACTTGTATTCGCTGTGAATGTCGCGGCGATAGAAGAATGCCCCCTTCAGCGTATCCCATTTCGTGAGGTCCGTGCCGCCTTCGATCTGGGCGCCATAGGCAGAGTCGTTGTAGAAGCTTTTGAAGGTACTGGGCGTCGTCTGCGTTCAGTTTGCGAGTCGTTCCACCCGTACAAAGAGTCGTTGTACAACATGTAGAACGCTTTCGTATTGACGTAGGAGGCGTTGCCAATACGCGTCGTCGTGTTCTCATAGATGTTCGTGAGATCGCGCTCAGGCCACGTCCACTAGCTTCTGCGATTCCCTGGGCCAGGTATACACATGCTTCCGGCGCGCCTTTCGAGGCCTCCTGATGGATCACGCTTAGGGCATACTCATCCGTTGCGTTGGGAGTGATGCCAACCTTCGCGCTCACCCTCCAATCCTCCTTCTGGGAATTATCCCGCCATCCCGCGCCCTGATTGGAAGCGGTTGCCCAGCTGGCGCGCCTGGCTGCCAATCTTCCGATAGCATCCATCCCTGTCTGTCGTAGATCGTGCCCGTCGCCAGCATGTACCAATATTTCTGCCGGGTTCCGACGGAGCCATAGCTGCTGAACCCTTCGTAAGAACCGTCGCGGGCAAAAGTCATCGACGAGCCCACTTCGATTTCGAGTTCCTTCGTTGGCCGCTTGGTGACGAGGTTGATCGCGCCGCCGATGGCGCCAGGGCCGTCAAGAACCGAGACGTAGCCTTTCGCGATCTGGATCTCGGAAATGTCGGGGGTGACAAAATCGCTGAAATCCAGACGGTTGTCGTAAGGCATATAGACCCTTACGCCATCGATCATGAGGGGAACCTGCTGGCGGTCGAAGCCGCGCACATAGATCAGACGCTCGTTGCGGCTGCTGCCGCCGTCGGAGCTATTGACGCCGGGAGCGAGCGAGAGGGCCTCGTCGAGCGTCGGCTTTGCGAAATACCAGGTTTGATCGCTGGTGATGTACGGTGCCACCAATCAGGTTGATGCCGCCAAGGCTGAACATGCCGGTTTGCGCGCTGCTGCCTGCGCCGGGCACGGTGGGGCCGGATGGCGCGGCCTGCTGCCCGTTTTCAGCCGGGGCGGAAGCTTGTGCGCTGCCTCGCTCCTGGCGTGGGGCCGCGATGCCGGCGTCATGGTTTTTTGCTGCATCACAACAACCGACGGCAAGGTTGGAACCTGCTCCTGATTTGCGGCTGTTTGTGCCTCTTGGGCCAGGCATGGCACGGAAGCCCGAATGCGAGCGCCAAGATCGCGGATCATCAACGCGGATTTTTGCAACGCTTGCTGCCCGCTAGCCGCCGCAGAGTTGAAGACAACAGCCAGCCTTCCGGGAGCGCAGCCGAAAAGCTGCGCGCCCGCTGTACGCGGGAACAACTCATGATTACAACCCCTTACTCAAACCTATTACTTAAGGTAAGCCCCCACAGGCGTCAGCGCGCCGTGCCCAGCTCCTTCATGTTATATACACCGCAATATAGCATGTATGAAACTGTAACGCGCCAGGCTGCATGCAGCGCAAGCCTGGCTGTTGCGCATATGCAACTTTCTGTGCGGTGTACGGTCAATGCTGAGGAAATGAGCAAAAGGCGCGTGCCGTAAGGCGGCACCGGCTTTGGGATCTCAGGAAGTAATGTGATATCCGGTCCGGCTGAGAGGTTCGCGGAGTTCCCCCTCACTCTGTCTCTCTCCCCAAGGGGAGAGAGGACCCTGGAACTTGCGCCGAAGCTAATTCGGGCGTCCCTTCTCCCCTCGGGGAGAAGGACAGGATGAGGGGGGACTTCGCGAAACACTGAACCGTTAATGCGAGCAATGCCGACTGCTCCTCATTGCGAGGGGCGAAGCCTTCTAGGCAATCCAGAGGCCGGAATCGCAATGCGAATATGGATCGTCACATCTGCCCCGACCGCCTAGGAAGAAAGAGTTCAGCGCGTAGCTGCAGCGGCGGTGAACAGTTTCATCCAGAAGGGACGGCCGCCCGGCCGGTGCGGAACTCGCGATGACGGGCGCCGTTACAAACGGTTGGAATTTTTGGCGGCTGGCATTAGAAGCCGGCGGAGCCGCACGGGCGGCCCCAAATGCCGGCCTCGATTAGCTCGCCAGCGCGGCGGTAGCCGCCCTTTCCATGCGCTTGCGCTCGTTGGAGTCGAGATAGCGCTTGCGCAGGCGGATGGACTTCGGCGTCACCTCGACCAACTCGTCGTCCTGGATATAGGCCAGTGCCTTCTCCAGCGGCATCCTGATCGGCGGCGTCAAGCGCACCGCCTCATCCTTGCTCGTTGTGCGGATATTGGTGAGCTGCTTGCCCTTGATGACGTTGACTTCGAGATCGTTCTCGCGCGTGTGCTCGCCGACGATCATGCCGGGATAGACCTTGGTCTGCGGGTCGATCATCATCGGCCCGCGGTCTTCGAGGTTCCAAAGAGCGTAGGCCACGGCTTCGCCGGTGCTGGTTGAGATCAAGACGCCCGCGCGCCGGCCCTGGATCTCGCCCTTGAAGGGCACATAGCTGTGGAACAGCCGGTTCATGATCGCGGTGCCGCGTGTGTCGGTGAGCAGTTCGCCCTGGTAGCCGATCAGCCCGCGCGTTGGCACGTGGAATATGAGCCGCTGGCGGCCGCCGCCCGAGGGACGCATGTCGATGAGGTCGCCCCTGCGCTCGGAGAGCTTGGAGACGACCGCGCCAGCGTGCTCCTCGTCCACGTCGATGATGGCCTCCTCGACGGGTTCGAGGCGCTGCCCGGTCGCCTCATCGATCTGGAACACCACGCGCGGGCGCGAGACCGTCAGCTCGAAGCCTTCGCGGCGCATGGTTTCGATCAGGATGCCAAGCTGCAGTTCGCCGCGGCCCGACACCTCGAAACTGTCGCTATCCGCAGTCTCCACGATGCGCAGCGCCACGTTGCCTTCGGCCTCGCGGAACAGCCGGTCGCGGATGACGCGGCTTTGCACTTTGTCGCCTTCCTGCCCGGCGAGCGGGCCGTCGTTGATGCGGAAGGTCATGGTCAGCGTCGGCGGATCGATGGGCTGTGCGTGCAGCGCTTCGGTCACTTGCGGATCGCAAATCGTGTCGGCAACCGTCGCCTTGGTGAGCCCCGCGATGGCGACGATGTCGCCGGCCACGGCTTCGTCAATGGGTTGGCGCTCCAGGCCCCTGAAGCCCAGCACCTTGGAGACGCGGCCCTGCTCGATCAGCTTGCCGTCGCGGCTGATGGCCTTCACCGTCATGTTGGGCTTCACAATGCCGTTCGAGATGCGGCCTGTGAGGATGCGCCCAAGGAAGGGATCGGCCTCGATGGTGGTCGCGAGCATGCGGAACGGCCCGCCCTCGGCCTTTGGCGCCGGCACATGCTCAAGCACCAGGTCGAACAGCGCCGCCATATTCTCGTGCGAGCCCTTCGGGTCCGCCGACATCCAGCCCTGCTTCGCGGAACCGTAGAGGATCGGAAAATCGAGCTGTTCCTCGTTCGCGTCGAGATTGGCGAACAGATCGAAGACCTCGTTCAGCACCTCGATGTGCCGCTCGTCGGGGCGGTCGATCTTGTTGATGGCAACGATGGGCTTGAGCCCGAGCTTCAGCGCCTTGGAGACCACGAACTTGGTTTGCGGCATCGGGCCTTCGGAAGCGTCGACCAGCACAATCACGCCATCCACCATGTTGAGGATGCGCTCGACCTCGCCGCCGAAATCGGCGTGGCCTGGCGTATCGACGATGTTGATGCGCGTGTTTTTCCAGTGGAGCGACGTCACCTTGGCGAGGATGGTGATGCCGCGCTCGCGCTCCAGATCGTTCGAATCCATGGCGCGTTCGGCCACGCGCTGGTTCTCGCGGAACGAGCCCGATTGTTTCAGAAGCACGTCGATGAGGGTCGTCTTGCCGTGATCGACATGGGCAATGATGGCTATGTTGCGCAAGTCCATGGCTAGCCGCGCTCTCTTTTCTCTATGTTGCGATGCATGATTTCAGCGTAGATGTGCGGCATTGGCGCGCCCGCGTCAATGGGGATGCTTCCAAACTGGTGTATTGATGCGAGGGTGCGGCCTAAGCACCGCGCCGCCGGAGCCGCCGGACGAGCCAATACACAAACGCCGCGAACGGTATCCTAAGCTCCGGCAGCGAGCGAATGAATGCCGCGCGCGGCGCATGGGAGTCCAGAGGAGCGAACTGCTCGTCGAACACCGCGAGCGGCCTGACCCGGACAAGCGTGTTGCGCTTTCCGGGCATTGAGCCGTGTGGCTCTAAATCCTATGCCGGGGCCGTCCCCGCGGAGGCGAGGCTTAAGAGACTTCGTTCAGCGTCTCGGCGCCGAAGAAACCCGCGAAGCTCCCCGGTTCCGCTGTTCTATTCTGGTGCGGAAGCTGGTTTTTGCGCGCGAATACCTCCGGGCCGATACTGCAGGTACCAGTCGAGGCATTTGCAACGACGTCGAAGATAAATCCTAGCGCAGCTTCGGCATCCGCGTTGAACCGCTCAGGGCAATACTCGTAAAAGCACTGCACAAGCATCGTCTTCATTCTGTCGAAGTGCTCGCGCGTTACGCCACGGCAGGAGTGAAGGCTTCCAAGCTTGTCGATGGCGGGGATCGCCGGAGTCCCCGTGAAGGCCTGCACAGGCCATAGATGGCTCGAACGGGTAAGCTTTACGATCTCCCGCAGCATACGCATGTATCGCTCCTGCTGCTCTTGAAGATTACCATTGAATAACCCGGCGGCCTCCGGAACTTCTTCGAGAAACCGGCTATACATGATAGCGACCGCTTGAGGCAGCCGCTCTTCGACGCAGGCAAGAAACTTTCTCAATTCGGCAAGCTGGTCTGGACTCATGGTGGCTCCCCTGTGAGGCGGTGAGTCGCTGCCGGTTGATAATTGCCCATTTTGCCGATACGCCTACCCTGCGCCGGAACCGGTGCCTTCGCCCTCGAATTATAATTGGGCTAACTAATAACGGCGCGGCGCAGGGGATAATTCGGCGATCCGTGGATTTTTGTGAAAAAATTATACAATGGCCAACGGCCGCATCCTTAGGCGACGGCGAAGAGCGCGCCGGCGGCGGGGCGTTTGCCGAAATCGGCCCGCCATTGCCCGGCCTGCGGTTTGCTGAAACCGTGGGCGGTGGAATGGCGGGCAGGTTTTTGCCCTCAGTGGAGCGTTTGGGCCTGCATTAACTCCGCAGCCAAGGCTTCGTTGCCGAAGAAGCGGTCGAAATCTTCAACCGGCACCTCATCGCCGCGAAGAGGCAGCTTGTTTTTGCGCGCCAGCTCTTCATCGCAGACTTCGGTGGACTTGGTCAGCGAGTTGCCGACAACATCGAAGATGAAACCCAGCGCCTTCTCGACGCCCGGGGTGAACGCCGCCGGGTCGATTTCCCTGCAGCATTGCGCCAGGATCGATTTCATCAGGTCGAAATGGCCCCGGGTTATGCCCACATCCGCATGGATGGTTCCGAGCTTGTCGAGAACGGGCAGGGAGGCCGTGCCCGAGAAGGCGCTGACTGGCCAAAGATGGCTCGAACGCGTTAGTTTGACGATCGACTGCAGCATGCGCATGTAATGTGCCTGCTGCTCTTGGAGGTCGCCTTTGAAGAGTGGCTTCGCCTCGGGAACGGCTTCGAAAATGCGGCTGTACATGGCAGCCACCACCTCGGGTAACCGGCGCTCGTTTTTGGTGAAAAAACTCCTCAACGCTGACAAATCTCCTGGACCCATAAAGACTTCTCCCGAGGCCAATACTGGCGGCCGCTATACAGTGAAATACAACATCGCAGGGCGAGAGCTGGCCGATCCGTGCCCCTTATGCGGATATGCACACAGACGATTAATGCCCTGCAATTCAGTCATTTTATCCAAAACGGAAACAATATCCACAGGGTTTTTTCCAAAAGAAAGAAAATTACCATTGGGTCCCATAAATATTTATATGCAGGCGAGAGCGACGGCCGTGCAAGCAACAAGTGGTAACTTCGAAACCCACACGCGCCATTATTCAAGCGCGCGCTCCGCCAAAGCGCGCGACAGAATGGGGCAGAATAGTCTAAAATTGCCCTCTTAGGCTTCGCCGATAAACAGGTGCGTCAGGCGGGCAGGGATTTGACCGGCTGCAAGGCGCAAAAAGGGGCGCATATCGAGATATGTAACCTTTTTTGCAACGCAGCAGACGGGCAAAAGAACAAGCCGGAGGCGCACTTATTTACTGGCGAAGCCTTAGTCCCTCATTCCCTGGAGCCGTTCCCCCGCCAGCCATGAACAAAAACCTGCACCCCTATATGAGTTTTGCGCTCCTGACTGGCCTAAACCTGTTTAATTATATGGATCGTTACGTGCTTGCCTCGGTGGTGCCGCCGCTGAAGGCCGGGCTTTCGCTGAGCGATACGGAAATCGGCTGGCTGACTTCGGCCTTCATGATCGGCTATTTCGTCACCGCGCCCGCCTTCGGCTATTTGGGAGACCGCTGGCCGCGCAAAGGCCTGATCGTGTTTGGCGTTGTCTTCTGGAGCTTGGGCACGATCCTGAGCGGCTTCAGCAACGATTTCTGGACGCTCCTGGCCTGCCGCGTGCTGGTTGGCCTCGGCGAGGCCAGCTACGCGGTCCTGGCGCCCGCGTGGCTGGCGGACTTGTTTCCGGCAGAGCGGCGCAATAACGCGATGACGATTTTCTACGTCGCGATGCCTGTCGGAGCGGCGCTCGGCTACATTGTTGGCGGGGCCGCTCTCTCCTATGGCGGCTGGCGAACCGGGTTCTGGTGGGCCGGCGGGCCGGGGCTGCTGCTGGCGCTGGCGTTGTTCGCGCTAACCGAGCCCAAGCGCGGCGAATCGGGGAATGGCGCCTCTAGCGGGCGGGCCGCGATAAGTGAATTCACCAGCCTGTTCCGCATAGGCGATTTCGTTATCGTCGTGCTCGGGTTAACGGCCTACACCTTCGCGATCGGCGCGTTCGGGGCCTGGGGACCCACATTCCTGAACCGCGTTCATGGGCTGGAGCTAAGCTTTGCGGATCATTTCTTCGGCGGTGTGCTTGTCGTTGGCGGGCTGCTTGGCACGCTCGCCGGCGGCTTCGCCGCGACCGCCTGGCACCGGAAAGCGCGCGCGGGCTATGCGCTCTTGCTCACGCTGGCAGCGTTCCTGACGCTCGTATCCGCTACGCTGGCATTCCTCGATATCGGCCTGACGGCTTCCATGATCTTCCTCGGCGCGGCAATCTTTCTGTCATTCCTGCCCACTGGACCGCAGGTGACGCTTCAGATCGAGAGCGTACCCGCTCACTTGCGGGCGAGCGCCATGGCGGCCTCGATTTTCGTCATCCATCTGTTCGGCGATTTCCTGAGCCCGGCACTTGTTGGACATCTGGCGGATTGGGGGCACGACCCGGCGAGACCGGGCGCGGGGCTGCAACACGCCATGTTCATATTGCCGGTGGTCATGAGCCTTGCGGTGCTGTTCTGGGGCTGGCTCGCGTGGCGGCAGACGGCCCGTCCTGTCCCGCAAATGGCTGACCGGGATCTTGGGGAGTGACACCAAATCGCCTCCGTCATTGCGAGGGGCGAAGCCCCGAAGCAATCCAGATCCGGCCGGAATTCCAACGCTAATTCTGGATCGCCACGGCGGCCGGAGGCCGCCTCGCGACGACGGGCGAGGATGCGGGAACGGTCGAGACTTGTCGCCGTTGGTAAAAGAGACGATCCTCAGCGGTTTCGTGCTCTAGCCCGCCCTGCTGGCGCGCGCCTCTCTGGCGATGGCGATGAGGAAGTCCGCCGCGATGTCCTGGTCGAGGGCCTGGCGGAGGCGCGTTTCCTTAAGCACGGTGTTAAGCCGGCCGATTTGCCGCGCCAGCCCCGCCGCAGTCCAGCGCCGCGCCTGCGCCGCGAGCACATCCTGCTGCTTGAAGAACACCGGAGGCCGCAGCCCCTTGATGGCCTCGGCGAGTGGCGTGCCGGCATCGGCGGCGGTGCGCACGGCGTGCAACCGCAACAGCGCCTGGCTCAGCACAATCAGCACCGGTGTCACGTTCTGCTCGGCGGCCATGAAACGCTCGTAGGCAAGCAGCGCCTTCCGCCCCTCGCCGTTCAGCGCGGCGTCTACAATTTCCGAAAGCCCGGCGGTCTGCTGGTCGGCGAGGCACGCCTCCACGTCTTCGAGCGCGATGCGGCGCGTTTGCCCGGCATAGGTGATGAGCTTTTCGGTTTCGCTTTGCGCGAGCAGGGCCGAAAAGTCGCAGCGCACCGCGACGAGCGCGGCGGCATCGGCAGCCATCTCGTAGCCCGCCGCCTGCGCGCGCTGGCGGATGGCGGCGCCGAGGCTCTGCTCATCCTCGCCGTAGGAGGCGATCGCGGCGAGATAGGGGGCGGCCTCGAAGGCGGTCAAGAGCTTGTGGCCCTTCTTCATGTCCGGCGCTTGAACCACGAGATACCCGCCTTCGAGCGGGGTTTCCGCGATTTCCGCGAGCGGAGCGTGCGCCTTCAAAGGGCAGGAGGTCAGCCAGACGATCTTGGTGCCGCCGAACAGCGAGCCGGTCGAAAGCTCGACCGTGATACGGGAGGGGTCCGCGGCTAGATCGGCGTCGTGAAGGCGGATGGTCTCGGCATCCGGGCCGAGCTTCGCGGAAAGTGCGCGCACCAAGGCTTCGGCCCTGGCCGCGATTTGCATATTATCCGAGCCGTAGAACAGAAAGCCGCGCACAGCGCCGGGCGGAGCGGATAGGAATTTCGCGGCCGAGGCCGCACTTGGCGCAACCATTTGGTTTCCATGGGCTCCGGCTGAGCGCTGCCACGATGCGGAGGCAGCGATCCGCACAACGCGCATTACCCCTCACCCTAGCCCTCTTCCAATGGGAGAGGGAATTTGGTCGCAGCCGTTGAGAAGGCGTCCCTTCTCCCATAGGGAGAAGGACAGGATGAGGGGTAATGCCCTATGTCTATGACTCACCCTTCGGCGGCGACTGTCCCGGCGGTTACAGCAGAACCGCCATCGCAAGGCGCATTAACGCAGCAGCCAAGCCCTGCCTTAAGCGTTGGACAGATAGGCGGCGAGGCGTGTCTTGATCGTATCGGCCAGGGTGCGTGCGGCGCGGTTTTCCGCGTCGAGTGACGCGCGTTGGTCGCCGTAGGTCGAGCCGGCGAGACCCGTAGAGCCGACCAAGTTATAGGAGGATTGCGAGTTGCTCCAGCCTTTGAAGACCACCTCGTTGTCCTTGATGCGGACCAAGCGGTATTCCGCGTCGAGTTCGACGACCATCCCGGTTGCAAGACCCTGCTGGGTCACAAGTGTGTTCCGGGCGGTTTCGCGCAGCGCGACGTCCAGCCTGTAGACCGGGGCCAGGGCAGCTCCGCCGCCAGTCGTGCCGAAGATCAGCTCGTTGCGCAGCCGTTGGCCGGTGCGGCCGCCGATTGTGGCCACATCCACGGACTTCATGACCTCGCCAAGGCTCTCGCCCGAAGCGGTCGGTCCGTAAAGCGGATGAATTCCGCAGCCGCTGGAACCCAAGCTGACGAGGCCGAGAAGCGCAATAACCGCTGCTCCCCGGAAACGCCGGTTGTGTTTCGAGAGTTCACGCCACGACATTGACGATCCTTTCGGGAACCACGATCACCTTCTTAATCGGCCGCCCGTCTACCGCACGGGTTACGCTCTCAAGACGCAGGGCCGCAGCCTCCACGTCTGCCCGGCCGGCATTCCGCGGAACCACGATCTCGTCGCGTCTCTTCCCATTTACCTGTACGGCAATGGTCACGGTATCGTCAATGAGTAAGCTTCGATCCACCTGGGGCCAGCTCTCATTTGCGATCAGAGTGTTGTAGCCCAACAGCGACCAGCCCTCCTCGGCCAGGTGCGGCATGATCGGGTTGATCGCGTGCACGAAGAAGGTCAGCGCCTCTTTTAGCGCGAAACCGAAGGAAGGTTCGCCTCGCGCGGCCTTGTCCTGGAGCGCGGCAGAGAGCGCATTGGCGAACTCGTAGACTGATGCAATTGCGCGGTTGAAGCGCAGGCCTTCGATCTCTTCGGCAACGGCGTTTAGGCCCTTATGGGCGGCGCGGCGCAGCGCCTGGGCGGCCGGCGCGTATTCGGCGGGCGCTTTGGCTTTGGGCTTCGGCAGTAGTTCGACGCTCTCGGCGATGAGCCGCCAGGCGCGCTGCACGAATCGCCACGAGCCTTGCGCGCCTTCCTCGGTCCAGAGCACGTCGCGCTCGGGCGGGCTGTCCGACAGCATGAACCAGCGCGCGGTGTCGGCGCCGTAGTGCTCGGTGAACACGTCCGGGTCGACGGTGTTCTTCTTCGACTTCGACATCTTCTCGACGGAGCCGATTTGAACCGGCGCGCGCGCGGCGTCCGCTTTGTAGGCTTTGCGGACGCCATCCGCCGTCTCGATCACCACATCGGCCGGATTGATCCAGCTCTTTTTCTCCTCCGGGCCGTCATAGTAGGTTTCGTGCAGCACCATGCCCTGCGTGAACAGCGCCGCGAAGGGCTCGGCCACGTTCAAATAGCCGCAATCCTTCATCGCGCGGGTGAAGAAGCGCGCATAGAGCAGGTGCAGGATCGCATGCTCCACGCCGCCGATATACTGGTCCACCGGCAGCCAATGGTCCGCCTGATCGCGTTCGAGCGGCTCCTTCGCGTGCGGCGAGCAGAAGCGCGCGAAATACCAGGAGCTATCGACGAAAGTGTCGCAGGTGTCGGTCTCGCGCGTGGCCTTGGCGCCGCAGGTGGGGCACTTGACGTGCTTCCAACTCGGGTGCAGGTCGAGCGGGTTTCCGGGCTTGTCGAAGGACACATCCTTGGGCAGCAGCACCGGCAAATCCTTGTCCGGCACGGGCACGATGCCGCATTTCGCGCAATGGATCATGGGGATCGGGCAGCCCCAATAGCGCTGACGCGAGACGCCCCAGTCGCGCAGGCGGAAGGTGGTTTTCTTCTCGCCCATGTTCCGCTTGCCGAGCCGCTCCGCGACCTCATTTTTCGCGTCATCGACGGACTTGCCGTTCAGGAAGGACGAGTTGGCGAGGTTGCCTGGCCCCAGATAGGCCTCGTTGCCGACCTTGAATTCGGCCGGGTCCGCGTCCTCGGGGATGACCACGGCCTTGACCTTGAGCTTGTATTTTCGGGCGAAATCCAGGTCGCGCTGGTCGTGAGCGGGACAGCCGAAGATCGCGCCGGTGCCGTAATCCATCAGGATGAAGTTGGCGACGTAAACCGGCAGTTTCATGGTCGAGCGGAAGGGATGGGCCGCGAACACGCCGGTCGCGTAGCCCTTCTTCTCGGCGCGGTCGATTTCCTCCTGCGCCGTGCCGATCTTGCGGCATTCCTCGATGAATGCGGTCAGCTCCGGATCGTTCTTGGCGAGCGCCTGGGCCAGCGGGTGCTCGGGCGAGATGCCGATGAAGCTCGCGCCGAAGATCGTGTCGGGGCGCGTGGTGAACACCTCGACCTCGGGGAAGCCGTCGGGCAGTTTGTTTGCGCTACCGCCCTCCGTGCTGCTTGAGCGCGAGTTCTCGCCGGACAGCCGGAAGCGCATCAGCATGCCCTGGCTCTTGCCGATCCAGTTGCGCTGCATGAGGCGGACTTTCTCCGGCCACTTATCGAGCGTATCCAGGCCCGCCAGCAGCTCCTCGCCGTAGTGCGTGATCTTGAAGAACCACTGCGACAGCTCTTTCTGCTCTACGATGGCGTTCGAGCGCCAGCCGCGGCCGTCGATGACCTGCTCGTTGGCGAGCACCGTGTGGTCGACCGGGTCCCAGTTCACCTTGCTCATCTTGCGGTAGACGAGCCCTGCCTTGTGGAAGGCCTGGAACAGCCGCTGCTGCTGGTGGTAATATTCGGGGTCGCAGGTGGCGAACTCGCGCGTCCAGTCGAGCGACAGGCCGATGCGCTTCAATTGCGTGCGCATGACCTCGATATTCTCGTAGGTCCATTCGCGCGGGTTGATGCCCTGCTGCATGGCGGCGTTCTCGGCGGGCAGGCCGAATGCGTCCCAGCCGAACGGATGCAGCACGCTGAAGCCCCTCGCCCGCTTGTAGCGCGCGACCGCGTCGCCCATCACGTAATTGCGGACATGGCCCACATGGATGCGCCCCGACGGATAGGGAAACATCTCAAGCACGTAGTATTTGGGCTTGCCCTTGGCTTCCTCCGTGAGAAAAGTCTGTTGCTCTTCCCAGGTTCTCTGCCAATGTTTCTCGCGCTCGGGGGCGTTGTAGCGTTCTTGAGCCATGTCCAGTGTCCTGCGCGGCAAGCGCTCGTAAAGTTCGGCCCGATATGAAGTTGAAACTGAGCGCTGGTCAAGAGAAGGCGGCAGAATTGAGACGCCGGCAATCAACCGTTTCGGTGCCGCATGCTGCGCCTGCTCCGGCGGGGCGGAAACGCTTTTGCCGTTCAACAAGCGAACGATAGAAGGGGAAAACAAGTCCCGTATGCACAGCAGGCGGGTGAAGCGGCCGGATAGCGTTTGCGCGACTATACTTTCACTTGGGAACCCGTTCATATGCACAGCGGACCAATTCGGCCCTACGAGGAGCCAACTGTACGGAGATATCCTCGCCATTTTCGCGGCACCGGCGCATACCAGGCGTGCTTGCGCCCTGGCTGGAGAGCCACCGCGAAGAGGTGCATTGGTTGCGAGCCTTTGGAGAACGGACCGGCGCTCCGGGCCTGCGGGCAACTGTCGAGGACCTGTGGCGCCTTGTACGCGCTGTCGCGGGTGAATGAAATTCTCCTGCTCCGCTTCCAGCGGGGCCCGCGCCGCTGAGCAGGACGCAAGGCTGCGGAAGACGCAGGGTTTAAAATCGGGGAATATAAGCGCTGTGCGGCGAGCATTGACAGTGCGGAGATCGTATCGCCGGACAGTTCACGCCCAGCTTCAATGGGATAGCGACAGCTGAACTCCGGTGTGCTTTCCGGCCGTCACAGATCTCGGTTCGGCTAGTGCTTCATATCGCCGATGCTTGCGGTGAGCAAATGTTTTGGCGGCTGCGTCGCGGCGTGAGCCGGCGATGTTGGGACCTTGTCCAGATTCACTGAGCGTCATCTTCCGCTTGGGGCGATTGTCTGGACCTTGTGGCGGCGCCAGGCTTTACCGGCCCTGAAGCGATCTATCTCTGGCTGGGGCAGCGCTCGCAATGGCGCACCAGCTTCCGCCCGGGATTATGTACGCATCGGCGGCAGGCTCCTGTTCAGGACGTCGATGGCTGCAAGCCGCTCGGGCGATCGAAGAGGCGGCAGCGTTCGGGGCGGCGAGGCAGACCGACGCCATAGCCGACGCATTGGCTTCTTAAGATGGCAACCGGTGCATCCTGACCCGCCAGCCGCATGACGATTTGTGGCCCTATGGCCGATCACTTCAGTGTCCCAGTTGATTAACCGCCCGGATACAATCGCTTCCGCCATTTGGCGGGTTGCAGCGTCTTCCGCGGAAGTCTCTCAGCCCGATATGAACGCGAACACCAGTCATGAAGAGGCCGCACAATGACTGATGGCGATCATTCGCGTGAGGTTGAGGAGCGTTACCTTGCGATCAAGGAGCGCGTCTGGCGCGCGGCGGAGGCGGGCGGGCGCGAGCCGGCGGGCGTGAAGCTTGTGGCGGTGACGAAAACCTTCGAGGCGGAGGACATCCTGCCCGTGTTGCGCCAGGGACACCGCTATTTCGGCGAAAACCGCGTGCAGGAGGCCATGCACAAATGGCCGGCCCTGCGCGAGCAGTTTCCCGCCATCGAGTTGCATCTGATCGGGCCGCTGCAGACCAACAAGGTGCGCGAGGCGGTTGCGCTGTTCGATTGCATCGAGACGGTGGACCGGCCGAAGCTCGCGGCCGCGCTTGCGGCGGAGCTGAAGCGGCAAAACCGCGCACCGAAGCTGCTCATGCAGGTGAACACCGGGCTTGAGGAGCAGAAGGCGGGCGTTGCTCCGGCCGATGCGGAGAAATTCCTGCGGCAATGCCAGCATGAGTTCGGGCTTACCATCAGCGGCTTGATGTGCATCCCGCCCTTCGACGAGGACCCGCTGCCGCATTTCGAGGCCTTGGCTGCGCTGCGAGGCCGGCTCGGGCTCGCCGAGCTGAGCATGGGCATGAGCGGCGATTTCGAGACGGCCATCCGCGCAGGCGCGACCATGGTGCGCGTCGGCACCGCGATTTTCGGCCACCGCTGAGACCAATCGCCCAGTTTCAGCACTTGACCTGCGTAGAATGGTACGCTGCGCTATTTTCCCAGAGCGCTGCGTGGGCTTGGAATCGCCGTCATTGCGAGCGCAAGCGAAGCAATCCAGATGCAACAAACGCAGGCAAATGTCGCTTCTGGGTTGCTTTGCTTCGCACAGCAATGACGGAAAATGGTCGAAACTTTTGGCGGTTTGCGGCGATGAAAAAAGCCGGGGTGTGGCCCCGGCTTCGATTTCTTGAGCGTGCTCGCGCGGACCGTTACCCGGCGCGCCGCTGCCACCAGCCTTTGCGGGCCGGTCCAGTTCTCACGGGCTTGGGCTTCGGCGCCTGAACCACGGGAGCGGGTGCGGGCGCTTCTTCCGGCTCGATAGCCAGTTCGAAGGCGGGCTCGGGCGCCGATTCGGTCATGGCCATGACGGGCGCTACCGGTTCCTGCTGCGGCTCAGGCTGAGGCGCGGCCTCCACCGGGGCTTCCGCCGCCGGCGCGGGTGCACCTGGCTGTTCCGGCACCGCCGGTTCCTGGCTTACAGGTCCGACCACCCCACTCTGTGGGAATTGCAGGTCGAAGCCCAAAACCGGCTGCTCGCCGAGACCCGGAATGCCGCCGGCCTGCGGGGTTCCAAATTCGGCGCCGCCCTCCTCGCGGTGACGCCGGCCTCCGCGCCTGCCCCGGCGGCGGTTGCGCCGGAAATCCTCGCCATTGCCGCCATTCCTCGGCGCGGCCTCTTCGGTAGAGCCGGGCTGGTCCGCGCTTTCGGCGGCGGCATCGGCCGGGGCCTCATCCGCCTCTTCTTCGTCGTCCGCGCTGCCGTCGTCGGCAAATGCGCCCTCGGCGGCAGGCATAGCGGCGCCATTCTGGAACGCCACGGGCTCGTGAGAAGCCTCGCCGCGTCCGCCACGGCGGCGGCGGCGCTTGCGGCGCTGCGGACGCTTTTCATCGCCGCCCTCGCCGCCCTCGCCGCCTTCGACGCCTTCGACGCCTTCCACACCTTCCGCAACCTCTTCTTCATCGTCGTCGCTGGCGTGGCTTGCGAAGGCTCCATATGGATCGCCTTCGACTCGGCAACCGCAGGTGCATTCGCAGACGAGCCCCGCGTCAGCGTGAAGGTGCCGCCATGAGCGTTTTCGTCCATCTGGATGACGATCGACACGCCATAGCGCATCTCGATATCGCGGAGATAGGCGCGCTTGTGATTGAGGATGTAGAGTGCGCCCTCGGTCGACGCGCTGACGGTAAGGTCCACCGCGCCTTGGGTGCGCAGGTGATCCTCGACCGAGCGCAGCACCATGAGCGCAACCGACTCGGTCGAGCGGATGTGCCCCACGCCCTGACAGATCGGGCATGGCATGGTCGAGACCTCGACGACGCCCTGCCGCAGGCGCTGGCGCGACATCTCCATGAGCCCGAAATGGCTGATATGCCCAACCTGGATGCGTGCGCGGTCGTGGCGCAGCGCCTCCTTCAGCCGGCGCTCAACGGCGCGGTTGTTGCGCCGCTCGTCCATGTCGATGTAGTCGATGACGATCAGGCCGGCCAGGTCGCGCAGGCGGACTTGCCGGGCAACCTCATCGGACGCTTCGAGATTCGTCTTAAGCGCCGTGTCCTCGATGGAATATTCGCGCGTGGCGCGGCCCGAGTTCACGTCGATCGCGACAAGCGCCTCGGTCTGGTTGAGGACGATGTAGCCGCCGGATTTCAGCGTAACCACGGGGCTGAACATCTGGTTGAGCTGCCGCTCGACCTCGTACTTAATAAAGAGCGGCTCCGGCTCCTTATACTGAATGACGTTCTTCGCATGGCTCGGCATGAGCATGCGCATGAAGTCCTTGGCCTCGCGGTGCGCGTCGTCGCCGGCGACTAGGATTTCGTCGATGTCTTTATTATAGAGGTCGCGGATCGAGCGCTTGATGAGGTTGCCTTCCTCGTAGACGAGGCAAGGCGCGGTGGACTTCAGCGTCAAGTCGCGGACGTTCTCCCACAGGCGCAGCAGATATTCGAAGTCGCGCTTGATCTCGGCCTTGGTGCGCGATGCGCCAGCCGTGCGGATGATGAGCCCCATGCCTTCCGGCACTTCGAGTTCCTGCGCGATTTCCTTGAGGCGCTTGCGGTCGGCAGGCACGGTGATCTTGCGCGAAATGCCGCCGCCACTTGGCGTGTTGGGCATCAGCACCGTGTAGCGGCCAGCCAGCGAGAGGTAGCTGGTCAGCGCCGCGCCCTTGGTGCCGCGCTCCTCTTTCACAACCTGGATCAGCACGATCTGGTTGCGCTTGATGACCTCTTGGATCTTGTAGTGGCGCCAGCGCCGCTTATGCCGCTGGGGCAGCTCTTCGAGCGCGTCCTCGGAGCCGATGACCTCGACCGGAGCCGGAGTTACCGTCTCGGGGACGGAAATCACGCCGCCGCCGTCGCTATGCACCCGCTTGTGGTGCTCCCAGTGCTCGTGGCTCGCCTTCGTCGCTGGAGGCTTCCGATGAGGCTGCGGCGGGCTCGCCCGGTTCGCCATCTTGAGCGGCAGACGCATCGGCGCCGTCCTGAGCCGGAGCGGCTTGGACCTCGCCCCGCTCTTCAGGAAGTCTCAACGTCGTCGGGATGAGCGGGGATTTCGTCGCGTGCCTCTTCCGCGAGGGCAACGGCAGCGGTGAATTCCTCGTAAATGACCGCCGGCAGCGCAGCCTCAAGCGGGATTGGCGCTTCACGCGATTTCCTGCCGGATGACCTCGTGGGCGCAGCCGGCTTCTTCGGTTCCGCAGCCAGTTCCGGCGTGTTTTCCGCCACGGCCTCTATCGAGGGCGTTCCTTCTGGAGCCCCGGCCGGTGCGGCTTGTGCCTCGCTCGCCTCTCCAGCCTCTGAAGACGCAGCGTTTTCAGCCGGTTCGTCGTGCACATCGAACGAATTGCCGTCTGCCTTGTGCTCCGCTTCGGAAGATTGCCCGTTATCGCTATTCGTCGCGTGGTGCTGGCGGTCGAGGGCGTCCTCTTTCATCATCTGTTCGCGCACGGCCACCGGGATTTGGTAATAGTCCGGGTGGATTTCCGCGAACGCCAGAAAGCCATGGCGGTTTCCGCCATAGTTTACGAAAGCGGCTTGCAATGAGGGCTCGATGCGAGCGATTTTAGCGAGGTAGATATTTCCGCGGAGCTGTTTGCGGGAGGCCAATTCGTAATCGAACTCCTCAACCCGATTGCCGCGCGTCACCACCACCCTGGTCTCTTCCGGGTGGGTGGCGTCGATTAACATTTTGTTTCCCATGTCGAATTCTTTCTAGGCCGCCATAGGCAGAGCCGGGCCTCGCAATCATGATCCCATGATCGAACGGGCCGCTGTGCCGGGAGCCATTTTTGTTGATCGCGCACTCGCCGCGTGCTTCCAGCGTCACGCCGGAAAAAACCTTCCCGTTACCCGGCACGGTCGCCGGGCTGCGTTTTGCACTCTTCGAACGGTGCGGGTTGGTGTGCGAGGTTGACATTCGTTGTTTTCTGGTTCGCCGTCTGCTCGCCGGCCAAATGGCCGGTGAGGCGGCGCTACCCTTTTCTTATTTCCGTACAGGACTTAACATCCTGGCTGCATGTCACGGCAACCGCTGCTTCACCCCGATTCGAATCGTGGGTGTCTTGCGATTGCCAAATTTACGCCCGCTGATCCCGTGTTATCCAATGGCTCAGACTGTTGCCATCATTAACCCGGAGAGGGTTGACATATCACTAATACGTGGTGTTCGCGCCGGCCGCAAGCAAGACCTAAGCGGTCTGTTGCGAAATGTTAAAAACTGCTTTTGAAATAGGCAGTCTGGACGCGGTTTCGCACAGTGCTATAACCGCGAAGCTGCAGGCGGGTGTGGAGAGACAGCGCATGGGAAGCGTGAGAGGCTGGGCCAAGAGCCTGGCATGCCGGAGGGCGATTCTCCTTGTTCTTCTATCGGCCGGTACCGTTGGGCAGGCCGCCGGGCAGGTCGCGGTCAAAGCCGAGATCGGCGGCGACGCCGAGCACACAAGATATGTAGCCTTCCTTTCAAAGAGGACGGACTACCGGATTTTTTCCATCGGCGACCCTTACCGGCTCGTGGTCGATCTTCCCGAAGCCGAGATCCAGGTGCCGCTGGGGGCGCGCGGCCTCGTGCTGTCGTCGCGGTCGGGCCGGCTCGCTGCGGGAAAGTCGCGAATCGTAATTGATTTGGCGGGGCCTGCGGTGGTTGAGAAATCCGGGGTTCTGCCGCCGGAAAACGGGTTGCCGGCCAGGCTGGTGATCGAGCTTGCAAAATCGACTCACAGGGATTTCCTCGCCCTAAGCAAGGCGCCGCCTCCGGTGGAAACCGGAAAGCCGGCGGAGAACACGGCGCAGAGGCGAGATATAGGAGACAGAAGGCCGCTCATCGTCATCGACCCCGGCCATGGAGGGGTTGACGCCGGAGCGCACGGTCACTTGTCCAATACGCCGGAGAAGGATGTCGCGCTCGACTTCTGCCGGGTGCTGGCGGCGAAGCTTGAGGAAACCGGCAAATACCGCGTTATCGCGACCAGAACCACCGACGATTTCGTGCCGCTGGACGACCGGGCAAAAATCGCCTCGGATGCGACGGCCGACCTGCTCATATCCATCCACGCGGATGCGCTCGACGTGAAGAAGCTCGGCGAGAAGAACGTGCAGGAAGTGCGCGGCGGCACGATCTATACCCTGTCGGAAACGGCTTCCGACGAACAGGCGAAGCTGCTTGCCCAGAACGAGAACAAGGCGGACTTGAAAGCCGGCGTGGGTAGCGAGCAGGGGCTGCCGGCGACGGTCAAGGCGGAAATCAGCAACATCTTGGGCGAACTGGAAAGCCGCGGCAAGAGGAACCGCTCGCTCGCACTTGCCAACTACTTGATCGGGCATATGAAAGACAAAATGAAATTCAACCTGCGGCCCCAGCGCAGCGCCAATCTGCGCGTGCTGAAGTCGGCGGGCGTGCCGGCGGTGCTGATCGAGCTGGGCTATCTGAGCCACATCGAGGACGAAAAACTCTTAACGTCGCCAGAGTGGCGTCTCAAGACGGCCGCGGCGCTTGCTGCTGCCGTGTCCGAATTCATGTCGGAACGGATTGCCCGGATACCGTTGTAGGCGATTCCGCTTCCGTCATTGCGAGTTTCGCATCGGCCGGGGCCGGGCCTCCTGGATGAAAGCGAGCTCACCCGTCCCTCTCCCCAAGGGGCGGGGGACGCCCTCCGAACGGGCACAGCCGATCCCCTTCCCTCGGGGAAGGCTGGGTGAGGGTCTTGCGCGGCGCGAGCGAAGCGAAGCAATCCGGCGGCCACAGTCGGTGCTGCCGGATCGCCACCGCCGCCAAAGCGGGCGGTCGGAACAAGCACCTCTGGCTGGCATCGAAGGTGTGCGCGGATGCGGTTCCAACTTGTGATTTGCGGCCGGTGGAGAGCATTATGTGCTGTCACAATTTGGCTACGCGGCTATGCTCGTGATGCTGGCACGATTGTCCGCGGCCGTGGTACGGCCCTGCGGCGCCTACCGCACGAACAGGCTAGGAACTGATGCGACTCAATTCATCCGTGAAGCCACCCGCTAAAAAAAAGCGGCGCAAGAACTGGTTTCTGAGTTTCTTGGGCTTCGCGTTCACAGCGGGCGTTTTTGTGTTTCTCGCCGCAGCCGGCGGCGCGGCGTATTTCCTATGGCAGATATCCAAGGATTTGCCGGATTACGAAAAGCTGTCGAACTATAAGCCGCCGGTTATCACGCGCGTACACGCGGGCGACGGCAGGCTCATCGCGGAATTCGCGAAAGAGCGCCGCATCTACGTGCCCGTCCAAGTCATGCCGAAAATGGTCATCAACGCCTTCCTGGCGGCGGAAGACCAGCACTTCTACGAGCACAACGGCATCGACATGCAGGGCATCGCGCGTGCCGTCGTCAACAACGTGCTGAGGAACAAGAGGGAAGGCGCGTCCACGATCACGCAGCAGGTCGCGAAGAACTTCCTGTTGACGAGCGACCGGACGTTTATGCGCAAGGCGAAGGAGGCCATCCTCGCGATTCGCATCGACCGCGCCTTCACGAAGGAGCAGGTGCTCGACCTTTACCTCAATCAAATCTATCTGGGCGCCGGCGCCTATGGCGTGGCTGCCGCCGGCTTGCGCTATTTCGGCAAGGAGCTGCACGAACTGGACATCCACGAGGTTGCCTATCTCGCGGCGCTGCCCAAGGAGCCGTCGAAGTACCAGCTCACCACGGCGCGCGGCAAGGTCTTCCAGGACGCGCTGAACCGGCGCAATGCGATCATCGATAACATGGTGCGCTTCAAATACATCGCCTCCGCCGATGGCGACGCCGCCAAGAAGATGCCGATGGAGATGAGCAACCGGCAGATCGGGCCGTCCACCTTCGCCGCGGAATATTTTGCCGAGGAGGTGCGGCGCTCCCTGGTCGACATCTACGGCCAGGACGACAACGATCCCACAAACTCAAGCCTCTTGACGGGCGGCTATTCGGTGCGCTCTACCCTCAATCCGGAACTGCAGTTGATGGCGCGCGCGGCGCTTCGCGCGGGGCTCGTGAATTTCGACCGCAAGCATGGCGGCTGGCGCGGCCCGGTTTCGCACATCGACGTTGGGGACAGCGACTGGGGCAAGAAGCTTTCGGAGGTGCCATCCTTGTCGGATGTGGACCCCTGGCACCTCGGGGTCGTGCTGCAAGTTTCCAAGGACAAGGCCGTTATCGGGCTTGAGCCGGGCAAGCAGGCGAACGGCACGGTTGAGGCAGGCCGAAAGACGGCAGAGCTGCCTGTTGAAGGCGTCAAGTGGGCTTTCGATGCCGCGAAGCTGAAGTCGAGAGGCAAGTCCTCGATGGGTGTGAACGACGTTCTGTCCGTGGGCGACGTTGTCTATGTCTCGCCGCCCACCGAACTCGATCCTCCCGTCAGGGAGGTGAGGGAAACCCCGCCCGGTGGCAAACCGCCCAAGGGCGAAGCCAAGCTCATTCCGCCGCCATGGCAATTGGTGCAAATCCCGCAAATCAGCGGGGCCACCGTGGTCATGGACCCGCATAACGGCCGCATTCTGGCGCTCGTCGGCGGCTTCAGTTTCGCGGAAAGCCAGTTCGACCGCGCGGTGCAGGCGCGGCGGCAGCCAGGCTCCTCGTTCAAGCCCATCGTCTATGCGGCCGCACTCGACAATGGCTATACGCCATCGACCATCGTGAACGACGCCGTCATCGCCATCGACCAGGGCAACAATCAGGGGTTGTGGCGGCCGGCCAACTACGACAAGCAGGTGCACGGGCCGCAGCCCTTGCGCATCGGCATCGAAAAGTCGCGAAATCTGATGACCATCCGCCTTGCGCAAGACGTGGGCATGCCAATCGTGAGCGAATACGCCCGCCGCTTCGGCGTCTACGACGACCTGCCGCCGCTGCTTTCGATGGCCCTTGGTGCTGGTGAAACGACGCTGATGCGGCTGACCACGGCCTACAGCATGTTCGTCAACGGCGGCAAAAAGATCAAATGGACCTTCATCGACCGCATCCAGGACCGTTATGGGCACACGGTTTGGCGCCATGACGGACGGCAGTGCGCCGATTGCACCGCGGAGGCTTGGCGCGGGCAGGAAGTGCCGCAACTCGCGGACGACCGGCAGCAGATCGTCGACCCGATGACGGCCTATCAAGTCACGTCGATGCTGGAAGGTGTCGCGCTTCGCGGAACGGGCGCCCTGATCCACAAGAGGGTGGGCAAGCCGCTGGGGGGCAAGACCGGCACGACCAACGACGAAAAGGACGCCTGGTTCATCGGCTTCTCGCCGGACATCGCCATGGGCGTGTTCATCGGCTACGACAATCCGCAGCCGATGGGCCACGGCGAAACCGGCGGCGAGTTGGCCGCGCCGATCTTCGCGGACTTCTTCAAGCTCGCCCTGAAGGACAAGCCCGCCATTCCGTTCCGCACGCCGCCGGACATCCGGATGGTGATGGTGAATAAGAAGACGGGCCTCCGGACTGACCGGAACGACCCGGACGCGATCGAGGAGTATTTCAAGCCGGGCACCGAGCCTGCCGAAGGTACTTATCCCGTTGCCGAGGGCGATGGTTCTGGCGGGGAGAACCCCTGGGGCAGCGGCAACGCGCCTCCCGGGGGCGGCGGTGGCGGCTGGGCGCCCCCGCAGGGCGGTTCCGGGCAGCAACCGGCGGGAAACACTTATCCACCTCCCGGCAATGCTTATCCGCCGCCTTATGGCCGGGCACCGAGCGCGGGAGGCTTGTACTAGCCTCGCGCGGCCTCATCTAAGCGATGTTATTCGACTGACAGGCTGGAGCTTGGCGCACCCGCGTCCGCTCTGGCCGTTACCGCAAATGGATCAATAAATATGCGCCCTGAAACGCTCGCCATCGTCGACGAAATCAAGCAATCCCTGTCGCTCCTGCGGAGGTATCTTTGACTGGGATAAGGCGCAGGTCCGTCTCAAGGAGCTGAACGCGGTCGTCGAAGACCCGGCACTCTGGGACAATCCCCAGCGGGCGCAGAAGCTGTTGCGCGAGCGCCAGCACCTCGACACCGCGCTCACCGCCTATTCCCAGCTCGACGGCCGGCTGAACGACGCCACGGGGCTCATCGAGCTAGGCGAGGAGGAGCACGACGAGGAGGTGGTGGCGGAAGCCGAAGCCTCGCTGGCCAAGCTTCGGACCGAGGTCCAGCGGCGCGAAGTCGAGGCGCTGCTCTCGGGCGAGGCCGACGGCAACGACACCTTCCTCGAAGTCCATGCAGGCGCGGGCGGCACCGAGAGCCAGGACTGGGCCGAAATGCTGGTGCGCATGTACATGCGCTGGGCCGACGAGCAGCGCTACAAGGTCGAGCTGATCGAAAGCAACGCGGGCGAAGAGGCGGGCCTCAAGTCGGCGACCATTCAGATCAAAGGCCAGAACGCCTATGGCTGGCTCAAGACCGAGTCGGGCGTGCATCGGCTGGTGCGCATCTCGCCCTACGATTCCAACGCGCGCCGGCATACGAGCTTCGCCTCGGTCTGGGTCTATCCGGTCGTGGACGACGCCATCGACATCGCCGTGAACGAAGGCGACTGCCGGATCGACACCTACCGCGCCAGCGGCGCCGGCGGCCAGCACGTGAACACGACCGACAGCGCCGTGCGCATCACGCACCATGCCGACCAACATCGTCGTGCAATGCCAGAACGAGCGCTCGCAGCACAAGAACCGGGCCACGGCCTGGGCGATGCTGAAGGCGCGCCTCTACGAGATGGAGCTGAAGAAGCGCGAGGATGCGGCGCATGCGGCGGCGGCGTCCAAGACCGATATCGGCTGGGGGCATCAGATCCGCTCCTACGTGCTGCAGCCGTACCAGATGGTGAAGGACTTGCGCACCGGCGTGGTCAGCACGAACCCGCCGGAGGTGCTCGACGGCGCCATAACGCCGTTCATCGAGGCGGCGCTGGCGCAGCGCGTGCATGGCGGCGGGCCGGCGACGGTCGCGGATTTGGATTGACGCTGGCCTGTTTTGTGAAGCGAGCGCTGACGGCACTATCGAGCGATAACCTGCGCGCGTCCTTTCGTTGCGGGCGATATGAGGGCGCTTAAAAAGTGTTACTTCTTGCGCGGAGCCGATGCCTCCCCCATAATTGCCGTAACGGAGGTCGATATGGCTGGCATTGAACGGCTGAGCATAGCCCTGCCCTCGCCCATGGCGGATGCCGTGCGCCGCGCCGTTGACGACGGCGAGTACGCCTCGGCAAGCGAGGTGATCCGGGATGCGCTGCGGCTGTGGGAGTTGCGCCGCCACCTGCGTGAGCGCGATCTGGACGTGCTGCGCCGCCGGTGGGACGAGGGTAAAGCCAGCGGTCGCGCGGGGCCTCTCGACATCGGCAGCCTGATCGCCGGCGAGCGCGCCAGGCTGGAAGGTGGCAAGGCCTGACGTGGCCGAGCTTTTCTTATCGCGCCGCGCCGAGGCGGAGTTGCGCCAAATCTGGCGTTACATTGCGGCGGAGAATTCCGCGACAGCGGATCGTCTGCTTCTGAAGATCGATGGCAAGCTTCAGATTTTGCGTGCCTTTCCGAAGATCGGCACGCTGCGTGCCGATATCCGGCCCGGCTTCCGTATGCTCGTCGAAGGAAATTATCTTCTGCTCTACGAATATGACGAAGCCGATGACACCGTTGAACTGATTTCCGCCGTCGATGGGCGTCAGGATTTGACGGAGTTGTTTTGACTCACCAGGGCTTAGTCTGGGGTCAGCCACGGCAGCGCTGGCAGCATAACGCCGTTCATCGAGGCGGCGCTGGCGCAGCGCGTCCATGGCGGCGGCCCGGCGACGGTCGCGGATTTGGATTGATGAATCCGGCTGAAACAAGCCTATCCGGTTGCCGCTGGTGGAGTTGGCCTTTTTTGTAAAAGCGGAATTATGTTAAGATCCGGTTCGAGGGAAACACCACGCCGATCCGTTCGTGAATAGGCATTAACGATGACGCCCGTGACCGATCCAATCTTGATCCGCTTTCGCGCCGCGCTCGGCGAAACCTATGGCGAACGGCTGGAGCGCGTCGTGCTTTTCGGCTCTCACGCGCGGGGCAACGCACGCCCGGATTCGGATTACGACATTGCCGTCTTCCTCAAAGACCTCGACAGCTTTGGCACCGAGGCAGGCCGGATGGCGGCCATCGGCACCGATATTCTCTACGATACGGGCGCCGTCATCAACGCGATCCCTTTCAAGGCAGGAGCCTACCGCGAGCGCACGGGGCTGATGCAGGAATTGCGCCAGGATGGCCTCGATTTATGACGATCTGGGTGAAGCGGACCCTGGCTGAACTTGCCCCCTGACGGGACGCCCCCATATTGAAGTGTACGCCAAAACGACGTACATTGTTTGTCGAATAAACCAAGAATAGGCGCCTGAAACACAGCCATGACCCGCACACCAAATGAAAACGCCGCGGAGCCGGCCACTCGTGTGGAGCGGCTTGGTTTCCGCGTGGATGAACACACCAAGGAACTCATAGAGCGCGCGGCTCATCTCGAACGCCGCAAGCTCACCGACTATTGCTTGACGGCGCTGACCGAGGCTGCCCGCCGCACCATCGCGGAACACGAAACACTCACGCTCTCCGAACGTGATCGCAGGGCGTTTTTTAACGCCCTCACCAATCCTCCAGAGCCGGCGGAGCGGCTCAAGCGCGCCATGGCCGAACATAAACGCCGGATTGGCGCATAAATGGGCGGGCGTGAACCGCCAGACTTAAAAATCGAGCCGCTTGGCTCGCATCATGACCGCGCAGGCTTTACCTGTGGCGTCGAAAGCCTCGACCGCTATTTGAAAACGCAGGCCGGTCAGGACGTGAAGCGAATGGCGAGCGGCGTATTCGTCCTGGCCGGGCTGGACGAGCCGAAAGCCATCCTTGGCTATTACACCTTATGCGCGACTTCGCTTGCGCCGGGAGATGTACCATTGCAGGCGCGCAAATTTGTTCCGCGCTATCCGCTTGTGGCGGCGACACTCATTGGGCGCTTGGCTATTGTCCGGGGACGCCAAGGTGAAGGGCTAGGCACCTTGCTTTTGGCCGATGCCTTGCGCCGGGCCTACGCAAGCGCTGCCATTGTTGGCTCGTCGATGGTTGTGGTCGATGCGATCAGCGAGCAGGCGGCGGCCTTTTACGAGGCCGCCGGCTTTATACGCCTGCCCGATTCACTACGTCTGGTCCTGCCAACCGCAACCATTGCAAAGCTATTTTAATAGAAACTTCCGGTAATGTGTTTGCCGTGTGGTTCAATCAAAAGGGGCCTATCAAGCCCGAAATAGATGGTCCGTTTTCGCGGGTAGTGCGGCCCACTTATGCGCGGTTTGAGTATTTCAGGTAGCGACCCATCCCGCCCCTCAACCGCCCCGCCGCGTCATTTTGCCACAAGAGCGCAGTAGGCCGATTGCAGAAGTGGCGAGGATCGAACACTGCTCAAGCGGCGATGCTTGCTTTCGGATCTCAAAGCGGGCGATTCGGGGAGCGCCAACTCCGCGCAGCGGCGACAGCGCAGCGGCGACGCCCTTGCCCGCGGACCCAATTCGTATATATTAACTTGAGCGGTAAAAATGAGTAGTCAAATGAGAGAAGTACAAGCAACAGAAGCCAAAACACATTTCGTGCAGTTGCTCGATGAAGTGGAGCGGGGCGAGACGATCATTATCATGCGTCACGGCAAAGCCATCGCGACGCTTGCGCCTCAGGCCGTCCCCGATCAGTGGCGGCGCGAAGAGGTCATCGCCGCGATCAAAGCATTTCGCGTGGGCCTGCCTTCCGTGTCTACCAATGAAATCTTGGCCTTCAAACACGAGGGACACCGTTGCTAAATGGCGCTCGTGGTGGACGCATCCTTGGTGGCGCACTGGCTGTTGCCGGATGAGGCGGTCAAACCTGGCATTCCTACTATTGATGACGTCAAGACTGAAGCGCTCCTTGCTCCCGCGATTTTTTGGTATGAGCTGCGCAATATTTTTGTGGTTTGCGAGCGCCGCGCCCGTCTGACGCCCGAGTCCACAAGTCTGGCGCTCGCCTACGTGCAAGCGCTTAATATTACAGCCGACTTTCAGCACGATGATACCCTCGTTTTATCTCTTGCCCGTCACTACGGTCTAACGGTTTATGACGCAGCCTATCTGGAATTGGCACTTAGAAAGCGCCTCCCGCTGCTAAGCCTCGACGCGAAGCTCAGCGCGGCGTTTGCGCAAGCCGCGAAGTTGTGAGTGCGGGATTGTCTTAGCCCGTCTGAAAAAGACCGCATTGGGATCCCGAAGCCGCCTTGCCGTGCAAGGGATCGCGAGAAAACCGGCGCTTTCCAGTGGGTGCAAGCCCCACCCGGCCAACTCGCTCCAGCCGGAAGCAACCGGAGCGGTCATGGAGGTAACGAAATGGCCGAAGCCTTCGGGTAAAGCGGGTCACGTATAGGTGACCGCGCGAGTGTGCAGGCCGCAACGTGAGTGAACGCTGAGCAAACCTCGAAAAGGTTGATGTGCGGGCCGACCCGGCAGTCGTATCGGGGAAGGCTGATACGGTTGGGTGAACGAGCGAAATCTACGCCCAGCCGCCGCACCGGGGTAGTGGCGGCAGCATGTACGCAAGGAAAGCGCACGCAACACGGGAAGCCCCATGGCGTGGCCGGGGACGGCCAACCGGACGCCCGCGAGGGACAGGCTGGGCGCCTTGGGGTGGCGGAGAGGCCCGTAGTACCGTGGAAGCCGGGTAATGCCGGTGGAGGAAAGGGGCCTCGGTTCAAGACTAACGCAAGACGCAAGAAAGGGCCTGGAGATTGGGTAACCTATCAACTCCGGAAAGTGTTCAGAAATTGCAGAAGGCGTTACACGCAAAAGCGAAGGCTGAAGCCGGCTACCGCTTCTATGCTTTGTACGACAAGATTTACCGCGAAGATGTTTTGGCCCATGCATACGCTCAGTGCCGCTCCAATCGAGGGGCGCCGGGTGTGGATGGTCAGGGCTTCGCGGATATCGAGGAGTATGGCGTTGAGCGGTGGCTTGGCGAACTGGCGCTAGCGCTTAAGGACGAGACTTATCGTCCGGCTTCGATCAGACGCGTTTATATCCCCAAGGCCAACGGCAAACTCCGGCCGCTTGGCATCTCAACCTTGCGGGACCGGGTCTGCATGACAGCAGCAATGCTGGTGCTGGAACCGGTCTTTGAAGCCGATCTTCCACCTGAACAATACGCCTATCGCCCAGAGCGCAACGCGCAGCAAGCGGTGGTGCAGGTGCAAGAGCTGATGTTCCGCAGCCGTCCAGACGTGGTCGATGCCGACTTGGCGGACTACTTCGGGTCCATTCCGCATGCAGATTTGATGAAATCGCTGGCCCGCCGGATCGTTGACCGGCGCGTGCTGCATCTGATCAAGATGTGGCTGGAATGCCCCGTGGAAGAAACCGATGACCAAGGCGGCAAACGGCGCACAACGGAGGCCCGGGACAACCGGCGTGGCATTCCGCAAGGTTCACCGCTCTCGCCCTTGCTGGCTAATCTTTACATGCGCCGGTTCGTGCTGGGGTGGAAGATGCTGGGACTTGAGCAGAAGCTCGGCTCCCGCCTTGTGATCTATGCCGATGATCTTGTGATTTTGTGCAGGCGCGGCAAGGCCGAAGAGGCATTGCGGCACTTGCGTGAACTCATGGTAAAGCTAAAGCTTGAGGTCAACACGGAGAAAACGCGGATCTGCAAGATGCCGGACGGCAGGTTCGACTTCTTAGGCTACACCTTCGGGCGTGCATATTCTGCGAAAACAGGCCAAGCCCGTTTGGGTTATTGGCCATCGAAGAAGAGCATCGGGCGTATGGTAGAGAAAATCCATGTGCTAACCGAACGGTCGAAAAGCTGGCAGGAAACCGGAGAGCTGGTGGATAAGTTGAACAGCATGCTACGCGGCTGGGCGAACTACTTTGCAGTAGGCACCGTCCGGAAAGCGTACCGGGCTCTCGACAACTACGCGGCGATGCGGTTGCGCCGGTGGTTACGCTTTAAGTACAAGCTCAGGCGGCGAAAGGGCGGGAGCTATCCACCCTCGCATCTTTACGGGCACTTTGGGCTCGTCCGTCTGACCAGGCTTAAGTATGACCAGCCGTGGGCGTAAGCGTGAGAGCTTGTCCGAGAGCCGGGTGCGGGAGATCCGCCTGCCCGGTTCGATGAGCGGGGTGTGGAAACGGAGCCACGGCCGGACTACTGAGGCACCGCCAGACGAAAGGGGCGGCAACGGATATGTCCAGCCTAAAGCCACCGCGCCACATCTCAACTCTACCCCAAGGCGGACCAAGCGTCAACTCATCCTTCTGCCTCCTCATCCTTCTGCCTCCGCTTCGGATTGTAGCGGTCAATTCCTTTAGCGGCTGGCATAGGTCCCGGCGAGTTGGCTTGTCACGCCAGAAACGCGCGGCGCGTTATCCGGGGCGTGCAACCCGCGCGCACGCGAGCAAATGTGTCGCAATTTAGGCAACCACCCCTACAGGCCCTACGCCCTGCCACATCCCTTAACAAAACATTGTTAACGCGGAATCGCGGTGTTCGAAATCTGGCCGTTTTTCGCGAAAATCTGCTCAAACTAGGTCGAATTGAGTCTTTCAAAAACCCCGTTAAATATTGTGTCTTTACCATAATTGAGGCGCGTGCGGATTAAAAAGCTGGCTATATCAGCAACTTACAGTGCGATTTTGCTTTTAACCTTCCAGTAAAGCGCATCTGTTACAATTAGCTCAAATCGGAAAAGCGCCCATCGGCTATCAAAATGGGTGCTTTTGGGATGCGAGGGGTCTTGGTATGGCGTCTTTTTGTAGCTCGCGGCAGTCCCCCGAACGCGGTACTTGCCCGCGCGGATCGCCGCCCGCACGCTCGGACGGCAACCCGCCTTCAGAGCGGCGGCCTACCGCGTCCGCAGCCGTTCGATCAGCTCGGGGCTCGGGTAGGAATCGGCGGGCAGGCCGAATTTCTGCTGCGCCTTCCGCACGCTGGCGCGCGTGCCAAGGCCGAGCTTCCCATCCACCTCGCCGTCGTAGAAGCCGCGCCCGCGCAGGAGCGTCTGCAACTCCTTGGTCGGCTCATAGCCGAAGCCCACCGCATGGCCGCGCGCAACCGCCGGAGCGCCATCGATGCGCGTGGCGAGGTAGGCCACGGTGGTGGAATAGACGAGCGACTGGTTCCATTCGAGGAACACCTTGAAGTTCTGGAAGGCGAGGAACGCCGGGCCGTTCTTGCCCATCGGCAGGAGCAGCACCGCGGGCAGGCTGCCCGGAATGCGGCTGCCGTCGGCGATGTGCACGCCCTTGCGCTCCCATTCGCTCACGGGCTTCTCGATGTTCAGGTCGGCCTCGGCCCAGTCCATGCTTTCGGGAACGCGCACTTCCTTGAGCCAGGGCTCGCCGCGCCGCCAGCCGAGGCTTGCGAGGTAGTTCGCCGAGGAGGCGAGCACGTCGGGCACGCTGCGGATGAGGTCGACCCTGCCGTCGCCGTCGAAGTCGATGCCGTACTTGAGGTAGATCGAGGCGACGAACTGCGTCTGCCCCATCTCGCCGGCCCAGGGACCGCGCATCTCGTCCGGCGGCATGTCGCCGCGCTCGACGATGCGCAGCGCGTCCATAAGTTCGCCGCGGAACTTCTCGGGGCGGCGGCAATCGTAGGCGAGCGTGGCCAGCGAACGCAGCGTGGGCATGTTGCCGTTGTTGGCGCCGAAGTCGGTTTCGAGCGCCCAATAGGCGGTAATGACAGGCGCCGGCACGCCCCATTTCTCGCCGATCCGGTCGAAAATGGCCTTGTTTTTCGCGATCCTGCCGCGGCCGGCCTCGATGCGGTTCTTGTTGGCCATGCGGTCGGAGAATTCGAGGAAGCTTTGGCTGAACACGCTTTGCTTGCGGTCGGCGCCGATGACGGACGGATCGTAGGTTACGCCGTCGAGCGCGGCGATTGCGCGGGGCGAGATGCCCTCCTTGCGCGCCTCGGCCTTGAACTGGGAAAGCCAGTGGTCGAAACTGCCCGTGTTGGTGCACGCCGCGCGGCTTTCGGCAGCGCCGGCAAGAAGCAGCCCGGCGAGGATCGCGCTGAGCAAGGGCTTTTTCATGGATCGCCTCCAGCAATCTCTAAAAGGATGAGTTTTCGCAGACATGCCTGGGATGACACCCGGCAATTGGGCAAAACCAAGGCGTTACGGCTGGCTATGGGCTTCGAACCGTCCGAAAGCGGAAAACGATTGCGCGGAAGGCCAGCAAAATCGCTTCACCTTTCCCGAGCCTCGCGCCTGGTTTGCAGCCGCGCTCCTATGCGGGGAATTCGACGTGCCCCTTCTCGATCGAGGCAAGCGGTAGCTTTTGCATGTTGCCTATGGAAATCAGAACGTATTCAGCCAGAGTATCTGTATCAATTCTGTGGCTTTCATGTGTTGCGTCGAAATTCGCGCATATTTCAGCGGCCAGAGCCTCCTGCCCGTTCATAGCAGCAATGTCATAACCTCCTATTTGCTGTGAGCATAGGCCGACAATATTTCTGATCTCATGCGGAATGCGCTCATCGTCTATACCGAAGTCGCGAACCATGGCTTCCATCTCGCCGATGAATTTTACAAAGATATGCTGCCGGAGTTCGCGAGCATCGGCTCCATCATGTCTCTTTATGGAAGTGAATAAAATTGCCAAATGAAGCACTATCATATTATAGCGCCCGCTTAAGTCGTCGGGGACGCCCATCTGGGTATAGAATATGGGGTTCCTGGACTGAGCTATAATCGTGTCGTAAATCATCTCGCCAGAAACCTTCATATTGAACGATATGCTAAAGGTGTTTTGCTTGCGGCAGCAAGGCGTTGCACAGCGGTTAAGCTATGCGGAAGCGAAATTTATGTGTGTGATTTCCTCCGATTATGTCAAGGCAAAAGCAGAGCAGCGATCAGCCTGGAGAGGCCGCGCAAAGCCGGTCTGGCTGCGGATGCTGGTGGATGGACAGATCGCGGATGGTTGGGGTGCGGCCGTTGAGCGGATTGTCTGGGTCCCATTTCAGCGCGATGGTCTGGAAGCGCGCGGAAAGGGCTTCGTAAATCAAGAGTTTACCCGCCAGCCCTTCGCCTATGCCCAGAAGCTCCTTGATAACCTCGACGGCCTGGAGCGTGCCCAGCACGCCCGCCACCGGCCCCAGCACGCCGGCTTCCTCGCAATTCGCCACCGTGCCGGGCGGCGGCGCCTCGGGAAACAGGCAGCGGTAGCTCGGCAGCGGCTGCCCGGCGGCGTCCGTCTCGTAGGCCCGGAAGGTCGAGATGTAGCCGTCGAACTGGCCCAGCGCCGCGAAAACCATAGGCTTTTTAGCGAAGTAGCAGGCGTCGTTGACCAGGTAGCGGGTGGCGAAATTGTCGGAGCCGTCAGCCACGATGTCGTAGCGGGAGACGATTTCGAGCGCGTTTCCGGCGGTGAGCCGGAAGGGCATGGCCTCGGCCGTGACATGCGGATTGAGGCTGTGGCAGAACGCCGCGGCGCGCTCGGCCTTGGGCGTGCCCGGCGTCCGCCGTGGTGTAGGCCACCTGCCGCTGCAGATTGTCGATGGACACGCTATCGTCGTCAATGATGCCGATGGCGCCCACGCCTGCCGCGGCCAGGTACATGATAAGCGGCGATCCGAGCCCGCCCGCGCCCACTACGAGCACGCGGGCCGCCTTGAGCCGCTGCTGCCCCTGCCCGCCGATCTCTTTCAGCAGCAGGTGCCGCTTGTATCGTTTGATTTCATCCGCTGAGAGCACGGGCGTCTCCGTAAGGTCTGATCCGTCCTCAATTTAGCGAAGCTTCGGGGGATTACAAAGCGGTAGCGAAAGGAACCTTCGCTTCCTGTATTTGTTTTTCAGACCAATCGTATCCACGGAGGACTCCAATGAACTGGGATCAGATCCAAGGTAACTGGAAGCAAATGACCGGCCGCGTTCAGCAACAATGGGGAAAGTTGACCGACGACGATATGACGCGTATTAAGGGCAATGAGCGCGAGCTTGCCGGTAAAATTCAGGAGCGCTACGGAATTACGAAGGAAGAAGCGGAACGCCAAGTAAAAGACTGGCAAAACCGCCTGCAGTAGTCGAGCAATACTTGCAAGCCCCCGCATTGGCGCATAGGCGCTAACATAAGGCTTAAGTCTTCGTCATTGCGAGGGGCGAAGCCCGAAGCAATCCAGAAAGCAAAGGGCGCCGTGCGCTTCTCTAGATCGCCACGGCGGCCAAGAGGCCGCCTCGCGATGACGCCGCGGCGCCTTATGTTAGCGCGCATGCGCCGGTGGCGGGGGCTCCGTTTTCCGGCCGCCGGCCCACGCCGGAAAAACTGACTTTCTCCACTGCCGCCGCTGCCGCACGGCTTGACCGCCACGCGGGAGTAGGGCCAAAAGGGCTCAACCTCACAGCCGGTGGAGACGCCCATGGACACGCCAGCATACGATCCGAACAACATTTTCGCGAAAATCCTGCGCAAGGAGCTGCCTTGCAATTTCGTCTGGGAGGACGCGGATACGTTCGTCTTCATGGATATCATGCCCCGCTCGGACGGCCATGCGCTTGTTGTCCCGAAGAGCCCAGCACGCAACATCCTCGACGCCTCCCCTGCCCTGCTCACCCCGCTGGTCCAAACCGTCCAGCGCGTCGCCATCGCCGCGAAGCAGGCCTTCGACGCCGATGGCATGACCATTTCGCAATTCTCCGAGCCGGCGGGCGGCCAGGTGGTGTTTCATCTGCACGTCCACGTAATCCCGCGCTTTGATGGCGTTGCCCTGCGCCCGGCCGGCGTGATGGCCGATGCCGCCCTCCTTGAGCAGCACACCGCCAAGCTTCGGGCCGCCATGAGCTAAGGCGTCGATACCAAAGGCGAGCGGGCTCATAACACCCGCCCGCCCAAAAACAAACGGCGCCCGGAGGCGCCGTTTCCAGTTACCGGGGCTAGCGGTCCTGGGCTCGCCTTGCATGGAGGAAACGCATTGGAGGGCGTCCGCTTTCAAAGCAAGCTTGCGGAAATCAACCTAGCCGTTCTCGATGTGTCCGTCTTGGCCGGGGCGGAACTGCGGCTTGGTCAGAAGCGAACTCGCACGGGATTTTAGTGGCTGCAGCATTTCCGCCACAGTTCGGGTTTGGCGGCCCGGCCGCGCGGCGCATCAGTCCCGCGTTCAGGCCGCACTGCGCATTTTGGCCAACGCCATGAGCAGCGCCTGGAAGGGGCACCAGCCGATGGCGCCTGCCGTCAGCGGAACAATGCCGGCCCAAGTCCAAGGCGCGCCGATCCCCAGGCTGGCCAGGAGGATCAGCGCCACTCCGGCGGCGGCGCGCCGCAAACGGCTGGCAGAGACTCATGGGACGGGTCATGACGGAAGGCTCCTCTCGCCGCGCGGCCAGCAGTGCCCAATACGGGCGCCACCGCTCTGCTAGGCAGAATTGCGCGCGCGCCGTCGCCCGTCTGGAACCTTTGTTCCAGACCTGGACCCGCGAGCCGTGCGAATTTCCGCTTCAGTGCGGAGCGATCCGCCGAAGCGCCGGCCCAGGAAACCTCCCTTCCAATTCTCGCGGTCCTGGGCCGGCACGGCTATGAGGGTTCGCAAATGGCTATTCTCCACCGTCCTCAAGAAGGGCCGCAGACTTGCGCCGGAGCCGCGGGGCGTCCCTTGGCAGGTGCGGACGGCGGACGCGATCTTTCGCCGCGCAGCCGCGCCTTATGGAACGCGGCGCAGTATCTGCTGCTGCTGGGCGGCGCGGTGCTGGTCTGGCTCTTGATGGCCCAGCCCGCCGTGGGCATCGCCATCATGTGGAACATCTTCATCCCTGCCGCCCCGGCGCTGGTGACGATCGCGCCCGGCCTGTGGCGCAACATCTGCCCCATGGCCACCGTGAGCCTGCTGCCGCGCCGCCTAGGGCTGTCGAGGCGCATGAAGATGCCGGAGCGCTTGGCGGCATGGCTGGGGCTCGCAAGCGTGATCGCACTGTTCGCCATCGTGCCGCTCCGCCATATCAGCCTCAACACCAATGGGCAGGCGACTGCCGCGATGTTGGCCTTGGCGGCGGCGGTTGCCGTGCTGGTGGGCTACTTGTTCGAATGGCGCAGCGGCTGGTGCACGTCGCTGTGCCCGATCCACCCGGTTGAAAAGCTGTACGGCAGCGCGCCGGCTTTCACCTTCAAGAACGCCCGCTGCGGGCAGTGCGAGCTGTGCACTAACCCCTGTCCCGACTCCACGCCGTCGATGACGCCGCTCAGCACCGGGCCGCTGCCCCTGCAGATCGCGGTGGGCGAGTTCATGGCGGGGAGCTTTTTCGGTTTTGTGTGGGGCTGGTTCCAGGTGCCCGATTATCCGGGGCCGGTTGGCGGGCAGGAGATCGCGGCGGCGTATCTTCTGGCCGCTCGGCGGCGCGCTGGTGTCGTTCACGGCGTTCGAAGTTCTCAAGCGGCAGCTTACCGGCGTACCGCGCGCGGGCCGCATCCTGCAGCGGGTGTTCGCGGCGGCGGCGGTGAGCACCTATTACTGGTATCGCATCCCCGCGCTGACGGGCTTCGACCCGCGCTCGGGCGTGCTGTGGGACTTGACCGCGGTCTGCCCGCATGGTTCCCGCTGGCCTCCCATGTGGCGACAACCGCGTTCTTCTTCTGGTTCCTGGTTATCCGCCAGGTGCGAGGCGTGAGCTGGCAAAAGCGGCCGGCCTTCGCGCGCGCCATCTGACGTCTCTGTCCCCCGCCTTCCGGTGCGCGGCGCAGCGCGAAGCAGTTTTCCGCTGACACCGGACTTTCACGAGCGCTAGTACAGCCGGAGGCAGTTTCGCACCCGCTTGCCGCACACCTCCGAGCGAACTTGCCTCCGATAAGCTGTTCTAGAATCGATAGTTTGCCGCCGGAAGTTTCGACTGCGTCATTGCGAGCGAAGGCGAAGCAATCCAGAATCCGGAAGCACAGCGCCGGCATCTGGATCGCCACGGCCGCCAAGGCGGCCTCGCGATGACGGTAATGTGCGTCAGGATTTCCCGCGGGGCGTACTGGTGTTTGGGCGGCCCCGGATAATGCCCCAGCATTTCCGGGGTGACGGCTGCGAGCAAGCCAGCCGGCTGGACTGGATATCGTCCGTACACCACTTTTAGGTTGGATTGCGGACGGCGACGCACCAAATCTTGCCGGTGCCGGACGGCGGCGGGAGATGGAGGGTGTGGTGCGGGCATTATCGTGGAAAGTCTGGATCGTCACTGAGATGCTGCTGCTGTTCGTGGCGGGGCCGGCCCTGCTCGCGAAGCTCGTCTACGAGCGGCACATCCCGCTTTACATGATCCTGCCGTTCGTCTTCGCCGGGCTCATCGCGCTGCTCCTCGGCCAAAGCGACAGGACTTGGCGCGCGGATCTCGCGAGGCTGCCCGCCCGGCAAACCGTGCTCTCCATCCTGGCGTTGTTCGTGCTTTGCGGCGGCGCGCTCACGCTGTTCGCCCACGAGCGCTACCCCGGCTCTTTCCTGGTGTTTCCACGCTCCAACACGCCGTTTTGGCTGCTGGTCATGATCTTCTACCCGCTCATCTCGGTCACGACGCAGGAGCTTGTCTATCGCGTGCTGTTCTTCCACCGCTATGCAGCCGTCTTGAATGCGGGCTGGCTCGCAATCGCGGTCAACGCAGCGCTGTTCGCAGGCATGCACGCCATTCTGTTCGCGTCCCATGGGCCGCATTTTCATTGGGAAGCCATCGCCATCAGCTTTGCCGGCGGCCTGCTCTTCGCCAGCCGGTTTGCGGCCACGCGCTCGTTTCTCGCGGTCGCGCTGGAGCATGCGCTTTACGGCGATTTGATCTTCACCATCGGCCTGGGGCGGTTCTTCTTCACGGGGGTTGCGAGCTTGTGATAAGCCTACCCATCCACTTTGCTGGGGAAAGGCTTCGCATGAGCGATGACGATATCCTCGATTTGATCCGGGCCGATCCATGGATGATGCGCGTGCTGGGCACGGCGGCGGCGCTGGGCTTGCCGGATTGGATGATCGGCGCGGGGTTTGTGCGCAACAAGGTGTGGGACCATTTGCATGGGTTCGCCAACGCCGAGGTGCAGACGGCGGATATCGACCTGATCTATTTCGACCCCGTGGACCTGCGCGAGAGCACCGAGAAGGAGTATGACCGGCAATTGTGTGCGGCCTGCGATGTAAATTGGTCCGCCAAGAACCAGGCGCGCATGCACGAGGTGACGGGCGATGCGCCTTACACGTCGGCGGCGGATGGACTCGCGCATTGGGTGGAATCGGCGGCCTGCGTCGCGGTGACTTTGCGGGATGGCGCGCTGCGGCTGATCGCGCCGCACGGGACCGGCGATCTCGTGGGGCTGATCGTCCGGCGCAGCCCCGCATTCACGCGGGATATCGGCGTCTTGCGGGGACGGGTTGCCAGCAAGCGGTGGCTGGAAACGTGGCCGCGTCTGCGGGTGGTTTTGGATTAGTACGCCTGCGGGAACCCGGATCCATTTGCCGCGAGCGCCGGCAGGATTTTTGCCACGTGGAGGTGCCGGGAACTCCGCTATCGATGATTTCGTCTATGATTTCCTTTTTCCAGACAACCCCAACCTGAGCTTCAAACTCGCTGTCGCCAATGCGACCGACGTAGATGCCATGAAGAATGTGCAATGGTTGAAGAATCATAACGCTCGACCCCAGCGAGACCGGCAGCTGACCCATCTTACTAAAATAAAGTGCCGCGCCGCCGGACATCCCCTTTCTTGAGGCCGAGTCCACCAGAAACTGTTTTTGCTTATTCCAACCGAGTCTTGGCTCCGTGGCTATTGTGGCTCGTTTCCAGATTGGTTGAAGAGTGTAATCCGTGACCCCTGCAGGGAACCCGAGAAGGAAGAGATCGTCGCCGACTGTGTGTTCGATCTTATGCGTGAGGAGATCGGCGGGCAGCTGCACCGATACCTCAGAATCGCTGAGAGCGACAACGTCGATCATAGATCCGTCGGGTTAAGTCTGCGACAATGGCATGACGAACTCCCGAGTTTCCCCGGTCGATAAATAAACTTCGTGCAGATACTCAGACGATGGATCAAAAGGAATAACAGCCACGTCAACACGCGGCCAAGCTTGGGAATGAACCCTATACGCAGTTTGTTCGCCATCGTCGAAGCTGAAACACACGGGAATTCTGGCATACATCGGATGTGTGTGCGAGAAGTGATATACCTGCGGCATATCGACGAGCATATTGTTCGGGAGCGCCCCCTTTTCGTGCAGCGGCTTTAGAGTTACGGAATGGCGGCCCGACAAATTGTGCCATGCCGTAACTAAGTAAGTATTTCCCTGTCGCCGGTAAAGAAAGCCCGTTCCGGTCGCCAGGTCCGTTTTGTTGTATCGGAGGGTTAGCCTTACCGTTGAAAAGGTAATATCAAAAGTCATGGAATATGATCTCCTGTGGTTGCCGAAATCTTCACCGCGCTTCCATCGCCAAGGCTGACCCCGCTTCGTCTCATCCTCAGTGCGGCCGTCGCAAGCCGAAGAGACCGGCGTCGTCCAGAAACATCGTTCGTACAGAAGCGCCCGGGCGGGCAAGGCAGCGGGCCATGTACGATATCAAGGGTGGCGGTGGCGACATCCCTTGCCTCAGCAATCGCTCGTTCAAGAACGCGAGCCCTTGCGCCACGAAAAGGCAATAGTTCCTGACGCCCCGCAACATAGCGGCATTCACGGCATCGCGCTCCGGGAACGACTGCCTAAACGCATATCTTGCGGCCTGCCAGTTCGACGCCATGTCGAATGCTTGCCACGAACCGCCGTGGCTGTGGTTCAACTCCCGAAACCGTTGAGCCATATCGCCCAGTGAGATGCGAGAGCATGCGCCGGCCGACACATGGTAGGTGCGATGCATCAGCGACGGTGCATCCAAGAGATGGAGGAGCGCCTGCGCCGTCCAGTCGACGGGCACCACGTCGATGCTCGCGTGAACCTCGCAAGGGACGAAGCGCATGAGGTCGAGGACGCGGAAAAACCAAAATATGGATGATCCGGTTTCACAGCCGAAATCCGAATGACCCGCTACAATAGATGGAGAGCAATGGCCATCGGCAGGTCGCGGAACTGATCAAGTAGCGCGCGCTCGGTTGCAGCTTTCGAACGAGTGTATTCGACGAAATGTGCCTCGCCCGGTCCCGCCGGCGCTCCCTCTTCGAGATATATGTTCTTTGGGCCAGCCCCGCACCGGAAAGCCGTGCCTACATATAGAAAACGTTTGAGCCGCCGCATCGACTTCGCTGCGTTCGCGACTGCAAGGGTCCCATTAAGGTTCGCGTCCCACACCGCCTTGTTTGCAAGGAACGACGTGTTCGCCGCGACATGCAGTACGTCTTCGACGCCGGCGAGACGAGTATCGTCGCGCCAATACTTGTCGAGCAAGTCTCCTGTAATCACCTTGAATGTTTTTGAAGCTTGAAGTGCGATCTCGTCACCGAGATGCGGCCGCAACGCGGCCTCGACCCTTGCTCTGGCTTGAGCCTCACCGGCCGCGCGAACGAGCAACAGCCACGTACCGGCTAGGTCGCGCCGCCAGATTTCCGCGCATAGTGCCGCACCCACGAACCCCGTTGCGCCGGTGAGAAAACGCCGCGTCATTCCGATAACAACCTGACCACAAGCATCACCTCCCGCAAGTGCACCAAGTCACGTTGCGCCACGAAACCAACACGCGCCGCGCCAGACAGCAGCGGCAAAGATTATAACTTCGGCAATACCCCTAACAAGAGACAGAGCCCTTAACGGCGCAAAAGTCAGGAATCGGCCTGAACCGCTGCGCATATCTGACTTGCCACCCAATCAATGCCTGCGCCCAAACGCGCCCAACGAGGAGGTGTCGAGGAGGTTGTCCCTTGAGACGTTCTGGAATAGCATATCGACCCTAGACCGGCGGTGATACGCTGTGCGTTCCAGACCATTGAAGCTGCGGTGCGCGCCGCTCTTCGGGCCGAATTAGTGCGCGCCCAAACAGAACGCCGCGCGAAGCCAACCCCGATGCTGACGCCCGCTCAGCTTGCAAAGATCGAGCACATGATGACTGTTATCGCTGCTTTGCCGCCCGGCAACCATGAAGCAGGCGACCGCACAGCGTTTCTGTATGACGGAAAACGGTTTGCCGTGCTGAAAATGGTCATCGATTCATCTGCGATTGCCGCCATCCTGTTTGCCGAACCTGAAGCCCGCGCCTTTTTGGCGGAGATAGCTGCGGCCGGGATTTGCCGCTGCTGAACCAAGGGCTCGGCCGCCTACTGCCGGGCTACAGACGCGTAGGCGCCGCCACATTTGTTAACAAAACACGGTTAACGCCGAATCGTGGTGTCTGAAATTTGCCGATTTTTGCGGAATTCTGCTCAAACTTGGTCGAATTCGAGCTTTCAAAAACCCCGTTAAATATTGTGGCTTTACCATAATTATGGTGTGTACGGACTGAATATTGCGGCCTGAATCAGTCGCTTATTACGCCGCTTCACATTTAACTGTTTAGTAAAGCGCATCGGATACAATCTATTCAAATTGAAGAAGCACCCTTTGGTTATCAAAATGGGTGCTTTGGAGTGTGAGGAGTTGCGATATGGCGTCCCTTTGTAGCTCGCGGGCTTCTGCATGCGGCTTTGTCCGTGCGACGATGAGTCCTTCTTGAGTGCGTAGAGGATGTCGAGGGCTTCGCGGGGGCTGAGGCTGTCGGTGTCGAGCGCGGCGAGCTTCTCCAGCACGGGATGCGGCTCGGCGTCCGCGGCGGCATGCTTCACGGGCGCGCAGAACAGCGGCATGTCGGTCGGCAGCGTGAGCGGCCCATGCGGCCCGGCGCCCTTTTCGAGCTGGGCCAGAACCTGCTTCGCCCGCGCAAGCACCGGCTTCGGCACGCCCGCGAGCCGCGCCGCCTGCACGCCGTAGGAGCGGTTCGCCGGGCCGGCCTCGACCGCATGCAGGAATACGATGCTGTCCTTCCACTCCGTCACCGCCATGCGCACATTGGCGGCCCTTGGCAGATCGTCCGCGAGCCGCGTCAGCTCGTGGTAATGCGTGGCGACGAGGCCCCGGCAGAAGATGACGTCGTGCAGGTGCTCCAGCACCGCCCAGGCGATGGAAAGCCCGTCGAAGGTCGCCGTGCCGCGCCCGATCTCGTCGAGGATCACGAAGCTGCGGCGCGTGGCCTGATTGAGGATCGCGGCGGTCTCGGTCATCTCGACCATGAAGGTGGAGCGGCCGCGCGCGAGGTCGTCGGCCGCGCCGATGCGGGCGAACAGCCGGTCGGCAACGCCAATATGCGCCGACACCGCAGGCACGTAGGAGCCCACCTGCGCGAGCACGGCGAGCAGGGCGTTCTGGCGCAGGTAGGTGGACTTGCCCGCCATGTTCGGGCCTGTCACGACCAGGAAGCCCGGCGCCCGCTCGCCCGCGCCATCGAGCTTGCTGTCGTTGCCGATAAACGCAGCCCCCTCGCGCGCCAACGCCTGCTCCACGGCGGGGTGCCGGCCGCCTTCGATCAGGAAGCAGCGGCTGTCATCCACATGCGGGCGCACGTAATTCTGGGCTTGCGCGAGATCCGCCAGCGACGCGGTACAGTCGAGCGCTGCGATTGCTGCGGCGGCGTTGGCGATTGCGTCTTCGGCGGCGAGCACCGCGCCCGACAGCTCCTCGAACAGCGCAAGCTCGCGGGCCAGCGCTTCGCTCGTGGCGTTCAGGATGCGGCTTTCGAGCGCGGAAAGCTCGTCCGTGGTGAAGCGCACGGCGTTGGCCAGCGTCTGCTTGTGCCGGAAGGTGGCCGAATGCGGCTCGGCTTGCAGCGCGGCGGCCGTGCCGGGGCTCACTTCGACGAAATAGCCGAACACCTGGTTGTACTGGATTTTCAGCGTCTTGATGCCGGTCCGCGCGGCATAGGCCGCTTGCAGTTTCGCGAGCACCACCTTGGTATCGGTGGCGAGCTGGCGCAACTCGTCGAGGGTTGTGTCGTAGCCGCGTGGCGATGAACCCGCCATCGCGCGTGAAATAGGGGAGGTTGTCGCCAAGCGCCGCGCGCAGGTGTTCGCTGAGCGGGCCATCATCGCGAGGCGCTTCAGCGCCGTGGCGATCCAGGGAAGAAGACCCCCTCATCCCAGCCCCTCCCAAGGGGAGAGGGAGCAG
Organism: uncultured Alphaproteobacteria bacterium; assembly: GCA_963760455.1. GTDB lineage: Bacteria > Pseudomonadota > Alphaproteobacteria > Rhizobiales > Rhodomicrobiaceae > Rhodomicrobium. The sequence continues at coordinate 238,809 of CAVXDM010000038.1, forward strand.
GTCGCGGCCTCGCATCGAGGGGAGAGGACAATTCGAGCGTCCTCTCTCCCCTTGGGGAGAGAGGCAGAGTGAGGGGGTCTTCATAACTCGCACAGCCGCGCAATGACGACAACGCCCGCGCGATCTCCCGCAGCTCCGGCGGCAGCGCGGTGGCGGTTGCGAGCATCTCGCTCAGGTTCTCAGCCGCAAGGAGGCCGTCGCGAAGGCCGCCCAGATCGCGCGGGCCGCCGCGCTTCAGCTTCAGCCGCGACAGCGCACGGCTCATATCCGGCGTGCTCTTGAGCACCCGCCGGATGCGCTCGCGAAGCCCCCAATCGTCGATGAGCACCGCCACCGCGTCGAGCCGCCGGTTAATCAGCTCCACATCCGCCGAGGGCGAAACGAGCCGGTTCATCAGCTCGCGCGCGCCAGCCGCCGTCACGGTGCGGTCGATGGCCGAGAACACCGTCGGCGCGCCCTCGGTCTTGGGCCGCACCAGCTCCAGGCTCGCGCGTGTGGCCGCGTCGATGAGCATGAGCGCGCCCGGCGCCTCGCGTTTCGGCGCGCGCATGGCCGGCTGCTCGCCCATTTGCGTGAGGTTCACGTAGTGCAGCAGCGCGCCAACGGCCGCGAGATCGCCCTCGGTGAAGAAGCCCAAGCCGTCGAGCGCCGCCACCTCGAACGCCTCCTTAAGCGCGCGCTCGCCATTCGCGCGCGTGAAGCTGGCGCGCGACAGCGGAGATAGCGGTGCGCCCGCAGCCTCGCTCGCCCGCTTGATCGCCACGTCGGCAAGCTCATCCTCCGGCAGCAGGATTTCGGCGGGCCGCAGCCGCAACATCTCGCCTTCGAGATCGGCGGCGGCGCATTCGCTGAGCAGGAATTCGCCCGTCGAGATATCGAGCGACGCCAGATGATAGCGGGGCGCCGCCTTGCCCGCCTTCGCCACGGCGGTCAGAAAATTGTTCGCAGCCGAGACCAGCAGCGCATCCTCGGTCAGCGTGCCGGGCGTGACCAGCCGCACCACGTCGCGCCGCACCACCGCTTTCGGCCCCCGCCGCTTCGCCGCCTCCGGGTCTTCGAGCTGCTCGGCCACCGCCACGCGGAAGCCCTTGCGGATGAGCTTCTGCAAATACTCGTCCGCGCGCGACACCGGCACGCCGCACATCGGGATGTCGTCGCCCGCGTGCTTGCCGCGCTTGGTAAGCTGAATGCCGAGCGCGCCCGAGGCCTGCACCGCGTCGTCGAAGAACAGCTCGAAGAAATCGCCCATGCGGTAGAAGAGCATGAAATCCGGGTGCTTCGCCTTCACCTCAAGATATTGCGCCATCATCGGCGTGGCGTTTGCCGCCCCCGCAGGTTCGGCCGCGCTCTCCTTCCGCTTTAGTGACGGCGATGACAATAGCTGCTCCTTGGCTCGCGATTTTGTTTCGAGGGTGAAGCTTAATGGCAGCGGCGGGGCGGCGGGAAGGCTTGGGCGAAACTTATCCCCGTTTGCGTCGCTGAGGCCATCGCCCATCCCGGCTAATGTGGCTTGCGGGGCGGCCTCTAAAGGATGTATGCCGCCAGGGAAATAGTTAGCATTAATTTTACCGGTATTGGCGGAGCAGGCGGTGGGCGAAATTTACAGAGCGCTTGAGGCGCTGGCGAAATATTTGGGTGCCGACCCAATAGCGGTGGGCATTTTGCTCGTTCTGCCCCTTGCCCTCATGTATTTCCGGTTCAAGTATCACCAAGATGTCCTCAAATCACCGCGCGGCCTTGCCGGCGTCCGCGAGAGGCTCGCCACACATGGCGGCTGGCGCTCTGCCTATTTTGGCCTGTTGCGCCGCGCCCTCGCCTGGGTGGACTGCAAGCTCGGCCCCTCGCCCTGGAGCGCGGACAGCTACGAATTCACGCTGACCATGGCGTTCATCTATCCCTTCGCCAGCCTGTTGATTGTTTGGGTTGCGACGGGGCAAAACACTTCGGGCATTTCCGCTCTGTTGCCAAGCGATTTGCCCTTATCGAGCCGCGCGCTTTTCTTGACCGGGTTTTGTGCCAGCTCGTTCTTCTATTACCGGTTCGTGACGAGTTCGGGTTGGCGGCAGTGGGTCAACCTTGCTGTCGCTTTCGCTTTCTCTTTGGCTGGCGTTGTCGTTGTCGCTGTGGCTGTCGTTCGCGCTGGCGCCGTTGCTCTCACTGCTCTTGGCGCTGGCGCTATCTCAGTCGCTGGCATTGGTGCTGTCGCTGTCGCTTTCGCTTTCGCTGTCGGTGGCGCTTTCGCCGGCGCTAGCGCTGTCTCTGCCGTGGCTTTCACTTTCGCTTACGCTTTCGGTCTCGCTGTCGCTGGCGCTGGCGTTGTCGCTGTCCTTGGCGCTGTCGCTTTCGCTCTCCCTTTCGCTTTCGCTCAGGATTTTATGGCTCGACGCGGCCTCAAATTCCTATTTTATATCCTTTTTCTCCCGGTAATGCTCAGCTTGCTGACCACGGCGATCTCACATCCAGGTTGGTTTCATTTAAAGAGTGATGGTCACCTCGTCTTCGTCTTCACCATTATCTTCCTGGTTCTTTTGCCGCTGACCAACTCCGTTTTCGATTGGCTGTCCCTTGCTGCAACGCGCGGCCTCCTGAAAGGCATGGCGCTAAGCGACAGCACCCCGCCGCTACAAGTAGCGGGAAACGCGCTTATCGGGTTAATTCTGGGTGTGCTGCTGCTGGCGGCGCTTGCCGTCGCCGCCACCGCGGGCTTGCAGACCATGAATGTCCTCTCCCAAAGCCATGGCGGCCCGGAATTCTTCGATCTCGCCGGCTCGCTATACCGGCTGCGCACCAATCCGGCCGATCCCGCCATCTGGTGGGTCTATTTGACACTCTTCTCCACCATGCTGCCGACGGTTTTTCACGCCGCCATCGCTTCCGCCAGCTTCGTGACTTGGCGCCTCCCCGATAGCTGGAAGCGGCATTGGCTGGACGACCTGATCGGCACTGGCGACATCAAGGACGATCACCGGGTTTTGGTCGGCATGGCGTGGCGCTTGACGCTGATGGACGCCGCGACCGTGCTTCTCGCCGCCTCGTCAGCCGCGATGCTCGCCTGGCTCCTGCTCTGGCTCCTGCCGCTCGAAGGCGGCGGCTTGCTCTGGCTCTGCGAAAGAGTGGCGGAGCGGCTCGGCGCGCCGATACAAATCTGACTCCCTTTGGGGCAGCGAATTTGAGGAAGCTGGCAAATGAGGCATAGGGAGATGGGCGTGCTCCGCCTCCCTCGGCTTAACGGATCGTGTATTTCGCATCAGCGCGTATCATGCTTAATACGGATACGGTAAACGCCCCGAACTCACGTCTCCAATGCGCACATTTTTGCGAATCTTTTCTCGCTTTTGGCCGATTTCTACGCTTCAAAAAACCCGTTAAATATAAGCGAATATTTGAAATTAACCTAACCGGAGCGGGCCGCAGGCAGCTTCCGGCGAGGACGAATTGAAACATTATCGTTACATATCAATGGCTTATCCAGGCAAAGCGCCACCTAACGCTTCATCAAGACTATTCTGCTATATTACTTCAAAATCGAGCAGTTCCCCTTTGCCCCTCGCAAAAAGGCCAACGGAGCCGTCAGGAGAGTTAATTTGGCGTTACACTGGCCATCGTTCCGCATCGTTCGCAGCGAAGGAAGCGGCCGGAATTGCGGCTGGTTTGGCGCCAATGGCGCCGCGCGGGCAAGCGGCCTATTTCAGCGACTGACCGATATTCACCAGATGGCCGATGCTTTCCGCGAGTTGGTAGAACATGTTCTGGCTGCGCGCATTCGCGCCACTGAAGCGCTTCGCAACGGCATCGGCCGCAACGAGATAGGCGGATTTGCCCAGGCGGCGATAATGGAAGCAATACGGGTTCCGCACTTTCGAAACGCTCGCCGGCGAAGGCTCGTAGACGAGCGCCACGCGACAGCTAACGCCCTGCCACGTGCCCCGAAGGGAGGCGTCCAATTGAAGCGTCTCGTTATGGATCGACTTCGCGATCTCCTCGAACACAGCGCTTCGCCCTTTGTCCCTGGCGAAGATCGCGGGGCTCGAAGCTTCAGCGCTATTTTGCCAGAAGTATCCCGTGAACAGGAATATTCTGCCGCTGCGGACGAAATCGCGCAGAGCTTCGGTCACTTTGCCGAACGTATTCCTCGGCTCAAGAGGAGCGAATAAAAGGATCATGGCGTATACGCCCAAGACGGTTATACACCAGTCAAGAAGATACAAGTATCCGGCCCCGGCTATTTGCAACGGCTTGCCAAGAAACGGAGACGTCTCAATCCATTGCCAGTTATATGTTTCGACGATCGCATGGGTGCTGGCAATCAGCCACCGGTCCAAGGCCGGAAATAACTTAACAGGGAGGGTGTAGAGCGAAAAGACGGAAAGAGTTCCGAAAAAGAGCTGCCATTGGCGGTGATGGATCTGGTTGGCAATCACTTGAAGCGCCCAGACAAGAGGCCGGAGCGGGGGGATGCTGCCAATCGTGCCCAGGAGGCGCCGCTGTGAGGAAATCGCTTCCCAAACGGGATATATGAAGCGTTGATCGAAAAGTATCTCCGAAAAGTGCGGGCGATAGCTCGCTCTCAACCGGTATACGATCCAGGCAAGCACCACGATAAGCGCGTTAATACCAAGAAATGTAGTGAAACGATGCTGCTCCGATATCCGGCTGGTGAAGAAGCAAAAGAAAATAGTGGCGACGATTGGCTGCGTGACATGAGTGCCCAAATCGGAGCCGGAAAATCTTATAAGATATATATGAACAGGAAGAAACACGACCCGGCCCAGTAAGCTAATAAGTAGCCCGCCAGCAAGAAGAATTGCCGGAAGTGCGAAGACGGAAACCGCCGCAGCCAAGGAAATAGCAATAAAGTACGCAACCGGTTGCGCGGTTATTCTTATGAGTTCATCCAACATCGTAGCGGAAACCCTGTTGATGGCGTTGACCGGCTTAAGCGCCCTGGGCGGTAAATACCGCCTGAATCTCGGAAACCATCTGCTTCATCTCTCTGTCGCACTGGCCATTGTTAATCTGCGCCTGATCCAGCGTTGCGCCGAACAGTACGGTGTGGCTGTTGATGCGGTAGTAGAAGTAGCCGCCCATATCGACGTCAAGAACAACGCGGACATTCTCGCCCTGCCCCGCTGTAACCAACTCGTGATCCAGTGCGGTCAGAGTGCTATGCACTTTTGGCAGCAACTGATCCCAAAGGGAAATCTGCTCTTCCGGAGTGTTGCACGGCCCGGAAAAGCGCTCCAGCAACAGCTTGAGATACTTGTGGTTGCTGGAGCGGCCGATGACCGCCAAGCCAAGCTCCCCTTTTGCGTTATCGGGGTATGTCTGAACGGCGTAGACAACATAGTTGAGCCCGATCGGAGGCCGGCGGTTCTTGACGGTATTGTCGAGGACATCCTGTACAATGGAGGCTTTAACTTTCGCCATGCCGATCATAAGCCGCTTTCCCGTACCTTGGAGCCATGGGATTCATCCATTGCATTGAGAATGCTTTTGGCGGTCGCGACAAAGTGCTTTTCCGCCCAACCGGAATTCATGGGCTGCTGGTCCAGGGTTGCCGCAAAAAGCCAGCCGTGGCTTCCAACGGTGGCATAGAGGAGGCCGCCAACCTCGACATCGAGCACCACCCTTGTCAAGGCGGTGGGGGCACCATCGTCCTCCAGGGACTCCATGCTTCTGAGCTTCCAGAAAAATTCGCTGACTGGCGTGACCGTGCGCTGCCAGATCTCCACTTGCCGCTGCGGTGTATGCCCCACGGCGTCCAGACCATGCAAGCGGATCAGCGCCTCTATGGCTTTGAGATTGGCGGCCTGGGGCCAGCCCCTCCGGAACACTTTTTCGTGGCGGCCGTCTGGGATGAAAACGATGAATTGCAGGCCGTCGGGAAAGTCAACCGCACTTTGTAGAAGGTACTCGATCCCTGAAGGCACACTATCCCCCTGCCGGAAAGGAACTTCTGAACTATCCAAGCCGCCGAAGCAGCCGCGAACGTAGCGTCCAAGTTCCTAATTGTCGACGCTAAACTTGGTCGCAGCTCAGCCGGAAAGTCTTCAATCGCCAAACCAGTAATCGGAGAAGCTGCCGCCGCCGCCCGTGTAGCCGCGATCGCGGCGCGGGCGCCTGGGCTCGGCCGCTTCGTCCTCCGCGTAATGCTGGCGGCGCGCGGCGGCCGACAGGTCCAGCTCGACCGGCGCGAGATGGTCGCGACCTTTCACGATCCGGTCCCATTTGCCTTCGAGCGCCAGCGTGATGCGCCGCTCGTGGCCGTAGACATCGGGAAACGTCCGCAGTTCGCCGTTCTCGCCAACCAGTGCCGTGAAATAGGTCATGTGCACGGGGATCTTGTGATCGATGGCGATCTCGTTGTTGAGCGGCCCGTTATGGAGCGCGGTTTCGGTCTGCGCCGCCGTCCAGCCCTTGTCCTCTTTCAGCGCGATCTTCGCCAGGCCAACCGGATCGGAAACCCGCATGCAGCCGTGGCTGTAGGTGCGCCGCGCGACATTGAACATCCATTTGTCCTCGGCGCGTGTGTCGTGCATGAACACGGTGTGCTGGCTCGGGAAAGAGAACTTCACCTTGCCGAGCACGGTCTTTGGTCCGTTCGGCTGGATCACGTCGTAGTCGAGGATGTTGGTCCTGGCCCACTCGATCCGGCGCCAATCCACCGGTTTGCCCTCTTTGGTGCGCACTTCGAGCTGCCATTGGTACATCAAGCCGCCGCCGTGCAAGAGGCTTGGCCAAAGCTCGCGCACCTTGATCGAGTCCGGCACGATCCAGGTCGGGCGGAATGTGATCTTCTTGAGGTTGCGGGTGAAGATCGGCGTTTGCTTGCCGGTCTCGCCCGCCACGATGCGCACTTCGCGCACGATCTTGCCATCCTTTACCACGCGCTGCGTGAAATCGGGCAGGTTGTTCCAGATGTAGACGCTGCCCAGTTCGGCGGGCATCCAGCGCCATTCTTCCATATTGGCGAGCAGCCGCTTCGCCTCGGCGCTGTTCTTCTTGTTGCGGCCAAGGACTGCCAGATATTTCTGGCGCAGCTTCTCGAACTGCGGATGCGCCGGGTTGAGCCCGCGAAGATAGGCGGCCGGATCGTCCGCGGCGGAAATGCCGGCGAGGATCGCTTCCGGCTTCAAGAGCTGGGGCCGCCGGTCGAGATAGGAGCTGAGCTGCTCCGAGGGATTCATGATGCGCCCGCCGCGCGCATAGCGCCCGTATTTCAGCACGGCCTGGGAAATTTCGATGTCATTCGCGGCAACGGACTCAGCCGGCGCGGGTGTGGCGTCGGGGAAATGCACGGGGAAATCGCCGGCGTTCAGCCCCCACTCACCGGCGCGCCCGATTTCCGCGAAGACCGCGCTTGTCTTTGGCGTGGGGGTGCCCTGGGATGTCAGCCAAAGCGGGGCATAACCGCGCGCTTCGTAGAATGACAATAGCGCCGCGTGCTCATTGCGCTCCTCGTCCGTCTGCCCGGCGGCGAGAGCGGAAAGCGCCTTGTGCAGGGCCTCAGCCTCGGGCGTTGCCGGCGCCTGGGCGGCAGCATTCGACGCTGGCTGCTGTGGCACGCTCGCGGGCATCGCGGCTGCGGCTTCGGGTGCTGTAGAAACAGGATCTGCGGCATGCGCTGCCGTCGATGGCTGCGGCTCGTTTGCAGCCCCCGCGACTTCCGGCGCCGCTGAAACAGGAGCAGCGGCGTTGGCGGCTGGCGGCTGCTGCTCGCTCGCGGGTTTCACCGCGACCGCTTCGGGCACGGGCGACGCCGCGCTTTGCGGGGCCGCCGGCTGCTCCTCCGCGCGCAAAAGTCCCGATGCGCTGAGCGCAACCGCGAAAGCTCCGGCCGCGAAGACAGCCTTGCGAATCATCTCAATCTCCTTTGGACGGCTCAATCGCTAGCAAGGAAATGCGTATAATACCAGCCGTTGCAATTTTGGACGGTTTTCCGTCATTGCCAAGGCAGCCTGGCGATGGAGGCGTTTGCCGCTACGGCCAGGACTGCCGGTGGCTGCTACAATGCACGAGCGGGCAACAAGTTCGCCTTGCGGGCCGGGCGTCCGCGAGTTCGGTTTTACGCGGGGGCTATGGCGACGTCTTTGGCAATCTGGCGAAGTAAATCGAAACGGCGTCGATCTCGGCCGTAGCGAGTTTCTTCGCGATGTTCGCCATTTCCGGGCTGGCGCCGGTTTTCTGCGAGCCATCTTGCCACTCGATAAGCCGATTTCCTGAGGTACAGTGGGTGCTGACCGTAAAGCGCAGGAAGTTTTGCTGTCCGCGCTTATGGCTTTCCTGTCGTGACAAGAAATGCAAGGGCGAAGGCCGCGGTTCGCATCGCCGGTTTCGGCCAACGCGATCCCGATTTGGGGGGCTGCGGGAATGTTGGTCGATAGCGGCAGCGGCGGGAGGCCCGCGTAGTAGGACGAGAGAGCCGCGATGTCCGCCCCGGAGAGGTTTTGCGCGACAACCTGCATCACGCGGCTCTCCCGGGCGCCGGACTGAAAATCCTTGAGCTGCTTGGCGATATATTCTTTCGTCAGGCCGGTGAGATTGCTGAAGGCGGAGCCGGCGTCGCCCTCGCCCGTGCGCCTGTGGCAAGCTTCGCAGGCGACGACGCCATCCTTCAGCCGTCCGTTAATCACCAAATTGTCCCCAGGTGCGGCTGGCTGCAAGTTTTGCGGTTCCGCGGCGGCGGTTTCATTCAGAAACACGCAGGCGGCGGCGATTGAACAAAACAAAAATCCGCGCACCGTCGCGGCCCACAGTGGCACGCGCATACTCATTGGCCCCCGCCCAACTTTTTAGCAGCCCCTATCATGACTTACACAGGCTGCGAAATCACAGAAATTTAACTACACGAAAAGAAGGCTCAAGCGCGGCACGGTGACGGCTTCGGGATTCACGCCTGCTTAAGGCGCTTTCGATTAGCAGCGCTGCATAAGCTTTAAGCGTGAGGTGAGTTGTGGATTTAAATCGTGGAAAAATGCCTACGGCCGCCATGCGGAGCAGGCAGCTTGAATTGCTGCTTGGCGTTCGTGAGGCGGAAGCGGCGGACAGGAGCTTGAGCGGGCGGCTTAAGGTCGTCGCGAAGCTGAAGGCGGCGCGCCGCGTGGAGATCGTGCGCGGGCGCTCGGGCTCGTGGCTCTACGACGTGAACCGGCACCTCAATCTGTGCTCCGCGCTCCGCCTGGAATACGAGTCCCTGGTTGCCTATTTCGCGGAAAATGCGGGCGAGGAGTGCCAGGCCACGCCGGAGCGCACCGGCGCCGGCTGTTAGAGCATGGCCAAGACCGGCATGCGATGATGCCTGGGCCGTTTCGACGTGCAAGGAAAGCCGCTCGTCACAAATCCGCGGAAATTGACAAATACCGCCCACATCTGTTGTTAAGCTGCGTGAGGCGATTTGGCGCGGCTCGAAGGCAATTGCGGAGGCGGGGCTGTGTGGGACTTACAAACTCCCGAGGCGATGAGGGCGCTGGCGAGCCGGGCTCGCGGCCTTGGTCTCGCCTGTCGATTTCATCGCGCTTTACGGCGACCTGGGCGCGGGCAAGACCGCCTTCGCGCAAGGGCTGCTGCCCGCGCTCGGCGTGACGGAGGCGGTGACGAGCCCGACCTACGGGCTGGTGCACAGCTACGCGGCGGGTGCGCGCAAGGTCAATCACTGCGATTTTTTCCGGCTCAGCCCCGGCGAGGAGGAGGAGACTGGGTTCCACGAAATCTGCGCCACCAGCATCGTGGTAGCGGAATGGCCGGAGGCGATCCAGGCGGTGCTGCCCGCGAACCGGCTTGAGGTGCGCATCGAAGGCGAAGGAGCCGCGCGCCGCGTTTCGCTCGCGGGCTTCGGCGCGTGGGAGAAGAAGCTCAAGCGCTTCCGCGAGATCGAGGCTTTTCTCGCGAAGTCCGGCTGGGGCGATGCGCGCTGCACGGCAGTCAGGGGCGATGCGTCGGCGCGGTTGTTTTCAAGGTTGGCTCGGGACAAGCCCATAACTGAGGGGATCCCTCATCCTGTCCTTCTCCCCATGGGAGAAGGGACGCCTGAATTACGTTCAGAGCGTGCCGCACCGTTCCCTCTCCCAGGGGGAGAGGGACAGGGTGAGGGGAGCGAGCTTCGCGCGGGGCCGGACACTGCAACGCGCCTGGGCGAGACCGTCATGCTGATGGACTGGCCGCCGCAGCCGGACGGCCCGCCCATTCGCGACGGCCGGCCATATTGCGAAATCGCGCATCTCGCGCGCGAAGGCAGCCCGTTCCTCGCGATATCCGAATGGCTGCGCGGCCAAGCCGGGATCAGCGCGCCCGCCATCCTTGCAAGCGATCTGGCTGCCGGGCTCTTTCTCGCCGAGGATTTGGGCGACTCCGTTTTCGGCCAGCTCATCGCCGATGGCGCGCACGTCGAACCGCTCTATGCGCTGGCCGTCGACGGCCTGCTTGCCATCCGCGCCTCGCAGCCGCCGCAAGCTTTGCCCATAGCCGGCAGCGCGCCGTACCGCGTCCCGGATTACAGCCGCGAAGCGATTGAGGTCGAGCTGGACTTGATCCTGCAATGGTATCTCAAGCTTGCCACCGGGGAGCCGGCCTCGCCGGAGCTGGCGGTCTCGTTTTTCGCGGTTTGGTCACCCTGCCTCGATTGGCTCGATACGCAGCCGAAGGACTTGGTGCTGCGCGATTTTCACTCGCCCAACCTCTTGCTTTGCGAGAGCCGGAGCGGGCTGCGCCGCCTTGGTGCTATCGATTTCCAGGATGCGGTCTGGGGCCATCCGGCCTACGACCTCGTTTCGCTGCTCCAGGATGCGCGCCTGGATGTGCCCGAAGCGGGCGAGCGCGCGCTGTTCGAGCGCTATTGCCTGGGCGCCGCCAAGGCCGATCCCAGCTTCGGCCGCGATGCCTTCGCCAAGGCCTACGCCATCCTCGGCGCGCAACGGAATACCAAGATCGCGGGCATCTTCGCGCGCCTCTCCATGCGCGACGGCAAGCACGGCTATCTTGCGCATTTGCCACGCATCGCGCGCTATTTATTTAGGAATCTTTCGCATCCCGATCTCAAATCGCTCGGCGCATGGTATGATACCCACCTGCACCGCCTTGCGGACACAAGATACGAACAAGGCGCGCGGAGATAACAGGGAAGAAGGCCCCGGCAGGGGCCGCCTTGGTGTTGAGATTTGCCGATGCGAAGCGCCTTGGCGCCAGCGAGGACTAACGAGCCCGGCGAAGTGCCATTGCCGCAACTATTCAGGCCGCCCACATGAGGCGCAGGCTCAAAGCGATCTCCAGCGGCCCGGCCAAAGATACGGCCAGGTGGAGCGGTCTATGCACCTATGCCGTGTTCGCGCCACATATCGCCGGCATCTTTGCTTTCCTCTCCCTGCGCAATGGCAAACATGGATCTCTTGCACATTTGTCACGGTTTTTTTTTCTCTTCATTGAGCAGTTGTGCCCCAATCTAAAATCGTTCGGCGCATGGTATGACGCCTGCCAGCGCCGCCTTGCAGACATAAGGCTGGAGCAGGGCGAGCGGAGATAAGAGGGAAGATGGCTCAGATCGATACCGCGATGGTGCTTGCTGCCGGGCTTGGCACCCGTATGCGTCCGCTGACGGATCGCACCCCGAAGCCGCTCGTCGAGCTGGGGGGGCGGACATTGCTGGATCATGTGCTCGACCGGCTGGCCGCGGCCGGCATCGGGCGCGCGATCGTGAACGTACATCATTTCGCGGACCAGATCGAAGCGCACCTGACGCCGCGCCGATATCCCGCGATCAAGTTCTCAAACGAGCGCGGCGCTATTCTTGAGACGGGCGGCGGCGTACTCAAGGCGCTTCCCGATCTCGGCAGCCGCCCGTTCATCGTTCACAACTCCGACTCAGTCTGGACCGAATACGGGCGCTCCAACCTCGGGTTGCTGAAGGAAGCCTGGGCACCGCAGCGGATGGACGCCCTTTTGCTGCTGGCCCCGTGCGCCACGAGCATTGGCTATGACGGCCGGGGCGATTATCACCTCGACGCCACCACCGGCCGCCTGCAGCGGAAGAGTGCCGGCGAGCAGACGCCTCATGTTTTTGCCGGCGTCTCGATCCTGAAGCCGCAGCTTTTCGATGGCGTCACGGACCGGGCGTTTTCGCTGGTCAAGATTTTCGACCGGGCAGCCGCGCGGAAACGGCTCTGCGGCGTGGTGCTCGAAGGAACCTGGATGCATGTAGGCACGCCGGCTGCGCTGAAGGAGGCGGAGGAGCATCTCGCGAACATCCGCTTTCCGGCGGAGAGGCATCCTAATGAAGGACATGTGGCCGCCGCCTGGGCCTGACCATATGTCTGCCGGAACGCCCCAAGGGCGCATCTTCAAGTGCCCCATGCACGCGCCGTTCATTCCCACGTTCGCGGCAGCCGTTCTTGACGGCTCGATCTGGGACGGGCCGGCGCCCCAGCCGCATGAGCTTCCGGGCATCACGATCTATCTTCCCACACAAGCCGCCATCGAGCCACTGAAGCTTGCTCTTCTCGCGCAGTCGCCCAACGGCGCCACGTTCCTGCCGCGCATCCGCGTGCTGGGGGACGCCGATCCGCTGGACCTGTTCGCCGCATACGGCCCGCGCATGGACCCTGCTGCGGCGTTGGGGCTCCTCGAGGATGCGCTCGCGGTTCCGCCGGCGTTCGGCGAGCTTGAACGGCGTGTGCAACTCGCGGCCCTGGTGATGAACGCATCGCAATCGCTCCTCGGCACGAGGCTCGCCCACGAGCCCCTGTTCACGCCGCTCACGCCGGCAAGCGCCTTCGCCATCGCCGGGCAAATCGCCGCCCTCATCGGCGAGGCGCATGAGGCGGGCGCCGATTTGGCGCTTATCGGCCAGCTCGACGGCAGCCGCGCCTCGGGCAGCGAGCAGCTTTCGCTTCAGCTTTTGCGCAAGGTGCTGCGCGGCTGGGAGGCGCACAAGGCGAAGGCCGGCAAGCTCGACAGCGAGGAGCTGCGCAACCGCCTCATGGCTATCGAGGCCGGATTCGTGCGGCACAGCGATGCTCCGGTCATCATCGCGGGCTCGACCGGCAGCGTCGCCGCAACCGTTGGCCTCATGGAAGCCGCGCTTGGCCGTCCGCAGTCCGCCATCGTGCTTTATGGGCTCGACGATGCCGAGACAGAAACAGAATCGCATCCAGAGCATCCGCAGCATGGATTAAAACTGCTCCTAGCCCGTTTTGACATGTGCGGAGAGGATGTATTCCCCCTCTCCGCGCGCAAACCCAAGTCTGGGCTGGGGGGAAGGGAAGCGGAGCGACGTGCGCGCTTTTTAAGCGAAGCGCTTCGCCCCGCACCTGCCACGGCTGCATGGGCGCCTTTCATCGAACGCCTTCGGCGCGAAGACGGAAGCCCGGCGCCAGGGCTCTCCATTATCGAGGCCGCGACCGTCCAGGACGAAGCGGCGGCGATTGCGCTTATCTTGCGCGAGAGCCTGGAAACGCCCGGCCAGACCGCCGCTTTAATCACCCCAAGCGAAGGCCTCATCGGCCGCGTCCGCCACGCGCTCGCGCAGTGGGGACTTGGCGATGACGCATGCGCCGATGCCGGCGGCCCGGACAGCCTCGCGGCTCGCGCCGTGTCCTGCGCGGCAAGCGGCAAGCCCGGCGGCCTCGTCGAGCTGCTGCGGCAGGCACCGCAGGGAGAGGGCGCGGCCAAGCTCCTGCGTGCGGCCGAAATCGTCGACGTGGGCGTGTTGCGGCAAATGTGGCGGCCTTCCGCGCTCGAAGGCGTCCCGGCGGCCTTGTCGCGCGCGGAACACGCCATTTCGTCGGGCGAGGCGCGGCACCCCGCGATGAAACGAATCGGCGCGGCGGAGTGGGATGCGGCGCGCAGCCTTGCTTCGGCGCTTATCGAGGCGCTGTCGCCGCTTATGGCCCCGGCCAAGCGCACGCCTCTGCCGGACTGGCTGGCGCTGCACCGCACAGCACTTTCGCAACTCGCGAGCCTTGGTTTTTCGAGCGGCGAAAGCCCTGCGCTGGTGGCGCTTGAACAGGCGGCGGCACATTCGTTCGCGCTCGATCTTGCGGAATATGCGGAGTTTTTCGCGCAGGTTGTTGCGGCGCGGCGGGCGAAAGTTTCGGCCCACCCGCATCCGCACCTTTTCATATGGAAGCCGCTTGATGCGCGCCTGCTCTCGGCGGACGTGGTGGTGCTGGCCGGCCTGAATGAGGGCTGCTGGCCGCAAATGTCCGGACCCGATCCCTGGCTCAGCCGCAACGACCGCAAGTTCGTGGGCCTGCCGCCCGCCGAGCGCCGCATCGGCCGTTCCGCGCACGACTTCATGGCGCTTGCCGCTTCGGCGCCGCGCGTTATCCTCACACGCGCCAAAAAGGAAAACGGCAGCCTTACGCGGCCGAGCCGCTGGGTTTCGCGACTCCAGGCGCTTGCGGCGGGCGCGAGCAAGCTCGCCACGCTGCGGCCTGACCGCCCGTGGCTTGACTGGGCCGCCGCACAGCGCGTCACTGAACGGATGGAGCCCGCCTCCCGGCCGCAGCCCCGGCCTCCGCTCGCCGCCCGGCCGCGCCGCCTGAGTGTCACCGCCATCGAGACCTGGTTCGCCAACCCCTACGCGATCTACGCGCGCCACATTCTGGGCCTCGAATTCGCTGCGCGCGCCAGGCGAGACCGCAGACGCCCGCGACAAGGGCATTCTCTATCACGCTGCGCTTAACGGCTTCTTCGAAGCCTATCCGCGCGAGTTGCCGGAAAACGCCGCGGCCAAGCTGCTGCACAAGCTGGACAAGGCGGCGGCGGAGCTGGGCTTCAACCTCGAAAACGCGCCGTTCTGGAGGCCGCGCTTCGCCCGGTTTGCGGAGTGGTTCGCGGACAGCGAGGGCGGGCGGCGCGCTGGCGTTCAAATGCTGAAGAGCGAGGTGGGCGGCAAGCTCCGCGTCGACGCGCCGGCGGGGCTATTTGAGATCACGGCGCGGGCCGACCGCGTCGACCGCCTGGACGACGGGCGGCTGCATATCTACGATTTCAAGACTAGCGCCAACGCGGCCAAGGTTTCGGCTGGCCGGGGTGCGCCGCAGCTAGCGCTCGAAGGGCTGCTTGCGAAGGAAGGTGC
The DNA here is from genome assembly GCA_963760455.1 of uncultured Alphaproteobacteria bacterium. Lineage (GTDB taxonomy): Bacteria > Pseudomonadota > Alphaproteobacteria > Rhizobiales > Rhodomicrobiaceae > Rhodomicrobium. The sequence goes on from CAVXDM010000038.1 coordinate 253,879, forward strand.
GTTCGCGGGCATCCCCGCCGGCGTTTCCGCTGAGCTTCATTACATCGTCGCGACCGGAGGCGAGCCGCCAGGTGAGATCGTCGGGCTGAAAGTGCCGTGCGCGGAAGCGATTCAGGCGGCCCACACCGGCACGCTTCGCCAGATCGCGCGCTTCGACGACGAGGCGACGCCCTACGCCTACGAGACGCGCGCGATCTTCCGCGAGAAGGCGGAAAACGATCCGTTCGCGCATCTCGCCCGCGTCCGCGAGTGGTCCATCGAGGCGGACGATAGCGAGGCCGGCGATGAGTAGTGCGCAATCGCAACTGCTTGCCGTCGCTGAGGAGAAGCAGCGCCGCGCCGCCGATCCTGCTGTTTCAGCCTGGGTCCGCGCGAACGCCGGCACCGGCAAGACGCATGTGCTCGTGCAGCGCATCCTGCGGCTTCTGCTCACGGGCGCCGAGCCGCGCTCGATCCTGTGCCTGACGTTCACGAAGAACGCCGCCGCCGAGATGGAAGCGCGGGTGCTCGCCAAGCTCGGCGAATGGGCCACGGCGAGCGATGCGGACCTCGGCGCGCTGCTTGCCAAAACGCTGACGCGCGCGCCCGAAGCGAGCGAGATCGCGCTGGCCCGCTGCTTGTTCGCGACCGTCATCGACGCGCCGGGCGGCCTTGCCATTATGACGATTCATAGCTTCTGTGAGCGCGTTCTGCGCCGCTATAGCTTGGAGGCGAACGTCCCGCCGGGCTTCACCGTACTGACCGAGGAGGAGGCGCACGAGGCGCTCAAGGAGGCCTGCGCCGGTGCGTTTGCAGCCGCGACCGATGGCCCACTGCGCGCGGCGCTCGAATGTGCGGCGGCCTATGCCCGCGAGGACGAATTCGCGCGCGTGCTGGACGCCATGCTGGGCAAGCGCTGGGACATCGCGCATCTGTTCAGCCTGACGCCCGAGGAGGAGCCGCTTCCCGCCATCGAGGCGAGGCTGCGCCGGCTTTTCAACGTCGCTGCGGCGGACACGAAAAACTCGCTGCTCGCGCGTGCCGCCACGGTGCTCAACTCGCAGACGCTAGCGGAAGCGATTGCTCTGCTCAATGGCGGCTCGGCGAACGATACCAAGTCGGCGGCGCGGTTCGACATGGCGTTGAAGGCCGCGGGCTACGTTGCGAGATGCGCCGCGCTGAAAGAAGCGTTCGCCACCGGCAAGGGCGAGCCAAGGGCGTCGCTGATGACGAAGCCGCTCCAGAAACGCGCCGAGGCGTTGCACGAGCGTCTGGTGGCGGCGCAAGATGCTTTTATGGCTCTGGACGCAAAGATTGCCGGCGTAAAGCTGGTCGAGGCCAGCGCCGCGATGCTTCGCCTGAGCGAAGCGATTTTCGAGCGATACGAGGCGGCGAAGCGCGCCCGCACCGCGCTCGATTTCGGCGACCTGATCGCGCAAACCCTGCGCCTGCTCTCCCGCCAGGAGGCGACCGAGTGGGTGCTCTACGAACTGAACTCGCGGATCGATCACATACTGATTGACGAGGCACAGGACACGAGTCCGGAGCAATGGCAAATCGTCGAGCGGTTAACTTCGGATTTTTTCGCCGGGCAGGGCCAGCGCGACTGCGTGCCGACGCTGTTCGCTGTGGGCGACGAGAAGCAGTCGATCTACGGCTTCCAGGGCGCGCGGCCGGAGCTACTCTCGGCTTTCGGCACCCTCTACGAGGAGCAGGTAAGCGAGGCGGGCTTCACCTGGTGCACCTCCGATCTGAACCTCTCGTTCCGCACGCTCGCGCCGGTCCTCGAAGCTGTCGATGGAGTGTCCGGCGCACTGCCCGGCCTGCAGCAGGGCGATGGCGTCCGCCATCTGGCCTATCGCGCGGCGGCTGGCGGGCTTGTCGAGCTATGGCAACCGGAGCAGGGCGAGAAACAGGAAAAGGGCAGCGTCTGGGAGCCCGACGCGGAAGCCGCGCCCGCGCCCAAGCCCGCCGAAGTGCTGGCGGCGCGCATCGCTGGCCAGATCGGGCATTGGCTCGATAGCGGGGAAGGGCTTGTTTCCTGCGGCCGGGCCATCGAGCCGGGCGACATTCTCATTCTGCTGCGCAAGCGCGCGCCAATGGCCAAGCTCCTGCAAGCCGCGCTTAAGCGCGAGGGCGTCCCGGTGGCTGGTACGGACCGCATCGCGCTCACCGACGAGCTTGCGGTGATGGACCTGCTCGTGCTTGGCGATGCGCTGCTGCAGCCCGAGGACGATCTGGCGCTCGCGACCGTCCTGAAAGGCCCGCTGCTCGGCCTCAGCGAGGACGATCTCTACAAGCTGGCTCATGGCCGGGAAGGATCGCTTTGGCAGGCTCTGGAGCGGGATTGCGGCTGGGGCGAGTGCAATTCCGCATCGCATCCCCGCGCGGGCGGGGATCTACGGAGGAACTGTTCCAGCATCGGAATGGATTCCCGCCTACGTGGGAATGACGCTGCGGAAACACTCTATCGGGCGCACGCGAAGAAGCTGGCGGAGTGGCGCGAGTTGGCGCGGAGGCTCAGCCCCTTCGATTTCTACGCGCAGATCCTGGAAGCGGAGGGCGGCCGCAAGGCGTTCGGCGCGCGGCTTGGCGCGGAATGCTTCGACGCCATCGACGAGTTCATGGCGCTGGCCGAAACCTTCAGCGCCCGGCCGCTGGCAAGCCTCGCGGAGTTCGTCTCGTTCGCGCGCAACAGCGCCTCCGAGGTGAAGCGTGAGACCGATCAGGCGGCGCGCGAGGTCCGCATCATGACGGTGCACGGGGCGAAAGGCCTCGAAGCGAACATCGTGATCCTGGCCGATACCTGCGGCAACAAGAACGCCTCGCCGGTTCCTGTCTACTTCCTGGAGGACGGCAGCGGCGCGCCGGCGATTCCAGCCTGGGCCGTGAAGGGAACCAGCGGCTTGCGCCCCATCTCGGACGCCAAGGACGCCATCAAGGCCGGCGATCAGCGCGAGCAGGGGCGGCTCCTCTACGTGGCCATGACGCGCGCCCGCGACCGGCTCTACATCGCCGGCTTTCACGACGGTGCGCTGCCTGCGTCGAGTTGGTACGCCACTATCCATGATGCGCTGGTACCCGTGCTGCAGGAGGCGCGGGACTTCCACGGCCGGCCGGTTTGGCGGACGGGTCCGTGGCAGGCGTCCAGCGCTCCGGCTGTGCACGCGGCCAAGGCGGAGGACGAGGGGCTTCCAGCATGGCTCGCCGCGCCCGCGCCGAAGCAACAGCCGCATGCGGTGCTCTCGCCCTCACGGCTGATGGAGGCCGCCGGAGCGGGGCGGGCCACTTTGCGCACCTGACCGAGGTGGAACGCAAGACGGCGCAGGCGCGCGGTTCGCTGATCCATCGGCTCCTGGAGGTTTTGCCGGCCCTGCCCGCGGAGCATCGTGCGAAAGCCGCAAAGCTTGCCGCAGCCGCGTTTGCCGGTGAGCTTGCCCCGCGGCAGAGGGAGGAGGCCGCGCGGCATGTGCTTGCGCTTATCGCGAAGGGCGCCCTCGCTCCACAGGGCGGGCGCATGCTGGCGGAAGCGGGCCTTGCTGTGACGGTGCCCGGTGCCGGGGGAGCCCAAGATGCGGTCATCCTCGGCCAGGCCGACCGCATTGAGCTTGGCGAGGACACTGCCTCCGTGCTCGACTACAAATCCGGCAGCCTCCCGGCCGAGGGGCCGGTAAAACCCGCGCATCTCGCGCAACTTGCCTGCTACAGGTTCGCCCTGCAGCGCCTTTATCCGGACGCGGACGTGCGCGCCGCCATCTTCGACACCGGCTCCGGAGCCGCCCGGGAGGCGTCCGGCCAGGATCTCGACGCCGTGCTCAAGCAGGTTCTGGGCGCGCTCTAATACTTATCGGCGAAGGTTTTGAGCGTTCTGCGCCGGCAAGAAAAATGCCACAAAGATGTCATAATTTGATTCTTACGCCCCAGCAGCGCAGGCGCGAGCTGAAGTGAAATAGAGTTCTCCGTGATTTCGAGGGGCGTTAGTCCCGAAGCAATACAGAAGGCAACGGACGGAGCGCCAGTTTCTGGACGGCTGCGGCCGCCGAGGCGGCCCCGCTATGAGGGGGAGCGTACCTGAACACCTGCGACTATCAGCGGCGCGCCGGTGCGTCTCCGGGGACAAGGGCCGCAAATTGAGCAGAAACAGTCGTTCTGGGTGGCGGGCATGAGGCAAAGTCGTCACTTTGCTGTGGAAAGTCTATGCCTCCAATTGTTCAAGCCGCGCGAATCTGGCTTTCGATTGATTCGTCAATACTGAAAAGCTAGGGGCAATACCATGGCAGAGAAGAAACCAGCAGCCAAACCCGCCGCGAAGGCAGCTCCCAAAGGCGCTGCCGCCGCTCCGGCAAAGGCTGCTCCGAAGGCAAAAAAGGGCAAGTAACGCCCAAATAACAGTATTGCGGGGTTGCGAGGCGCGGTTTCGCGCCTCGTTGCTTTTTGGGGGGCAAATGCGCTCGTCATAGGGAAGCGCTTCAGCGCCGTGGCCATCCAGGGGGCAGCTTGCTCAGCGCCCGCAATTACTGGATTGCTCTTCGCTTCGCTATCAAGGAAGAAAAGGTTCAGCGAGTAGCTGCAGCGGCGCCGAGCCTAAGAATGGCAGTTGAGCCCGCGCCGGCCGGGAAAATGCAAGTTGGCCTACCGTGTTCCGCCGTTTTTCTGGCACACCCTCGGCAGGTGACGCACAGGTTGTCGTGGCCGGGCCTGGCCCTGGCCATCCATGCAGCAAGGAATAGCCCTGCGTTTTCGTGTGTTGCCTTGAAGGCCGGATCAAGTCCGGCCATGACAGCGGCGAACAGTTTCATCCAGTAGGGCCGGCCTCGCCGGTGTGAAGCTCGCAATGACGCCGAAGCGGCATGCAATTCCGTCAAGCTGGAGATGGAACCGGCGGGCAGCTTGAGTGTCTCTCTACTGCGAAGTCTGGGGCAGCCAGCAATGGGCAGCGGTATGAAGCTGAATGCGGATTTTGACGAGCGGGCCTCGGTTCACGCGGCACGGATTCCCTGGCTGCCGTCGCCGGCGCCGGGAGTGGAGCGCCGCATGCTGGACCGGCTGGGGGACGAAATCGCCCGCGCGACGACGATCGTGCGCTTCGCGCCGGGCAGCCGCTTCCCCGCCCACGTCCACGGCGGCGGCGAGGAAATCCTGGTTCTCGAAGGCGTCTTTCAGGACGATTCCGGAGACTTTCCGGCGGGCAGCTACATCCGCAATCCGCCCGAGTCCCGGCACACGCCCGCCTCGGCCCCCGGCTGCACACTCTTCGTGAAGCTCTGGCAGTTCGATCTCGCCGACCGCACGCATGTCTCCATCGCTACGGACAAGATGCCATTCCAATCCGCACCGGGGCGCGGGGGCGTCGAGGTTATGCCGCTGTTCCGCGACGCCCGCGAGGACGTGCGCATCGAACGCTGGCCCGCTGGGGCGGCCATTCCCATCGACGCGGCCGGTGGCATGGAAATCTTTGTGCTGGATGGCTCGTTTTCCGAGGCTGGGGAAATCTTCGAGCCAATGTCGTGGCTGCGGCTGCCCAAAACGGCGCGAACCGAAGTCAGGACTTTCGAAGCCGGCGCCCGCGTCTGGATCAAGCAGGGACACTTGGCCGTGACGCCACGCCTGCCCGCTTCGGTCTGATGTCAGGTTCAACTACGATAGCGCTGGGCCAGCCTCCTCAATTCCCAATCCCGGTGTGGCACCAAGTCGCGCGGTTGAGGTCCGAAATAGCGCCGCAACCGGTAGGCGCTTGTGGATATCGCTTAAAACAGTTATTACAAATCGGTTAAAATGCTCCTCAATCATAAAATGCAGCCTTGTTAGCAAGGGCAAACAACGCGGCCGCTTTTATCGCGCGTAGGGGGACGTTGTATGGGTCAAATTCGTTCGGAGTTGCTTACTCAGGCAATCTCGCGCCTTGCTCAATTGACGCCTGAGGAGCAAGATGTTGCCGCCATTGAGATCCTGGCGGCCGTTTGGCCGGAGGAGGAATGGGTGTTGATCGCTGCGTCGGAGCCCTATCAAAAATGGCAAGCGTCGCAGCAGGAGAAGCGCCCGGAACCCGCGCGGGCAAGTCTTTCGGCGCGGGTGCGTCCGGCGCCGCTAAGATAGAGCTGAGCCGGTCGTGCGGAGCCGTCCCGTCCCGGAACAGCAGGAACCGGCGCATTCGCTCCCTATGTCGCCTCCTTTTTCACCTGATTGCCCTGGGGTTGCGCTTGTACTCGTGGCATTTCCCAGCTATCGTCGCCGCGATAAAAGCACCCGCCAGCGAAGGCTCGCCCGCGGGTGTGTTTGGCGTTGGAGAAAGCGTGCACAGCGGACACTCACATAGCAACAGCGCAGGACCGAAAGCCTTTGCCATCGGCATCGGCTTGAATCTAGCCTTTGTGGTTGCCGAAGCGATTTACGGCTTCCGCGCCAATTCGGTCGCGCTGCTCGCCGACGCCGGCCACAATATGGGCGACGTCGTAGGGCTCGGCGCGGCTTGGCTGGCGGCAGTCTTGTCCCAGCGCCCGCCCACGATCCAGTACACCTACGGTTTCGGTTCCTCCTCGATCCTTGCCGCGCTTGCCAACGCCATGCTGCTGCTGGTGGCGTCGGGCGCGGTCATGTGGGGCGCCATCGAGCGCCTGGTCAGCCCGCAGCCGGTCGCAAGCGGCACGGTAATGATGGTTGCCGCCATCGGCATCGCCGTCAACACTGCCGCAGCACTTCTTTTCCTGCGCGGCCGCGAGCACGATCTCAACATTCACGGCGCCTTCTTGCACATGGCGGCGGACGCGGCGGTTTCGCTTGGCGTCGTCGCAGCCGGGGCCGTCATCCTGCTCACCGGCTGGCATTCGATCGATCCCGCGATCAGCCTTGCGATTGCAGGCATCATCATCTGGGGCACCTGGGGGCTGCTGCGCGAATCCACGCGCCTCGCCTTGCAGGCCGTGCCGGTCAGCATCGACCCCCGCGCCGTCCGCGAGCACCTTATCGCGCTGGAGGAAGTCGCGAACGTGCACGACCTTCATATCTGGCCGCTGAGCACCACGGAAACCGCGTTGACCTGCCATCTCATCATGAAAGACGGACACCGGGGCGACGCCTTCCTCGCTAAGGCCACCCGGACGCTCCACGACCAATTCGGCATCGAGCACGCGACATTGCAAATCGAGGAAACGGATCGCTTTTGCGCGGTGGAATGCGACCACGCCGTGTATGCTACAAGCGGCCCTTCCGCCGGAACTTCACTAAGGCATCGCCATGTTTGAATCCCTCTCGGACCGCCTCTCAGGCATTTTCGACAAGCTCACGCGCCGCGGTGCGCTGACCGATAGCGATGTCGCCGAAGCCATGCGCGAGGTCCGCCGCGCGCTGATCGAAGCGGACGTGGCGCTTGAGGTCGTGAAGTCGTTCACAGACCGGGTGCGCGAGAAGGCGGTCGGCCAGGAAGTGGTGCGCTCGGTCACGCCGGGGCAGATGGTCGTCAAGATCGTCCATGACGAGTTGGTGCGCACTCTCGGCGCCGAGGCCGATCCTATCGACCTGAATGCGCCGGCGCCGGTCGCGATCATGATGGTCGGCCTGCAAGGCTCCGGCAAGACGACGACGACGGCGAAGCTAGCCCTGCGCCTAACCGGGCGCGACAAGCGCAAGGTGCTGATGGCCTCGCTCGACACGCGGCGGCCGGCCGCGCAGGAGCAGCTCAAGGTGCTGGGCGAGCAGGCCAGCATCGATACGCTGCCCATTATCAAGGGCCAGACGCCGCAGCAGATCGCGGGGCGCGCGATGCAAGCCGGGCGGCTCGGCGGCTACGACGTGGTCATACTCGACACAGCGGGCCGCCTGCACATCGACGACGAGTTGATGCGCGAGACCGAAGAAATCCGCGACATCGCCCATCCGCACGAGACGCTGCTGGTCGCCGATAGCCTCACCGGCCAGGACGCGGTGAACCTAGCGCGCACCTTCAACGAGCGCATCGGCATTAGCGGCATCGTACTGACCCGCATCGACGGCGACGGTCGCGGCGGCGCGGCGCTGTCCATGCGCGCGGTCACGGGCAAGCCGATCAAGCTGCTCGGCACGGGCGAAAAGCTCGACGGCCTCGAAGACTTCCACCCCGAGCGCATCGCGGGCCGTATTCTCGGCATGGGCGACGTGGTCAGCCTTGTCGAGAGGGCCGCCGAGACCATCGACCACCAAAAGGCCGAGGCCATCGCCAAGAAGATGGTCAAGGGCCAGTTCGACCTCGAAGACTTGGCCGAACAACTCCGGCAGATGCAGAAGATCGGCGGCATGTCGAGCGTGCTGGGCTTCCTGCCGGGCCTCGGCAAAATGAAGAAGCAGCTCGACGCCGCGAACCTCGACGACAAGATCATCAAGCGCCAGGGCGCGATCATTTCATCGATGACGCCGAAGGAGCGCCGCAACCCAAAAGTTTTGGCGGCGAGCCGCAAGCGGCGCATCGCGGCCGGCTCCGGCACCACGGTGCAGGAGATCAATCAGCTTTTGAAGATGCACCGCCAGATGGCCGACATGATGAAGACCATCGGCAAGGGCAAGGGCGGGCTGGCCAAGATGTTCGGCCTCGGCGGCGGCGGGAAAATGCCCGAGCCGACGCCCAAGATGATCGAGGCGGCGAAGAGCGGCCAGCTCCCGCAGGGGATGAAGCTGCCGGGCGGATTTGGCGGCGGGGGTGGTGGCGGATTTCCGGGTTTGCCGGGCATTCCCGGCCCCGGTCAGCGCGGCTTTCGGCGGATTTCCCGGACTGCCGGGCCTCCCGGGTAAGAAGAAGTAGCGAGATCATTATTATGGACGATGATGTTCAAAAGTTTTACATCGCTGAGTATGCAGCGTTGAGGTCACAACTGGTAGATCTATATAAGACGTCCAACAACTGGATGATCTATGTCATCTCTGCTAATTTTTTTCTGGTGGCGTGGACGGCAAAGGCGGCCTGCAACACGAACAAGTTGTGCCAAGTGACTGCTTGGCTTCCCTTGATAATTACATTAATCGGCTTGTTTTTGTACAGGATACATGCACGAACCATCGCTGTGATAATTTCTTATCTTGCAGTCATTGAAGGAAAATTTGATACCACCGAAGGTGGATTTGGAAAGTTTTTTGACAAAGAAACAAGAGGCTGTGTAACTAGTACAAAGAATATTATGTGGATTATATACGACGTTCAGTTAATAGGTGCTTTTATTTTCTTGTTCATCTTCGAGCAAGAAATGTCACCTCCGTGGTGGGTGTATCTGATCAGCGTACTCATGCTGTTGTTCGGCTTGGGGCTGCATCTCGTTCCGCTCCTACCGGGGCGGCTGGCGGAATGCGATGCACGGCGAGGAACTGATTGCGTAGAGGCTGATAACGGCGGAGGCAGAGGAGGGAAAGCGGAATGACTGAGACGATCCATATAGGTTCCCGCCTCCGCAGGGGACGACGCTGCGGCCCCGGAGTTGAAGCTTGTCGCAAGGTCCGGAATGACCGCTCCGCAATACTGGAGAGAAACAGATGTCGGTTCCTTGGTGGGTGTATCTGATAAGTTTGCCTATGGTTTTGTTCGGACTTGGGATTCATTTCGTTCCGTTGCTGGCGAAGCGGCTCGCGGAAGGCGATGCCCGGCGCCGGGAGGAATTGATCGCGCAAGGTGTAATCGTGCCGGCTGAAGGAAGACGTTCGCAATGATTGAAACAATACCCAGCACCAGGCAGCGGGATGCCGACTTCCATACCGCGGAATGGGGCCAGCTTTACTCCGAGATCGGACAGAATTTCCGTCTGTCCTTTCAGCTTACCGTTTATGCTTTGATTGCCAACGGGTTCATCATGGCCTGGGTCGCGCAGTCAAGCAAGGACGCTTTCTCTCCGATTGTCCTTCAAATTGCCGCAGCAATTCCGATACTGCTTACAGTATTTGCGTATACGTTCTATCGATTTTTGCTTTGGCGCTCATCTATTATTTACGAATACCTATTCACAATCGAGGATAGTGTTGCCGCTGATGGGCTTGGCTGGGAAAATTTTTACCGGAGACTCTGCAAGCAAGGACGGGCTAAAGGCGCTGGCAGAATTTTCCAAGCGCTTTTCTTGATCCAGTTTGTGGCGGGCGTGGCCTTCGCCTTTGTGGTGGTCAAGAAATATATTTAGGTACTTCAATCGTCCACACATCGCCTATCTAATCTAAGGAAAAAAGAGCATGTCCCTGAAAATCAGGCTCGCGCGGGGCGGAGCCAAAAAGCGCCCCTACTACCGCATCGTCGTCGCCGAAGCCACCGCACCGCGCGATGGCCGGTTCATCGAAAAGGTCGGCACCTATAACCCGCTGCTGCCGCGCGATCACGCGGACCGCATCACGCTGCTGGAAGACCGCGTGAAGCATTGGCTCTCGGTCGGCGCACAGCCCACCGACCGCGTGCTGCGCTTCCTCGACGCGCGCGGCCTTGCCACGCGGCCGGCTCGCAGCAACCTGAAGAAGGCCGAGCCCGGCAAGAAGGCCCAGGAGCGGGCCGCGGAGAAGGCCAAGAAGGCCGAGGCCGCGGGCGGCGAAGCGGCCTAAGCCCGGTAGCGAGCGATGTCCGCGCCGCAGGGCGGCAACAATGAGCGCGTGCTGCTTGGCCGTATCGGGGGCGCGCACGGGCTGAAAGGCGAGGTCAAGATCGCGACGTTCACGGCGGAGCCGGAGGATGTCGCGGCCTATGGCACGCTTACGAGCGCGGATGGCTCGGTTACGTTCGAGATCGCGTCACTTCGACACGCGGGCGGCAGTGCGGTAATCGCACGCCTGCGTGGCGTCGGGGACCGGAACGCCGCCGAACGCCTGCGCGGGACGGAGCTTTTCGTGCCTCGTTCCGTGCTGCCTCCAGCGGATCAGGATGAGTATTATCATTCCGATTTGATTGGGCTTTCCGCGATCTCTCCGGATGGAGAGCCGCTCGGTGAAATCGTGACCGTGCAAAATTACGGCGCGGGCGATCTGCTTGAGTTGCGCCTCGCGAATGGGCGGCAAACTCTGCTGATCCCGTTCGAAAGCGCCCATGTACCCAAAGTCGATCTTGAGGCGAAACGAATTACGATAATAATACCTAATTACGAAGAACAATAACACGGGCGGAAACGGAATGACCCTGATCGGGCTAATTTCCGATACCCATGGGCTTGTACGGCCCAAAGTGGCGGCGGCCCTTGCCGGCGTCTGCCGGATCTTGCACGCGGGCGATGTGGGCAAGCCCGAGGTCTTGGCCGCGCTTTCGTCCATCGCTCCCGTTACTGCCGTTCGCGGCAATGTGGATCACGGCCCGTGGACCGCAGCCCTTCCCACCGATACCGTAGTTTCCGTCAAGGGACACGACATCTATGTTATTCACAACCTGAACGATCTTGAGATCGACCCCAAGGCAGCCGGAATAACCGCTGTCATATCCGGCCACACGCACGAGCCTCTTATCGAAGAACGCAACGGTATTCTCTATATCAATCCCGGCAGCGCCGGCCCGCGCCGGTTTTATCTGCCCATCTCGATTGGCTTCCTGCGCCTTGCCGAAAAGGCGGCCCCAGTAGCGTGGCTGCAGACCATCGAGGCCTAGTGGCCTGCGTCGCCCAATTTGAGGGGATCTACCTTGATCTTTTCCGCCGTGACAAGCCTGAACAGCTTGACTGTATGTCCAATACAGCCTGCACCGTTCAGCCTCGCCACAGCGAAAAATCTCAGCGGAATATCCCCTCAAATCGAGTGACGCAGGCCACTAGAGCGGCATGCGTTTCGTCATGCGCAACCGTCATCGCGAGGCGGCAAAGCCGCCGCGGCGATCCATAGCAATGCTGGCACCTCGGGTCTGGATTGCTTAGCTTCGCTCGCAATGACAGCACACTGCTACGGGCGCATACCAGCCGGCCGTCGTAGGCGCGCAGGCGCTGCGGACTCGATCAGTGATAGACGGGCTGCCAGGCGGTGCCGCTGATCCGGGAGAGGTGCAAAGCTGCGTCGATCCTTAGGATGGCGGTGGCCACATCGCGATACAGCTTCAGCTCGGGGATCGGATCGAGCTTGAGCAGCTTCATGAGCGCATAAGCCTCGCTGCGGAGCGGTAACGGCGCATCGATCTGCTGCTTCAAGTCCTCGATGGCCAAAACCACCACGCGGCGCGTATACGAGGCGCCGTCGATTTTGACCTTGCCATCGAGGTAGCTCAGGCAAGCGGGAGCATCGCTGCTCGCCTCATGGCTGGCCAGCGTGTTCAAAAAGCCTTGCGCAATCTGGTCAAAGAAGAGGCAGCCGGCCGGTGTAAGCGCCATGGCCAGCTTCTGTTGCAGTCACCGTTTCCTTATTTATCATGGACGTTTCCCAAATTTGCTCTTGCTTATGGTTTCGATCGTTAGTCTTAATCCAAAGGATGCACATTCGGTGCCAAAGCGCAAAGCGCCAGTTAATCAATAGTGTGTTACCGATTAATTTTTCTTTAACTCCGGCAACTTGAGCGAAGCCTTTGACCAAGCCACGCAATCCGGCTAAAAAGGCCGCCTGCCATGTGTTTGTTCATGCAGTCCTGGGGTGCTTCGTTCCCGATGCGGGCTATACTAGACGCGATCCCTGAAGACGGTTATGCCGGCCGGGAATCCGACGCCTATCAAGAGTATCTCCCCTCGCCCGCGCATCGAAAGCGCGCGGCCATCACCGCGCCGTCGGGCACGGCTCTGATAAGCGTTTGCGGCGGTCTTATCCACGATATGGTTCAGCGGGGCCACCGTGTGCTCGCATTCGCGCCGGGGCTTTCCAGCAAAGATTTGCGGTTCCTCGCGCAAATGGGCGTGGAGCCTTATTCCCTCCCCACCCAGCTCGCATTCCTCGACAAATACCGGCGCATGCGCGAGCTGAGCACGATCCTCAGCGGATGCCGCCCCCGACGTGGTGCTGGTACAATCGGCGCGGAACGGCGCAACTAGCGTCGCGGCTGCCAAAATCGCGCGCATTCCGAAAGTTGTGACCGTTGTGCCCGAACTGGGGCCGGCGTTCATGGAAGCCGCGGGCGCCTCGGCCTGGGGCGAGCGTCAGGCGATGAAGGCGATGTACCGGGCGGTTTTCGCCTGGAGCGACGCCGTGATCTTTCACAGCCCGCACGACCGCGACTATGTGCGGGAGCGCAATCTTCTCTCGAAGTCGAAGACGCACTTCATCGTTGGCGGCTGGGGAGAGGATCTGAGGCGGAACATGCAGCGCGAGCTTCCGCCGCTGGACCGGGGCCTGCTCTTCATCATGGCCGCGCCGCTCGACCGGCTGCAGGGCGTGCTCGAATATTGCGAGGCGGCCAGGGCCATGCGGCAAAAATCGCGCCGCGCCCGCTTCTTCCTGGCAAGCACGCCGGGCGGCGCGGTTTCCCCTCTGTCAGCCGCCGATCTGAAGCCCTACCGGGAATTCGTCCAGTATATCGGCCCCATTGCGGATTCGGCTTCCGCGATTGCGCGCTGCCATGCGGTGGTGGCGCCGTCCTACGGCAACGGGGCGCCGCGCTCTCTGTACCAGGCCTTGGCGGTTGGGCGGCCGGTCATCGCCACCGATACGCGGAGTTGCCGCGATTTCGTGCGGCAGGGTTTGAACGGCTATCGCGTGGCGGTTCGCGACCCCGGCTCCATCGCGCGGGCCATGACGCAAATTCTGCAGCGGCCGGACCTTCTGCCCTCGATGGCGCAGGAAAGCCGGCGCCTCGCCCTGCAATTCTGCGACGTGAGCAGCGTGAATACGCTGTTGCTCGAAACCCTCGGGCTTTAGAGCGGCGTCCCAAGCGCCACATAGGCATGCCGCCCTGGCAACGCACTAAGACCATTACCTATTATCTCAAACGGCCACGCCATGCCCGGCCATGGCGAGCGCATTTTGCCGTCTGGCGGGCGGTCCTCTCAGCAGCGGCGGGAGCGAGTTCAACCGGAATTACATACTCCGGGCGAAGTACACGCATTACATCTTGAAGCTTTACACGGAAGTCGCGGCAAAATAGTCACGCCATTGATGCGTCTCCGGACAAGGACTTTTTGACACATCCACCCCTGGCCCAAAGATAGGACTAGATAGTTCCTGTATTTCGCACACTTGGGGGGGCGCAATACACGTACACGGCGCATAATCCACAAAAATCAACCTTAAGTTAGTACGTGGGGTACTGTAATGAGAAAGTTTCGCTTAGCATTTGTCTTCGCAGCGAGTGTGGCTGCGCAAATGGCTCCTTGGAGCCAACCGGCTTCCGCGGCCGACCTGGGACGCGGCGGCTATAAGGACACACCTTATGTGGTGATGCCTTGGCAGGGGCTTTATTTCGGTGTGCACGGGGGCGGCGCATGGGGCAGCGCTGACGTGAAGGATAGCTTCGACTACGTGGGTGATCCCCATATTGACGGCAGCGGTAGCAGCACCGGCCTAATCGCGGGCGGCCAAGTCGGATACAACGTTCAGCAGGGCCATGTTGTGTTCGGTGTGGAAGGCGACATCGGTTATCTTGATATTTCGGCAAAATCGGGAGGCGCCCACGTTCAAACATCCGGTTATTGCCAGAATACGGTCACCAATAACCGCTACGATTGGTCGACTGGCTATTGTAACATAAGCAGCCAATATGATACCTCTGGTGGTCTGTATGCAGATGTTACTGGCCGCCTAGGCTACGCGACGAATCGAGTACTGCTTTACGCCAAGGGCGGTGTTGCGTTCCTCAACGCAGACGTAAAGGCACATTATGACGGCACCAGTGTCAATTCTGCAAAATCGAAATTCGATTTCGACCACGGCGATACGCTGGTGGGTTGGACCATCGGAGCAGGCGCCGAATATGCGATAAACCCATCTTGGTCTCTCAAAGCCGAATACCAGCACTTCGATTTTGGCAGCATGTCCTATGCGTATAGCGACTGCAAATCTCTGGCGTCGGGCTTCAATTGTCCTGGTAATGGTGCCCCTGGCGGCAACTACACAGCCAACATCACAAATGGCAAGAACGATATCTCGGTTACCGCTGACACCGTCACGGTGGGCGTGAACTACCATCTTGGCAAGGAATAGCAGCACAGAGGGGGGCGGGCGCGCGCATTGCGCGTCCGCAACGAAATGTCACTGCGCGCGCCCAGCCGTATCCCGGGCAATCGCTGTCGTGAAGGGGCTAAGAAATCATCAGGAGTTTATCGGTTGATTGCTTCGCGGCGTCCGCTCCGCCTCCGAGTTAGGTGCGCGCTTCACTGATCGGTTTTGCGAGTGTTTCTCAAGCATCCTCCTGGAAGGGCGCGTTGAGCTTTCCGGGGCGGCGAATGACGCGAACCGGACAACCATTGGGCGGCGCGCGCAAAGACCCTGGTCCCAATCCATTGACGAACTGCCATTTCGCGTTGCTGCCGCTAGCCGCTTTCGAAGTCCCACAAATGGAACTGCTGCAAAAAAATCACACGAGTATGACATTTCCATATGAAGACTTTTGACACAGCCAGTTTTTGCTCAGCGGTGTAATAGATATACAGTATTCACGCACTTTGGGGGAGCGGGAATACCCGTTTCAGGTCGAGCATATTACGTATTGCAACCTTAAGTAGGTTATGTGGGGCACAGTAATGAAAAAGTTTCGCTTTGCGTTGGTCCTCGCGGCGGGCGCAGCCATGCTCGCACCTCTGAGCCACGGCTTCTGCTGCCGATATGGGCGGCGGCGGCAGCCTTAAGGACACACCCTATGTGGTGGTGCCCTCCTGGGGCGGCCTCTATTTCGGCGGACATGCTGGCGGCGCTTGGGGCAATACCAACGTACACGATCACTACGACTATGTGGGAATCCCGATTTTAAAGGTGATCTTAGCAGCGTAGGTTTGATCGTCGGCGCACAAGCTGGGTACAATATCCAGCGAGGCCGGTTCCGTGTTGACCCGGAAACCGATATCGGTTATCTTGGTTTGTCGGCGAGCGAGTCGATCTTCAACAAGGGCGGGGACTGCTCGGGGTATTCGTCGGACTATTGCGATATAACTGCCAAGTATTCGACCTCTGGCGGGCTGTATGGCGATCTCACCGGCCGCCTCGGCTACTTGGCGAGCGAGCGCACGTTGCTTTATGCCAAGGGTGGCGTTGCGTTATTCGACGCACATTTTAAGGCAGATTCTGCCGGGGGCAAGTGCGCGACTCGCAATCGGTGCAGACTGGCGATTACTGTGCGGGTTACAGTAAAAGTACTCAGCCGTCGGCTCAAAACTCGATGTTCCATTTCGACCACAACGATACGCTGGTTGGCTGGACCGCTGGTGCCGGCGTCGAGTATGCACTGAGCCCCTCCTGGTCCATCAAAGGCGAATATCAGCATTTCGACTTTCGTACCCAGTCGTATTCTCGAATGGTTGCGTGCCTGTTCCGGGAGTGGATCCGACCAAACACGCGCCGGTGTGCGCCAGCGGCAGCAACAAAACCGGGTCTTGGACATCCAACATCACGAACGGCAAGACGGATGTTTCGATCACCGCCGACGCGGTTAAGGTGGGCATTAACTACCATCTCGGCAAGGAATAGCAGGGGCAATGAGGGGAGCGGACGCGCTATTCGCGCATCTGCGAGCTATCTTCCCAGGAACAGCGCGACCGGGCCTCGCGCCGGCCGGCCGCGCGCGCACCCCCGAGTCAGGCCTCCCGCCCCACGCCCTCGCTCTGCGGGGCAGCGGGAGCGGGCTCCTCGGCGGGCTCCACGATGGTCCACACCGGGACGGCGGCCGCGCGTCCCCGCACCTCCAGCTCGCCCACCAGCAGCAGCCCCGGCGGCGGATCTTTCAGCCGCTGACGTGTCGAGTCGGCGATGAACAGCATGTGCCCGCTGCCCTTGGTCATGCCCTCCAGGCGCGAGGCGGTGTTCGTGGTGTCTCCGAGCGCCGTGTACTCCACCCGCCGCTCGGAGCCGATGTTGCCGGCCATCACCAGGCCGCTGTTGAGCCCCACGCCCATCGCGAAGGTGTGATCGTGGCCGTTCTCGATGAGCCACGCGTTGAAGCGGTCCAGGCACGGCCCGATCATCTCCATGGCCGCCGCCAGCGCCCTGTCGGCGTGGTCGGGCTGCTCCAGCGGCGCGCCGAACAGGCCCATGATGCCGTCGCCCATGTATGAGACGAGCGTTCCCCCGGCCGCGAGGATCGCTTCGGTCATCTCGTTCAGGTAGCAGTTGATGACCTCGATCACCTCCTGCGCAGGGCGGCTCTCGGAGAAGGTGGTGAAGCCGCGCAGGTCGGAGAAGAGCACCGTGCAGTCGCGCTCGACGGCGCCGAGCCGAGATTGTCGTCTGTTCGCGCCACCACCTCGTCCACCACCTCGGCGGGCACGAAGCGCGAGAAGAGATCATGCACGCGCTCGCGCTCGATGGTCTCGCCGAGGTAGAGGATCGCCAGGGTGCCGAGCGTCGCGACGATCAGCGCGAACAGCGGGTAGACGAGGCTGAGGATCCAGCCGCGGTCGAAGGCGATCTGCACGAAGACGGCGTAGGCCGCCGCCGCCACGAGCCCGTCGAGGAGGGCCCGCCGCGGCCGCAGGCGCAGACTTCCCAGGGGCACCAGCCCACCGAGGAGGGCGATCAGCATCACGTCCAGCCAGCCCGGGGCGTCGTTCAGCGGCTCCCCCTCGGGACAGCGTGGCGAGCGCGTTGGCCCAGATCTCAGGTCCGGCCATCGTGCTGGCCGCCGTCGTCGCGGTGGAGTGGACGTCCTGGAGTATCGGCGCCGAGACCCCGACGATGACGACCTTCCCGCGCACGGCCGACGCCGGGAACTCGCCGCGCATCACGTTCCAGTAGGAGAGCTGATGAACGGTGCCGGGCGGGCCGACGAAGTCGATGGGCAGCGTGCCGCCCGGGAACAGCGACGGGCGCACCCGCCGCCCGGTCGCGACTTCCTGGCTGACCACGCCCAGGCTGCCCAGTCCGTTGTAGGAGTATGGGAAGCGGCGCGTGACGCCGTCGCTGTCGAGCGTCAGGCGAACGCTCGCCGGACGCGCTCCCAGCTGCGCCAGCAGCTGGTTCCCGCCCAGGATCCCCGTCTCGCCGCCCGGTTCGACTTCCGTGGTGCCGAGCACGACTTTCCCGTGCGCCCGCCCGATCGCTTCGATTAGGGCGTTGTCGTCCGCGCGGTCGGTCTGCTGGGTGAACTGCAGGTCCACCGCGATCACCTTCGCGCCGGCTTCGCGCAGGCGGTCGATGACGCGTGCGTCATCGACCCGGGGGAAGGGGAAGTTCGCGTGTTCTGATCTGCGCGCGAACGCCTGAAGGGTGGCGTTGTCGACGGTCACGATCGCGACGTTCGACGGCGCAGGCCTACTGCCCCGAATGGAGAAGCGGGCGTCGATGGTCTGCAGCTCTGTCCGCCCGAGCAGATGGGTGGCGTAGGCGAGAACGCCGGCGCCGACCGCGGTCGCGGCGACCGCCACGAGCATGGCCACCTTGCGCTTGCGCCATCTGGCTCTACCCATGCCGTGGGCTCCCTCGGCCGGACCCGCGGGCCCGCCGGCCGCCTCGGGCACGTTGCACCGCGCGGATATCCTCCGCAAGGGCGGCGCGGCGACGGTTTTGGTTTGACTTGCAGGACATTCCGGCTTATCTTTGCGTACGACGGTGGCGTACTGGCAGCTCGGGGGGGCGTGCAGCGGTCGTGCCGGTCACCCAAGGATGAAGACGTCACTGGAGGTTGATGGTGCACCTACCCCCCGCGTCACCGAGGTCGGTGACGCAGCGCGAGATCGCCATGCCGCTGCGGTTCTCCCTCACAGGGCTGGTCCTCTGGCGCGCGGCAACAGCCGCCCTGCTGCTGTCGATTCCGCTGATCGCCCTCCTCATGGCCTCGCTCACAGGGGTGAGCGGCGCGCCGACGAGCACCTCCCGCCACACCCAGGGTGCGACGGCGACGGCGCTCCTGCCGGCGGCGGCCGTGGGTACCGTCTCGGCGGCGCTGGGGGCGAGCGATCCCGCCTACCGCATCCACGGCGCGGGCGGGGAAGCTGCAGGCCTGGCTGCCGGCGCAGGGGCTGCGGGCCAGCTTCGGGCGCTCCGGCGCGCAACCTGGATGCGCACGGGGCGCGGGTCGGGGTGAGCCTGTCCGCCGTCGGCTTCGGTGTCAGCCTGCGCCCCGTGGCGGCGGCTGCGCCGAGCGCGCAGGGCAATCGTGTGCGATACGCCCGGCGAGGGATCGCGGAGTGGTACAGGAGCGGGCCCCTCGGACTCGAGCAGGGCTTCTCCATCGCCGCCGCCCCCGCTGAGCGGGCCCCCGGGCCGCTCACGCTAGCTCTCCCTGTCGGGCGCCGCCCCGCGAGGACTCCTCCCCGGCGGCCGGGTGCTCGCATTCGGGGATCCTCGCGCGCCGTCGCTGACCTATGGCGGTCTTCTTGCCACCGACGCCGGCGGACGCCGGCTGCGCGCCTGGATGGAGCTCTCGGGCGGAGCCCTGCTGCTCAGGGTCGACGCGCGGCACGCCCGCTATCCGCTGACTGTGGACCCCCTCTTCCAGGAGCGTCCGAAGGTCGTCGGCACCGGAGCTGAACCCGACGCCCACCTCGGCCTGAGCGTCGCGCTGTCGGCGGACGGCAACACGGCCATCGTGGGGGCGCCCCAGCAGGGCGGATGGGGCGGGGCCGCGTGGGTGTTCGTGCGCACAGGCACCACCTGGAGCCAGGACGGCCCGGCGCTCACGGGCGGCACCGAAACCGACGCCGGCGCCTGCGGTGAAGAAACCGAACAGAACGGCAGCGAATGCCGCTTCGGCTGGAGCGTCACGCTCTCCGGGGACGGCAGGACGGCGCTCGTAGGCGACCCCGCCGCCAACGGTCGCACGGGGGCGGTGTGGGTGTTCGCGCGCTCGGGCTCGACCTGGAGCCAGCAGGGACCCGGTCCTCCTCGGCGGCGGCGAGAGGAGCAGGGGTCACTTCGGCTGGTCGGTCGCGCTCTCGGCCACCGGCGACACGGCCCTGATCGGCGGACCGGGCGATCGCAGGTCCTTCGGAGCGGCCTGGGTCTTCGCCCGTACGGGGTCGACCTGGAGCCAGCAGGGGGGAAAGCTGGAAGGCGAAGAAAAGGTGCACGTGCGTCGCCTCGGTCGCAGCGTGGCGCTCTCCGCAGACGGCAACACGGCGCTCGTGGGCGGGCCATCGGCGCTGGAAGGCCTTGGAGCGGCCTGGGTGTTCACGCGCAGCGGAACGGTGTGGAGCCAGCAGGGTGGCCTTCTCACGGGAGGCGAAGAGGGGGGCGCGGGACACCTCGGTCGCAGCGCCGCGCTGTCCGCTGACGGCTCCACCGCGCTGCTTGGCGGCCCGGCGGACGCAGGCGACCTGGGAGCGGCATGGGCCTTCACCCGTAGCGGAAAGACCTGGAGCCAGCTGGGAGCCAAGCTCACCGCGGGCGAGGAGACCGGTGCGGGCCAGTTTGGGTCCGGCATCGCGCTCTCGGCCGACGGGCGCACCGCGCTGATCGGCGGCCGTCGCGACGCCGGCGGCCGCGGGAGCGCGTGGGAGTTCAACTGGAGCGGGACGGAATGGGCGCAGCGACCCGCCACCCTCCACGCGCTCGACGGCGACCGCAAGAGCTGGTTCGGAGCAAGCGTGGCGCTCTCGGCGAGCGGCAGGACGGCGCTGCTGGGAGGCCCCCACGACAGCTCCAGGACGGGGGCGGCCTGGATCTTCCAGGACGGCCCGGTGACGCCCGTCGTGAGCAGCGTGGAACCGTCCACGGGGTCCTCGACCGGGGGAACGCATGTGACGATTCGGGGCACGGGCTTCGTCTCCGGGGCCACCGTGACGATCGGCAGCCAGGCCGGCGCGGTGGAAGTTCTCTCAGAAGAAGAGATCCGCGCCACGACGGCGGCCACGGCGCCCGGCAGCGACGAAGTGATCGTCAGCGACGGCGGCGGCTCCTCCTCGGGCGGGCTCACCTTCACCTATGTCAAACCGCCGCCGCACGAAGAACCCCATGAAGAACCCCAGGAAGAACCGCATACAGAAGAACCCCACAAAGAACCGCCGCACGAAGAGCCCAAAGGCTCCGGCGGCCCCATAGGGAGCGTGGCCGAGGGCGCGACCACAAGCGTGCTCTCAACCACCACCGCGCAGCTGCCGGCGCCGGTGCTCGCACGCACGGGGAACCTCGCGCTCGCCTCCGGCGCCGTGTCCGTCAGGCTCCCGGGCTCCAAGACGTGGGTGCCCCTCATCGGCATTCGCCAGATCCCGTTCGGCACGATCGTGGACGCTGCGCACGGGAGCGTGACGCTGACCACGATGGGGCCCAAAGGCAAGCTCCAGACGATCGTCTTCTCGGCCGGTGAGTTCCGGCTCACGCAGTCACGCAACGGCCAGGTGATCGCCACCCTGCTCGGCGGCAACTTCTCGGTCTGCCCCACAGCCAAGGAGCGCGCGCACATCGCCGCCGCCACGATCGCCGCCTCGCGCCGGCACGTCGTTCGCAAACTCTGGGCCTCCGGCCACGGCAGCTACTCGACCAGGGGCAACTACGCCACCGGGGCGGTGCTCGGCACGCGCTGGCTCACCGAGGATCGCTGCGACGGCACCCTGATCTATGTCGCCACCGATCGCGTCCTGGTCCGCAGCCTGGTCAACCACAGGCACAGGGTCGTAAAGGCCCACCACAGCTATCTCGCCAAGGCGCCGTAGAGGACGGGAGCCCGCCGGGCGCCTCGGGCAGCCACGTCGTCCCTCCGGGCCGTCCTGCGGAGGCGAATGGGTTGAGCGCCGGCGCGCTCAGACTCGAAGGACCGTGCGGCGATCGGAGAGGTCCGAGCGGGGCGGCGAGCCGCCGGTCAACCACTCCGGAGCCCGCTGCAGCGCCGCCAGCGCTGCCTCCCGGCCCGTCGCGCGCGCCTGGTCGATCTGGTGGAACTCGAGCAGCCCAACGCCGGCGACGCGCACGCCGATGGTCATGTCCGCGTAGCGGCGGGCCGACTCATCGGTGTTGGCGCTCGAGAGCAGCGCGATGCGCCCCATGGTCTCGCGCCAGCGACGGCAGACGCCCGCTCCGAGAGTGCTCGGCCGCGTGCGGCTCCCCGGCGATCGTCTCGGTGGGGCTGCGGTCATCTCCCCCCTTGACGTCGATTGCCAGCACCGGACCCTCGCCGGTTGAGCTCATCGGTGCGAGCGGAAGGTTGTCCAGGAGCGAGCCGTCGATCAGCAGGCTACGCCCCTGGCGGATCGGCGGTGCAATCAGGGGCAGGGAGATGCTCGCCCCCACGGCCTCGAACAGGAGGCCGTCGCGATGGACGACGAGCTCGTTTCCACGCAGGTTGACGCTCGCGCAGTAGAACGAGCGCGAGAGCTCCTCCAGGCGCGTCTCGCCGAAGACGCGCTCCAGCATCATCTGCGCCTTGCGGCCGCGGATCAGCCCCGCGCGAGGGATCGTGTAGTCGTTGATCGGATTCCTGCGCACCCACTCCTCGTAGCAGCAGGCATCGATCGCGGCGCTGTCGTGGCCGGCCGCCAGCAGGCCGCCGATGAAGGCTCCCATGCTCACCCCGCCCACGCGATCGACCTCCATGCCCGCTCCCAGGAGCACCTCGAGCGCCCCGAGGTGGGCGAACGCGCGGGCGCCCCCTCCGCTTAGCACAAGCCCAACCGCGCGCCCGCTCAGCCTCCGCGCCGCGCGCATGATCCCCTCATCGCGGCGTGCGCCGTCGCCGACCGCGAACACGCTCGCCGGCTCCAGGAGGTCCCGCCACCGCACGAGCAGCTCCTGCTCCGGGGCGCACCCCGTAGGCGAGCAGGTCGGCGCCGCGCAGTGCGGCGGCCCACGTCTCCCCCTGCCCCTCGGCGGCGTTCCCGTTCGCGGCGGAGGATGCAGAGGCATCCACGACGGCGAGCAGCCGGTCGGCGCGGGCCAGGCAGAACTCATCCCACGCGCTCTGGCGCCTGCCCGAGCTGCACACCATGAGCACCTGGTCGTGGTCGAGCTCACAGCGCTCCACCGTCGCGGCGAACGCCGTCGCCGGCGACTCGCCGTCGACCGCCGACCCCTCCTCCTCGGCCGGATAGAGGACCGCCACCTTTCCCCAGGTGCACATCGCACGGCTGAGCGCGTCGGCGATCTCGAGCGCCGAGGCGCCCTCGCCGACAGCGCGCAGCGCGATCGTCACCGGCCGCGCTCGCCGCGTCTCGAGTACCGCCCTGCTGGCCTGCAGCTGAACGCTCAGCGTGCGCGTGAGGCTGAGGGCGAAGCTCCGGCTCGGAGCGCAGGAGCCGCTCGAAGTCCGCCTTCTCGATGGCGAGCAGCTCGGTGTCCCGCAGGGCGCGGACCGAGGCGCTGCGCATGGAGTCGCTCGAGCAGGGCCAGCTCCCCCAGCACGGCCCCCCGCGTGAGGGTGTTGATCGGATGGTCCTCCTGCTCGCCGTGTTCCCCCTCGTCGAGCTTGAGCACCTCGACGTGGCCGAGACGCACCAGGTAGACGGCGTCGGCGGGATCGCCCTCGCGGAACAGCCAGTCCCCACGGTCGCAGGCGGACCTCCACGGCGAGAGCCGCCACACGCTCTACGAGCTCCTCGGAGAGCCCGGCGAAGACCGGGATGTTGCGCAGGAATCCGGCGATCGTCTGGGTCTCCACCTCGGCGCTCCTCGCCGGCGGATTCCGCAGGCCGGGCAGTCTCGGCAGCACCGGGACGTCCTCGGCGGCGAGCTCCTCCGCGGGCGCGGGGCGCCCCCGCGCGTCGGTCGCCTCCTCGCCCTCGGCGGGTCTCACCACCAGGGCCAGGCAGGCCAGCGCGCCCGCCAGGAAGCAGGCGCCGGCGAACAGCCAGCCGTGCTCGAAGGCATGAAGCGCCTCCAGCGGGCGTGGGGGTGCCGAGGATCGCGATCAGGATCGCCACGCCGAGGGCGGCGCCGATCTGGCGGGCCACCGAGTTCAGGGAGGTGGCCACGGCGAAGCGCGGTCCGGGAACCGATCCCACCGCCGCGCCGCTCAGCGTCGGGAAGGTCATGCCGGCCCCGAGGCCGAGGATCAGCATCCCGGGCAGCCACTGCGCCCAGGAAGTCCGGCTGCACCCCCAGCGTGGTGGCGAAGTAGACCATCCCGGCCGCCCACACCAGGGCGCCGGGAACGACCACGGCGCGGTAGCCCACCCGCGCGGTGAGTCGGCTGGCCGGACCGGCCACCGCGATCGCCATGAACGGCCCGGGAGTGAGCGCCAGCCCGGCCGTCAGGATCGAGTACCTCCAGACCGTGGTGAGGAAGAGGACGTTGCAGAGCGTGTAGGCGTAGAAGCCGCTGGCCATCACCATCGTGATGCCGTTGGAGAGCGCGAACGCGGGCACGCGGAACAGCGCCAGATCGATCACCGGCGCGCGCTGCCGCGCCGAGCGCACGACGAGGTACACGCCGAGGAGGGCCGCGATGGCGAATGCCGAGACCACCCGGCCGCTTCCCCAACCCCATTCCTGGCCCTTGACCACGCCCAGCACCAGCGAGGCGATCGCCAGCGCGAGCACGAGGCCTCCGAGCAGGTCGGGAACGCGGCGGCGGCCGGGGGCGCGGCTCTCCACGAGCGCTCGCTGCGCGAGCACGACGGCGACGATGCCCACGGGCACGTTCACCAGGAACACCAGGCGCCAGTTGGAAGCAGTGATCAGGAGCCCGCCCAGCGGCGGCCCGATGCCGGCTGCCAGCGCCGCCACCGCGGACCACAGCGCCACGGCGTGCCGGCGCTCCTCGGCCTCGTGGGCCTCGAGCACGATCGCCAGCGAGCTGGGCACGAGCATGGCGGCGCCGGCGGCCTGGATGACGCGCGCGCCCACGAGCACCGCCAGCGAGGGCGCCGCCGCGCACAGGGCGGATGCCAGCGTGAAGACGACCACCGCCATGGAGAACACGCGGCGGCGGCCGAGGAGGTCTGCCAGCTGCCCGCCGCCCACCAGGAACGCGGCGAAGACGATGTTGTAGGCGTTGAGCACCCACGAAACGCTCGACAGGCTCGTCGCCGAGAATTCGTGGGCGATGTTGGGCACCGCGATGTTGACGATCGTCGCGTCGACGAACGCCATGAACGTGCCCAGCACGGCCACCCCGAGCACGGCTTTCACCGGGGTCATGCGTCGCGTTCTGGGAGTGGCGGGCGACCCGCTCTCCGTCACTGCCTGCATTCCTCGCCCCCCGCGAGCCTGTTTCACACCTCAGCCTCGTTCAGCCGCAGCCCGTGATCCCGCCGTCCAACGGTATGACGGCGCCGGTCATGTAGGCGCCCGCCCGCGACGCCAGGAACAACGTCAGGCCCGCCACGTCGTCGGGCCGGCCGATCCTCTTCAGCGGGACTTCGGCCTGCACCATCTCCCGCAGCTCGGGATTGTCCAGGGCGAAGGCCATCATCTTGCTTTCGAAGGGTCCGGGGGCGATCGCGTTCACGGTGATGTGGTCGGGCGCGAGGCGCTTGGCGAGATGGCGCGTGAGCATGTGCACGGCGGCCTTGCTCGCGCTGTAGCTGTAGTTGTCCACCGAGGGTGCGCGCAGGCCGTCGATCGAGCCGATGTTGATCACGCGCGCCGGCTCATCCGCCGTGGCGGCGGCGCGCAGCGCGGGAAGCAGCGCGACGGTGAGGTGGAAGACGCCCTCGACGTTGGTGTGGGTCACCTTGTCCCAGCCGATTGCGGGGAACTCCTCCAGCGGCGCCCCCCAGACCGCGCCCGCGTTGTTGACGAGGATGTCAAGGGCGGGGAATCGCTCCTGTGCTTGGGCTGCGAGGGCGGCCGCCCCCTGAGGCTCTGATACGTCGGCGGGTATTGCCTGCGCAATCCCCGAGCTCGGAGAGCGTGCGCGCCGCCGCCTCCACGTCATCGGCCTTGCGCGAGGAGACGATCACGCGGGCTCCGGCCTGCACGAGCCCGCGGGCGATCATCATCCCGATGCCGCGCGAGCCGCCGGTGATCAGGGCCGTCTTGCCGGCGACGTCGAAGAGTCCGCTCATCCCGGTCCCTAGTCGGCGAACTCGGCAGGTCGCTTCTGCAGGAACGCCTCGATCGCCTCGGGGACGGCGCGGCCGAACGTGGCCATGATCTGCTGGCGGTCCTCGTACTCGGCGGCCGCCTGCTCGGAGGGGATCTCCAGCGCGCTCCACATCCCCTGCTTGGTCAGGCGCACTCCCCAGGGGGCCAGTGAGGCGATCTGGGCCGCAGCCTCGATCGCGCGCTCGAGCAGCCCCCCGTCGGAGAGGACATCGGCGACGAGGCCTATGCGCAGCGCCTCCTCGGCGTCCATGCGGCGGCCGGTGAGCATCAGCTCGTGCGCCCGCGAGGCGCCGATCAGGCGGGGCAGCAGCCAGCTCGTGGCCATGTCGCAGTTGGAGACGCCGATGTTGATGAAGGCGACGCGGAAGACGGCCTCGGCGGCGGCATAGCGGATGTCGCACCCCAGCGCCATGGCGAGGCCCACACCGGCGGCAGGCCCGTTCACCGCGGCGATCACGGGCTGGGGCAGAGCCCGCAGGGCGAGCACCAGGCGCGACATGTGCTCCTGGTTGGCGAGCCGGTCGCGGGACTCGTCGCTGCCGTCGTTGCCGGGAGCCGCGCCGTAGCCGTGCAGGTCGACGCCCGCGCAGAAGCCGCGGCCGGCACCCGTGAGCACCACCGCCCGGCAGGAGCGGTCGATGGCGACGCGGCGCAGCTCCTCGTGCAGCGCCTCGCACAGCTCGGAGGTCATGGCGTTCAGGTGCTCGGGGCGGTTGAGCGTCAGGCAGCGGATGTGCTCGGCGGGCTCATCGACGAGGACGGGGTCGGCCATGGCGCATCCTATTCGGGGGACCCTGCCCGTGGCGGGCGGGCGCCTGCAGGCCGCTCAGGTGCGCGGGTAGTGGAAGGCCTGGGTCTGCGTCACCTTCGCCGCCAGCGCGCCGTCCTCGCGGACGAGCTCGCTCTCCACCACGATCATCGTGCGCCCCGTGTGCAGCGGGCGCGAGGTGGAGACCACCGCGCCCCCGCGGACCCCGCGCAGGAAGTTGGTCTTGGACTCCACGGTGGCCGTCCCGCTCGAGCCCTCGGGCAGGTTCAGGAACGCGCACACCGCGCCGCAGGTGTCCGCTAGCGCCATCATCGCTCCGCCGTGCAGGATGCCTCCCGAGGTGCACCGCTCGGGAGCCCAGGCGAGCCTGCCCCTCACGAGCTCCGGGTCCGCCTGCACGATCTCGATGCCGAGCAGCCCAGCAAGTGGGACGAGCTCGCGGAACTGCTCCGGCGTGGGTGCGGCCATGGCGGGAGGTATACACCGTCGGCCGGCGTGTGTGACACTGCCGCCGTGCGGTCGAGGATGGCGGTGGTGGGCCACGTCGAGTGGGTGCAGTTCGCGCGCGTGCCCCACGTACCGGGCGCGGGCGAGGTGGTCCACGCGAGCGACCCCTTCGAGGAGCCGGCCGGCGGCGGCGCCGTCGCCGCGGTGCAGCTCGCCCGGCTCGCGGGCGCGTCGGCCTGATGACCGCCCTCGGGAGCCGATGAGCACGGACGGCGCTCCCGGGAGCGCCTGCGCGAGCTCGGCGTCGAGGTGCAGGCCCAGGGCGGCCCCGGGCGTGACGAGGCGGGCGATCACCCTGCTCGACGACCGGGGTGAGCGCACGATCACGACGCTGGGCGAGCGCCTTCAGCCCGCCGGGGAGCACGGCGAGATCGAATGGGCGGCGCTCGCCGAGGCCGACGGCGTCTACTTCACCGCGGGCGATCTCGCCGCCCTGCGGCGGGCCCGTGCGGCGCGCTGCCTGGTGGCCAGCCCGCGGGCGGGGCGGGCACTCGGCCACGGAGTCCCCCTGGACGCGCTCGTCCTGAGCGGCAGAGGACGCGATCGAGCGCGACGCCCTGACGGGCGCCGAGGACGACGCCGATGTGGTGGTGCTCACCGAGGGCGCCCGCGGCGGCAGCTACCGCACCCGCGGCGGCGAGCGCGGCCGTTGGGCGGCGGCGCCGCTGCCGGGCCCGGCGGTGGACTCCTACGGCTGCGGCGACTCGTTCGCGGCCGGGCTCACCTTCGGGCTGGCGTCGGGGCTCGCGCTCGCCGACGCCCTCGCCCTCGCCGCCCGCTGCGGTGCGGTGTGCCTGACCGGGCGCGGCCCCTACGGACGCCAGCTGGGCGAGCGGGAGCTGCCGGGCGAGCGGCCGACGTGAGAGGATGCCCGCGATGAGCCGAGCGCCTCAGCGACCTTGCGCGGACATGGGCCACCTCCGAGCAGATCATCGCCGAGGTCGGACGAGCACGTCCTCACGATCACGCTGAACCGGCCGGAGCGCCTGAACGCCTGGACCGCCGACGATGGCGGGCGAGCTGATGGAGGCCTTCGACCTCGCCGACGCCGACGACGAGGTGCGCGCGATGATCGTCACGGGCGCCGGACGCGGGCTTCTGCGCCGGGGCCGACCTCGCCGCGGGCGGCGACACGTTCGACTACCGCAAGCGCGAGCACTCGGGCCCGCGCGCGCGACAACGGGGGCGAATTCACGCTGCGGATCTTCGATTGCACCAAGCCGGTGATCGCCGCGATCAACGGCCCCGCAGTGGGCGTGGGCGCGACGATGACGCTGCCGATGGACGTGCGGCTCGCCTCCGAGGACGCGCGCATGGGCTTCGTGTTCGCGCGCCGGGGGATCATCCCCGAGGCGTGCTCGAGCTGGTTCCTGCCGCGCGTGGTGGGGATCAGCCGCGCGATGGAATGGGTGGCGACAGGCCGCGTGTTCTCCGCGCAGGAGGCACTCGAGGGCGGTCTCGTGCGCAGCGTGCACCCGGCCGATGAGCTGCTGGGCGCGGCGCGTCGCTCTGGCGCGCGGAGATCGCCGAGAACACCGCGCCGGTGTCGGTCGCGCTCGCGCGCCGGCTGATGTGGCGCATGCTCGGCGCCGAGCATCCGATGCTCGCCCACCGCGCCGACTCCCGCGGCATGGTCGCCCGCGGGCAGTCGGCCGACGCGGTCGAGGGCGTGACCGCGTTCCTCGAGAAGCGGCCCGCGCGCTTCCCCGACCGCGTCAGCGACGGGCTGCCCGACGTCATGCCCGGCTGGAGCGCGCCCGACTTCGAGTAGCGCCGGCTGCGCAGCTCGCGCCGCCGGCGCCGGGCGCCCACCGGGGTAGTGTGTGGAAGAGATGCCGTCCCAGCGCCGCCGGCGACTCCTGGCGGTCATGGCGCTCGCGCTGGCGCTGCTCGCCCTCGTGACCGTGATCGCCGTGAACCTGGCCGGCGGCGGCCGTCCCGGTCCTGCACCCGGGCGCGCCGGGCGGGACGCCGGCGCGTGGCGGCGGCTCGAGCTCCACCTCGCCTTCGGCGCAGACACCGCTCAGGCCACCCGGCCCGCCGTTCGCTGTCGGGCTGCGCACGGTGCGCCTCATCGACACGAGCCGAACCGTGCGGCTTCCCGGCGGGCAGGTGGGTCCCGCGCACGCTGGTGACATACGTGCGCTATCCGGCCCTCGGCCCGCCGGCGCGCACCGACGTGCCCGACGCCGCGCCCGCGAGCGCCGCCGGGCCCTTCCCTCTGATCGTCTTCGGCCATGGGTTCGCCGTGACCCCCGCCATCTACTCCCGCCTGCTGGCGAGCTGGGCCAGGGCTGGCTTCGTTGTGGCAGCGCCGGTCTTCCCGCTGGGGAGCGCGAACGCCCCCGGCGGCCCCGACGAGACCGACCTCGTCAACCAGCCGG
>CAVXDM010000039.1:0-2500 GCA_963760455.1 uncultured Alphaproteobacteria bacterium
GCTACCCTGCACTGCGGCTGGCGCCACAACAGGTCCACCAGAGGTGTGTCCATCCCGGTCCTCTCGTACTAAGGACAGCTCCTCTCAATTCTCCTACACCCACGGCAGATAGGGACCGAACTGTCTCACGACGTTCTGAACCCAGCTCACGTACCGCTTTAATTGGCGAACAGCCAAACCCTTGGGACCTGCTCCAGCCCCAGGATGCGATGAGCCGACATCGAGGTGCCAAACAACCCCGTCGATATGGACTTCTCGGGGGTCATCAGCCTGTTATCCCCGGCGTACCTTTTATCCGTTGAGCGATGGCCCTTCCACTCAGGACCACCGGATCACTAAGGCCGACTTTCGTCTCTGCTCGACTTGTGGGTCTCGCAGTCAGGCTGGCTTATGCCTTTGCACTCGACAAGCTGATTTCCGACCAGCTTGAGCCAACCTTCGCACGCCTCCGTTACTCTTTGGGAGGCGACCGCCCCAGTCAAACTACCCACCACACACTGTCTCGGAACCGGATAACGGTCCGCGGTTAGATATCCATAATCGCAAGGGTGGTATTTCAAAGTGTGACTCCACAGCACCTGGCGGCACTGCTTCATAGTCTCCCACCTATCCTACACATGCAATCACGAATACCAGTGTGAAGCTATAGTAAAGGTGCACGGGGTCTTTCCGTCTAACCGCAGGAACTCCGCATCTTCACGGGGAATTCAATTTCGCTGAGTTTGCGTTGGAGACAGTAAGAAAGTCGTTACGCCATTTCGTGCGGGTCGGTAATTAGTCGACAAGGAATTTCGCTACCTTTGGACTGTTATAGTTACGTCCGTCGTTTACTAGGGCTTCGATTTAGAGCTGCACCCCCTCCTCTTAACCTTCCAGCACCGGGCAGGCGTCAGACCCTATACGTCGCCTCGCGGCTTCGCAGAGCCCTGTGTTTTTGGTAAACAGTCGCCACCCCCTGGTCTGTGCCCCTCCGCAATGCTTGCGCAAAGCGAAGGCCCTCTTATCCCGAAGTTACGAGGGTAATTTGCCGAGTTCCTTCAACGCAGTTCTCTCAAGCGCCTTGGTATGCTCTACCTGTCCACCTGTGTCGGTTTAGGGTACGGTCGTTTGGGGGGCTATTTCCTGGAACTGCTTCACTGCCAAACCAATCCGATAAGGCTTGACAATTTACGCAATCCGTCACCATCCCCTGGCTGAAGAATATTAACTTCATTCCCATTGACTACGGCTTTCGCCCTCGTCTTAGGAGCCGGCGAACCCTGCGCAGATTAACTTTACGCAGGAACCCTTGGACTTTCGGCGAGAGTGTCTCTCACACTCTTTATCGTTACTCATGTCAGCATTCGCACTTCCAATACCTCCAGCGCACCTCACGGTACACCTTCACTGGCTTATGGAACGCTCCGCTACCGCGTCATATGACGCCCGCAATTTCGGTGCGTGGCTTGAGCCCCGTTACATTTTCGGCGCAAGAACCCTTATTTAGACCAGTGAGCTGTTACGCTTTCTTTAAATGATGGCTGCTTCTAAGCCAACATCCTGGTTGTTTTGGGGTTTTCACATCCTTTCCCACTTAGCCACGACTTGGGGACCTTAATTGGCGGTCAGGGCTGTTTCCCTTTTCACGACGGACCTTAGCACCCGCCGTGTGCCTGCCGGACAAGACATTCCAGTATTCGGAGTTTGGTTAGGTTTGGTAATCCGGTAAGGACCCCTAGCCCATCCAGTGCTCTACCCCTGGAAGCATACATCCGACGCTCTACCTAAATAGATTTCGCGGAGAACCAGCTATTTCCGAGTTTGATTGGCCTTTCACCCCTATGCACAAGTCATCCCCGACTTTTTCAACAGGCGTGGGTTCGGCCCTCCAGTGAGTGTTACCTCACTTTCAGCCTGCTCATGCATAGATCACCCGGTTTCGGGTCTAATCCAACGAACTTGTCGCCCTATTAAGACTTGCTTTCGCTGCGCCTACACCTATCGGCTTAAGCTTGCTCGTTAGACTAAGTCGCTGACCCATTATACAAAAGGTACGCCGTCACTTTCGCTCCGGCTGTTTGTAGGCATTCGGTTTCAGGTTCTATTTCACTCCCCTCGTCGGGGTGCTTTTCACCTTTCCCTCACAGTACTTGTGCACTATCGGTTGGCAAGGAGTACTTAGGCTTGGAAGGAGGTCCTCCCATGTTCAGACAGGGTTTCACGTGCCCCGCCTTACTCAAGGCAAGTATGAAAATTTACGTGTAAGGGGCTATCACCCTCTATGGCCACACTTTCCAGAGTGTTCCACTTTTTTTCATAATTGCACTGGCCTGGTCCGCGTTCGCTCGTCACTACTAGCGGAGATTCTGGTTGATGTCCTTTCCTTCAGGTACTTAGATATTTCAGTTCCCTGAGTTCGCCTCTTCACCCCTATGTATTCAGGGGAAGATAACCTCTTTGATAACTAGAAGCTCAAAGCCGTAAGACAGCTTGCACCGTCATGCGGACTTGAGACTTCTAG
>CAVXDM010000039.1:5000-74265 GCA_963760455.1 uncultured Alphaproteobacteria bacterium
CTCTATAATCAACTTGTCAAAGAGCCCGAATCCGGGGATAGTCCCCTCATCGGTGAGGCCTGAGCCCCACTTGTTCCTGCTTAGCAATTGAGGACCACTGATCGTAGAGACCAACTAGAAACCCTCAAATCTGGGAGATCAATTTGCGGTTTGTGAGGATTTCCTCAGAACCGCGAGCCCCCATACTTAAATCACCCAACCGACTTCGTCAAGAACTTTTTTCTCGACGCCCGCTGCCGGGTTTTCCGAAAATGCCGTCCAGAGCAAAAAAGCCTTTAAGTTCAAGAGCTTATCTTCTCAGAACTGCAAGGCGCCCTCTTTAGGCGACCCAGTTGCGTTTGTCAAGAGTTTTTTTCTCAACATTCGCTGCCAGGATTTTCGAAACACCGTCCAGACCAAAAAGCCTTTAAGTTCAAGAGCTTACGTTCCGAACCGTGAGGCGCCGTCTTTAGGCGACCTAGTTGCGTTTGTCAAGAGTTATTTTTCTCAACATTCACTGCTAGGATTTTCGAAGCACCGTCCAGACCAAAAAGCCTTTAAGTTCAAGAGCTTACGTTCCGAACCGTGAGGCGCCGTCTTTAGGCGACCTAGTTGCGTTTGTCAAGAGTTATTTTTCTCAACATTCACTGCTAGGATTTTCGAAGCACCGTCCAGACCAAAAAGCCTTTAAGTTCAAGAGCTTATCTTCCGAACCGTGAGGCGCTGTCTTTAGGTGACCCAGTTGCGTTCGTCAAGAACTTTTTCTCAACGCCCGCTGCCGGGTTTTTTGAACCCCGCTCAGATCAAAAAGCCTTTAAGTTCAAGAGCTTGTCTTCTCAGAACCGCGAGACTTCTATCTCCAAACGCCCCGGCTACCTCGGTCAAGGTTTTTGTCTTAACGTCCGTTGTCGGGGTTTCGAAAGCGGCATCTTCGCCGCGTGTCGATGGCCCTATATAAGCCCAAGAATCGTGAACGCAACGTAAAAATTTCCCCCTGAAGCCTATTTTTTTCAATCTGGGGAAAATTTTTGGACAGACGCGCGGAACACCATGTTTTTGTTGACAGCGTGCGCGGGCGAGCCTTTCCCCCATGTTAAGCGTTATCGCTGCCGTTTCGCCGCATCTTCGCCCAAAGCGCGGCGCAAAAGCTACCGCCAAGACTGGGGCTTATTGGAGACTTGAGCTTGCTCGATCGTACTGACCGCGGAGATTCCCGCCGTCGCGGGACCGATCTCGTTCGCGTCCAACAGACGCGCGCGGTATCGAAAGGCGGCCGGAAGCAGCCCTCCATATTTCTTAGCGAACTCGGGCCGCGCCGTGTGGTGACGCAGCTCAAATGGTTCATTTCCACGATTATCGTCGCCGTTTCCGGGCTCGCGATCATCGGCGTGGTCATATACTCCTCCATGCATGGCAGCGGCGGCGAAAGCGTGTTCAAGACCCTTGGGCGCGAGGCGCGCAACTCCATGAAGCCTCGCGTTGCCAGCAAGCCAAGCTCTCTTAAGGAGACGTCGGCAGGAACCAAATCGGACCGCCTTGTCATCTCCGCCAAGGGCATGACCACTCGCAGTCTTATTTACGACCGCATTGAACGGCGGGTCGGCGCCCAGGATTTCATCAGCACGAAGCCCTATGCCAGGCTCACGGCCACACTGGCGACGGACCGGCCGGAAGAAGACATCGCCGTGCCGGCGTTCAATCCCATGGACCTGTTCGGCGCCGAGACGCCCATTGCGCGCAAAGATCAGGCAGGCGCCGAGCTGACGTCCGATCCACGGGTTTCCGTCCGCTTCATCGAAGTGCCTGGCGGCTTTTTGCCGAACGAAGACAATCAAGAGCTTTCCGACAGCGAAGCAGAAAAGCTCGTGGCCGAAACCGACGCTGTCTATGCGGAAAGCGAAGCGAGCCTCACCGATGCGGGTCCGCTTGACACGGGGACCGAGAGCGAAACCTCGCTTGGGGCCGAGAAAAATACGACCGTCCTCTATAAGAAGACGGACGAGGAGGACAATGGTGACGCCTACGACCGCCGCTCAATCGTCGCGCGCGGCGGCGAATTGCTTGAAACCGTAATCAAGGGAACGGGCGTCGACGGCGTGCAGTCGAATCTCGTCGCCGATGCCGTCGCGAAAGTGACGAAGACGAAAAAGCTGCGCGCGGGCGAGGAACTGCGGCTTGCGCTAACCCCGTCGGAGGTCGAAGAAGGCTCGCTCGACGTCGCCAAGATCAGCTTGTTCTACCAAAACGCGCCGCTGATCACGCTGGCGCGCGGCAGCGAAGGCGGATTCGTGCCGAGCGACAAGCCAGTGCAACCGGAAGCCGATTTGGAGGAAAATACAGGCGAGCGCGCCAGCGTTTACCTCAGCACCTATCGCGCAACCAAGGCGCAGGGCCTACCCGACGATTTCATTACAAAATTCCTGAAAATTCACTCCTACGACGTGGACTTCAAGCAGCGCGTAAAGGCCGGCGACAGTTTCGAACTCTTCTATGACCTGACGCAGGAAGAAGGTGGGGCGGAAAAGCCCGGCGAACTGCTCTATGCCTTCGTGAATATCGGCGGTGAAACGCACGGATATTACCGTTTCCGGACGCCCGACGGCCTCGTGGACTACTACGACGACAAAGGCTCGAACGCTAAAAAGTTTCTTATGAGGACACCTGTCAGAGGTGCGCGCCTCACCTCCGGCTTCGGCTACCGCAAGCACCCGCTGCTCAAGACCTTGAAGCTGCACTCGGGCGTGGACTGGGGGGCGCCGGTCGGAACACCGATCATGGCCGCGGGCAATGGCACCATCGAAGTCGCTGAACGCCACGGCGGCTATGGCAACTTCGTGCGCATCCGGCATGCCAACGGTTACAAAACGGCTTACGCCCACATGCTCCGCTTCGCCGAGGGCGTCAAACCGGGCGTAAAGGTGCGGCAGGGGCAAATCATCGGCTATCTTGGCAACACCGGATTGTCGACAGGTCCGCACCTGCATTACGAAGTGCTGGTCAACAACCGCTTTACCAACCCGCTCTCGATCAAGATACCGCGCGCCCGCCAGCTTCAAGGCCGGCTGCTATCGGAATTCCGGCGTGAGAAATCGAAGATTGACGACCTGATGCGACGCCCGCCCGTGAAGACCCGCGTGGTTGGCGTCGAAAAATAGCCCCTAATTTTAACAACATAGCGCCACATGCGACATTGCGCCGCAGCGACATCTTGACATAGCCTTTTCCCTATGTTTCAATCCCACCTAGCAGCTTTTTTGAAAAGCTCTGCGTTGAAATAAGAAGCGTCGCGTAGACACGCATCAAGCGAGCAGGGGTAGGAATGAAGAAATTCTACATAAACAGCATTGTCGCCGCGGTTGTCGCCAGCTTTGTTTTCATGGCTGGGGTCCGGGTCGCGGTTGAGATGGCCTATCCGGACGGCACGGCGAATTTGTCGAAGGGCAAGATCGCGGTTGTGACACTGCCTGGCAAGCAGGTGGCCAAGCGCTAAGGCCGCGCTTGAGCCAGGATGCAGGTTGAAGGCTATTCGGGTTAGATAATAATCGCTTGGCTTGTATACCCGGACAAGAGGGGCATTTCCTTCGTGAAATTGTTCCTGGGTGACGGGATCGTCAGTCCCCCTCAAAAAAAGCGGCTGGTTCCAGACCGCTTTTTTTTCGTCTTGAAGCTTGGGGCGCTCAGCCGGGCAGGCGAATCGGCGCACGGCGTAATACGAGATCCGGTTGAACCTAGATTCGGCGGTTGAAGCGGCAAAACGTCCGCCGCTGTCATGGCCGGACTTGATCCGGCCATCCACGCAACACACTGAAAATGCAAGCTGTTCCTTGCTGTATGGATGGCCGGGTCCAGGCCCGGCCATGACAGCATGTTGAATGCTTCGCCCGGTGGCGTCATCCCGAAAAAGTCGCAGGCTTTGTTCGGGATCGTTGCAAGTGACGGCATCCGTTACGATCCCGGATAGAGCGCGAGCGCTCTTCCGGGATGACGGCCGGAGAAGCATTCAACCGAATTGGGCGTAAAGCATGAAAGATCTTTAAGTGGAACGGTCGCGATGGGGCCGTTAGGGTCGCATAAAGCGGTTGAACCCTGGTGCCAGTCAATGTCTCATCATTTTAGAGCTGCCCTCGTCGCGCTAATCGCGCTTTCGTCCCTCTCGGAAGCGCGCGCGGAGCCGGAAAAGCATCACGCGCTCTCGCTGATTCGCCCGCCGAAATATCCGGTGGATTTCAAGCACTTCGATTATGTCAATCCAGACGCGCCCAAGGGCGGCGCGGTCAGGCTGCAATCGGGGGCGACCTACGACAACCTGAACCAGGCGGTTTTTCGCGGCAACCTCGCGCCGGGGATTTCGTCCTTCGTATACGAGCCTCTGATGCTCCGCTCCGAGGAGGAAAGCTCGACCCAGTATTGCCTCATATGCGAGTGGGTCAGCTATCCGGATGACCTCAGCTCCGTCACCTTCAAGCTGCGCGAGGGAGCCAAGTGGCACGACGGCCAGCCGATAACGCCCGCCGACGTGATTTTCAGCATGGAAGCCATCAAGGCCAAGGCCCCGGACACCGGGCTCCCCTATCATCCCGCCTACGCGCAGTATTACCATAACGTCAGCAAGGGCGAGCAGACCGGCGAGCGGGAGGTGACCTTCACCTTCGACGTCAAGGGAAACCGCGAGCTTCCCTTCATCGCCGGCGAGCTTTACATTTTCCCGAAGCACTACTGGACGGGCAAGGACGCTAGCGGCAAGCCGCGCGACATCACCAAGACCACGCTTGAGCCGCCGCTCGGATCCGGCCCATACAAGATCAAGGCAATGCGGCCCAGCGATTGGATCGCGTTCGAGCGCGTGCCGGATTATTGGGGCAAGGACCTTCCCGTGCGCCGCGGTCAGAACAACTTCGACACCATCGAGTTTCAGTATTACGGCGACCGCAGCGTTTCGATGGAAGCGTTCAAGTCCGGACAATACGACTACAAGCAAGAGACAAGCGCAAAAGCTTGGGCCACGGCATACGATTTTCCCGCGCTCAAAGAGGGGCGCGTCGTAAAGCGCGAAGTTGTTCTGGAGCGGCCCAAGCCGATGCAAGGCTTCGCATTCAACTTGCGTAGGCCGAAGTTCCAGGATGTGCGCGTCCGCCGCGCTTTCAACCTGGCCTACGATTTCGAATGGGCGAATCAAAATCTGTTTTTCGGCCAATACGCGAGAACGTCGAGTTTTTTCCAAGGGCAGGAGCTGGCGGCGAAAGGCTTGCCGTCGCCCGGGGAACTGGCGCTGCTGGAACCCTTGCGCGATAAAGTCCCGCCCGAAGTTTTCACGCAGGAATACAAGAACCCGGCCAACACCGCTCCGACCGATTTCCGCACGCACCTCCGCGAGGCCGCCCAGCTCCTGAAGGACGCGGGCTATACGATTGTGGACAACAAGCTGCAGAACAGCGCCGGCGAGCCGCTATCGGTCGAGTTCTTGATTGACGAGGAAACCTTCCAGCGCGTGATCCTGCCGTTTGTCGAGAACCTCAAGCGGCTGGGCATCGACGCCAGAGTGCGCGTCGTGGATTCCACCGAGATGAAGCGGCGCGAGGACAATTTCGATTTCGACATCATCGTTGGCATGTTTGGCCAATCCGATTCGCCAGGAAACGAGCAGCGCGATTTCTGGGGGTCGGCGGCGGCGGATCAGCCCGGCAGCCGGAACATCGTAGGCATCAAAAACCCGGCCGTGGATGCGCTCGTCGACAAAATCATCTTCGCGCCGAACCGGGATGCGCTCGTGACGGCGTGCCGCGCGCTCGACCGCGTCTTGCTGTGGAACGCCTATGTGGTCCCGCAATGGCACTCAGCCGGCGAGCGGCTCGCCTATTGGAATAAATTCGGCGCGCCCAATCCGCTGCCCAAGATCGCCATAGGCTTTCCCGATGTCTGGTGGTTCGATGCAGCGCTCGCCGCGAAGTATGGCTTGAAATGAGGATGAGGCTGGGGCCGGATTCCTCGCCTTAATGAAAGGTTTAACTCATGTAAGGCGCTATCGTGGTTAATACAGGATTGGTAAACGCCCCGGTCTCATGCGTTTTTCACGCGCATTTCTGCGATTTTTTTGCCGATTCCGGTCGAAATTTACATTCCAAAAATCCCGTTAAATATACGCGAATACTCGAATTAACCAGAACGCTTCCCTGGGCGGCGCCCCTTCCGGGGACATCTGCTGCAAACTTTCGCCTGAGATTTCAATTACATACGAATGACGCCAGACTTAACGCTCTCTCAAGACACTTGTGCTAAATTACTTCAAGATCGAATGGCGCTCCTTCATTGGGGACAAACCGGCGGCCAGGAGAGTTAATGTGGCGTTACATCGTCATTGCGAGGGGCGGAGGCCCGAAGCAATCCAGAACCGGCAACCGCGTTGCCAACTGCTGGATCGCCACGGCTGCCCGGGCCGCTTCGCGATGACGAGCGCAACGCCCGGGCGATCACCGCTATTGCCGTCCGTTGGCGTGTCCCAACGCGGGGCGGCGCGTTGGCGCCCGCTGGTAGCCGTGCTGCTTGCGGCGATATGCGGAGCCACGGCGGATGCTAGCGCGGCGGAGCGCCGGCACGGGCTGTCGGCATTCGGCGACCTGAAATACCCGGCGAACTTCCAGCATTTCGACTATGTGAACCCGGACGCGCCCAAGGGCGGCCGCCTTGCGACCATGCCCACAAGCTCGATCAACACGTTCAACGAGTTCAACGGGTTCATCCTGCGCGGCGATCCCGCCGAAGGCTTGGGCCTGCTATTCGATTCGCTCATGATCCGCGCCCAGGACGAGCCCGACGCGGTTTACGGCCTGCTCGCCGAATCCGCCGAACTGGCTGACGATAAGATGTCGGTGACGTTCTATCTCCGCCCAGAGGCGAAATTCCGCGACGGCACGCCCGTCACCGCCGATGACGTGGTCTTCACCTTCGATAAGCTGAAGAAGGATGGCCATCCCAATATCCAGCGCAATTTGAAAGACGTCACCAGCGCCACCGCGATCGACCGCGCACCGTGAAGTACCAGTTCCAGGGCGAAAGCGTGCGCGACCTGCCCGTGGTCGTGGCAACCCAGCCGGTCTTCTCGAAGGCCTATTACACCGCCAACGATTTCCTGAAGGAAAGCCTGGACCCGCCGCTGGGCTCCGGCGCCTATCAGATCTCCGATTTCCGCCAAGGCACCTACGTCACCTACAAGCGCAGGCCGGATTACTGGGCGGCCAGTCTGCCGGTCAATCGCGGGCGGTACAATTTCGATGAGATCCGCTTCGAATATTACCGTGACCGCGCGGTCGGGCTCGAAGCCTTCAAGGCCAAGGCCTACGATCTGCGCGAGGAGTTCACCTCGAAAAGCTGGGCAACGGAATACGATTTTCCCGCGGTCCGCTCCGGCCAAGTGGTGAGGCTGACCTTGCCGGACGGCCGGCCTTCGGGCGCACAGGGCATGTTCATCAATACGCGCCGCGAAAAGCTCGCCGATCCCCGCGTGCGTCAGGCCCTCGACTATGCGTTCGATTTCGAATGGACCAACAAGACCCTGTTTTTCGGGATGTACACCCGCACCGCGAGCTA
Organism: uncultured Alphaproteobacteria bacterium; assembly: GCA_963760455.1. GTDB lineage: Bacteria > Pseudomonadota > Alphaproteobacteria > Rhizobiales > Rhodomicrobiaceae > Rhodomicrobium. The sequence continues at coordinate 12,564 of CAVXDM010000039.1, forward strand.
TTTCGAGAATTCGGACATGAAGGCCGAGGGGCTGCCAAGCCCGGACGAGTTGAAGCTCCTGGAGCCGTTCAAGGACCGCCTGCCGCCGGAAGTGTTTGGCGAGGCTTACAAGCCGCCCGTCACCGATGCCTCCGGCCGCTACCGGCCCAGCATCCGCGCGGCCTCGAAGCTGCTCGACGACGCCGGCTGGAAACTTGAGGGTGGCGTGCGCAAGAACGCCAAGGGCGAGACGCTCGACATCGAATTTCTGCTCGACGACCCCGTTACCGAACGCCTGCTCGGCCCTTACGCGGGAAAGCTCAACGAGCTTGGCGTCAAGGCCTTGCTGCGCAGGGTCGACCCCACGCAAGAGCAGGAGCGGATGCGCCGCTACGATTTCGACATCATGACGCAACGCTACTCGCTGCAGCCAACGCCTGGGCCGGAAGTGCGGGCCTATTGGAGCAGCGAGGCGGGCCGGCAGGACGGCAGCTATAACCTCTCCGGCATCGCCGATCCGGCGGTGGATGCGCTCATCGAAAAAATATTGAACGCAAAGAGTCGCGACGAGCTGCGCACCGCCTGCCGCGCCATCGACCGCGTTTTACGCGCCGGACATTACTGGGTGCCTGAATGGTACAAGCCCGTGCATCACATCGCGACTTGGGACAAATATTCACGGCCAGCGGTGCAGGCTGTGTACGATACCGGCGTACTCGATACTTGGTGGTACGATAAGGACAAGGCTGCAAAGCTTGGCAATTAGCAGGCACGTTGCGAAGCTGTAACTGGCTTTTGGGCCAGGCGGCCTAAGTCTACTCGAACGAACGCGGTTTCGGCAAAAGCAAGTCACCGTCTGCGAGCGAAGCGAAGCAATCCAGGGCAAAGTCTCCGATGCGGTTATGGATCGCCACGGCGGCAAAGCCGCCTCGCGATGACGGAGCCGCCGGTTGCGCGAGGCCGAAGCTGCCTAATTCGCGCCTTTTGCGCCGACGGCTTACCAATACAGGCCTTAGCAGAATGGCTAAGCTATCGGGTGCGCCCCAGCGAAAACAGAGCGTTGATACGGATCGGCTTTATGCTTCGCGCCATTATTCTGCGTGCGATGCGCTTGGGATCCAACACCGGCCATCTAAGTCCGAGAATGGCTAAGCTCAAACGGGATGCCGCGCCCAGCGAACAAGCAACGGGAGATATGACCGCCTATATCCTTCGCCGCTTGGCCCTGATGATCCCAACGCTGCTCGGGATCATGCTTTTCAGCTTCATCATCATTCAATTCGCGCCTGGCGGCCCCATCGAGCGCGTCATCGCACAGCTGAACGGCACCAGCGTCGATGCGACGTCGCGCATCGGCGGCTCAACGAGCGGCGACTTCTCGCGCATGGCACAACCTGGCCAAGACGCCGGCGACAGCTCGCGCTACCGGGGCGCGCGCGGCCTAGACCCCGAGCTTATCAAGAGCCTCGAAAAGCAGTTCGGCTTCGACAAGCCGCCGGCCGAGCGCTTCTTGCTGATGATAAAGAACTACCTGACCTTCAACTTCGGGCAGAGCTATTTCCGCGATGTGAGCGTGCTCCAGCTCATTAAAGAAAAAATGCCGGTCTCGATCTCGCTGGGCCTCTGGCTGACGCTGATCTCTTATGCGATCTCGATCCCGCTCGGGGTGCGCAAGGCGGTGATGGACGGTACAAGGTTCGACATTTGGACAAGCACCGTCATCACTTTTGGCTTCGCCATTCCAAGCTTTCTGTTCGCGATTTTCCTCATCGTGATCTTCGCCGGCGGCTCCTTCCTCGACTGGTTCCCGTTGCGCGGCCTCGTTTCCGACAATTGGCACCAATTGAGCTGGCCAATGAAGATCGTGGACTATTTCTGGCACTTGACCTTGCCGATCACCGCCATGGTGGTTTCCTCGCTGGCCACGACCACCTTCCTCACCAAGAACTCGTTCCTGGACGAGATCCGCAAGCAATATGTGATGACGGCGCGGGCCAAGGGCCTGACCGAGACGCGCGTGCTTTACGGCCATGTGTTCCGTAATGCCATGCTGCTGGTGATCTCCGGCTTCCCGTCCGCCTTCATCGGCGCGTTTTTCACCGGCTCGCTGCTCCTCGAGACGATTTTCTCGCTGGATGGGCTTGGGACGGCTGTCGTTCGAATCGATCCTCAACCGGGATTACGCGGTAGTGTTTGCAACGCTCTATATTTACTCGGCGATGGGGCTGCTGCTCAACCTGTTGTCCGACCTCGTTTATACCTGGGTCGATCCCCGGATCGATTTCGAGACGCGGGAGGTTTGAGATGGCGGCCTGGCAAGCGGATTATACTAGGGGCACAACCCCTCACCCTGTCCCTCTCCCCCTGGGAGAGGGGACGGTGTTGCAATCGCCGAGCGCCATTCTAGCGTCCCTTCTCCCATGGGGAGAAGGACAGGATGAAGGGAGATTCGCTCAGAATTTGGCAGACCCTCGAAACGCCTACTTCGCGTGGGAGGTCTAACGATGGACACAAAAGTAGACCGCCCCGCGGCCCCTGCTGATGTTGCCGCGGCAAAAGTCAGCCTGCCGCCCGCTGCCCGGCCCTGGTTCAAGCTTTCACCGATCAACGAGCGCCGCCTGCGCGCGTTCAAGGCGAACAAGCGCGGCTATTACAGCTTCGTCCTCTTCGTGGCGCTGTTCCTCATCACGCTCTTCGCCGAGTTCATCGCGAACGACAAGCCGTTCCTCGTGAAGTACGACGGCGCGCTCTACGTGCCGATCTTCAAGATGTACACGGAGAAGCAGTTCGGCGGCGAGTTCGAGACCGAAGCCGATTACCGCGATCCCGCCGTACAGCAATTCATCCACGAAAAAGGCGGCTGGATCGTCTGGCCGCCGATCCCTTACAGCTACCGCACGATCAAGCTCGACCTGCCGGTGCCCGCGCCCGCGCCACCTTCCTTGGACAACTGGCTCGGCACCGACGACCAGGGCCGCGATGTGGTGGCGCGCGTGATCTACGGCTTCCGCATCTCCGTGCTGTTCGGCCTGATCCTGACTGTCTTCTCGGCGGCCGTAGGCGTTACAGCCGGCGCGGTGCAAGGCTTTTTCGGCGGCTGGACCGATCTGCTGCTGCAGCGCTTCATCGAAATCCTGGGCTCGCTGCCGCGCCTCTACATCCTGTTGATCCTGTCGGCGATTTTGGCGCCGAGCTTTTGGACGCTGCTTGCGATCATGCTCCTGTTCGAGTGGACCGCGTTCGTGGGACCGGTGCGCGCCGAGTTCCTGCGCGGCCGGAACTTCGAATATGTCCGCGCGGCGCGGGCGCTTGGCCTGTCCAACCGGCAGATCATGTTCAAGCACCTGCTGCCCAACGCGATGGTGGCGACCGTGACCTTCCTGCCCTTCATTCTCGACGGCGCAATCGCCGCGCTGACCGCGCTCGATTATTTGGGCTTCGGCCTGCCGCCAGGCTCGCCGTCGCTGGGCGAATTGCTACAGCAGGGCAAGCAGAACCTGCAGGCGCCGTGGCTCGGGCTCACCGCCTTCTTCACGATTGCGCTGATGCTGAGTCTGCTCGTGTTCACGGGCGAGGCCGTCCGGGACGCGCTCGACCCGCGCAAGACCATGTCCGATCACGCCGCGTGAGGTGGGAGGTTTCCGTGTTCAGCACAAGCGTCCGGCCGCGTAAAAAGTCCCCCCTCACTCTGTCTCTCTCCCCGAGGGGAGAGAGGACGCCTGAATTATCCTCTCACCTCGCAATGAGGCCGCAGCTAACTCCCTCTCCCCTTCGGGAGAGGGCTGGGGTGAGGGGGTCTTCACCCCTGTTGAACGCAAAGAAGTAGGCTCATAGATGGCCCCGTTGATTGAAGTCAAAAATCTCAGCGTTCGTTTTCCGGGCTCGGCGCCAGGCGTGCTGGCTGTGCGCAATGTCTCGTTCGACATCCAGAAGGGCGAGACGGTCGCGCTTGTGGGCGAGTCCGGCTCCGGCAAAACAGTCTCTGCGCTCTCGATCCTGCGCTTGCTGCCGCCCGGCACGCAGCATCCCACGGGCGAGATTTTTCTCGACGGCAAGGACTTGCTGCACGCCCCGGAGCCAGAAATCCGGCACGTCCGCGGCAACCGCATCTCCATCATTTTCCAGGAGCCGATGACGTCGCTCAATCCGCTGCATACGGTGGAAAAGCAGGTGAGCGAGGTGCTGATAATCCATCGCGGCATGTCGAACGGCGCGGCGCGGGCGCGAACGTTGGAGCTTCTGGAGAAGGTCGGCATCCGCGACGCTTCGAGCCGGCTTTCGGCCTATCCGCACCAGCTTTCGGGCGGCCAGCGGCAGCGCGTCATGATCGCCATGGCGCTTGCAAACGAGCCCGATTTGCTCATCGCCGACGAGCCCACGACCGCGCTCGACGTGACCATCCAGGCGCAAATCCTCGATCTTCTCAAGGACTTGCAGCGCGAGCTGCATATGGCGATGCTCCTCATCACGCACGATCTCGGCATCGTGCGGAAGATGGCGAACCGCACCTGCGTGATGAAAGACGGCGAGGTGGTGGAGCGCGGGCCGGCCGAGGAAGTGTTCACCGCGCCCAAGCACGATTACACCAAAAAGCTACTGGCGGCGCAGCCAAAGGGCGAGTCCGCCGGCGCTCGACTTGAAAGCGCCGGTAATCCTGGAAGCCGATGGGCTCAAGGTCTGGTTCCCTGTGAAACAGGGCCTCTTGCGCCGCACCGTGTCCCATATCAAGGCGGTGGACGGCGTATCCTTCGCGCTGCGCAGCGGCCAAACGCTCGGCATCGTTGGCGAATCGGGCTCCGGCAAAACCACGCTCGGCTTGGCGCTGCTCCGGCTCGTCTCAAGCGAGGGGCCGATCGCCTATGTCGGCAAGCGCATCGACGGGCTGAAATCGGCCGAGATGCGCCCGCTGCGACGCGAGATGCAGATCGTGTTCCAGGACCCGTACGGCTCGCTATCCCCGCGCCTATCGGTCGGACAGATCGTCGAGGAAGGCCTGCTGATCCAGCAGCCGAACCTCACCCTGGAGGAGCGCCGCGAGCGCGTCTCCGCCGCGATGACCGAGGTCGGGCTCGACCCCGGCTGGCAGGACCGCTATCCGCACGAGTTCTCCGGCGGGCAGCGCCAGCGCATCGCCATCGCCAGGGCCATGATTCTGCAGCCGAATTTCATAATGCTCGACGAGCCAACGAGCGCACTCGACGTGTCCGTGCAGGCGCAGATCGTCGACCTCCTGCGCGGCCTGCAGAAAAAGCGCGGCCTCGCCTACCTGTTCATCAGCCACGACCTCAAGGTGATGCGCGCGCTGGCGAGCTATGTGATGGTGATGCGGAACGGCGTGGTGGTCGAGGAAGGGCCGACCGCCGAAATCTTCGAGCACCCGAAGACGGACTACACCAAGGCGCTGATCGCCGCCGCGCTCGATCACCGGACGCTGGGCATCCACGCCGCTTAGCCTCGGGCGCGACCCCCCGCCCCCTCCCCAAAGCGGCACTCCACCACATCATCGCGAGGCGGCCTCCGGCTGCCGTGGCGATCCAGCGGAACCTGCACAACGCTTGCGCTTGCCGCCCCTGGATTGCTTCGCTTCGCCAAGAAGAAACCCGTGCCGAAATGACGTTGCCGCCCCCGCTCGATGCAATTTCCCGCAGCGTGCGGCACTTCGCCTGCGCCAACATTGGCCATTTACAGCGGGGCCTTTGCGGAGCAAAATAGTTGTAAAGATCTGCGTTTTGAAAATTTTTTGCTCGATATTGCCTTGTATCACATCCATACGATACGATGCATCCTGATTTCACGGCAGGGAGGGAATGAAATGACAACCAGACAAGCCTGGAACGAGGCGGGCGAATCCGGACCCGTGCGCCGGAGCAGCTTCAGCGATTTCTACCTGAAAGAGGACTGGTGGGCGATTTGGCTCGGGCTCGGCATCGTGGTTCTTGCCGTGGTCCTGTTCAGCTTCGGCAATACGCTGCTCAAATCGCTGGCCATCAATCCCGGCGGGATGAAGTGGAAGTCCGCAGACGATATCGCCAAACATTTCGCCGCCAATTACCACTTGTATCTGTACCAGTTCGCGGCTTGGCTCGTCATGTTCGGCCTGAGCTGCCGCGTGATGGGCATCAAGCTGGTTCACTTCATTCCGGGCTTCGCGATAATCTATCTGATATCGCTTATAATGTTCACCATTTCGGGCTGGGCCGACGCGAACAAATACAATCTCGAAGCCGCGCTTCTCGCGCTGGTTTTCGGCTTGGTTGTCGCCAACCTTGTTCCATTGCCCGACTGGTTCAACTCGGCATTGCGGGTCGAATATTTTGTCAAATTCGGCATCGTGCTTCTGGGCGCCACCTTTCCGCTCACGCTGATCGCAACCGCCGGCCCAGTCGCCCTCGGACAAGCCATGGTCATCTCGATCTTGACCTGCCTCACGATTTTCTTCGTGGGCAGGGCGCTTGGCCTCGATAAGCGGCTGTGCGCGGTGATCGGCGTCGGCGGCGCGGTCTGCGGCGTGTCCGCCTCGATGGCGATTGCCGCCTCGGTCGGCGCCAGGAAGGAGGATTTGTATACCTCCGTCACGCTGGTCGTGGTCTGGGCGCTCGTCATGATCCTGGTTCTGCCCTTCGCATCGCAAGCTCTGGGGCTGTCCGCGGGCGTTGCCGGCGCCTGGATCGGCACCTCGGAATTCGCCGACGCCGCCGGTTTCGCGGCTGCCAGCGCGTATGGCAAGATGGCCGGCAACGAGGAGGGCGCGATTAAGGCCTTCACGCTGATGAAGGTGATCGGGCGCGACCTCTGGATCGGCATCTGGTCGCTCGTCTTTGCCTTCATCGCCACCATGTCGTGGGAGCGCACGGAGCTGGGCGCCCGGCCGGGTGCTGGCGAAATCTGGCGCCGCTTCCCCAAATTCGTGATCGGCTTTTTCATCGCCTCGGCCATCGTAACGCTCATCACCAGCGGCTACAGCGCGGAGGATTTCAAGAAGTTGGTGGGGCCGGACCTGCTCAAACCCATCGGCTCGCTCCGGTCCTGGGCGTTCCTGTTCTGCTTTCTTAGCATCGGGCTTACCACCCGGTTCCGGGAGCTTAAGTCGGCGGGGCTGAAGCCCTTCCTCGCCTTCACGCTTGGCGTGGCGGTGAACGTTTCCGCCGGCTACTACCTCTCGGTTCACTTCTTCGGCGACTACTGGGGCAAGCTCTAATGCCGGGCTGCCGCCAATGCCTGCACTGCGTGGAGAACCCGGCCAGCCTCGAACGAGCGCTGCCGGGGCTCGGCATCCTGAGTTCCGCCTACGGTTCGGTGAGGGGCGATACGGCACTTTGCCAGCTCCATAACCAGTTCTTCCGCCCCGGTCCGGCTTGCTCCGGGTTTGAGGCGAGGAGGGCGCGGGCGTCAGATCCGGCGCTTTCCGTTAAGGTGCAATCTTAGGGCTGAGCGCTTACCGGGGATTTAATGGGCTGTAGCCTATTGATTTTACGGGCGAATTCCTGGTGCAACAATTGGCCGCTGACGCGAAGCCGGCGGCTTTTTGAGTTAATTGCACCGTTGCAAATATAATTAACCGGATTCTTGAAGTGCAGAATTCGGCCCAAAACGCGAAAAAATTCGCACAAATCTTACAGTGTAGACCATGAGGCTCGCGCGTTAACCACGCCGGCGTTAACCCTGCCGCGACACAAGCCGGTCTTCACCGATTGCTAAGAGATCCGCGGCGGAGCAAATGGCCACCCGCACGGACCCGGCACGCCCAAGCAGACCGTGGCAACCGTCCACTCGCCGCGCAGCGCAACTGGGCAGAAGCGCGCTCTTTGCCCCTCGCGCCCCTTCGCCATTAAAATCTGTGTAAATCTCTTTCAACCTGCCGGCACGTAAGGTTGGAAAAAGAATCGGCGGCTCTACTCACCGCCAGGCGCGATTCCCTTCAGTCCAGAACCCCGGCGCGAATTAGGATATTGACCGGGGATGGGCCGAAACGAACCTGGAACGGGCTCTTTGCAAGAGAGGCATTACAGAAAATTGGGGCAGATCAACATGAGACGTGTAATTTCGATTGGCATTCCGCTCTTCGCACTTCTTGCCGCGGCGCAGGCCGATGCCGCGGACATGTATCGTGCACAAGGCGGATACAGGGATGGTCCGGCGTACATCGGCACGAATTGGTCCGGCTTCTACGCCGGCGTGAACGGCGGCTACGGCTGGGCCAACAATAATCAGCTCGTAGACCCCGGCTGGTTCGACGGCATTTCCCCGTCGGGCGGATTTGGTGGCGGCCAACTCGGTTACAACTGGCAAGGCCTTTCACACTTCGTTCTCGGCTTCGAGACCGATATTCAGGGCTCCGGTATCGGCGCCAGCGCACTCGCCGTCGACGGCATGCGCGTACAAGTCGGATCTCGACTATTTCGGAACGGTGCGGGGCCGTGTTGGCTATGCCGCGGATTGGGCGCTTCTCTATTTCACGGGCGGGTTTGCGTATGGCGGCCTTCGCAAGTCTTCGCAAGACTACTCCGTGGGCACTCTTTACCAAACGAATAGCGGATCTGCCACCGGCTATGTGCTCGGCGGCGGCTTGGAGTACAAGATTAACCCGGCTTGGTCGGTTAAGACCGAATATCAGTACCTAAACTTCGGCAAGAACGACGTATGCGGCGGTGGGGTCGCCACGTGCTTCAGCGACCCAAACTACGCCGGATCGCAAAAGGACGACGACTATCATACGGTTCGCCTTGGCCTGAACTATTACGTTTCTCCAGGCCGCGAACCCCTGAAATAACCGCCTTCCCATTGTTCACAAGCGCGGCGCCTTCGGGCGCCGCCTCCATTTCAGGCGGAAGCAGCGGCCGGACATCGCAAGCCCGTCATACGAAATCCGGTTGAGTGGTTCGCGAAGCCCCCCTCACTCTGTCTTCTCCCCCGAGGGGAGAAGAGGACCCTATAACTTGCCGCTGCGGGCAAGTTCGAGGGTCCTTTCTCCCCTCGGGGAGAGAGGACAGGATGAGGGGGCCTTCGCGAACCACAAACCGGATTCGCCCTGATTCGGCGTTGGCTTGCGTGAACCTTACGCAAGCGCCCCGCGACATAAGCGTGGCAGGCAACGAGGCTGGCGAACCGCAGTCCTCGATTTTCCAGCCGTAAAGAGACACAGGAAGGCTAAACAAGCGCGGTTTCCCCGGTCCAGCGCAGGCTTGGCCTTGCCGCGCGCCTTCCAATTAGGTATCCGTCTCTGCCTTGGAAGTTAAAGGAGTTACCAATGCCTGCGATCGGGGGACTTCATCTGCTTATAGCGATCGGTCTTGCGGTTCACGCCATGAAGACCGGCCGCGCCCAATATTGGTTGTACATCCTTCTCTTTGTGCCCGTCCTGGGTGCAGTCGCCTACGTCATGTTTGAGCTTGTTCCCGAGCTAGCCCAAACGCGGCGGGCTCGCGCGGTTCAGACCAATATCGGCACCATCCTGGACCCTGACCGCGAATGGCGCGAGCGTGTCCATCAGGCGGAACTCGTCAACTCGGTGGACGCCAAGCGCGCGCTGGCGGAGGAGTGCATGCGCAAAGGCCGCTGGGGCGACGCGGCCGCCTTGTTCGAGGCCTCGGCCCAAGGCATATTCGCCGACGATCCAGCCACTCTTGCCGGACTTGCCGAAGCGCAACTGGGCGGGGGCAATGGCGCGGCCGCGATCTTGACGCTCGATAAGCTCCGGGCGGCGCATCCGGCGACGAAAAATCAGGACGCGCACTTGTTATACGCCCAAGCCCTGGAGGCTGTTGGCCGGTACGGCGACGCCTTGAACGAATATGAAGCCGTTTCCCGATACTTCGCCGGTTTTGAAGCGCGCGTCAGGTGGGGGCTGCTGCTTTTGAAGCAGGGGCAGCCGGCAAGGGCGCACGAGTTGTTCGACGAGGCTGTCCGCGCTTCCAAGGTCCGGGGAATCCTCGTCACCCCCCGGGACAAGGAGTGGATCAAGGTTGCAAGGTCGCAAATGCGTTGAACGTGCCGCTGGCCGGGCATCCTGCACCGGAGCAGCTCGCTCGCCCCCCGGTCAGCGTTGCAGCATGAGAGCGCCGCCAGAAATCGCAACCAGGCAAAACAGGTTGAAATAGTAGCCGCCGGACAGCTCGAACCAGCGGAACCAGCCGGCCCGCTGTCCCGCCCCGATCGCCAACGCGGCGGGCACGGTCAAGAGCGGCAGCAGCGTGGCCCCAAGCACCAGCGCTCCGGCCGCGCAAAACACCGCAGGCAGCAGCCAATCGGCAACTGCCTCGGCAATGGTGGGCTGGCCGGCTGCCTGCTCGTAAGGCGCCATGGATTTCCTGGCCTGCGCGATGAAAAACAGGAAGAACAGGATCGCCGAAAGCACCGAGGCATCCACGAACCATCGCGGCGCGGCGGGCCAAACCAGGTACGCGCCAATGGCCAGCATGGGCGCCAACTCGCCGCGATAATAGCCCAGCACGGGCTCGAACGCCTCGGCGAGGGTAACGGCGTGTACGGATTGAAGCAGAGAAAGCGAGGCCAGCGCCTCTACGAACAGCGCGGCTATGAAGACGGCGTCAGCCACCAAGGCCCTGAGCATGCCGGTTCCCCCTCAAAAAAACTCCGCCTCCGTATCGCCACCCGCGGCGGCGTCCCCGCGAAGGCGGGAATCCATGGCAGCCGAAAAATGCAACCCAACCCTGCCGGCAGTGCAAACCGTTACAATTTAGACGCGCTCCGTTCCCCGGCGGGTCTACCCCTTTTCTCTTCTACGCCATATTCATAACCCAGGCTACTTTAGCGCCTGACGTTAACTTAACCTTTCGCGCCTACGTTCGCCCCGGAGGCATGGCCCTCGGGTTAGCAGCCATTAACCGAGCTGGCTATGCGCCAGTTTCGTGGTTATGCTTCGTCGCGGCGGGCGCATCCGATGCTGTGTGAGGTGTTGAATGCTTCGAGTGATGCTTGCTGCCTTGTGCGTTGTGCTGGGCATCGCCGGCTACATCTGGTATTCAGCGCCCCCGCCAAAACCGAAGGCCGCACAGGCGCAAGCCGTGAGCGTGTCCACGGCCAGCGCCACCAAGCAGGACATCCCGGTGCTGCTGTCCGGCATTGGCACGGTTCAGGCCCTCAACACCGTGCAATTGCGCAGCCGCGTGGATGGCACGCTCGACCGGGTGAACTTCGAGGAAGGCCAGCACGTCAAGCAGAACGAAGTGCTCGCCACCATCGATCCGAGGCTTTTCCAGGCGGCGCTCGATCAGGCGAAGGCCAAAAAGGCGCAGGACGAGGCGCAGCTTGTTAGCGACCTCAAGGATCTCGACCGCGCGCGGCAGCTTTCGGAGCAGAGAATTCGCATCCCTGCAGTCGGTGGATCAGCTCACCGCCAAGGTGGGCGTGGACCGCGCGCTCATCCTGGCGGACGAAGCGATGATAAAGACCGCCGAGACCAATCTCAGCTACACCACCATAACCGCGCCCTTCGCAGGCCGCATAGGGCTTCGCGCCGTCGATCCGGGGAACATTGTGCGGGCCAACGATACAACGGTGTTCATCGCCACGCTCACGCAGCAGCATCCAATCGGGGTGGTGTTCACGCTGCCCGAGGGAGAGCTTGGTGCGGTCCGCGACGCTCAGCGGGCGGGAGATGTGCCCGTCATCGCCTACAATCAGGATGGAACGAAGCCAGTTGCGAAGGGCAAGCTCGCGGTGATCGACAATCTGGTCGACCAGAACAGCGGCACCATCCGCATCAAGGCGATCTTCGAAAATGCGGACGAGACGCTCTGGCCCGGACAGTATACGCCAGTGCGGGTGCAAACGGCGCTGCAGCGCGATGCCGTCGCCATTCCAACGACCGCCATCCAGCGCGGGCCGAACGGGCTCTTTGTCTGGCTCGCCACGCCCGATATGCAGGCGAGGATGCAGCCCATCGAAACGGGGCCGGCATTTGAGACCGTCACCGCCATCGAGAAGGGTTTGGCCGAGGGCGACCAGGTCATCATGTCCAATTACTACCGGCTGCAGCCGGGCAAGCCCATCAAGACGGATGCGAAACCGGTCGCGGTCAACGAGGCGGGCGGCCGGTCATGAATATTTCCGCGCCGTTCATCGGGCGGCCGATTGCCACGACGCTGTTGATGGCCGCCTTTACGCTTGCGGGCATCGCGGCCTATTTCTATCTCCCGGTCGCCCCGCTGCCGCAGGTGGATTTCCCGACGATCCAGGTGTCGGCCCAGCTCGCGGGCGCCAGCGCCGAGACCATGGCCGCCTCTGTCGCGAATCCGCTTGAGCAGCAATTCGGCCAGATCGCGGGCGTTACCCAGCTCACCTCGATCAACACGCTGGGCAATACCCAGGTCAGCATCCAGTTCGAGCTGAACCGGAACATCGACGCGGCCGCGCAAGACGTGCAGGCGGCGATCACCGCGGCGGGCAGGCGGCTGCCCAACAACCTGACCACGCCGCCCTATTACCGCAAATACAACCCGGCCGATCCGCCAATTCTGATCCTCTCGGTGACATCCGATACCGTGCCGCTCACCGAGGCCGACGACTACGCCGAGAACATTCTCTCGCAGCAGATATCGCAGAATCCACGGCGTGTCTTTAGTGTTTGTCGCAGGTCAGCAGAAGCCGGCGATCCGCGTGCAGGTGGACCCCGAAAAGCTCGCCACGCGGGGCCTTACCCTGGAGGAGGTGCGCGGCCTTCTGGGCCGCATCACCGCCGACGCGGCCAAGGGCACGATCAACGGCGCGGTGCAAAGCTTTACGGTCGCCGCGAACGACCAGATCATGAAGCCGGCCGACTATGACAACATCATCCTGGCCTACAAGCAGGGCGCGCCGATCCGCGTCAAAGACGTGGGTCATGCCGTCGACGGGCCGGAGAGCTACCTGCTGGGGGCCACGGCCACCGGCAAGCCTGGCGTCCTGCTAATTGTGTTCAAGCAGCCGGGCGCGAACGTCATCGAGACCGTCGAGGGCATCTACGACGCGCTGCCGAAGCTTCGCAGCGTCATCCCTGCCGGCGTGAAGGTCGATGTGATTAGCGACCGCACGGTGACGATCCGCGCCTCGGTGTTCGACGTTGAATTCACGCTGATGCTCACCATCGCGCTCGTGGTGCTGGTGATCCTCATGTTCCTCCGCAACGCGCGCGCCACGCTCATTCCGAGCGCGGTGGTGCCCATCTCGCTGCTGGGCACTTTCGCCATCATGTACACGCTGGGCTTCAGCCTCGACAACCTGTCGCTGATGGCACTCACCATCGCGGTCGGCTTCGTGGTGGACGACGCCATCGTCGTCGTCGAGAACATCTACCGTCATATCGAGGCGGGCGAGGAGCCATACCAGGCCGCGCTCAAAGGTGCGGGCGAGATCGGCTTCACGGTGTTCTCGATCAGCCTTTCGCTGGTGGCCGTGTTCATCCCGCTCCTGCTCATGGAAGGCATTATCGGGCGGCTGATGCGGGAGTTTGCGCTGACCGTGACGGTTACGATCGCGGTTTCGGTCATCGTGTCGCTGACGCTGACGCCGATGCTGTGCTCGCGATTTCTCAAGCCGGAAGAGGGCCGTCCCGGCTGGCTCAACCGGCAGATCGGCGCCTTTTTCGACGCGCTGGCAGCGGGCTACGAGCGAACGTTGACCATCGCGCTTCGCCACCGCTTCATAACGCTGATGAGCTTCTTCGCGACGCTCGCGCTCACAATCTTACTGTTCATCAATATCCCGAAGGGCTTTTTCCCGGTTCAGGATACCGGCATTATCTTCGGCGTCACCGACGCGCCGCAAGATATCGCCTTTCCGGAGATGTACAAACAGCAGCAGGCGCTGGCCAATATCGTCGCACAAGACCCCGATGTGCAAACGGTCGCCTCTTTCATGGGCTCGCAGCCGGGCTACACACTCAATACCGGGCGGCTGGCGATAACGATGAAGCCGCGCGGCGAGCGAGCCACCGACGCGCTGGGCGTGATCGAAAGGCTTCGGCCGAAGCTCGCCGAGGTCCGCGGCGCCGCCGCCTCTCTGTCGCCCGCGCAGGACATCACCGTGGGCGCGCGGCTTGCACGGGCGCTTTACCAATATACCTTGCAGGACGCGAGCCTCGAAGAGCTTGAGGAATGGGTGCCGAAGGCGCTCGCGAAGCTTAAGACTGTTCCGATCCTCGCTGACGTTTCCACCGATCTGCTGATGAACGGCCCACAATTGACCGTGACCATCGACCGGGACCGGGCGTCGCGCTTCGGCATAACCCCGCAGCTCATCGACGATACGATCAACGACGCGCTAGGCCAGCGCCAGGTGGTGCAGTATTACACGCAGCTATCCACCTATAATGTTATTCTCGAAATCCTGCCGGAGCTGCAGGAGAAGTCCAGCGTGCTCTCCAAGATTTATATCAAGGCGCCGGCGTCGGGGCAGATGATCCCGCTATCGACGCTGGTAAGCTTTAATACCAAGAAGACGGGCTTCCTTTCGATCAACCACCAAAGCCAACTTCCCGCCGCCACCATCTATTTCAACACCGCGCCCTGGCGTATCCTTGGGGCAGGCCGTCGAGGCGATCCAGGCAGCGATGAAAGACATCGGCGCGCCGGATACGATTGTGGGCAGCTTCCAGGGGAACGCGCAGGCGTTCCAAGCCTCGCTCAAGTCCACGCCGCTCCTGATCCTCGCGGCGCTGGCGGTGATCTATCTCATCCTTGGCATGCTCTATGAGAGCTTCATCCACCCGCTCACCATTCTCTCGACCTTGCCGTCGGCGGGCGTGGGGGCGCTGCTGATGCTTATGGCGTTTGGCTTCGACTTGTCGGTGATCGGTATTATCGGCATCATTTTGCTGATCGGCATCGTGAAGAAGAACGGGATCATGATGGTGGACTTCGCGATAACAGCCGAGCGCGACCGCGGGCTGACGCCGGAGGAATCGATCAAGGAAGCGGCGGTGCGGCGGTTCCGGCCCATCCTGATGACAACCATGGCGGCGCTGCTCGGCGGCCTGCCGCTGATGCTGGGGCACGGCACGGGTTCCGAGCTGCGGCAGCCTCTGGGCTACGCGATGGTCGGCGGCCTCGCCCTGAGCCAGGTACTGACGCTGTACACCACGCCGGTGATCTACGTCTATTTGGACAAGCTGCAGAATTGGCTATCGGGCAGAAAGGACACGCACCGCGAGGCCCGGCAGGAAGCCAGGCGCGAACCTCAGCCCGCGGAATAGGAAACCGCCTCACTGAAACCGGCCGCCGTAAGGTTTGACCGTTCCGGAAGCCTCGTCCGTCGTCGCAAGACCTCCTCACCCCGCCCTCTCAATGGGCACACCTCACCCTGTTTCCTCCCCTTGGGGAGAGGGACGGGGTGAGGTTCGCAGTTTCATCCAGAAGAGCCGGCCGCTCCCGCTGGTGCGCAACTCGCAATGACGGAAGCGGTCGAGACTTGTGGCCCGCCGGTACAAGTTCCCGGATACGGCGCAAGCGCCGTTCCGGGATGACGGTGTCCGGATAAACGCCGCGTAATCGCAGCAGGCCCTATCAGTTGATCGTGCGAGGCCCCTTGGGGCCGGTGTGCTCCAGCGCGCGCAAATAGGAGAGCAAGTCCCAGATCGACCCGCGAACGCCGCCGCAGTTCCGCCGGGTAGGAGCAAGCCAGCCGGTGCCATCCTCGTTCCATCCGAGGCGGTGACTAAACTTTTCCGCAAGGGTCTCGATCAGCCTTCTCCGCTCCTGATGAGCCGCTTCGCGCAATGGCAGATTGGCCCGCAATCCCAGCATGACATCGCCGTTCCACGGCTCGAATGGCGTTTGCACGACGATGCCCTTTTCTATGAGATCGGCGAGTGCGGCCATGATTGGAGGCTGCCTGCCGTTGAATTCGTCAAGAGCTTGATCCGCGCCCGGCTCGTCGCAAAACCGCAGGGTGCTGACAAGGCCGAATGGCTGGAAACCGTCGTCGGATTTGTAGTTTGGGTGAGGCTGCAACGCCTCGACGATCTTATATCGCAGATAGAAGTGGGCCAGATCGCTGCAATCGGCCCCCGGCGCGCGGCGCAAGCGCTTGGCGCGGCAACTGCAGCAGCGTGGATCGAGCGACAGGCTCAGCAGGGGAGCGGCGGCAGTCTCGACCGCGTCCGCGCTACTATTTACCGCTTCTAATTCGTTCCCGCTTTCAGGGCACTGCCGCTTCCGGGAGTTGAATGCCTTGAACGCAGCCATTGACTCCCGAAGCGCCTGAATATGCCTGTAAATATCGGCAAACGAAAGCACTCTCCCCGCACTCGGCTCTAGCCCCATAGTTAATTACCCGCAAAGATGAACAACTGTTTTACAGAGTACCGAGTGAATCCGTCGAGAATGTGTTGCAGATTTGGCATACTTACGCCAATTGTGCAGGAAGCCGCCAGGAAGTCCGGTGCTGCGGCATTGGTTATATGAAATCCGGTTGAGTGGTTCGCGAAGCTCCCCTCATCCTGTCCTTCTCCAAGCAGGTTCGCCCAAGCGAGCTTGCCACTCTATGTTGCCGCCCCCCGCGAGCGGGAGCGGACGGGGAGAAGGGACGCCGAAACTACCCGCAGCGAGATTTCTGGCGTTCTCTCTCCCAGCCGCATCCGCTTGCGAATGCGGCCACGCTGAGATGCAAGCTCGCCTTGGCGAGCTTGCGAGGAGAGAGACAGAGTGAGGGGGACTCCGCGAACCACTCAACCGGATGCCGTGTTACTTGTGTGATGTGCTGCGCCTGCAGCCGTGACCGGCGGGCATAATTGCGGATATTGCTATGGACCGCCACGCCGCGTTCCGCGCCTCGCGATGACGCAGAGCGGTCAAAACTCGACTGAGGCCGTTGCCGCCCCCCGGTCGCCCGCGCTACTATTGGTCGCAGGAAGACGCGTCCGGCGAAAACTACCAATGCGGCACAGTTGGCGCGCCGTCGAAAATCTCCTTCATGCGCCGGAGCACCGGGGGCGAAACACCCGCAGGCAGTTCCTCGCGCGGAAAGAAGCGGCTTTCGAGGATTTCGTTGTTGGGCGGCGGGGCCACCGGCCGCTCCCATTCGCGCACCACGAACAGGGCTACGTGATCGCTTGGCAGCCAGGCGAAATTCGCGAACAAGCCATGAAACTGCGGCGTACCCTTCACGATCACGCCGGCCTCCTCGAAAAGCTCGCGTCCAAGCGCGGTTTCGGCGGTTTCGCGCCATTCGATGCCGCCGCCGGGAAAATGCCAGCCTGGGCGGTAGGTATGACGCACGAGCAGCACGCTCCCGTCCCCGGCGATGACGGCGCCCTGCGCGCCGAGCGTCGCGCCGCGCGTAAGCCGCCAATAGGCTGCGATCATTCTGGTGGGAAGTCGGAAAAGCATGCGTCCCTTCGCTGAAAGTGGTGTTGCCTGACGTCATTGCGAGCCCCGGCTCGGAGGCCGGGGTAAACTCCGCGAAGCGAGCCAGCGCAAGGCACGGATGCCGCTTCCGGATCGCCGCGGCAGTTTTGCCGCCTCGCTACGACGCATGAAAACGCGTTCAAGCGGACCCACTGTTAAGGCTCCAACTTATGTTCGGCTAGCCAATGTGCCAGCGGCGGCGCATAGTACGGGAATCTCGAACTATCTCCCAGGAGATCGCATGCGTAAGCTGCACCCGGTCTGGATGCTCGTTCTGTGCGCGGGAACGATGCTTGCGATCAATATGGGCATCCGTCAAGCCTTCGGGCTTTACCTCAAGCCCATCAGCCAGGATCTGGGCCTAGACCGGCAGGTCTTTTCCATGTCGATGGCAGTGTTGAACCTGGTCTGGGGGCTCGGCGCACCATTCGCGGGCGCCTTGAGCGACAAGGTGGGCGCGGTGCGCGTGGCGCTCGGCG
Source organism: uncultured Alphaproteobacteria bacterium (assembly GCA_963760455.1). GTDB lineage: Bacteria > Pseudomonadota > Alphaproteobacteria > Rhizobiales > Rhodomicrobiaceae > Rhodomicrobium. The sequence continues at coordinate 30,364 of CAVXDM010000039.1, forward strand.
GCACGGCGCTTTACGTACTTGGGCTCTCGTCGATGGCGACGGCGGCGGGCGGAAACCAGCTTCTTTTTGCAGGCGCGCTGATTGGTCTGGGGATTGCGGGCACCGGCTTCACCGCCGTTTTCGGCACGGTCGCGCGGGCTGCACCGCCGGAAAAGCGGGCCTCGGCGCTTGGCCTCACCACCATGGGCAGCGCCATCGGCCAGTTCGTTGCGCTGCCATACGTGCACACCATCCTCGACGCCACCGGCTGGGTTACTTCGCTGTTCATCACGGCCGCCACCGCCGCGTTGATGGCGCCGCTGGCGCTTCAGCTCGGGCGGGCACGAGCGGAAACCGCGCCGTCAGGCTGGGTTAGCGCGCAAGGGCTTGAAGATGCGCTGCGCGAGGCGTTCCGCTATCCAAGCTTCCTCCTGCTCACCGCTGGCTTTTTCGTCTGCGGCTTTCACATCGCGGCCGTGGCGGTGCACCTGCCGGCATTTCTCGCCGATAAGGGGTTCGGGGCCGGCCTCGGGGCCATCGCGCTGACCGTGGTTGGCGGCGGGAACATCCTGGGCACCTACGCCTTCGGCCGGATCGGCGACATCGTGCCCAAGCGCCTGGCGCTGGCCTTCATCTATCTGGCGCGCGGCGCGATCTTCATCGCGCTCATCTACCTGCCGCTAACGGAAGGCAGCGTGCTCGCCTTCTCATTCCTGCTCGGCCTGCTATGGCTCGGCACCGTACCGCTGACGAGCGGGCTCATCGTGACGTTCTTCGGGCCGCGCTGGCTCTCCACGCTCTACGGGATCGTGTTTCTGTCGCATCAGATCGGCAGCTTCACGGGCGCGTGGCTGGGCGGCTGGTTTTACGATACATATCATTCCTACGACTTGTTGTGGTGGGCCTCTGTCGCGGTCGCGGTGCTCGCGGCGGCGCTGCACCTGCCGATCAGGGAGCGTCCGGCGTCGCGGCCCGCGGAAGCGCCGGCGTCTGCCGGGTAGGAGGAGCAAGCATGCCGCGAAGCGTGAAATGGGGCCTGACCGGCGGTATCGCAATCCTTTGCGCGGGCGCCGTCTATCTGATGGCGGTGCGCGGCCCTGCCGTGCTTCTCGACCTTGGCACTGCACTTGCAGGATGCTTCTGACGGCGTCTGCCACCTTGACATTCGCCGAAAAGGTATGAGCTAACGCATAGAAGCGCTTTTTGGGTGGGCAGGATGCAGATCGACGAAATTATCGACAATTTCAGCGTGCTTGACGACTGGGAGGACCGGTATCGCTATTTGATCGATCTGGGCCGCGCGCTTGCGCCCTTGACGGACGAAGAGCACGCCCCGGCCTACAAGGTGCGCGGCTGCGCGAGCCAAGTGTGGCTGATAGCGGCCACGCAAGGAAGGGGACCAGACGCAGTGCTGACATTCCGGGGCGATAGCGACGCGCTCATCGTTCGCGGGCTGATCGCCGTGGTGTTCGCGCTTTACTCCGGCAAGAAGGCCCGGGACATCATCGCCACGGACGAGAAAGCAGTGTTCGTCCAGCTCGGCCTCAACAGCCATTTGACGCAGCAGCGCTCGAACGGGCTCGCCTCCATGGTGGCCCGCATCAAGGCGGATGCCACGGCGGCAGCGTCCCCTGCCGAGGCGCCGGCAGTGCAATAGGCAGGCCTTCCCGCTTCACGTCCTTCCCAACGAAGACTCCGCGCCTTCATTCCCGCGAAGGCGAAGACCTTATGTGGGTCCCCGCCTGCGCGGGCATGACGCTCATGTTGCCCGGACTTTTGCCCCTGTTACCAAATACATTGCTAGCCAAGCAGGGCAGCTCGCTCTATTTGAAAGCCATGGCACCCTGGCAGGCAACCGTACTCACGCTCTTCCCCGAAATGTTTCCCGGACCCCTGGGCCACAGCCTCTCCGGCCGTGCGCTTGAGGAGGAACGCTGGCACTTGTCGGCCCTGCAAATCCGCGACTTCGCCACGGACAAGCACCGCTCCGTCGACGATACGCCAGCGGGCGGTGGCGCGGGCATGGTCATGCGCGCGGATGTGGCCGCCACCGCCATAGACGCGGCAAGCGCGGCATTCCCCGGCGCACATCGCATTTATCTTTCGCCGCGCGGCAAGCCGCTGACCCAGGAGCGCGTGCGCAGCCTGGCTGCCGGGCCGGGCGTCATCCTGTTCTGCGGGCGATTCGAAGGGCTCGACCAGCGCGTTATCGACGCCCGTCAGCTCGAAGAGATTTCGGTGGGAGATTACGTGCTTTCAGGCGGCGAACTGGCCGCGATGATCCTGATCGACGCCTGCGTGCGGCTCTTGCCCGGCGTCGTTGGCGCCGAGGAGTCCTTGGCCGAGGAAAGCTTCGAAAACGGCCTGCTCGAATACCCGCATTACACCCGCCCCCGCGCCTGGGAGGGCCTCGAAATCCCGGACGTGCTGCTGTCGGGCGATCACGCCCGCATCGCACGATGGCGGCGCGAGCAAGCCCTGCGCATTACCGCCGCACGCCGTCCCGATTTGCTTCCTCGGAAACTGCAGGACTAAGTGCCGGCCTCATCGCGAAGCGCTTCAGTGCCGTGGCGGTAAGCAACATAGCCAGAAGTTTTATCATGGCTTTCTCCCTGCGCCCGCGTTGACGGCGCGCCCTCTGTCCCTACTGAACCTTCTCCCCAACGGACGGGAACCGCGTCGGATGCCCTGAGCGGACCATGGTCAGGAGCCCCGAGTTGGGATCTTTATAGACCTGCGTCTGGCCGAGCCGGCCGGCGGCGCCTGGCAGTCCGCCGAGGCATTGCCTGCGTGGCGCACGCCCGTAGAAGCCGAGTGCCCAGATGCGCATCACGCCGACTTCGCCGGTTTTGGTCTTGAGCACATGCGTCTCCGGCTTTTTCGCGTAACACCAGCCCGCGTAGACCTTGTACTGCGCTCCAAGAACATCGAAATAATCGCCGACATTGGCTTCGAACGACGCCGTGGTCGGCCTATGGGTCTTGGGGAACCAGACATATATAAATATAAATGAACCGTCGGGCTGCGCCTGCGGAAGTTGAATTTTCTCCAAGTCAGGAATATTTAACGAGCTGAACCTAGCGGCTACTGTATCGATCCTTTCATGAAAAAAATCAGGCGCCTGCGCTGAAGCATGGTTGAAACAGAACGTGACCAGCGATGCGAAAGCTAGAGGAAAAAACCTCATAACCTCTCCTGGGCTTGCCATAGACTTCGGGGCGAAACCTGCTCGATCCACTTAAAGTGTACCCGATTTTCTCAATTTGCCAACGCATTTCTCGTTTGCCCCCGGGGCAAGGCCGGGCGGCGGCGCGCCGATCTTTTGCTTTGGCACGGCAGCGCCTCCTGCTAAGACAGGGGCGCTCAGCGGCGGCATTCGAGGCTTTCGATGGACCAGATGGCGATTGCGTTTCCCTTTACCGACCCGGTGGCGATCCACATCTACGGGCAGTTCGGGATACGCTGGTATGGCCTCGCCTACACGGCGGGACTGCTACTTGGCTGGTACTATATGCGCCGGCTTTGCGAGGATAAGCGGCTCTGGGGCGGGCCGGTGCCGGTGCAGCCCCAGCAGGCCGACGACTTCCTGTTTTGGGCGACCGTTGGCACAGTGCTCGGCGGCAGGGTTGGCCACTTCCTGTTCTACGAGCCCAGCAGCCTGCTCAAGAACCCGCTTCAATTCTTCGAGATTTGGCAAGGCGGCATGGCGTTCCATGGCGGGCTCCTGGGTGTGGGGCTCGCGGTCTGGCTGTTCGCACGCCGCGAGCGTATTCCCGTGCGCGCGCTCATGGATTTGGCGGCGGCGGCTGTTCCATTCGGCCTGTTTTTCGGGCGCCTCGCCAACTTCGTCAACGCGGAGATCTACGGCCGGCTGACGGACGTGCCTTGGGCCGTGGAATTCCCTATCAGGGCATTACTGAAGGGCGATCTGCCTGGCCCGCGCCACCCGACCCAGATTTATGAGGCGCTGCTTGAAGGCGTGGCGATGTTCGTCCTCCTGCGCTTTTTCACGCACAGCCGCCGCTCGCTGGCCTCGCCGGGGCTGACCGCTGGCGTATTCCTGATTGCCTACGGGGCGTTCCGCATCTTCGCAGAATATTACAAGGAATGGGATATGGCCGAGTTTTTCACGACGCGGTATTTCTCCGAAGGTGTGGTCTACTCCTTGCCGATGATCGCTTACGGCGTCTATCTGGCCGCGACCGCCAAGAAGGCGCCCGTTGAAGCCGCACCAGTACCGGCCGCGTCCCCGGTCAAGGCATAGCCCGATGCCGATCGCCTCGGTTTCCGGCTATCTCGCCGCGATTTCGGACCCGAAGAACAAGCTCGGGCTGCACGCGACGCCCGCCACGCCTTGGTATTTGGGCCAGTCCGATCTCAGCGGCGGTCTCGTGCCGGCCTTGTACAAGTCCGGCATCCGGCCCGAGCATGAGCGTGAGGTCTTACGCGACTGGCGGCAGATGGGCGCGGAGTTCGCGGCCACGGGCGGGCTTTCCGATTGGCAACTGCTGATGAACGCGCACGCAGCGGGCGTGCCCACGCGGATCATCGAATGGTCCGCAAACCCGCTGGTTGCGCTGTTCACGGCGGTAGAAAGCATGAGTGCGGACGATGGGCGCGTCTGGGTGCTCAATCCCTGGATCATGAACGAGCATACGGCCGATCTTCTGTTCGTGCCGCCAGTGGAGAGCGCCTACTTCAAGGGATACGCCGTCAGGCTCGACGCGCTGGATGCGCCAGCACTGCCGGATGCCGCGCCGCCCATGGCCTTCAGGCCGCCCCGCGCCAGCCGAAGCTATAACGCCCAGAACATCTTTTGGACTGTCCACGGCAAGGACGCGACGCCGCTCGACAAAATCATCTTCTTCATGAAGCGCGCCGATCTTTTTCTGACTGCCATCCAGATCGAGGCCGCCGGCAAGAAGGCCATCATGAAAGAGCTGCACGATATCGGCGTAACGCGCGCGAACCTGTTCCCAGGTGCGGGCGGCCTCGCGCGGACCTTGGCATACCGCTACTCCAAGAACTATCTTGGCGGATGATGTCTTCCACGAACGCCACAGACACCGCTTTGACGCCGCTTGCCCGGAAACTCGCCGCCCGTATCGCCGCGGATGGGCCGATCACGCTGCACGATTACATGGAGGCGTGCCTCTACGATCCCGCGCATGGCTACTATAAGAAGAGAGACCCGCTTGGGCGCGGCGGCGACTTCATAACCGCGCCGGAAATCTCGCAGGTGTTCGGCGAGCTGATCGGCCTCTGGGCGGGCGAAACCTGGCGGCTGATGGGGCAGCCCGACGCGGTTCGCCTGATCGAGCTTGGCCCTGGGCGCGGAACGCTGATGGCGGATGCGCTGCGTGCGCTGAGGGTGCTCCCGGCCTTCTTGCAGTGCGCCACGGTTCACCTCGTCGAGACGTCGGCGCCGCTGCGGGCCGCACAGGAAGCCGCGCTTGGCGGAGCGCCCTGTCCGGTTTGCTGGCATGAGCGCATCGAGGATGTGCCAACGGGCGCCGCCATCGTAATCGCCAACGAGTTCTTCGATTGCCTGCCCGTGCACCAGTTCGTGTTCGACGAAGCCGCGCAGGCGTGGCGCGAGCGGATGGTTGCGTTCAGGGATGGGGGCTTCGCGTTCGAGTTGAAGGAAATGGGGTGAAAGTCCCCCCTCATCCTGTCCTTCTCCCCGAGGGGAGAGGGACGCTCTAATTCCCGCCGAGGGTAGTTCGAGCGTCCTCTCTCCCCTCGGGGAGAGAGACAGAGTGAGGGGGGACTTCCCCACCGGAAGACAGCGCAATCGTCGAGATCCCGGCCCGGCACCGCTGCCATTCTCCAAAGCTTCGCGGCGCGGGCCGCCGATGCGCCGCTCGCCGCGCTCATTATAGACTACGGCTATTCGCAGCCCGCATCCGGCGACACGGTACAAGCCGTCAGGCAGCACCGCTTCGCCGGTCTGTTCGAGGCCACTGGCGAGGCCGACCTCACGGCGCATGTCGATTTCTCCGATCTGGCGCAGAAGGCGGCAGCGCTGAGCCTCGCCGCATCCGGTCCCATGCCCATGGGCGAATGGCTGCTACGGCTTGGGCTGGAGGCCAGGGTGCATCAACTCCTGCGCCGCGCCTCTCCGGAGGAGGCAATCGAATTGCGCGGCCGCATCACCCGGCTCGTGGACCCCGCGCAGATGGGCGCGCTTTTCAAGACCGTTGTCTTGACCGCTGGCGTTCCCGGCCCGCTACCGCCATTTTAGCTAGCGGCTTTTGAAGAATTGAAGGGCTCTATGAAGACAGAAACGGGTGCCGGAGAGGCAGGCTTTTTTGCCGCGGACAATCTCAAGGCGGGTGGGATTGCCCACGGCTTCTTCCAGCGCACGGGCGGAGTTTCGGAGGGCATTTACGCCTCGCTGAATTGCGGGCGCGGCTCAGCCGACGAAAGGGACCGCGTTGAAGAGAACCGGGCGCGCGTGGCGGCCTGGCTCGGCGCGGAACCCGGCATGCTGACCGGCCCCAAGCAGGCTCACACAGCCAGGGCTCTGATTGTGACTTCTCCCTGGAAACCCGGCGAAGCCCCGGAAGCCGATGCCGTGGTCACAAATGTCCGCGGCCTTGCGGTGTCCGTGCTTACCGCGGACTGCGCGCCGATCCTGTTCGCCGACCTCGAGGCAGGCGTCGTCGCGGCGGCGCATGCGGGCTGGAAGGGAGCCAAGGCGGGCATCGCCGAAGCCGCGATCGAGGCCATGGAAAGCCTCGGTGCGCGGGCGGAACGCATTGCGGCTGCCATTGGGCCTGCCATATCGCAGGCCGCGTATGAGGTCAGCCCCGAGTTCAAGGAGGCGTTCCTCGCCGATGCCGCCGCCAACGAGCGGTATTTTGCGCAGGCCGGAAGCGGCAGGCCGCACTTCAACCTGCCCGCCTATGTACGGGACCGGATTTTGAGTAAAGGCGTCGCCAACATCCGCGATATTGGTGCCTGTACCTACAAAAACGAATCAGTTTTGTTCAGCTACCGGCGGTCCGTGCATAAATTCGAGGCCGGTTACGGCCGCCAAATATCCGCAATCCTGCTTCAATAATGTGGATAACTTAGGCCCCCAATGCCTGATTTTGGCGGAATTTTGCTCAGCAGGCCCTGTGGATAGTTCCGCCCGCTAGACGCGATCAAACGCCACCGCTAGATTTCGAATGTACCGAGATTCGGCGGGGGGAGTTGTGCCGGTTGTTAGTGTCATGTGTACCGCCGTGCTAAACCAAATAAGCAAGGAGTGGACAAGTGACGCGCGAGATCAAGCCGGCCGCGCAGAGCGCAGCCCATCGTGCCGCGTCGCTCTTGACTGGAGCACTTCTGTTGGCCGGCCTCGCCGGCTGCGGAGGAAGCATCCTTCAATTGGGCGATAGCGCCGACGCTAGCCTGAAGGCCAAACCGGCCGTTGCCCTTTCGCCAGCAGAGGGCCTGCCGCAGAAATACGCAAGTAAAGTCAACGAGCAGCTTACGGCATCCCTGAAGCTCAAAGGCGTGCAAATCGTCGAGGCCAAGGATGCGCAGTACATCATCAAGCCCGCTTACGTCGCAAAGTCCGACGCCAAGCACGGGACCAAGGTCGCCTATATGTTCGACGTTACCGACAAAGCCGGTAACAAGGTTCGCAACATGGGCGGCGAGGAGGCCATTTCGCCCAAGCATGGCGGCAACTCCTGGAGCCACGTCACCGACGAAGGGCTGCAGCAGGTTACGGCCAAGTCGGTGACTATCGTGACGGCCTGGCTCGATAATCCGGTCGCGACCCCAGTCGCGGCGGCAACCCCGGCACCGGCGGCAGCTCCCGTAAAGGTTGCGGCCAAGTCTGCGGCGAAGCCCGCTCCGGCCCAGCCGGCGGCCACGCAGGCGACGCCATCGCTCGCCTCGGCGGTCGAGGTGCCCACGCCCGCCAAGCAGAAGGCTGCGGCCGAGCTTGTGGCAGTCGTTCCGGCAGTCTCCGGTGCGCCTGGCGACGGCAAGACGGCGCTCTCCGAAGCCATGAGGCGCGCGCTGAAGCAGCAGGGCATCAAGCTCGTATCGGGTGCAAAGGCTGGCGCCTACAAGATCCAGGGCAATGTTGAGCTTGGAGCCGCAGGCAATGGCCAGCAGACGATCACCATCCGCTGGGCCGTGGTCGATCCCACTGGCAAGCAGATGGAAAAGACGGTCGTTCAGAACAACAAGATCGTCGCCGGAAGCCTCGACGGTGCATGGGGCGAGGTGGCCGATCAAGCTGCCGGTGCCGCTGCCTCGGAGGTCACGAAGCTGCTCCAGAAGCCTGCTCCGGCGGGTCAGGTCCAGCAGGGCACGAACGGCTCAGCCGGTTAATTACGCCCAAGCGCAGCCCGAAAGGCTGCCTTGCGCCCACATTCACGGGTTTACATATGACGGGCGCGCTGTTAGAAGCGCGCTCGTATAGTTTTTCCCAACCGCTGTAGCCACATGGACTGTCACGAGACATGAAGCTGGTCGCCGGCAATAGCAATCGCCCGCTGGCTCACGCCATCGCCGCGTATCTGAAGACGCCGCTCACGCAATGTCTTGTCCGGCGGTTCGCGGACATGGAAATCTTTGTCGAGGTGCAGGAGAACGTCCGGGGCGAGGATATCTTCGTCATCCAGTCGACTTCCTATCCCGCCAACGACAATCTGATGGAACTCCTGATCCTGATCGACGCGCTGAAGCGGGCCTCCGCGCGGCGCATAACGGCGGTGATCCCCTATTTTGGCTATGCGCGCCAGGACCGCAAGACGCTGCCCCGCACGCCGATCTCGGCCAAGCTCGTCGCCAACATGATTACCCACGCCGGCGCCGACCGCGTGCTGACGGTCGATCTCCACGCCGGGCAAATCCAGGGCTTTTTCGACATCCCGACCGATAACCTCTATGCGGCTCCGGTGATGGTGCGCGACATCCGCGGGCGCTTCAACAACGGCGGCATCACCGTCGTCTCGCCCGACGTCGGCGGCGTGGTGCGCGCGCGCTGGCTCGCAAGCCGCATCGACGACGCGCCGCTGGCCATCATCGACAAGCGCCGGGAGCGGCCGGGCGAATCCGAGGTCATGAACGTGATCGGCGATGTTGCCGGCCGCGACTGCATCATGGTCGACGACATCATCAACTCCGGCGGCACGCTCTGCAACGCGGCTGCGGCGCTGTGCGATCGCGGCGCAAACTCCGTGGTGGCCTACATCACCCATGGCGTGCTCTCGGGCGGCGCGGTGGCCAAGATCATGGCCTCGAAGATCGAGAAGCTCTTCATCACCGATACCATCGTGCCAACCGAGGCGGTGCGGGTCGCGTCCAACATCGAGGTGTTGTCGCTCGCGGGGCTGATCGGCGAGGCGATCGAACGCACCGCGGATGAGAAATCGGTCTCGACGCTGTTCTTCAACTAACACGGCGTTAACCCAAATTTCCCGGTTCTGGGTGGCCGGGAACCGCTTTTCCAATTTGAGACAATATAACACGCGCGCTTTACGGAAGCGTTAAGGCGTGCGTGTTTTGCACTAACGCGCTGATATAGAAGCGATAATTTTATGCCGCAAGCATCGTGCAACAACCGCCTTGCGGTTAACGGCCAAGTTGGCCGTATATTTAACCGGGTTTTTGAAAAGCAAAAATCGACCTAAAACGCAAAAAATTTCGCAGATTTGCTACAGATTTGGACATGGGAGCTTCGCGTTTACTATACGCACATTAACTATGATAGCGCCTTACGCGAAGCGAACGGTTTGTTTAAACCGGAGACTCGATTACCCCGAGGCCGCGAGCCGGTGCCTTCAATCGAGGGCACAACCATACTCGCCTTTGGGGCCTGTTCCCCCATGAATCAACCCGGACGAACAAGCAGCCATCGACCTTGACCGCCATCCGGTGGAGGAACAGCGCCTTTTGCGCCCCACTGCAAATCGAAGCATGTCATGCATTTCAGTGACAGGCGCACACATAAGTGTGGAGACTGCGGCCAACGCTTTTCGATTAAGGTCGGCACGGTTTTTGAAGGCACAGAAGCTTCACGCTCGCGGGAGAGTGGTTTGCCGCGATCTGGCTTATCACTTCGCACAAGAAGGGGATCGCTAGCACGACGCTCGCTAAGGAACTGAAGATAACTCAGAAATCAGCTTGGTTTGTGCTTCATCGGTTGCGCCATGCGGCTCGCACGAATTCATTCAACCGCCATTTGAAAGGCGAGATCGAAATTGATGAGAATCATTTTGGTGGCAAAGAAGGAAACAAGCATGCCAATAAGCGCACTCCTGGGTCTCAGGGCGCGCAAATAAGGGGACAGTTTTGGAATGCTTGAACGCGGTGGCGAACTTCGCGTTCAGAAGGTTGACAATCTGAAAGCCAAAACCATTCGTGAGACGGTTAGGGAGAATGTTGAGCCGGGCTCCTGCATCATGAGCGATGAGCATCCGAGCAATACCGGCTTCAAGCCTGACCACGGCATCCATCATTGGGTTAGCTCGAAGCACGTTGAACGCTATCTTGCTGAGATGGTTTGGCGCTAGATTCAGCGCGTCATGGGTGAAGGGGAGCGAGTGAATACCCTTCTTGGCCGCGTTGAGGGGCGTCTTACCTACCGGGCTTTGATAGCGTGACAAAGAAGAAATACGAGCAGCCGCTGCACATCGATATGCCGTTTGATGAGGCGCTGGAGCGCTTCGCCGGCGTTGATCCGAAAGAGATGCAGGCGAATATCGACAAGGAAAAAAGAAGAAACCGCCGGAGGCCGAAGCCTCCGGCGGCCCTGTTGTTCATCTACGCGACAAACGTAAATGGAACAACATTTGAGTTAAAGCGCCGCCGGGGCAATCGCCTCCAGTGGCCGACGGACGCGTTCAAGGCGCCCGTTACGCTGCGGCGAAAGCGGGCTTCTCAAGCGGCTTCTCAAGAAGCAGCTCCCTGCCTGCGAGCGGATGATTGCGAAGCTGGAGGAGGCCATCGCGTCGCTTATCGAAAGCGATCCTGTTGCCTGAAAAGCCGCTACGATATTCTCAACTCCATCAAGGGGATTGGGTTTGTTGGCGCGGCAACCCTCGCCGGCTGCCTGCACGAGCTTGGCCAGCTTCCAGCCGCAAAAACCGCGGCGCTTGCGGGCGTTGTCCCCTTCAACGCCCTCAGGGGAGAATGGCCGCGGCATCGAAAGGCCGGACACGCCCATGTCAAGGCAAGCGCCTTACAGCGGCTCGGCTGCGGCCATCAGGCCCCACTCGTGCGAGAAAGACTGCTTAACGCAGGGGCGCCCCATGACAAGAACTCAGCTTACAGAGGCGTTGAAGGCTAAGGGCGTCAAATGCCAAGCGCGGATGAAGCCAGGTATCTTGGCACCGTCCTCATGGCGCAAAATGAGTTTGTGAACATCGAGGGCGAAGGACATGGCCGCGTGACATCGAATGCAGCAGAATGCTCTCCCGAAGGAGATAAAGGACGTAATTAACTCTACGCTGCAACGGGCTGAGACTCGCTCTAGGCATCCTTGGCAATTGATTCCAGAGCTAGGTCAATCTCGTAGAGAGGATCCGAACGATTTGTTAAACCGCAGCTTGATTGCCCGGTGCACGGGCCGGTTGCGGCAGTACGGCAACTCGCAATGGACGAAAGCGCTAGTGAGCAGACATCCTTGCGGGACGAAACGCCTGGCGCAAGTTTTGGTCGCTGCCCTCCGTCCCGAGACAAAGCCGTTGCAAACCTATCTGCCGGCTCCGCCTTCCCCCACCACGGCGAACGGTGCCCAATAAGCCGGATGCGCCTGCTCCGCCTTGCCCTTGCCTATGAGCGCAAGCATGGATTCGCGCATGGCTTCGGCGCGGCCCATGGCGCTATCCGCGGCGAGCCGGCTCATTGCCCCCGTGATGAGACCCACAGCCGCCTGCGAGTTCACCTCCCAGTGCGAAACCAGAAGCGCGCGCCCCTGCGCATAGAAGAAGGCGCGTGCCAAGCCGGACAGCGCTTCCGCCCCTTGGGAACCACCCGCCGCGGTGTTGCAGGCTGACAGGATCACCCAATCCGCGTTAAGCTTCAGTCCTGCGATCTCCGATGCGGTAAGATAACCGTCGTCCTCCTCGCTGGGCGTTTCCGGCGGCGTCAGGAGAAGGCCCGGCTCGGTGCTGCCGGAGACCTGGCCGGCGAGCGCGCCATGGGTTGCGAAATGGACGATCCGGTATTGGGCGAGCTGGCCGCTTTCGCTTAAGCGTTTTACCTCCCGCTCGGTGGCACGGGCGCCGAGCCGGATCTCGTTGGGATCGGCGTGGACATCGCGGGCCACGGTGCAAAGCTCCCCCGCGGTTTCCGGAAGCGGCACCTGCATACGCAGGAACGAAACGTCGGCAAGCCCTCCGCGCATCCGAAGCTGCGCCACGCTCTTCGCTTTGCCGCGAGCGCTTGCAAGTTTCTTTCCCGGCGCGCCGCAGCGGCTGCTGTCGCGAGCTGCCCGGGCAAATGCCGCGTAAGCACTGTTCGGGCCATCGAGCAGCGGATTTCCAAAGCCGATCATAGGCCTGGGCGCGGCGCTTGGCCGGGCCATGCCGCGGAGCGCCTTCAGCGAGGAAGCCGCGGGCAGGACCGTAAGGGCGTGATCCCGGATAAGCCAGGCGGCCGATTTGTAGTTTTTCATCGCGGCGGGCGGCGCTGTTATAAGCACCTGGAAGGGCAACTGCTGGAGCAGGGCCGGCACAATCAATAGCTGTTTGCCCTGGATAAGCTTTGCGACTGGGGCAAAGAGCGCATGATAAAGGCGGTAGGCACGGGCTTGATCGAAGGGAAGCGGCTTGCCCGCGTTGCTATCCCCGGCGGTGTACGTTTGGCCAGTAAGACCCGCGCATTTTGGATCGTTCCAGGCCTCGCTGTCGAGCCCGCAACGGAGCGCGGCGGCTTCGTCAGCGATGGCACCGGCGGGCAATTCCACCTTGTGCCAGATCGCGCCGCTTTTGCTCACCGCCCAGACAAAGAGATCGTCTTCCCTGAAGGTGAACATGACGAGGGCTTCGTCTTCAGAGAGCAGCCGCTGCGTCTCCGCGAGCGGCAGCGGCGCCGGTTTCATCAGAGCGAAATAATCGGGAAACTCCGCGGCAAGGCGCACATCGATCTGGCGGATTTCCCGGTCCTGGGCCGCAAGCTGGTTGCGGAGGGCGGTGCCATCCCCGGTTCCTCCCTGCGAGGCGGGAAGTGTCAGCGCATCCGCAAGAAGCCTGCCGGTCCGGTGCCATTCCGCGACCAGATCCTGCTGGTGGCGCAGAAGGTCCGCCAAAGGCCCTGTTCCCTTGGCTTGGCGCGCCGCCATCTGCGAGAGCGCAACCGCGGCGGTTTTCTGGTCCGCCCCTTGCGCCGCCTCGAACGCCTCGCCAAGCAGCGCGTCCCGTTGTTCAGGCTGCTCCGCGGCGAGTTCATAAGCTGCGGCTACGAAATCGAGGAAGACATAAGCGCCACGGCCATCGGGCTCTTCATTCTGCGAAGAGCCCTGCGCGCTGAGTGCCTGCTTTTCGATAGCCGCCGCCCGGCGGAGCACCTGGACCGCCTCAAGCCAGCCGCGCCGCTGCATGGCGAGCCGGCCAAGCGCATCCAGGCCATAGGCGGCATCGCGGCTGCCATTGCCGTAAAAGCTGAGGAAGAGTTCGGCACCGCGGCTGAAATACTGGCTCGCTTCGTCAACGTGCTGGGCGCGCCAAGCAAGACGGGCATGGTTGTAGAATACCCAGGCTCCGCCGGGATCGATGCCGGCGCCTGCCAGGCGAACGGCTCGCGCGGAAAGCTTTAAGGCCTGAGAAACCTGGTTCTGCGCGGCATACACGTTGGCGAGTTTGCCAAGAAGGCTCGCCGCTCCGGAAAGGCTGCCTGGACCCACGCTGCCGGCCCCGCCCGGGAGCTTAAGCGCCAGGGCTCGCCGATATTGGGTCTCAGCTTCGCCAAAGCGGCCACTGGCATAAAGTGTGTCACCCAGAAGCTGAATGGCGGATATCAGGCCCGCGCTGCCGCCTTCGGCAAGCGATAGCAGGCGCTGCGCATCTTCGACGGCTTCCGCCCCGGCGTTAGCTTCCAGACGCTCGCGAATACGGTCTTCCAAGGCAACGCTCGTGGTGAGTTCACCCCGAACGCCCGGTATCCAAGTCACGCCGCGCTCGGTGCGAGAGGCTCCAGCAGCAGCGCCGCTGCTTGCATGCCCTGGCTCCTCTGACGCCTCGGGATCTCTGTCCGTGCCGGGACACATCCGCCGGCCATTGGCAACGATGCAAGGGTCCATCAGCGCATCGAAGGCCGCGTCGTTTTCCCCCGTCAGGCCCCGCATCAGGCGCTCTGTCCCGGCTTGCGGCGGCGGCGCTTCGGATTGCGCCAAGGCGCCGCCTGCGCCGGTAAACGCCAGCCAGCCCGAAACCGTGAAGACGGCCACGCCCGCGCCCATCCACTTTGCCCGCGCCGATCGCATGCCGTGCTCCCCATCTGTTCCTACATCTTCATAGACCAGGAATGGGTTGCCGCAAAGCCGGGCCAAGGTTCGCTGAGTAAGCATTGCCGATTTGGCCGGTGCCATAACCGCCAAGTTAGCGGTTAACCGCGCCGGCTCGGCCTTTACCGCACCCGAATCCTCCGCTACCAGGATTTCGCATGCATGAGATCTTTATAAGCTATTCGTCGAAACACCGCGAGCTGACGCGGCGGCTGGCCTGGGCCATCGAAAAGCAGTACGGCGCCGGCTCGGTCTGGTGGGACAAGGCGCTTGAAACCTGGGGCGGCTTCGAGAGCCAAATCCGCGCCAAGGCCGATGCCGCCCGCGCTATCGTCGTGATATGGAACGAGGACGCGGCAGCTTCCGGCTGGGTCATATCGGAGGCGCTCACGGCCCATTATCGAGGCCGCCTCGTCAACGTCATCGCGGACGGCTTCGCTCCCGGAAGAATACCCAAGCCTTACGATATCTATCACGTAAAGCCGTTGAGCGACGTTCCGGGCATCTTGGCGGGCATCGCTACGGTCATGGCTGGCAAGGCGCTTCCAACCAAAATCCCCTATGACGAGGCCTATTATTACGATCATGGCATCCCGCTCTTCGATCCGAAGCAGGAGGAGCTGAACCGCAACCGGGCCGAAATCCTGCCCTCGGAGCTGCTGCAAGCGAAATACGCGGCCGTACCTTTCCAGGATGCGGCCGGCGCCAAGGCGGGGTGCCTGAACTGGTGCCTCGACAGCGCGCTGCCAATCGCAGGCCGCCTCTATCATGGGCCGGGCGGCCTCGGCAAAACGCGCCTCCTGATCGAGGTGGCGGCGGCCTTGCGCGAGCGCGGCTGGACGGCGGCCTTTCTCGACCGCGATTACCGCGACGGCGAGGCGCTCCGCAAGCAAGCCTGGCAGGCGCTGGAGCAGCGCGTGCTGTCGGGCCAGGACGAGGGCTTGGCCATTGTGCTCGACCATGCCGAGGCGCGGCAGCCCGAGCTGGCGGAGATTGCGCAGCTCCTTCTCCAGAAGCGCGAGAACGCCAGCCGGCCGCTCCGCCTCGTCCTGCTGGCCCGCAGCGCCGGCTGGTGGGAGCGGCTGCGCGAGGAGCACGAGGGCATCGCGCGCGTGTTCGACCGCGCAGCCGGGCGGTCCGATGTGCTGGAGCTAGGCCCGCTCGCCACGCCGGGGGGCAGGCAAGCCCTGTTCGTGGAAAGCATCAAGAGCTTCTGGCCGGTTTTGCAGGCGCAAGGCTATACGAAGCCGGTGGGGGCGCCGCCGCGCGAAATACTGGAGCGCGTTACCTTTGGCGAGAGCTTCGGGCGGCCGCTCGCCATCCAGATGGAAGCGCTGCTCTGGCTCTGCGCCGCGACGGCCCGCGGCGATGGCATGGATGTGCAGCTCGACGCGGTGCTGGGGCTTGAGCGCGCGCATTGGCGGAAGCTACTCGGGCGGCTCGATGACAGTGCCCGGAGGGATATGGAATGCGGCGCGGCGCAGGCGACGGCGGTTGCGGGCACGGCTTCGGACGTGGCCACCGAGGCGCTGTTGATGGCGGATGGCTATTATAGATGCTGGCAAAGCGCGCGTACCGATGTGGCGGCGGCGTTGCGCAATCTCACCCGCGTCTATGGCCGGGAGCGCGGCGGCGTGCGGCCCATCGAGCCGGAGCTTCTGGGTGAGCATCATGTGGCCGGCATCGCCGATGCGGAACTTGTCGGAGGCTGCCTGAGCTGGATCGGGACGCAGCCCGAGGCGGAGCGCGAGAAGCGCCGCCGCGGTTTCATCGAAACGCTGCAGCGAGCGAGTTGGGCAGAGCATGGCGCCAGGCTCGGCGCGAGAGCCGCGGCCCTGATGGATCAGCTTATTCTGCAACAGACGCCCGCGCTCGCCACCGATTTTGCCGCGGTGATGGCGCAAACGCCAGGCCAGCTCAAAAGCCGCATCGAAGCAGCCCTCGACCGCCTCGGTTTCGAGGCTCTGCGCGCCCTCGACTTCGCGCTGCCCGAAACAGACCCCGGGCTCCTGGAGCTTGCGCATTCCGTCTCATTGCGCCACGCCACTTGGGCAAAAGCGGTCGCCGAAAAATTTGAAGCCGGCGCCAAGGACGCGGATTCGCTGGAGTTAGCGCTCAACCTTGCTGCCGATGCCCTCAATCGGTATGGCATCCGCCTTTCCGCGATTGGAAAACGCGAGGAGGCGCTGGGGGCATCGCAAGATGCGATTGCAATTCAGCGCCGGCTGGCCAAGGCACATCCGGACGCCATCCTGCCCGGCCTCGCCAGGAGCCTGGGGAATCTCTGCAACAGGCTCTCCGGACTCGGCCGCCGCGAGGAGGCGCTGGAGGCAGCCCAAGAAGCGGTTGCGCTCCATCGCTACCTCGCCGGAGGCCGTCCGGAGGCCATCCTGCCCGGCTTGGCCAGGAGTCTCGGGGCGCTAAGCGTAGCCCTCGAAGGGCAAGGGCAATATTTGGAGGCTGCCAGAGCGCTCAAGGAGGCGCTTGAGATCGTCGCGCCCTTTGTGCAGAGGCTGCCGCAAGCTTTCTCGCAGCTCACCCGGAACTTGGCGAGAGATTACGGGGCGGCGTGCGAGGCGGCGGACGTTGAAGTGGACGCGGCCTTGCTGAAGCGGCTGGGCCGGGCGGTCACGAACGCGGCGCCGGAGGAGCAGCAGCGGCTCATGGCGGCGATGGAAGCGATCCTGGAGAAGGCTGAGGCCGGCAAGGAGCTGGATGAAGTAGCGCTGGCCGTGCTGCCACCGGAGATCGCGGAGCAGGTGCGCGCGGCTTGGGCGGCGCAGCAAAGTCCGGAAGGCAACGCCTGAACCGTCAAAGCGCCGCGCGCCACGGCATGAAAAGCGCAGCGGCGTCACCCCTCGCACAAGACTCGCCTCATCGCCGGGCACGGAGCCCCATCAACTTATTGTCTTTCTCCGCGCTTGCCCTTATAGAGGTGGTTTGAACACCCCGAGTGCCGAAGGTTCGCAGCGCATGCTCGCCGCACAATCGCGCTCACCTAGCTAGCAAACTAAGAGAAGAACCATGGCGGAGCTTATTGAATTGAAGGCAGCCGCGCGCGAAGGTACTGGCAAGATGGCCAATCGCGTGCTCAGGGCGCAAAAGAAGGTGCCGGCGATCATCTACGGCGGCGAGTCCGATCCGGAGATGGTGGCGCTCGAATACAAGGCCGTGTGGCAGCATTATCAGACCGGGCACTTCCTTTCCACGGTCTATCTGCTCGACATCGACGGCAAGAAGGAGCGCGTCATCCCGCGCGACGTTCAGGTCGATCCGGTACGCGATTTCCCCATCCATGTGGATTTCATGCGCGTCGGCAAGTCGTCGCGGATCGACGTGGCCATTCCGGTCCACTTCATCAACGAGGAAGCTTCGCCCGGCCTGAAGCGCGGCGGCGTGCTCAACATCGTTCGGCATGAGATCGAGTGCTCCTGCCCGGCCGATGGGATACCCGAGAGCATCACCGTGGACCTCACCGGCCTCAACATCGGCGATAGCGTTCACATCCACGCCATCAAGCTTCCAGCGGGCGTCACGCCTGTGGTTCACGAGCGCGATTTCACCATCGCCTCGGTTGCCGGCTCCGCAGCCCTGAAGCCTGAGACCACCGAGGCGGCCGCCGAGGAGGCGAAGGAAGAATAGCGTCACGTTTTTTGCATCTACTCCGGCATCGGTGATGGAAGAGACGGGATACAATCATGAAGCTGATTGTCGGACTGGGCAATCCAGGTGAAAAATACGCGGGCAACCGCCATAACATCGGTTTTATGGCGGTTGACGAGATCGCGCGCGGCTACACGTTCGGCCCTTGGAAGAGGCGCTTCCAGGGCTTTGCCGCGGACGGCCAGGTTGGCACCGAAAAGTGCATTCTGCTGAAGCCGGCGACCTACATGAACGAGAGCGGGCGCGCGGCCGGCGAGGCGATGCGCTTTTACAAGCTCACGCCCGCGGACGTGATCGTCATCCATGACGAACTCGACCTGAAGGCCGGCGTGGTGCGCGTGAAGACCGGCGGCGGCAATGCAGGCCATAACGGCTTGAAATCGCTCACCGCCCATATCGGCAACGATTACAAGCGTGTGCGCCTAGGAATTGGGCATCCGGGCGATAAAGCGGCGGTCATCAATTACGTGCTGCAGGATTTCGCCAAGGCCGACAAGGAATGGCTTGAGCCCTTCCTGGATGGCATCGCGCGCGGCATGGACCGCCTCGTGGAAGGAAGCGACGCCGCTTTTTTAAGTGAAGCCGCCCGCGGACGCGTGGCGGCGAAACTGAACGGCGCAGCCGCTCCGGCACAGGCTGCCGCAAAAGTGAGCAAACCGGCGCCCAAAATTGAGGCAACGCCAAAGGCTGAGAAGAGCCTGGAGGACGCGGTCGCTGCGGCAGTCGCCGCTTCGACCCCGGCACCGTCGAAGATGGCCGCGATTTCATCGGTTGCTCACGGAGGAACCGCCAGCGGCGCGGTTGCAAGAGTAGTCGTGTTGCCCGAGCCAGAGCGCGCTCCCGAAAAGCCGGCCGAACCCGCCAAGGCGCCCATTGCCGAAGCGGCAGCGCCGGTGGCAGCTCCTGTAAAGGAAGTTCCCGCCCAGCCGGCCGCACCGGCAGCAGCAGCAGCGGCGACGAAAGAGGCCCCTGTAAAGGAGGCCGCCGCGCCGCCGGTCAAGGGGGTTTTACCGCCGCCACCCGCACCGCAGAAAAAAGGCGGATTCTTCGGTTGGCTGTTCCACAAGCGCGACCGCGGCGGCGCGGGCCAGCATTAGGACATCAGACAGAATCTCCATGGGCTTCAAGTGTGGCATCGTTGGATTGCCGAACGTCGGCAAATCCACTCTCTTCAACGCGCTCACGCAGACGGCGGCGGCGCAGGCGGCGAACTATCCTTTCTGCACCATCGAGCCGAATGTCGGCGAAGTGTCCGTGCCGGACGAGCGGCTGGAAAAGATCGCGGCCGCCGCGAAATCGCAGAAGATCATCCCGACGCGGCTGACCTTCGTCGATATCGCGGGGCTGGTGCGCGGCGCGTCCAAGGGCGAGGGCCTCGGCAACCAGTTCCTCGCCAACATCCGCGAGTGCGACGCCATCGCCTATGTGCTGCGCTGCTTCGACGACGGCGACGTGACGCATGTCGAGGGGCGCATCGATCCGATCGCGGACGCGGAAACGGTCGAAACCGAGCTGATGCTGGCCGACCTCGAAAGCCTTGAGCGCCGGCGGGCCGCCGCCGAGAAGAAGGCGAAAGGCCAGGACAAGGAAGCCAAGGCCCTGCTCGCGCTCATCGATGTTGCGCTCAAATACGTGACCGAGGGCAAGCCCGCGCGGCTCGCTCTCGCCGAGCTACCGGAATCGGAGCATCGCGCGTTCCAGCAATTGCAGCTCTTGACCTCGAAGCCCGCCCTTTACGTCTGCAACGTGGGCGAGGCGCACGCCGCCACCGGCAACGCCTACTCAAAAGCGGTTTTCGAGCACTTCGGCGGCGAAGGCGTGGAGGATGTCGTGATCTCGGCCCAGATCGAGTCCGAGCTTGCGCAGCTTAACGAGGAAGAGCGGAAGCTCTATCTGGCCGAACTCGGCCTGGAAGAGCCAGGGCTCAACAAGCTGATCGCGGCGGGCTACCGGCTGCTTGGCCTCATCACCTATTTCACCGCCGGCCCGAAAGAGGTCCGCGCCTGGACCATCACCAAGGGCACCGTCGCGCCGGGCGCCGCAGGCGTGATCCACACCGACTTCGAGAAGGGCTTCATCCGCGCCGAGACCATCGCCTATAACGACTTCGTAACGCTGGGCGGCGAGACGGGCGCGAAAGAGGCCGGCAAAATGCGCCTCGAAGGCAAGGAGTACACCGTGCAAGACGGCGACGTGATGCACTTCCGCTTCGCGAATTAGCGCGGCCTCCGCGGAGGCACCTGAAGGTGTTTCTCAAAAGCCGCGATTCATTCAATGACTTGCCATGCCGTCGCATCGCGTTGCGCAAGCGGGCGTTTTTTGCGGAAAATTGCAAACCTGACACTTGCGGCGGCGCTGGCTCCGGCTGAAGCTCCCTGCCATGAGGGATGATTCGAAGCCGATGCCGGACGCCGGAGATGATTTGCTGTGCGCAATCGATGGGCGGCGCTTCGGCGCGATCCTGGCGGACCCGCCATGGCAGTTCCAGAACAAGACGGGCAAGGTAGCTCCAGAGCACCGGCGGCTCACCCGCTATTCGACGCTCTCGCTCGACGAGATCAAGGCGCTGCCCGTAGCCGAGGCGGCGGCGGACACGAGCCACCTCTATCTCTGGGTGCCGAACGCGCTCCTCCCCGACGGGCTCGCGGTGATGGAGGCCTGGGGCTTCTCCTACAAGTCGAACCTCGTCTGGCACAAGATCCGCAAGGACGGCGGTCCGGACGGCCGCGGCGTGGGCTTCTACTTCCGCAATGTGACGGAGATATTGCTGTTCGGCGTGCGCGGCCGCAACGCGCGGACGCTGGCGCCCGGCCGGCGGCAGGTCAATTATCTCGCCACCCGCAAGCGCGAGCATAGCCGCAAGCCCGACGAGCAGTATGGGCTGATCGAGGCATGCTCGCCGGGGCCGTTCCTGGAGCTGTTCGCACGAGGCATCCGTTCAGGGTGGGAATGCTGGGGCGCGGAGGCTACCGGCGACTATGAGCCAACGTGGGCGACATATAGGGTTGCCGCTCCGAAGAGTGAGGCAGGCGAAGGGAAGACCCCCTCACCCCGCCCTCTCCCCAAGGGGAGAGGGGGCAGGCAGCGGCCCGTCCACAAGTGGAGAAGGACGTTCGAATGATCCTCTACCCGCAGAAGGGCCGCAGCTGCGCTCCCTCTCCCCTCGGGGAGAGGGCAGGGGTGAGGGGGGACTTTCCACGAACTCCACCTTTCCGGCGCATCCAGCAAAGCCGCTGACCGTTCTGGAGCTATGCGCAGGCGCGGGCGGGCAGTCGCTGGGCTTGGAGCAGGCTGGGTTCGCGCACACCGCGCTGATCGAGATCGACGCGGACGCTTGCCGCACGCTGCGCCATAACCGCCCCGAGTGGAACGTCATCAAGGGCGACATCACCGAATTCGATGCGAAGCCATACCGGGGCGTGGACCTTCTGGCCGGCGGCCTGCCCTGCCCGCCCTTCTCGGTCGCGGGCAAGCAGCGTGGCGAGGCCGACGAGCGGAACCTGTTCCCCTCCGCCTTCCGCATCATCCAGGAAGTGCAGCCCAAGGCGGTGATGATCGAGAACGTCCGCGGCCTGCTCGACGCACGCTTCGGCTACTATCGCGAGTTGATTGTGGACCGGCTGCGCAGCCTCGGCTACGAAACGCGCTTCGAGCTTCTGAATGCGTCAGGCTTCGGCGTGCCGCAGAACAGGCCGCGCGTTTTCATTATCGGCCTGCGCCGCGAATACGCCGCCGCATTCAAGGTGCCGGAAAAGAAGCTGCTGGAAACCTCCGTTGGCGATACCCTGTACAGCCTCATGAAGAGCGAAGGCTGGCGAGGTGCCAAGGATTGGCGGAAGGCGGCCGCTGGCATCGCGCCCGCGATTGTCGGCGGCTCGAAAAAGCATGGCGGCCCCGATCTCGGCCCCACGCGCGCCCGCGCCGCATGGTCTAAGCTTGGGGTCGACGGCAGGGGTATCGCGCTTAAGTCCCCGGCGAAGGATTTTGTGGGCTTTCCGCGATTGACCGTCCAGATGGCCGGGAAAATCCAGGGCTTTCCGGACGGCTGGCTGTTCACAGGCGGCAAGACGGCTGCCTACCGTCAGGCCGGCAACGCGCTTCCCCCGCCTCTAGCGTTCGCCGTTGCTCAGGCTATACACTCCGCGCTTGAGCATGACGAAGCGACGCAGAAGAACCTAAGCGGAGTTCGCAAAAGTGGCCTTCCCGGTTTTGCGACAAAACTCCGCTAAAACAAAGGACGCTAAGCAGGCATTCGTTGGCGTGCCAAGGAATGTCTGCTTAGCCGCCGGAAATGGCCGATAAACTCACCCCGGCAGAGCGAAGCCGCAACATGGCCTCGATCCGCAGCAAGGGCATGAAGCCCGAGCTTGCTGTGCGGAAGGCGGCGCACGCACTGGGCTTCCGCTTCCGGCTGCACAGGAAAGACCTTCCGGGCAAGCCGGACCTAGTGTTTCCGAAATACCGGGCGGCGATCTTCGTGCACGGCTGCTTTTGGCACCAGCACCCCGAGCCGCGCTGCCTCGATGGCCTGCCGCCCAAGTCCAACCTCGGTTATTGGGGGCCGAAGCTCGCCCGCAATTTGGAGCGCGACGCCGGGAGCCAGGCCGCGCTTCAGGGCATGGGCTGGCGCACCCTTGTTATCTGGGAATGCGAAACCAAGGACGCGGAGGGCCTGGCCGCGAAAATCGCGGGGTTTCTCAAGCCATCGCTTGCCGTTGGCGATGAGCATTTCTCGCAGGCCATTACCCCTCATCCTGTCCTTCTCCCCATGGGAGAAGGGACGCCCGAATAACGCTGGGAGAGGGACAGGTGGGTAATGCCTTGCGAGAAAAGCTCATCGCTCAGCAACAGCATACCCCGGCTACCGCACCGGCTTCCCGCCGGCCTCCAGGACGATGCCCGTGAGCGAGTTCGACATGGCGTGCAGGAGGCTTCGAACCTTGGCGCCCGCATTGTAGCGCCGCCCCAGCCAGGCAGGATCGTTATAACTGATCCAGACTTTGCCTTCCTTGTCCTCGCGCACGGCGATCCTGCGCGGCAGGTCCAGGCCCATGAGTGGACATTGCGCGAGCAAGGCCCCCTCGACCTCCGGGTAATTGAAGATGAAAAGCAGTGTGGGCCGTAGCTGAAAGCCGGCGGCGGCTGCGTTCGCGGCGTGGTCGATGCGAGCGTGCATCGTCATCCCCCGCCGCTCAAGCGCAATCGTGAGGCAGGCGGCGGTTTTCGCAAACGGGAGGGACGAGCGAACGCTGATAAGGCCATCCGCCTGGCTGACTGCACCTGTCATGGTCCGCCCCTTTTTGCCGCTGCATCAAGCTTAACAAGAAGGAGGCCGCGTGTGCAATCTGGATAGAAGTCGCAAAACGATTGACGCCCGGAGCAAAAACCGTACATAGAAGAGCGGTCTTTCCTTGTTGCGGCTGGAGGCGATCCGGCCGGGGCGTGGCCCTTCCCAGGGCTAGCCGCGAGGATCAAGACATCGGAGAGGTGCTAGAGTGGTTGAATAGGCCGGTCTCGAAAACCGGAGTACGGGTAACCGTACCGAGGGTTCGAATCCCTCCCTCTCCGCCATCCCGCTTCGCTACGGCCTCGCAGGATCGATTTCAGCGCAAATTCGAAGCACCTCGCCCTTTGTCCAGCTCACCTTGGCCGGGCGAGAGAGCATTCCAGACGCCGCCGAAACTGGCGTTTTTCCGTTTCCCTCTGCCTTCCCGCCACCTTCGATCCGCCACGCAAAGAACCCAGTTTGCTGCGCGAACTCCGGCCACGTCCTGCGCTATTTTCTGGAGAGGTGACCATGCGCAAATGCGGAATTCTCGCTGCAATCGTCCTTGCCGTCCCTGGCGCGGCAATCGCTGCCGAAATCGCGGTGCCGTCGCGGATCGAGGCCGTGACCGTGTTCCCGTCCGGCGCCGAGGTGACGCGCGCGCTGAAGGTGAAGCTTGAGGCGGGCGAGCACACGCTCGTGGTGGATGGCGTCACAGGCACGGCTGATTCATCCTCCATTCGCATCGAGGCCGGTGCCGCGGATAAGCTGGAGATCGGCTCGGTGGACGTCAAACAGGTGAACCTGGCCAGCACCGATCCCCAAGTGGCGCAATCGGCCCGCAAGCGCCTTGAGGACGAACTGGAGGCTTTGGGCGACCAGCGCGCGGCCGAGGACGATGTCATAAGGGCCGCGGAAATGCAGCAGGCCTATCTTGAGAGCCTGGGCAAGCTTCCGGAATCGCGCAGCAGTGCCGGCGCTCAGGCACCCAAGGAGGACTGGCAGGCGCTGGTTGGCGTTATCGGCAACGGCATGAGCGACGCCTCGAAGGCTATTGCGGGCGCGAAGCGCAAGCAGCGCCAGCTCGACCGTTCTATCGCGGACCTTCGCAAAGAGATGGAGGCTGCGGGCGGGAAGATAGAAAACCGTACTCAGGTCCGCATCTTTGTCAGTGCCGCGGCACAGTCCGAAGCGGAGTTGAAGCTGCGCTATCAGGTCGAGAACGCATCTTGGTCCGCTTTTTACGATGCGCGGCTGGCGACGGGCGATCAGGGGGCGGGCGTTTCCCCGTCGCTTGGGATCGTGCGGCGCGCGGCCATCCAGCAGAATAGCGGCGAGGATTGGGACGGCGTGGCGCTGGCTCTGTCCAGCACGCGCCCCAGCCACGCCACCGCGGCCCGGCAGCCGGAAACGCTGAACATCGATTTCGTGGACGCGACGGGCGGCGGCAAGAGCCGGGCTCCGGCATCGCAAACGATGTCCAAGAGCGACCTTGCTGAGGCCACCGTGGTCCAAAGCCCCCCCGTGGAGCAGCCCGCGCCCGCTCCCGAAACCAGCCCGTTCCAAACCGTCTACGCCATCCCTGGCCGCATCGCCATCAAGGCCAACGGCGAAGCCAAACGCCTGCAGCTTGGATCGGAAAAGCTGGAGCCGTCGCTTCTCGTGCTTACGGTCCCGCGTTACGACCCGACCGCCTATCTTTACGCGCGCCTGACACTGCCGAAATCGTCGAACCCCATGCTGGCGGGGCCGGTCGCGCTCTTCCGCGACGGCGTGTTCACCGGTAACGGCGAGTTCCCGCAACTGGCGCCCGGCGAGGAGTACGAGCTTGGCTTCGGCGCGGACGAGCGCGTCAAGGTCAAGCAGGCGGTGACCGAGGACAAGAAGGGCGAAACAGGCACCTTCACCACGTCGCACGTGGAGGAGCGCCACTACGCCATCCTGGTCAAGAACCTGCACGCGCGGCCCATCCTACTGCACGTCATCGACCGGGTCCCCGTGGCGAAGCACCAAGATATCAAGGTGGACTTTACCATGGACAAGGGGCCGGCGCCTTCGGCCAAGGACGTAAACGGCCGGCGTGGCGTCATGCTTTGGGCGATGAAAACCGCCGCGGACGAGGAAAAGCAGCTCGCCTTTGGCTACCGCATCACCTCCCCGGCGGAGAAGCCGATTGCCTATCTGGAGCCGAATGCTTTCGATCAGACGCAGGTGTTCCGTTTTGGTGCCGCCACGCGCTTCTGACGCGCTCTCGGCACACGGGGGCTCTGGGCTCCCGCAGCCGCCAACGGAAGGGGTGCGTGGTGTTAAGTTGCGGAATGAACTAGCGAATCGCCCCTCACGCCAGCCCTCTCCCCATGGGAGAGGGACGGGTCCGTTATGGGCGTCCCCTCTCCCATCCGCATCCGCGCAGGGTGAGGGGGATTCCCTCAGTTTATCCTTAAGTTGAGGTTAAAAGTTGAGCCACCTCAGTGGCCCGGCGCGGGGCACCGCGCTCATGCAGCCTCGTTCATTCGCTGGCGGGGGCTGCTGCTTTGCGGCCTTGCGCCGGATTTCCGCCCACGTTTCGAGCCTGGCCCCGATCTCCGCCTCGTAGCCGCGTCCCCTCGGGCGGTAGAATTGCTGCCGCTCCATGCCGTCGGGGAAATAGTTCTGGCCTGAAACGCCTTCCTCGGTGCTGTGGTCGTAGACGTAGCCCGCGCCGTAGCCTTCGTTGCGCATCAGCTTCGTGGGCGCGTTCAGGATGTGCTTCGGGGGCGCCAGCGAGCCGCCCTCCTTGGCGAACCGCATCGCCGCGCCATAGGCCGTATAGGCGGAGTTCGATTTCGGCGCGGCGGCGAGGTAGATCACGCATTGCGCCAGCGCCAGTTCGCCTTCGGGACTGCCCAGAAAATCGTAGGCGTCCTTCGCCGCGTTCGCCTGCACCAGCGCCTGCGGGTCGGCAAGCCCGATGTCCTCTACCGCCATCCGCACCAGACGCCGCGCGAGGAACAGCGGGGCCTCGCCGCCGTCGATCATGCGGCAGAACCAGTAGAGAGCGGCATCGGGGTCCGAGCCGCGCACGGCCTTGTGCAGCGCGCTGATGAGGTCGTAATGCCCGTCCCGGTTCTTGTCGTAGAGCGGCGCCCGGCGCTGGACGAGCGTCACAAGCCTTTCCGCGTCCACCGGCGGCTCGCCTGCGCGCGTGGCGTCGTAGACGTCCTGGGCGAGGTTCAGCACCGTCCGGCCGTCGCCATCCGCCATGCCCAGCAGCGCGGCCCGCGCCTCCGCCGTGAGCGGGAGCTGGCGGCCCGTAATGCTTTCCGCGCGTGCGAGAAGCTGCTCCAGGCCGTCCTCGCCCAGGCGCTGGAACACCAGCACTTTGGTGCGCGACAGGAGCGCGCCGTTCAGCTCGAAAGACGGGTTTTCGGTCGTGGCGCCGATCAGGATGATGGTGCCGTCCTCGACATAGGGCAGGAAGGAGTCCTGCTGCGAGCGGTTGAAGCGGTGGATCTCGTCGACGAACAGAATGGTGCCCTGGCCGAAGCGCCGCCGGTCGCGCGCCTCCTCGAAGACTTTGCGCAAGTCCTGCACGCCGGAGAAAATCGCGGAAAGCTGCTCGAAATGCAGCCCCGCGCCGCGCGCCATGAGCCTCGCAACCGTGGTCTTGCCGGTGCCGGGCGGACCCCAGAAGATCATCGAGCGCGGCGCTTCGCCCTCGGCGATCCGGCGCAACGGGCCGCTCTCGCCAAGGAGGTGGTCCTGGCCGATGACCTCCGCGAGCGATTTCGGGCGCAGCCTGTCCGCCAGCGGGCGCGAGGCGTCATCGGCAAGTTGCGCGCTCTCGAACAGCGGAGCGGAAGATGTGGTTCGGGGTTTGGCCATGTCTGTACGATAGCAAATCCGGCGGCTTGCGTCTCCCCGCCTCCTGCCCCGGTGAATTGCTCCAGGGGACCCATTTTGGGGCTAAAAAGGCGCTTTTCGAGTTTGAAGTAATATAGCAGAAGCGTCTTAAGTAAGTGTTATGCGCAATGGCGCTCGTTTATGTTATTGAATTGACACGATAAAAATGTGCGCAGCCGTCCGGTGAATTGGCTAATATCAAATATTCGATTATATTTAACGGGAGTTCTGAAGTACAGAAATCGGCCCAAAAACGCGTTTTAAGCGCAAAAATCCGCGCATTCGAGACACGCCGATTCCGGATTAACCTTGTTTGCGTTAAACATGATGGGGGACTACGCGGGATATACGGTCCGTTAACGCATGGATGGAGCGCCAAAACTGCGAACCCAATTGAGGAGGACTGGCGGCACGGGCGCGCCCCTCGCTTTCAACCTTCTTTCGATCGCGTCGCGCTTTTCTTGAGTTTGACCGTTCCCCCGCGCCGTTCCGAAATGACGGCGCCAGTGGCAAGCACTGAAGCGGGCGTATGCAGAACAATCCGCTTATCGGCCGTCGCCCGCTTCCGCACCGTTCCGGTGAATCCTGTTCGTGAATAGAGTGCGAAGTGACGCGCCTCAATGCCTTGACCGTAGCGTGTCATTCCAGCTCTCTCGATGAGCTTATCCAGAACGCCTTCCCCAATTCTATCCCGGGTCCATTTGCACTCGCCGTAGAGCATGGAGCCGTCGAGAAGCCGCCCCGCAATGTCGATATCGTAGCCGGCGTTCCAAATCTGGCCGATTTCCTGAGCCGGGGCGGGAAGGCGCTCCTGGGAATACTTGCGCGCGTGATCCCGGCATATTTCCTCAAACGCGCCCCCCATGAAATCGTCGAGCCGGGGAGCGATCTGGCGGTGCCAGACCTCCGCACCGAAGCCTTGCGTTACGCTGGAGAGGTTGGGCCGGACAAAGCGGTGCCAGAAGGCAACCAGCGGATCGGCGATGAAGTAGCGGCGATCTCGCTCTCTCGGATCGGCGTCCATCGACTTGACGACACGGATCAGCCGCATGCGCTCCAGTTTTTCGACATAAGGACCGAGCGATTTCGAGTCGCCGATCTCTTTCACGCGCCCAATGATCTCGCCGTGTTTGGTACAGCCGTCAGCAATTGCCGCCAGGATGCTCGCATACCTTTGAATATCTCTCAGCTCCGACTGAAGCAGCACGGTGGGCTCGTCAACAAGGGGGCCAGTATTTGTTAACAACTGGCGGATGATGTTTTCCTCAAGCGTAACCTGCGGATCGCAGAGCTGAAGATAAAACGGAATCCCTCCGAACGTGGCAAAGGCCAGGAGCTGTGTTTCCGGCGTATAGTTGGGAAAGAACTGGGCCGCGTCGCGGACAGGAAGCGGTGCCACGTCCATCGCCATGGTCTTGCGGCCGTAAAGGGGGTTTCGCTCCGCGAGCAGTTCTTCCATCTGCGAAATCAACGAGCCGCAGAGCACGAGTTTCAGTCTTCCGGTTCGCGGGGCACCGGAATCCCAGAACTTTTGGATGATGGACGGTAGGGAGGCGTCCGCGTCTGACAAATACGGGAACTCATCGAGGACCACGGCCAATCCTCGATGCTGCTCGGCGGCGTGCGCGAGATAATGCAACACGCTCAGCCAATCGGCCAGACCTGCCAGAATTTCGCTGGCCCCGAGCGAGCGGGCGATTTCATCCTTGAGCGCTTCCAGGTTGAGCGAGGGAGCAACGCGCGCCGCTTGATAAAGCACATGCGGGAGGCCGCGAACAGCTTCCTGGATCAGCGTGGACTTACCTACCCGCCTCCGGCCGTAAACGACAACGAGGGAGGGTCGGTCCGCGGCGAATTCCTGGGCGAGCGACGCCAACTCGGTTTGGCGGCCGATGAACATGGTGGGTTTCCCGTTAGCCTAAGCGTAAATAACCTAATCTAGATTAGGTTATTTGTCCAGCTATCGGCGGGAGGGCTAATACCAAGGGCCATAAGTTTTGACCGCTTCCGTCATTGCGAGGGGCGAAGCCCCGAAGCAATCCAGAGGCCGGAATTACAACGCAAATTCTGGACGCCCGCGGCGGCCGGAGGTCGCTTCGCGATGACGGACGAGGCGGCCTCGGAGCCGGCGCTGCGCCCACATCACAGCGCGATGGTCGTCCGTATCAGCTCGCCTTTGCGCTGGATGCTCATGCGCCAGACCCGCGTGCCCTTGGACATGACCTTTTCGAGGCCGCGCGTATTCTCGATTTTCTCGCCATTGATCTCGGCAACGATATCGCCGGGCTGTATGCCGATGCGGCGGGCGTTGGAATAAAACTCGGTTTCCATCACCACGACGCCCTTCGTCTCCGTGAGAGAAAGCTCCTCGGCGACGGCTGGCGACAGGTTCGCCACCTTGGCGCCGCCCAGAGGATGGTTGCCCGCGAGATCGCGCGCGTCGCGGGGCGGGCTTTCGGGCGCAACGATCAGCAAGACGCTCAGCTTCCGCCGGGTTCCGGCGCGCAAGACTTCAAGGCTCGCCTCGCCCGATGTCCCCCTGGTTGTGAAGCGGTATTGGAAAGCATTCGGGTCGGACACTTCCTTATCGTCCACGGAAACGATGATGTCTCCGGTCTTGAGGCCGGCAGCGGCCGCGGGGCTATCTTCCGCGACGTATGAGACGAGCGCCCCAGACGCGCGGTCGAGGCCGGCGGCGTTCGCGAAATCCGGGTTCACCTCGATCAGGTTCGCGCCCAGCCACGGACGGCGCACGCTGCCGCCTTGCAGCGCCGAGTCCACCACCAGCCGCACCATGTTCGCGGGGATGGCGAAGCCAATGCCCTGGCTTCCGCCGCTCTTCGAAAAGATGGCGGTGTTGATGCCCACCAGGCGGCCCTGCATATCGACCAGCGCGCCGCCGGAGTTGCCTGGATTGATGGCGGCGTCGGTCTGGATGAAGAATTGAAAGTCCGAAATGCCGACGCGCGTGCGGGCGAGCGCGGAGACGATGCCGCTGGTGACGGTTTGGCCGACGCCGAAGGGATTGCCGATGGCCAGCACCATATCGCCGACCTCAAGAAGATCGGCATCCGCGAAGGTGAGGTAGGGGAACGCGATACCGGAATTCTTGATCTGCAGAACCGCGAGGTCGGTCCGCTCGTCCTTGAGCAGCACCTTGGCGTCGAACTCGCGCGCATCGGCGAGCGCCACCTTGATCTCGGTGCCAGCGTCGCCTTGCACAACGTGGTTGTTGGTCACGATGACGCCGCTTGATGCTACGATCACGCCAGAACCCAGCGAGCTTTGAATCCGCTCGTTCTGGCCGAATTGCCGCCCGAAAAACTGCTCCAGGAACGGATTGCTAAAGCCCTGCCGCACGCGCTGGCGGACATAGACGTTCACCACGGCCGGCGCCGCCCGCTTTACCACGGGGGCATAGGAAAGCGTGATCTGCTCTTTGGTTTCCGGCGTCTTCTTCACGGCCTGGGCCAAGGCGGCGCCCGGCGCCATCGCGAAAAGAAGGACGAACACGACGAACGCTTTGGCTGCAGCCGGAGACTTCATGCGGCAAATCCAATCTGAGTTTGACCAGGAGATATAAATCGCGGGAACGGCGAGGACGCAAGAGGTCTGGCGCTCCCGTTCCAGACTATTGGCATCGAGGTTGGCTGGAAAAATGGCACAGGCCTTGACGCCGCGGTTCGTTGTAAATCATGATCCACAACGTGCAAGATAGCGCGTATCTCAAAAGCGATCCTGAAGAGCAATTGAATTTGGTTACGGACTTCTCCCAGCCAGAGACCGGATTCGGCCCCTGGAACCCCGGCATCGAATCGACAATTCCCCCGGAGTTTGTGCCGCTGGCGACGCTTTTCCGGCCGGAAAACACCTCATCGAGCCTGACGGAGTTGCGCGAGCTGAGCGAATTTTCGGGCATGCCGGTAGAGGAGCTTGTGGCGATCCGGCCAGAGCGGCTGGCCGTGCATGAATTGCTTGTGCGGGTTATCGCCGACCTTTCCGTGCCCGACGGCGCCAAATACGAGGACCTCGGCAGCAATTTCCGCCGGATGGTATCGGCAATCCATTCGCGGCACATCGTTCCGCGCATGGATGAGGTGATCGCGCTTTACAACGATTTGCAGCGGCAGCTCTCGGAGCTGATCGGCGCGGAGCTGGCGGAATGTTTCCCGCCGCCATCGCCTCCTTCCGCTCCGGCGAAGAGCGGGCTTCTGTCCCGCTTGGGGTTCACGGGCAAGGCAAGGGCAGCCCCTGCGCCGGCTGAAACGCCCGAGGAACGCTACGCCAGAATTGTCGATTCCTGGGAGCAAAAGGCTGGCGCAACGGAGAGCTGCCTTGAGCGCGCCGCCTACCGGGCGCTCGTGAGGGCCGCATCCGCTGTCGCGAGGCGTCACGGATGCTTTATCGGCGACGTGGACCTGCTCCTGAAGCTCGCGCTTCCCCTCGCCTGCAATTGCTGTTGCAGCGAAGCCATCGGGCAGCTTATCGAGCCCTATATCCTGAGCGGAGCCGGGCAGGAAGGCTACAAGCTCCTGCCATCCCAGACGCACCCGGTCATCATGAACGTGAAGGGCGCCTCGGCATCGGGGAAGAGCACGCTGCGGCCTCTGCAAAGAGAGCTTGCGATGAAGCTCGGCATCCAATGGGACAACATCGCGCTCATAAGCCCGGACATTTGGCGCAAGTTTCTGCTGGACTACGACGCCCTGGGTCCGGCGCGGAAATACGCGGGAGTGCTAGCCGGCCAGGAGGTTGCGGTCATTGACAAGAAGCTCGACCGCCACCTGATAAACAGGGGCGAGGCTGGGCGGCTGCCGCACCTCGTCATCGACCGTTTCCGTTTCGACAGCTTTTCCACCGAAAAGGGCGGCCCCGGCCCGTTCATCGAGCGTTTCGGCGCTCTCGTCTATGTGTTTTTCATGATTACGCCCCCCGAGGCCACGGTCGAGCGCGCCTGGGAACGGGGACAGCAGTTCGGACGCTACAAGGCTGTCGACGACCTGCTTTATCACAATGTCGAAGCCTATAACGGCATGCCAAAGCTCTTCTTTGCCTGGATGGGGAACAAGAGCAAGCATATCCATTTCGAATTCCTCGATAATAGCGTCCCCAAGGGCACGAGGCCGAAAACCGTCGCCTACGGCACGAACGAAGAGCTGAATGTCTTGGACGTCAAATCGCTCATCGATATCGACCGGTTCAAGAAGATCAATATTTCGGCGCGCAGGCCGGAGGACGTTCACAACCCGGTCTTGCTCGCGCCCGAAAAGAACGTCGATTTCTTGCGCAAATGTGCACGCACCTTCCGGGTCGTTAGGTTTGCGGAAGCTGGCACAGGCCGCGTTTACGCCAAGGTTCATGGCGGCAAACTGACAGTGGACGGCGTTGAAGCCGCCGATCCCGATGTCAAGGCCGGGCTTGCCGTAGTCTCAGCCGAATTCTTCCGGTATTCGACCGGCACCCAGAAGGAGCTGGGAGTGCTGGTGCCGGGGCACGCTCCAACCCTCGGCGCTTGGGGGGCCGGGCACGCCGCTTCCGCGGAAAAGCCGGTCCCGCCAGCCGGAGCCGCGGCACCGGTTCCCGCTTGAGACGCGGAGTTATACCGGCTCCGGTCGAGTTGGTCGCGGAGTCCCCCCTCATCCTGTCCTTCTCCAAGCAAGCTCGCCTCGGCGAGCTTGCCACTGTTGTTGCCGCACCCGCGAGCGGGTGCCGGGAGTGCAGGCTCGCCAAGGCGAGCCTGCGGGGAGAGAGACAGAGTGAGGGGGTCTTCGCGAACCACTCAACCGGATTTCATGTTATTGCCGCCGCTTCTCGTTCTTGGCGGAGCGGAAACCGGCCGAGGCGGTGTCCTTCTCGCACATATACGCGCCGCGCTTCGTGTTCGCGTAGGCACGCGAGCCTGCGAAGTGGTAGACTTTCGAGCGCGTATTGGCCCAAACCACCGTTTCGCCGGGGCAATGCGTTTTTGCCTCCGCCTCGGAAGCGTATTCCGCCGCGCCCGTCGATATGGTTGGGGCTGTCTGGCTCCGTTTGGCGGTACGCTGGCGGGCAGGAGCGGTCTCCTTGCTCGCGGTGCCCTGCCCAACCGGCGCGGTTTCGGATGGAGCCTGGGCGACCGGGCCGGTGCCGGCGCGGCACTCGATCATGAAGGCTTTCTTGGTTTTGCCGCTGCCCTGTATGGAGGCCTTGTTTGCGTTCCATTCGGCATCGCAGGCTTTCGCGGATTTTTGCTGAGCCTGGCTTGGGGCGGCCAGGATCGCCATGCTCGCCAGGACGGCGGCGCAGCGGAGCAGGACTAAGAGCGTGGATTTGGACATCGCGCTTCTCGCTAAGATGTGTTTTCCCTATGAGAAAGTCCAAGCGATGAGCGAAGCGTTAAAATTTGCGCCTAAGTTTAAGGTGCATCGGCCCGAAAGTGCGGGTGGACGGCGCGGACTTCGTGGGAGAATGAAGAAAGCCTTGCGAAGGCCGGCGCAATTGCATTTGGAAGGCGTATGACCTTATTGAAAGGTCCGGACTGCGGGACCGGGGCGGACGCGGGACTTGGCCCCAATCTCGCAGCAACGCGGAACATTCCGTAATATCGCCCCGAGGCGTTACGCTTAGGTAAAGGCCGCCGGAATAAACAGCGTGGGACGCATTTTCGAGCATGGATGAGAGGATTCTGAAGTTCGCGGAAACGATGCGCGCGCACGCGGACGCCTTGGGCGAAACCGCTGGCGTGGAGTGGCGGCTGAGCCCCGATTTGGTCCCCTACGAGGCTGCGGTATCCGAAATGGAAGAGCGCGCAGGCGCCATTCTTTTGGAGCAAAAACCGGAGCTTATATGGCTGCTGGAGCATCCGCCGCTGTATACGGCAGGAACCAGCTCCAAGCCTGAGGACCTGATCGACGCGGCGCGTTTTCCGGTCTATGCGAGCGGCCGCGGCGGCCAATACACCTATCATGGGCCGGGCCAGCTTGTGGCCTATGTGCACCTCGATTTGAATAAGCGCGGCCGGGACGTGCGGCAACATGTCCGGCGGCTGGAGGCCTGGGCGATTGCCGCGCTCGGCGCTTACGGCATTTCCGGCGAGCGCAGGGACGGGCGGCCGGGCATTTGGGTGAGGAGGCCGGGCGGCGGAGATGCGAAGATCGCGGCGATTGGCGTGCGCGTGCGGCGCTGGGTTACGTATCACGGCATCGCGGTCAACGTATGCCCTGACTTGTCGCACTTCTCCGGCATCGTGCCCTGCGGCATCGCCGATGCGGGCGTCACCTCGATCACGGCGGAATGCCGCGGAGAGATTTCCGCCGGAGATGGCCGGTAAAGTCCCCCCTCACCCTGCTGGGGCGGGGGCAGTGTCTCAGTTTTGACGAGGTTGGACTCCAGAGAAAACCATCTCTTACTCGCCGCCATCCATAAAAAAACCCCGCCGAAGCGGGGCCTGATATCTACGTCGCAACATGACTTGTTATCGTCGGCGTTGCGACGGCCCCTGGTGGGGTCTTAGACGCGGATCACCGAAGTGAGAGCCGCTAACCTCTAACAAATAAGCTAAGGCAAGTGTTTTGTCAACCCCGACAAACCCAACGCCCTCAAGACGCACTCTCGAATCTTCTTTATATTTTCGGAGCTTACCGGCTGATAGTGGTACATCCTCTGGCCGCTTTCGGTCTTACCAAGGCGTATGAAGTCGAGGCGATGGAATCCAACTGCGTAGATCATATCGCCCTTCACCCAAACCCCATCACTGTTGAAGCCATCGGGCAATTGCGGGCGAATGTCGATCTGGCAATGATAAGGAAGCTTTGGATGGGGCTCGGTATCGCTCAAGGCTACAACGGTGCAAAGACCCGGTCTTGCCGCTATTTTCGGGCTGAGAACCACCACAGGCCTTTTCTTCACCATTTCCGGCTCACGGAACCCGCTATTAAAATCGCATAGCAAAATCGTTCCCACGAAGGGGTGTTCTTTGATTGGCATTAGGCGGCAGTCCGCTTCTATTTAAGATCCGCGCTTTTGGGGCGCTTCCTGCATCGCATCGATAAGGGCACTTTTGACCACTGGTATTACTTCAGCCGCACCGGCATGATTTCGGCCGTGAGCTGCACATTGTCGCCGAGCCCATAGAAGTAATGGGCGGGTTGCGATATCTGGCGGAGGAACGAGAACAGCTTGAGCCGCGCGCGGCTCAGCAGGCTCATGGAGTGGGAAGGCAGCAAATTCTCGACCGAGACATGCACGATCCATTGGTTTTCCCGTATCGGCAAGTCGATTTCCTTGTGCTTGGCCAAATCTTCAAGCACGGCCTCGACGTTAGGCTCCTCCATGAAGCCGAACTGCAGCGTGACCGCGGTAATGCTGGAGTTTTCATCCTTGTGGAACACCTTGATGTCG
The DNA here is from genome assembly GCA_963760455.1 of uncultured Alphaproteobacteria bacterium. Classification (GTDB taxonomy): domain Bacteria; phylum Pseudomonadota; class Alphaproteobacteria; order Rhizobiales; family Rhodomicrobiaceae; genus Rhodomicrobium. Next base: position 65,988 of record CAVXDM010000039.1, read on the forward strand.
CAGCGGCCGTCATGGATGTAGGGCGTTTTGCGGTGCGCGACCTGGACGAAAATCAGGTGCCGCGGCAAAATCCCATAGCGGTCGTACAGGATTTGCAGCAGGGCCGGCGCGTGGTCGTTGAGCGACGATAGGTGCTTGGGCGTCATCAACAGGGCGATGCGCTCCATATAGGCCTTTTCGTTCCTATGAAACTCGACCAGCTTGTGCATGGTCATGGTGTGTTTCGCGGTGTAGGCGGCGAAGGTCGCTTTCCGGCCCCATCGCCAGGTGCGCATGATGGCGAAGATCGCGAGCCCGATGCCGAGCGGGATGAAGCCGCCCTCAAGGAATTTGAGCGAGCTTGCGGCGAAGAACACGAGATTGACGAGTGTGAAGAAGCCGAACACGGTGCCGCTGGCGGCCAGGCTCCAGTTCCAGTAGCGGACGCCAACCGGGATCATCGCGGCGGAGGTGACGGCCATCACGCCGGAGACCGCAAGGCCGTAGGCCGCCGCCAGCGATGCCGGGGTCCGGAAGGTGAACACGAGCGCCACGCAGCCGGAACAGCGCCCAATTGACGAAGCGGATATAGATTTGTCCTTCGTGCGCGTCGTGGGTATGGACCACGCGCAGGCGCGGCAAGAGGCCAAGCGCGATTGCCTGGGCGGCGAGCGAGAACGCGCCGGAAATGAGCCCCTGCGCGGCGATCACGGTGGAAAGCGTTGCCAGAATGGCGATGGGGTAGAGCAGCCCGTGCGGCACCATGCTGTAAAACAGTTCTCCGCCTGCCGCGGGCGGGTGCTCCAGCATCAGGGCGCCTTGGCCGAGATAATTGAGGACGAGCGCCGGAAACGCAGCCGCGAACCAGCCCAGCCGGATCGGGCGCGCGCCGAAATGGCCGAGGTCGGCGTACATGGCCTCCCCACCCGTCACCACCAGCATGAGCGCCCCAAGCGTCGCCAAGGCCCTGTGGGCCTCGCTTTGCTGCAGGAAGGCGAGGCCATGGACTGGATTGAAAGCGCGCAGGATTTCCGGATGCACCGCGATCTGGCGGACGCCGAGAACGGCGATGACGGCGAACCAGACGAGCATGACGGGGCCGAAGACGCGGCCGACGCCGGCGGTCCCCTTGTATTGAACGGCGAACAGCAGCGTGAGGATCGCCACCGTAACGGGGATCACGGCATCGGCGAACATCGGGGTCGCGGCCTTCAGGCCCTCGACCGCTGATAGCACGCTGATCGCCGGTGAGAGGATGCCGTCGCCGAACAAAAAACCGGCACCGAGCATGAGCCCGGCCAGTAGGAGCACGAAGTGAAGGCCCTCCTCTTTGTATTTGTGCAGGAGGCTATAGAGCGCAAAGACGCCGCCCTCCCCGTCGCTATTCGCGCGCAGGACGAAGATCGCATATTTGAAGCTGACGATGAGCGTCAGCGCCCAGATCGCCAGCGAGATGCAGCCAACCACGTTATCCGGGGACGGGGCCACATGGGCGGGGCCGTAGAAGATCTGGTCGATGGCGTAGAGCGGCGAGGTGCCGATGTTGCCAAGGACCACGCCGAGCGCGCCGATGGTTAGCGCCGCCTGGCCGCCTCTCGGCCTGTTGAAGAGCTTCGGTGCGGAAAAAACCTGGGGCATGGATACTGGCGGGACCGGGGCGTTTATGGCTGCGGGGCGTCGATTGCAGTGGCCTTAACAACGTTCGCATAGGCTAGGTTGCGAGACTTGGGCAAGCCTTGATGTTCGTCAACTCCGGGGCCGTGCCAAAACCGCGCGGCAGGAGTGTCCCGGCTTGAGCAGTGCGCGCTGGCGCCCCCTATACAAGAAATCAGCTTCCAGTTTGTATGGTGGGATTTGGCATCAAGTTGCGGGTTGACTTTTTCAATCCATTGTCAACTCATAGGTTGATATTTTTCGCGAGAAAACAGGCCAAGCTATGAAGAAGCCTATCCGGCAGCGTGCCCGGCGGCGGTTGGACGAGCGCCTTATGGCGCTCAAGGCAGAGGACCGATTCAACACCCCGCCAAGGGGTTGGACCAGGGCAATCCGCGATGCCCTCGGCATGACCGGCCCGCAGTTTGCGAGACGGCTCGGCGTGAGCCCGCAGAATGTGGCGGCGCTGGAAAAATCTGAGGCAATCGGCACAATCCAGCTCAATACACTTCGCCGCGCCGCGGAGGAACTCGGCTGCACGCTGGTCTACGCCCTCGTTCCGAAGACCTCGCTTGAGGACCAGGTGCGCGAGCGTGCCCACGCAATTGCCCGCCGTGATTTGGAGCGCGTTGCCCACACGATGAAGCTGGAAGCGCAGGAAACCGGGGACGCCGATCTGGAGGAACGGATCGAGGCTTACATCCGCGACGTGTTGAAGGATCGCGATCTCTGGAACGAGCCATGATGGACCTGTTCGAGGGGCCGGAGGGAGCAACTCCCCTTGAGCCGGGCGAGCGCCAGGGTTTACGGCAGACCTGGATCGCCAGCCGCCACGACCTCAACGAGGCCGAGCGGGAGAACATCGTTAAGGGAGCGGCCTGGGGCCAGCGCCGGCGGGGGAGTGCCGCGGTTGACCTGCTGGATGAGAAGCAGGCCAAAACGCTACACAGGAGGATGTTCGGCGATGTCTGGAGTTGGGCCGGCGCCTACAGGAAAACGGAGCGCAACATCGGCATCGATGCTTACCGGGTTTCTATAGAAATGGCCGCCATGCTTGGCGATGTCCGCTACTGGGTGGAGCACGGCACATTTCCCGCGGATGAGATCGCTATTCGCCTGCATCATCGGCTGACGCAGATTCATCCGTTTTCGAACGGCAATGGGCGGCATGCGCGATTGATAGCCGATCTATTGATTGAACGGCTTGGCGGAAAGCCCTTCAGTTGGGGTAGCAGCGGCAACCTCGCCAATGCTGGCGATCTGCGTGCGCATTACGTCGCCGCGCTAAAGGCAGCGGATAATCATGACATTGGGCCGTTGCTGGCGTTTGCGCGGTCTTGAGTGGGGACCACCTCCGCCCTTCCAGGCCGATCGAAACGCGACACGCGCCGCGATAACGGCCGAGCCCTGGCGGCTCACATTCGTAGCAAGCAGCTCCCTAGCCAAAAAAAGGGGACTTGGCTGGGGTGCCAGCAGCCGGAACGCTGAGCTATATGGCGCGCAACTTGTGCGCGGCGTCACCGCACTCGCGCTTGCCGTAGGATGCGGAAGCGTCGACATCTGGAATAACTTCACCTTCGGCATCGTCATTTCGCTCGTGATCGCGGCCGTGATGGTGATCGCCGGGCTGATGGTGATCTCAGTGCCGGGCATGGCCGCCAGCCGGGAGATGATTCGGGAGGTTACTGCTATGGCTGAAACTTGCGATGGGAGAAAACCTCGCGGGCGTCGAATCCATCCGGGCTGGCGAAAAGGGGGAAGGTTGCAGGAATCTGCGGCAGCTCGTGAGACCGGTTTGCAAAAGCGCACCACTTCGCTTATTTTACCCAAGCGCTTCGGTTTTTGCGTTGGAAAGCGCAAGGCAAAAGCGTGAGCGAACTTGCATGCCAACTGTCTTGACAGGTTCGGGGTTCAGCGTTCGCATTTTGAGCAACGATCACCGGCCGAGCCACGTGCACGTTGTGGGCGGCTGCGGCGAAGCGGTGTTTCTTCTGAACTGCCCCGATGGGCCGCCAAGCCTTCGGGAGAACTATGGGTTCAAGCGTGCCGAGCTGAACCGGGTGAAGCAGGAACTCAACAAGGCGTTGGGCCATTTGTGCGCAGAGTGGAGGCGTATCCATGGAGATTTCTAGGGAAGAGTTTGCCAAAGCAAACGCGCGCATGGCGAAGCTTCGCGCGAAGGTGCCCCATGCCGTGGCGGCTGAATATGACGCTGAACGGTGCCGCGTGATCGTGACCTTGAGCACTGGCTTCGAGGTCATGTTCCTGCCAAGCCTTGCTCAAGGTCTGGAACACGCAAAGCCTGACGAACTCGCCACGATCGAAATCAGCCCCGCCGGTTTCGGGCTTCACTTCCCGAAGCTTGACGCGGATCTTTATTTGCCCGCGCTGCTTGAAGGCGTCTTCGGCTCGCGAGCTTGGATGGCAGCCCAGCTTGGCGCTGAGGGCGGCAAAGCAGCGAGTGCAAAGAAAGCCGCGGCTGCACGGAAAAATGGCAGGCTTGGCGGCAGGCCGAAGAAAGTGCACGCGGCTTGATGTTCAAGTAAAGCCCCCGCCAGCATCGCATGAAGGCGTCATCTGAACCCTTCATGCACCTTCCAGCGGCTTGAGCCTTAGTCTGCATCCCATGCCGCCCTGCCCTGCTTCGCCGCTTCCGCCCGAACTCCTGGCCGCCGCATACACACGAGGTGCGCCAGTTGCCGAAGGGCAGGGCAATCGCTCCGCGGAACTACCTGGAAGTAAAATACGCTGTAAAATCGGGGAATTTCGCGATTGCCCGGAAGTGTCTGGCGCTTATTGGAAGGGGACTTGGCTGGGGTGCCAGCAGCCACAACGGTTACTTAAGTTATTGACTTGTTTTGCATTTCTTGCACGCCGCTTTCGAAATGCCACCAAAAGTACCACCAAAATCGCCCGTCCACAGTTATTTTTGCGGGGAGCAGGGCCGTCCAGCTAAATACACTTATCTGTTTACCTAATTGCGTAGGTCCTGTAGCACCATAATGAACTGATGAGCGGCACAGATCAACAGCTCTACGTGTAATGCTCGTGCAACAAAAATTATTGTTGCCATGTATAGATAACGTCCTCTCTACTATTTCTACAGCATAAACCACGGGATTAACCGATTTGCAACCAAAACGGTCGCTTACTTCGTATCACCAAATACCTCTGGAAATATGGAGACTACGATGAAACCCCAACACTATTCCACGTCTTTTGAATTAGATGAAGGTGATATATCGGCCTTGAGAGAGCACTCTGCCGAACTAAACACAGTGAAGAAACTGCTGCACCGTACTGTGAGCAGAGGCAAGAATGCGTGCATCAAGAATTATTTAAGCGGTGTTGCAAGCTCATTTGAAAATTGGGTTGCTACGCTTAAAGTGGGCGCCTGCACCTATGATGCTAATGATTCATTTTATGACATCTATGATAACGTTATTGTGGGGGAAAGCATCGATAACCTATACGATAGCGGAAGCGCTGAGATGCGCTTTATACTGAAGGGATTTCGAACCATAATAAGTGAGGCGGAAAGTTACCTCTTTGGATTGCGATGCGCTTGCCAATAAACCGCGCTGGGGAAGGTGACAGGTGCCGATGTTATGCCCACACGCACACAGCGGGACCGGAATCCGATCACCTTTCAACGCTCCCCACACTTCGCATATGCTGCAAATGCAATGTTATAGTGTTACATCGTCTGGCGAGCGCACACGCATATGCGATCCCGTGCGCTGACGCATACGCGCGCACGAGGGTGGGTGCCTGTGGGCACCTCGCTACCCAGCCGCCACCGCCTTACACAACCGCGATGTTGGCGTAATAGATCGAACCGCCGCGCTTGGTCCGCTGGTATTTGAGCGCGGTGAGCTTTCGCCCGAAACCGGCAGGGCTCAATGCCTCATGGCCGGAAGTTTCGCACCAACGGGCGAAGGCTGCGTAGAGGTCCGCAGCGGCAATCTCGCGGCCGATGCGCTTCGTGAGCATGGCCCCGGCAAACGCACGCACCGGGTCCGCCGCGCTCTCCGAAGCAGGTAGCAGTTCCGTTACCCTGGCAGGACGATTGGAGCACGCCGCCACAACGCGACGTTGAGGCAAGGCAGGCGCTTGATCCCGGCCCGGCACATCGGCAGGGCAATCCTGCTTTGCCTGCGTGGTGCCTCCTGCACTCGTTCCTGAAGCCGAAGCCGCGTACAGCCCGAAGCCGCTCCCCAACTCAATGAGCAGCGCAACCAAGATCGCGAGGCCGTCCTTGATCGATGAAGCTTGCCAGCCGGTTAGCCTTGCCAGCGCCTCGCTTTGTGGGTCCGCAGATTTCAGGACTTCGCCAAGGTTGAAGCCGTTGATTTTGGTTGTGAGCGTATCTTCTTTGGCCCGTAGTGTCTCGGCTTCCTCCGCTGCCGCCAGTTCGCCTTGGAGCTTCGCCACGCCAGCGCAGAACGTCCGCGAAGCGATCACGGTTGCGTCCTGGCACTGATTGGAGGATTGCCAGAAGGCGGATTGGAATTGTCCTGCTAATTCAGCCTTTACGGTTTTGGCAGGCCGGGTTTGTCCTAGTGCCTTGAGGCGTTCCTGCACCCGGTCGCGCTCAGCCACCGCTTCATCGTAACCCTTTCGCCCTGCGCTCGCAGTGGATGATTGAGCGTCCCGGCTCAGCGCGTAAAGTCCAAGCTCGCTGGCGAACGAGTAGACTGAAAAAACAGTGAATAGGACAATTCCGATTACAGCCCGGCCATTTTGTCCTGTAGACAAGGCGGCAGCTATCCCCAGTGGCAGAAGGGCCTTCAAAGCATCAGCAACGCCACCTAACGCGCCATAGATCGTTCCTTCTGCACCCGGCGCTAGGTGAGTTCCGAACAGAAAGCAGCAAGCGATGCTGAGGCCCGATAGCGCCAACGCAAGCGCGGCACCGATAGTGATTCGGAGAACATGCATTAGCGTGCCCTCCTGGTTGCGGCTGGAATAGCGAGCATAATCAATATGCTGCTGCTAGCCATTTGCGTGCAATATCCTGCACCGTTAATGTGCATTGAGTGTAGCCTTCTACGATAAGGTTTCACATGCCCGGCCGGTGTTGGCGCATCGTGCCGGGCACTTCATTTAGACACGTACTAAACGCGCTGCTATAATCGAACTTACTAAATGAACTGTTAAAGCTTTGTTTTGTATAGAATTGTACTGTTTAAGGCTTTCCGTTTTTATAATCTTTAGCTGCCCACAGAGGTACAGCCCACGAGACACAAAATGAATAGACTCTGCTATTTGCGCTACCGCCATCCTTCTAAGCTCGTGCGCAGCAACAATGGATGTTGCAATGATGTCTCGCAACTCTGGCGAGAGTTTTAGAGGCGCATTGTATGGTGACGGTTCTGGCGGTGGCAGGATGAGTGTAACGATGAATGGTATAAATTGCATTGGGCCTGCCTCCCGTGTAGCATCCGATCAAAAAACTGTCATTGGTAGCTCGTTTGGGTATAATAATAAAGGGGTAACATCAGGCAACTTTGGCGCAGCAACAATTTCTGGCGATACGACTGTTAAAGCATTGCTATCATGTTCCGACGGCAAAGGTATGCATTGCGAATTCACAGGACAGAATTTGCACGGTGGCGGAATTTGTACCATGGCTGATGGTAGAATATTTGACTTTATTGTTTCCCCTCAATGATGGTGATTTGCGAGCTTGCATAACTGCCATTTGATTACTTAAGCAAAACGTCCCTGAGTAGCCGCAGACAGCTCTCAGAGCCGCGAGAAATCGCCCGGTACTTCGGAGCTGCCCCATGCCTTTCGTGGCTGTGCGGCCTCCCGTGTCGATCCTACAGCCCACCTAAGGTTGCAGGGCAATCTGGCGCTGCATTAGCAAGGAAATTTCCGGGGAGTGAACCGGGAGGCTCAATCACCCGAATGAGCTTTCCCGGTTTTCCGCTTCGGCTAGCGCTGGCTTTCCGGGCGCACGCGTGATTTCGCTTCAGCGCCTCCCTTGAGCCATAGTTACCGCTGTCTGCAACATCTTTTCGTACTTGCCGCGCTTAATGGCTTCTTCAAGAACCTTCGCAAATTCGTCTTCAGTTAATGTACCAAGATCGATGCCGAACCCTTGTTCACGTTGCAGTATCAGCTCACGCGGGAACAAACTTAAATACAAGTCTGAGATATGCAACAGGATCGATTGAGCGCACAAGGGCGAGTGTATTTTTGCCATGTTCTGCGAAATCATCAGCAACCACGGTTCTTGCAAGTTCTGTAATTTTATGCCTGCTTCCCTTCGGGCGGCCTGTTGGATTTCCTGATTTTCCAGGTTGCCAAGGAGAACATAAATTCTTGTTTTTCTGTGCTATTATGGCAACATTAGTTGAAGGTGCTTGCTCACACTCTACAACATCAATTTGCTTGGAAGGCCATGCAGGCCAAGACTTTTCTGGCATATTGGTAATCCTATATATTATCTATTCCAGTCCGATTGATTTCCTGCATTGATCGCAGTTACCAGAAACCGTTCAATAGAAGATCGTTCCTGTTCTTTTGTAAGTACACCATACACTTTCTTAGTTGTATTGGCAGCGGCACTTGCCGCATATCCGGGTGCTGCCTGTATTTTTTGCCAAATCGTTTTATTAAACCGTGGGCTGCGAGCTAA
>CAVXDM010000040.1:0-101351 GCA_963760455.1 uncultured Alphaproteobacteria bacterium
GGGCGCATAACCGAAGCGGATTGGCGCCTGTTCACCACGCTGGTCCGCTTCGACCCCGTCCCTATCACGGCCACTTCAAGTGCAACATCCGCCGGATCGCGGATTCATCCCAATCTATGGGGCTACACCCGGGAGCTGTATCAGTGGCCTGGGGTGCGCAGACCCGTCAATTTCCAGCACATCAAGCACCACTATTATCGAGGACCAAGACCATCAACCCCACCGGCATCGTGCCCCTTGGCCCAGAACTCGATTTCGAGGCGCCGCATGGCAGGGAGAGGCTGCTGGCCGGCTAGCGGTTTTCGGGGGTGCAGGAATTGCGAGCTAAGACCCCCCACCCCAACCCTCTCCCAGCAAGCTCGCCTTGGCTAGCTTGCCACTTTTCGCTTCCGATCCGCGAGCGGATGCGGATGGGGAGAGGAAGTCAGGCCGCTGCCGTGAAGAAGGCGTCCCCTCGCCCCAACGGGGAGAGGGACAGGGTGAGGAGGTCTTGAGACGCCCTCATCCAAAAACCGCAGCTACTCGCGGATGAGCCCGGGCGCAGCGGTACGGCGGCCTGGTCCGGGCGCTTCCAGGAACTCAGGGCACGACCTGCGCCACATCCTCCACCACAATATGGGCCACCTCCAGGCCATCGCGGATGAACTGCTGCTGGCGCATCTGGGCGAAGAGCTGCAGGAGCAGGTTCCAGTAGCCGCCGGTGTTGACGATGAAAATGGGCTTCTCGTGATGCCCGAGCTGCGCCCAGGTAGTCACTGCTCGACCAGTTCTTCGAGCGTGCCGACGCCGCCGGGCAGGGCAACGAACCCGTCCGACAGATTGAACATCAGCATTTTGCGCTCGTGGAAGCCGTTGGTCACGTAACGTTCGCTGACGCTGCCAAACGCATTTTCAAGCTCCAGGAGCGAGGCCGGAGTTGATTCCGGTGACGTGGCCGCCACGATCCTGAACCGCCGCTGCCACGGTGCCCATCAAGCCATTGCCGCCGCCGCCATAAACGAGGTCGATTTGAGTCTTCGGCCATGTCGCAGCCGAGCTTTGCCGCTGCAGCCTCGTCAGCGGGGATCTACCCCGCGCCAGAGCCGCAATACACACAAAGGCGTCTTTTCTTGTTTGATTTCATAGGCCGTCTTCACATTGTCCGCGGCTGAGGTCAAGAGGGTATGAGCGGCATCTATGCACGCCGCTGGGGCAGATTTCGGCTCTCGCTATTGTTCAAGGAGCGCTTATATGGAGACGGTGCGAACCGCCTTCTAGTGTGGCGTTTCGCAATTGCCTACCACTTTCGTGGCCGGACTCGCAAAGGCAATTGCGAGACATGAGCCACACTAGTACAAGCTGCGGGAAGTTCTGACTTGTATGCGTTTTTCACGCCGTCATTGCGAGCGGATCGAGTTTGCGCCGGGATCGCCACGGCCGCCAAGGTGGCCCAGGCAACAGCGTACGCGCTTAGTGCGGCGGCGCTGAGCAGTTTCAGCCAGAAGCGGACGCCGATCAGGCGGTGTGAAACTCGCGATGACGGTAATGTGCGCAGGAACTTGCCTCGGGCTGTACTAGCACCTTGCTTTCGCAAGCGCCACAAGCGCCGGCCTCGGCCGCCAAGCCCACAATCAGGAGAGGCACTGTTGCGCCATCACGCCATTTCCCGCCCTGCGCCCTCCCGACGAGGCGGAAGCCCATCATGCGATCCTGAAGCACCTTCTGCCCTTCGTCTGGCCCAAGGGCAGGCCCGACCTCAGGCTCAGGCTGGTGCTCGCGGGCATCGCCTCGTAGCGGCCAAGGCCGTCACCATCGCCATGCCGCTCGCCTACAAGGCGGCGGTGGATACGCTGACCGCCCTCCCGCATCAGCCGGGCGGCGCGGCGGCGCCGGGGGGCTCGCGGCTGCCGTCGCCTTGATCCTGGCCTACGGGCTGGCGCGGCTATCCATGATCGGCTTCGTGCAGCTTCGCGACGTGCTGTTCACGCGCGTCGGCCAGCATGCGACGCGGGTGCTCTCCACCGATACGTTCCGCCATGTCCACGATCTGTCGCTGCGCTTTCATTTGGAGCGGAAAACGGGCGGGCTGCAGCGCGTGCTGGAGCGCGGAAAGCTCTCCATCGACCTCATCATCCGCATGGGGGTGTTGAACCTGATCCCGACAATTATCGAGATCTTGTTCGTCTGCCTGCTGTTCGGCCTCTATTTCGGTTGGCAGCTCGTCGCCATCGTGCTGGTGATGATCGCGCTTTACTCCTGGTGGAGCTTCTTTTTCAGCGAAAAGCGGATCGCCATCCGGCGCGAATACATCGAAGCCGATACGGACGCGAGCACGAAGGCGGTGGACAGCCTGCTGAACTACGAAACCGTGAAGTATTTCGGCAATGAGCGCTGGGAGGCGGATCGCTACGACGCCTCGATGGCCAAATTCGAGCGCGCGACCGTCAAGACCTACAGCTCGCTCGCGGTCCTGAACTGACGGCCAGGCGCTGATCTTTACCGCCGGGATGGTGCTTTCAATGCTGGTCGCGGCCCGCGGCATCGCCAGCGGCATCATGACGATTGGCGACTTTGTGCTCGTGAATGCGGTTTTATTCAGCTCTACCAGCCGCTCAACTTCATGGGCATGATCTACCGCGAGCTGAAGCAGGCGCTGGTCGATATCGAGGCGATGTTCACCCTGCTCGGAGAGGCGCCGGAGGTGAAGGACAAGCCCGGTGCCGCGCCGCTCGCCATTTCAAAGGGCGCGATCCGGTTCGAGAACGTCAGCTTTTCCTACGACAAGGACCGGCCGATCCTGCGCGGCGTCGATTTCGAGGTTCCGGCCGGCCATATGGTGGCGCTGGTGGGGCCGTCGGGGGCGGGCAAGTCGACGATTTCGCGGCTGCTTACCGCTTCTACGATGTGAAATCCGGCCGTATCCTGATCGACGGCCAGGATATCCGCGAGGTGACGCGGGAGTTCGCTTCGGGCGGCGATTGGCATCGTGCCGCAGGATACCGTGCTGTTCAACGACACCATCGAGTACAATATCCGCTACGGCCGCGTCTGCGCGAGCGAGGAGGATGTGCGCGAGGCCGCGCGGCTGGCGCAGATCGACGGCTTCATCCAGCAATTGCCGCTAGGCTACAACTCGCCGGTGGGTGAGCGAGGCCTCAAGCTTTCGGGCGGCGAGAAGCAGCGCGTGGCGATTGCCCGGACAATTCTAAAGGGGCCGCCCATCCTCATGCTCGACGAGGCAACCTCGGCGCTCGACAGCTTCACCGAGAAGGAAATCCAGGAAGCGCTCGACCGCATCGCCAAGGACCGCACCACGCTCGTCATCGCGCACCGGCTTTCGACCGTGATCCATGCGGATTCGATCCTGGTGCTGGAGAAGGGGCAGATCGTGGAGCGCGGCACACACCAGTCGCTGCTGGCGGCGGAAGGGCTTTATGCTGGGCTTTGGGCGCGGCAGCGCGAGGCGGAGGAAGCCCGGCGCAAGCTTGCGGAAATGGTGGAGGAGGGTGCGCTCGCTCCGGGCGATGCGAAGTTCGATCCGGCGCTTGGCCCCAAGCTCGTCGCCGCGCAATAGAGCACGGCAGTGGCAACGGCCGGGCCTTACACTAGTACGCCCCGCAGGAAGTCCTGACGCACATGCGGCAGGCACGGAAAGGACTTCCTGCGGATCAGGCGTACTAGCAACTTATTAGAATCTAGTACAGCTTTATCCGAGACAAGTTCGCGTGTCGAAGCCCTCGGCGAATGGGGTGCGAACTTGCCTCGGGCTGTACTAGCCGTCAAAAGTTCTGACCGCTTCCGTCATCGCGAGTTTCGCAGCGGATGGCATAAGGGCTACCCGCGCCGGCGTGCTACAGTCTAGCGGCCTATTCCGAAAAGAACCATCCGTTGCCGCCGCCACCGCCGCCACCGCGCCGGCTGTTGCGCGAGGAGAAGCTGCCGAAGAAGCCGTCGCCCCACTCATCCCTGTGCTGGGGCGTGTGCCGCGACGTGAGCCCGCCCATCGGTTCGCCGCTCATGACCACGATGAAATCGGTATCCTTGCCCGTTTCGCTGTGCATCCCTTCGTCCGAGATAATCAGCGACGCGCCCGGCAGGAGCACGGCCGACATGCGCTCATTCGCTTCGGGGGGCACGGTAATCCGGGCAAGGGCCGCTTGCGCACCGGCAGTGTCCGCAGGCGTTGCCGCGGCCTGCGAGACCTTCGCCTTGGCTCCCTTGGCCGCTGCCTCGATGGGCTCCACGTTGAGCGCATCCTTGTACATGGACACCATGTTCCAGCGCGTCGTGCCGGACGCTCCGTTGTAGTCGAGCGCCGTGAAGACGAACGAGCCGAGGGGCTTGTCCGGGTCACGGATCGTGACCGGGGCTTCGAAAACCGGCATGTAGTTCTTGCGGATATAGAGGCGTTGGGTCTTGCGGCTGATAAAGACCGACACCGGCGATAGATCGAGCTGCGCCTGGTCGGCCGCGTCGCGTGCCTTGGCCGTCTCGGCGGAAGCTGTTTGCAACTCTTGCCCGGCCTGTGCCGAAGACGCATTTTTCGCGTCCAACTCGGACTTGGCGGCATCGAGCTTGGCTTGCGCGGCATCCATACGGGCGGCGGCTTGTGTCTTGGCGGCCTGGGCCTGCTCCGTCCGCTCCGGCGATCCGGCGGTTTCAACGGCATGCCCGGCGTTGCTCAGCTCTGTCTGGGCGCTGGCAAGGCCTGCCTCGGCGGCCCGCAGCGCTTTCTCCGCGGTTGCGGCCTCGGCGGCCTTTTTCGTCGCGCCAAGCTTCGCGTCTTTGTACCGCCGCGCGGCTGCGTCGGCCTCCACGGACTTCTGGCTCACAAGGTTCTTGAGGCGACTCGCGGGGTCTCCGGCGGGCTGGCCGGACGCCGCTGTGAACATGGCGGGCTGAGCAACCTCGGCCGGCGCGATGTCGTCGCGCACCAGAATCACGCGCATGCCGATCTTGGAGATTTGATAGAGCTGCCAAGCGAATTGCTCGGGCATGCGCACGCATCCGTGCGAGGCCGGATAGCCCGGCAGCACGCCGACATGCAGCGAGATGCCGGTCCAGGTGATGCGCTCCATGAAGGGCATGGAGGCATCGTCGAACAGGCTGGAATGATGGTCCTCATCCTTCTGCACCACGCTGAAGATGCCCGAGGGGGTTTCGAGCCCGGTGGTGCCGCTTGAAACAGGCGCCTCCATCATCTTGCCCTGGGCGTCGTAAACCGTGATGCGCTGCTCGCGCAGAGCCACCACCGCTACAAGCGGCGTCCTGCCGGACACATGGGTATCCTGGGTGCCTTCGTAGTGGTGTTGTTGGCGCCGCGGGCCGTTGCTGCTGCCGAACCAGGCGTCGTCGTCGCCGTCATCGCCGAACAGCGAGCGGGCCTGAGCCGGATTTGCCGTAATGCCGGCCAGGGCGGTTAGGCCGAGCGAGAGCGCGGCGATTGCACAATGCAGGAAGAACCTGGATTTCATGTCTTGAGCCTCGATACTAAACCAGCCGCCAATTGCTTGTGCCTTACTTCCGCTTACGGGAGATCGCGGGCTACGCGGAACCCAGCGTTATTCATCCGGACCTCGGGCGCCGTTGCATAACGGTATGCAGAACGTAGAAGCTTGGGGTAATAGTTCCATGCGCCGCCGCGAAGGATGTGCATGTTGCACTCTTTTTTGATGACCGCCGAACCGTCGTCAGGCGCGCCTTCGTAGGAGGGCTTGTAGCAATCCTGGACCCATTCCCAGACGTTGCCGTGCATCTCGTAGAGGCCGAATGCGTTGTGCGCGATGGAGCCTACGTCCGCCGTCCGCTGCCGGTAGAGGCCGGGAGGGCTGCCATTATAGGTGAAATTGGCGTCGTAATTGGCCTGGCGGTAGTTGATCGTCTGGCCCGTGGAGAAAGGGGTGCTGGGATCCGTGGCCTTGGTCACGCCGCGGGCGGCATATTCCCACTCCGCCTCGGACAGAAGCCGGTAGGTCTTGCCGGTCTTCTTCGACAGCCAGGCCACGAATTCCGTGGCGTCCTGCCAGTTGACGTTGATGACCGGATGCCGGCCGCGCCCCCAGGTCTCGTCGCTGGGCTTTTGCGTACAGCCGCCCTCGGCCGCGCAGGCGTCCCACTCGGCGAACGTCACTTCGTACTTACCTGCGGCGAAGGGCTTGGCGAACGTGACCTTGTGCTGCGGGCCTTCGTCCTTGCCGCGGCCCCGCTCGCTCTCGGGGGACCCCATCAGGAACTCACCGGCCGGCAGCGTCACCATCTCCGGACAGTTTGCGCAGTCCCGGAAATTGCGCGACTGCGCATCGCCCGTGGCGCGCTGGTCCTTGGCGAAGGCGGCCGGCGCCAAAAGCACGAAAGAAATGAAAACTGCAATGACACGAATCATACGGCATCCGTTCGGTTAAGCCCCTTACGTCCCCCAACTGGAGCATGTTGGAGGTAGTAAAGGAGGCGGCGGAATACGGCAACCCCGTTCCAGCGCGAAAGCCGGCCGCCCCCAATGCGGCTGGTGCATCCGTCAGCGAAGTTTGCTCATTGTTCTGCATCGTCAGATCGAGGCGATTTTGCGGCAAAAAAGTGGCGTAGACGAAAGACGAAGGCGCGGCATTGGGTAAGTGGGGCGGAGCTGGCACGGGACGCTCATTTTGGCCACGATGATAGCCAAATGCACCTTGACGTTGGGTTAAGCTGCCGGGAGGTGCGTAACGCATTGAAGTTGCGGCGTGAATGGTTCTGGAGGCGAGACCAGCCCCATTCTACCCGGGGGGGCTGGCCGCGTATCCATTTCAATAGACGTTCCAGGATGGCTCTAAGGCCCTTGTTGCCTTCGAGCGCAAGCCAGATACCGGCAATGGCCATGGCCCGTCAGCGCTTGCACGGTTAAGTAGATCTGCCACGCAGCAACCACCTCCAGCAGGGCGTGTCGAGATGAATTCTAAGGAGCGATGGATTAAGCGCGGGGTGGGGCCGTTATTACGTCGACGAGCCGGGGGTGAGCCAAGTGTTTCCATCAACACCTAACGCCTGGACGGGGAGATATGTCTTTCATGACCGACGTAAAGGGGGCCGCGCCTGGCTCCTTACGGGAATTTATTGAGTGCGGCTTGCTAACAGTCGCTTCACAGCCAAAGAATAACGCAATCGATCTCGATAACCTTGGCTTGCTGCGGCTATATGTATTCTTGATCGACCACGACTATCCCGGCGGATCGGCGGCGATGCACAACGCCGTGTTCGAGACCTACGGCCTGCCTTACCGGAGCTGCTTCATGATCGGCGATCCGGCGCGTGCCGGCGAAATCCTTCGCGCCCTGCGAGGCGAGCCCGTCTATTCCGGAGGAGGCGCGGGGTCCGGCTTCAAGGACAAGATCGGCCCGTTCCTCGACCGCCTCGACACTTCGGCGCAAACCATCGGCAGCGTCAACGTCATCGCCCGGCAAAGCGGCGGCTTCGCCGGCTACAATACCGATGGCGCGGGCTTCGTGGCTGGCCTGCTCGACCAGTACCCGGACTGCATCGCGGGCAAGAAGATCGTCATCCTGGGCGCCGGCGGCACGGCGCTGCCCATCGCCTACGAGCTGGCCAAGCGCGGTCCGGCGGAAATCGTGATCCTCAACCGCACAATCGCCAAGGCCGCGCACATTGCGCAGCTCATAGCCCCGTTCTGCGCAGCGCGGGCGGCAGGCGAGGAGGTGATTGGCGGCGAGCTGGCCGGTGCCGGCATCGTCGTCAACACCTCCAACAAAGGCGCGCAGCCCAACGAGAAGTTCAGCGCCTTCGCGCCCATGACCGGCGACGCGGAGAACGACCTGGCCATCTCGTTCGCGAACCTGGCGCAGCTACCGCGCACGGCCATCGTGGCGGACATCCTCCTGGAGGCCGAGCCCCTGACGCTCCGGCTTGCGGCGCAACGCGGCAACCCAACGCATAGCGGCCGGCACATGAACCTGTTCCAGGCCGTCCCCGCGTTCAAAATCCTGACCGGGCTCGACAAACCGGATCGCGAAATCCTGGAGATCATGCGCAATGCAATCTAGGCTGGAGTATGTGCAGGCCCATGCGGCGCACGGCCCCTGGTGCCTGCTATTACCGCGCGACGAGATGGCGTTCCGCAAGGACTATGAGCCACTCCTGCTCCGGCGCCAGATCACCGCGGTTTTCCGTCCCGGCAACCGGGTCCATCCCAACCGGCGCGGCTATATCGTGGGCGAGACCGTCACGGCGCGGGTCATCGAGCGCTGCGGCTGCGACCGGCTTGGCGTGCCGCCGCTGTTCAACGAGGTGCGCATTCCCATCAAAATCACGCATCTGGCGGTGTTCTTCATCGACTGCGTCAAGGACGCGGATTTCCGCGGCAGTTCGCCCGACGTCTTCGGCCGCCGCAGCCTGATCGATCATTTGGAGCGGATCTACGAGGAGCCCATCGACAGCTTCAACCGCACCGTTACGAGGATCGGCTTCCGCTATATGGAATAGCGGGGCAGCGGATACGGCTGGGAGAAGGGTCGCCTTCGCAATGGCGGCGGCCTTACTCCCTCTCCCCTTGGGGAGAGGGCTGGGTCTTCGGCGCGAGCGGCTCGACGCATCCGGGCTCGTTGTAGTGCGGCGCGTTCATCCTGGGCGAGACGGACGCGATCCGCAAGCCCCCGGCGATCCTCGCGTCGCAGGCAGGGTCCGCCCCGCCGAGCCAGGCCTCGAAGCTATCCGAAGCCAGCATGACCGGCATGCGGTGGTGGAGCTGGCTGAGCGCGGCGCAAGCGTTCTGCGTGAGGATGGTGAAGGAGAGCATGCCGTCCTTCCAGCGCTCCCAAAGCCCGGCAAAGGTCAAGGGCAGGCCGTCCCGGCGGCGCGATATAATAGGGCATCTTGGCGGGCCGCGCCTGCCCGGCGACGGCCGCTTCGCGCCACTCGTAGAAGCCGCTCGCCGGCACGAGGCAGCGCCGCGATTTCCAGGCGCCGCGGAACACCGGCTTCTCCGCCGCCGTCTCGACCCTCGCGTTGATCGCCTGATTGCCGATGCTGAGATCCTTGGCCCAGGACGGCACAAGGCCCCAGCGCATCGGCCGGTACACAAGGCCTTGCTCTTCCCGCAGGATGACTTCCAGCCTCTTGCGTGGGAGCGATGTTCCACGAAGGCCGCAAGTTCAGGGCCTCCGAGATTGGTGAGGTTGTAGAGGTCGTGAAGCTCTTGCCAGGTGAAGAGCTGAGTGAAGCGGCCGCACATGAAAAGCTCCCTGGCCCGGCAATATGGGTGCTCGCCGCGCGCTGGAAAAGTGGAGGCGGGCAGGTGCGCCGCCTCATTCCCAGGTAAACAGCCATTCGATCCACAGCCGCTTCATGGAAATTGGCAGGCGGGCGGCTCTGGGTATGTCCCAAAGCCCTGGGACCCGGCTCGGTAAGCTTCTTGATGACTTCCCAGCCCCGCGAAGCGGCGCGGGCTCGGCCTTGTCGACGAGTATAAGCTCCTTGGGGAACTGTCCCTGCCTCACGGCCAGGGTCAGCATAAGCCAGTTGACACCGGCGCCTTCTTGGGAAACGCCTTCCTTTCATCGCGTCGAACATGTCGAAACCGATGAGTTCCCTTATGCCCGGCGCAACGAAAGGTGTACCTCCGCCCTTGATCTCGCCAGCAACCTTCTTCTGGGCGCGGCCCGGACTGCCTTGATAGAGCTCCCGCAGTAGGACGGCTGTCATGCTCGCCTTGCCCATCGCGGTGCCTCTGTTCGCCATGTCCGTCTTGTTCAGCTCGAACGCCTCGTGGGCGACGGTGCGGTAGCCCTCCTGGAAAATCTGTGTGATGTGCTGGTTGGTTCAACGGGCGGATCTCGACGGATCGGGCGGCATCTCGGGCACGGATGGCGTCTGGGTTCATGTATGGCGCCTGGATCGCATGGACGGCACTTGAGCCATGGCGTTCCATTCCGCCCGCTCCTTGACCTTTCCATGCCGCCCGGCTTGGTCGAAATTATCGCCCAGAAGCTTCACCAGTTCGCGTTCCGCAAGCTTCAGGTTGCCCTGTATGCCCTGGATATCCTCCTCGAATTTCCAGAAGGCCTTTACGGCGACGGGGATGGCAACCGCGAGGAAGATGACGACCAGCAGCAGAACCCAAGCCCAGTCGAAGCTTTGGAACAGCCGGATATCGGGCCGTCTGTTGAGGAGATTATCGGCCAGTATGGGCAGCGCGATCATCGCCGCGAAAATTCCGGCCGCCTTCAATCCTTTGGACATGTGAATGCGCTCCATGCGGAACTGACGGGATGCCGCCCCGGAGGGCCGCGGCGGCATTATGGACCATTTTAATCAAAAATTCGTTTCGTGCGCGGCAAAGGATGCGGGGTAAATTCGACTTCGCGTTTTTTGTTTGATTACGTTCGGCGTGGCAGAATGCCGCGAATCGGCTTTCGGCATTCGCCGGCAAGACAAACACGGGGAAACGATTATGACATTCAAAGGTGCATGCCTTCTTATCGCTCTCGCTCTTGGTACCGCAGGAGGTGCCGCCGCCGCGCCGCTCTCGCATCTGGATGGGCTCTCCGATGGGGCGGGCCTGGTACAGCAGGTCCGGCACCGGCGCTATCTGCACCACTGGTACGGCTATTGGCGCAATTGTCCCTATTGGTACGAGCAGAACCTGCTTGGCTCGTGGCGCCTGTTCTCGCCCTGCAGCAAGCGGGTTACGACGCACGCCTTTTAGCTTGCAGCCGGCCAAGGGCTGACGATGCTGCCCCTGCGGGCTGGAGCTGCATAGGCGCATCTGTAACGGGCTGGCCGTCGTCCACGCGAAGGCGGGGACCCATGGCAATCTCTTTCCGCCATGGGCTTTTTGGGCTGGCATGGATTCCCGCATTCGCGGGAATGACGCCAAATCGCCGGCAAATTTCCGTTTCAGAAGCGCGTATGCGCTTTCGCGGGGACGACGGTTGCGAGGCGAAGCGCGCATGGGCTGGAGCAGGGCAGGGCGGGGCTTTGTCCTCGCCCCAGCAGGCGGACGCCGCCCTGGCGATCCCGCGAGGTGTCGCTTATTTGCCTGAGGAAACTCGATTAACGGCGCTGGGGTTGCGGCGAATTATGATCTAAATACCGGCTTGGGGCGCTACCCGGAATTGGATGGGAATGGCAAACGGCAACGAACCCGCCGGTGAGAAGGTGGACCTCGCGCCAGCGCGGCAGGGCGCGGCGGGCGGCCCCTGCGCGGCCGCTTTGCCTGCGGGATCTGGCCAAGCCCCCGCGGACGCGATGGAGCGTCTCAAAAGTGAGCTTGAGACGGCGCGCCGCGAACTGCGGCTCAAGGGCGAGGAATACAAGGCCGCCAACGAGGAGCTTCGCGCGGCGAACCGGCAATTGCAAGCCGTCAACGAGGAATACCGCGCCGCCGCCGCTAAGCTTGAGGCTAGCGGGAATGGGCTGCAGTCCGTCAACGAAGAGCTGCGGACGGTGAACGCGGAGCTTAAGGCCGAGCTTGGCCGGGTCTCGCGCGCGAGTGAGGAACTGCGGAACCTGATCGAGGCGGCCGGCACGGCCATGCTTTTCCTCGACAGGGAGCTTCGTATCGAGCGGTATACGCCCCGGGCCGCGGAACTGCTCGGCATCGGGCCGGGCGGCGAGGGACGGCCGGTCGCAGACCTCGCTCGCAATCTCGATTACCCGGAGCTTGCCAGCGATGCGCAGGCCGTTCTGAACGAGGCGCAGATCGTGGAGCGTGAAATCGGCGCTAACGGAAGCTGGTATCTCACGCGGCTCTACCCCTACCGGACCATGGATGGCAGCATGGAAGGCGTGGTCTGCACCTTCGTGGATATCGCCTCCCGAATCAAGAGCGAGGAGGCGCTGAAGGCAAGCGAGGCACGCCTGCGCCTGCTCTTGAGCGAGTTGTCGCACAGGGTGAAAAATACGCTGGCGGTCGTGCAGTCGATGGCCCGGCAGTCCTTCCGCGGCAATGTTTCCCGCAAGCAAGGGCTTGAGGCCTTTTCGAACCGGCTCAGGGCGCTGGCCGAGGCGCACAATGCTCTGGCAAGCGGCGAATGGCGACGCGCCGATCTACGGGAACTCGCGGAGCGGCAGCTCCGAGCTTACGTAAAGGCTGGCGGCGAGACGGTTGTCATGGAGGGGCCGGCCGTGTCGATCCCGCCCGATATCGCCAACCCGCTGGCACTCGTGCTGCACGAGCTTGCGACCAATGCGCTGAAATATGGCGCACTTTCCTTGCCCGCTGGCGTCCTTCGGCTGGAGTGGGACTTCGCACAAGGGGCGGCGGGCCGGGTGCTTCAACTTACGTGGCGCGAGAGCGGCGGGCCTGCGGTAATGCCTCCTTCGAAAGAGGGTTTTGGAAGCTGGCTCATCCAGTTTGGGCTACCGGAGGCGGAGGTTTCGCTGACCTATGCGGAGGATGGGGTCGTGTGCACGATCGCCCTGCCGGAGCAGTGCTTGCGACGGGGATAGTACCAACGGTCAAAAGTCCTGACCGCCCTGGCGCAGTGTCCGTCATGTGTGGATGGCTCCCCTGTTGCATCGCGAGGCGGATCTTGCTGCGGTGTCGAGCCATAGCAATATCGAATACTTAGACGTGGATTGCTTCGCTTCGCTTGCAATGACGGCATTTCCAAAGCGGCCCACCGTTCTACGTCTTTGCGAGCGAAGCGAAGCAATCCAGAGCCCCAGGCGCGGCCAGTTTCTGGATCGCCGCAGCGGCCAAAGCCGCCTCGCGATGACGGTGGTGCATAGCCAGGCACCCACCGCCCTGGAGCGCTACGGATATCGGCCGCTCCTTCGCAGGGGCTGCGTTACCGCTTAGCCGCGCCCCCGGTAAGGCGGCACGCCCTGATCGGGCAGCCACAGGCCGTGCGGCAGGTCGCCCACGGCGTAGAACACGTCGATGGGCATGCCGCCGCGCGGATACCAGTAGCCGCCGATGCGAAGCCAATGCGGGTTCAGCGCCTCGTCGAGCCGCTTTCCGATGGCGACGGTGCAATCCTCGTGGAAGCCGCCATGGTTGCGGAACGACGAGAGATAGAGCTTGAGCGATTTCGACTCAACCAGCACATCGCGCGGCACATAGTCGATCACCAGATGCGCGAAATCGGGCTGGCCCGTAATCGGGCAGAGCGTGGTGAACTCGGGCGCGGTGAAACGCACTAAGTAATGCGATCCGGGATGCGGATTGGGCACGGTCTCAAGCCGCGCCTCGTCAGGCGAAGCGGGCAGCCGGGTTGGCTGGCCGAGCTGCGTTAGATTTCCGGTGGGTTCTCTGCTCGTCATGCGCGGCACCATAGCACAACACGCGGCCAACGGGCAAAGCGCATGGCGGTTTTGCACGGTCCCGGTTCAGGCCGTGCGCCTTTTATGGCTAGCACAAGCTGGAGTCAAGTTCCGGCTCATATGCGTGTTTCACGCCGTCCTTGCGAGCCCCGGCTCGGGGGCCGGGGTAAACTCCGCGAAGCAATCCAGGTCCAGAACAGCGCACGCGCTTTTCGCCTGGATCGCCACGGCCGCCAACGCGGCCTCGCGTTGACGGGGGGCGTCAGGACTTCCGGCGCGCGGTATTTGCTGCCACGGCAGGCGGGTCCGCGGCGCCGTCTCCGCGAAGGCGGAGACTGGGGCACCGCCGCGGCTGCGGGCGTGGCTCAGCGCTTGGCCTCCGCCGCAAGCCTGTCGCTCGTTAGTGCCCGCAGGAAGGCCGTTATATCTGCAATTTCCGCCTCGTTGATCGGCGTTTGCCTGTAGCGCATCATGCGGCGCTCGCCGGGCAGCCAGGACACGGCGGGCTGCAGGATGGGGTTTTCGCTCAAGACCCGCCCAGACTGCGAAACCGCCATGATCCGGACGGCCTCGGTAAGGTCGCTCACCGAGCCGTTGTGAAAGTAGGGCGCGGTGAGGGCAATGTTCCGCAGCGTGGGAACGCGCCACAATCCAGGGGCCGAGCCCTTTGCCCGCGCGCCGGAATCGGCGGTCAGGCCGTACTTCGCGTCGAATGCAGAGGGCTGTGCCGGGAAAAGCCTGAAGCCCGTGCCGCCGCGATCCGGCGCCAGCATGCTCGCGGAGCTGAAATTCGGGCCGGAGTGGCAGTCCGTGCAGCCGGAGCTTTCGAACAAGGCCATGCCGCGCACCTGCTGGGGAGTCAGCGCGTTCTGGTCGCCGCGCACGAAGCGGTCGTAAGGCGCATCGGGGGTGATGAGCGTGCGCTCGTAGGCGGCGATGGCTTGGGCCAAATGCTCCACGCTGACTGGCTCGCCCACGCCGAAAGCGGCGGCGAAGGCGCCGGCGTAGGAGCGGTCCGCCTTGAGGCGCTCCACCACCACGTTCAGATCGGTGCTGGCCATCTCGACCGGATTGGCGATGGGGCCGAGCGCCTGCTCTTCGAGCGAATGGGCGCGCCCGTCCCAGAACTGCCGGGCCTGGAACGCCGCGTTGAAGACGGTTGGCGCATTGCGTCCGCCCAATTGTCCGCCAACGCCGCGGGAGAACTGGCGCCCATCCGTGCCGCCGCCTCGCTTGGTGTCATGGCAAGACACGCAGGCGACGGTGCCATCGCGCGAGAGCATAGGATCGGCAAAGAGGCGCGCGCCGAGTGCGATTTTCTCAGGCGTGGACGGGTTGGTCGCGGGGGCCGGCGCGGTCAGTGGCAGCGGCTCCCATTTTACCGCCCCAATCACCACCGCCGGCTCCTCGATCCGGGGCGGCGCCGCAACCGTGTGCACGGCGAATGGCCTGTCTCCGTGCGAGCCAGCCAGCGTCAGCCCGCTGATGATGGCAAGCTTCACCGAAAACGCGATGATGCCGAGTCCCAGGCCCGCGCCCAGAAGCAAACGCTGGCGCAGACGCAAGCGTGTGCCGCGCGCAAGGTCGCCCTGGATGAGGAAGGCAAGTACGATAAGGCCAGCCGCAACCGCGCCGGCGCCAATGAGCAGGATCGGCGTTACGTCGAACATGATGTTGTGCTTTTTTGTTACGCCCGCGGCCGGAGCCTTATCCGGCGATTCGGCGCAGGCCTTCGCTGTCCAAAATGACGATCTCGCCGTGGCCCGAGCTTACGAGCCCCAGCGCCGAAAGCCCGCGCAGCACCCGCGAGACGACCTCGCGCGAGGTCGTCAGATGCCGCGCAAGCTGCTCCTGGGTAAGGATCAGCCGCTCCTCGCCCTTCGCCCGGCGGAGCAGGAATGCCGCGACCCGCGCCTCCAGTCCCTGGCTTGCCGTCTCCTCGATCAGCGCCATCAGCTCGAAAAGCCGGCCGGACAGCGCCTCGAAAGTGAACCGCTGCACCGCCGCGTCGCACGCGAACAGCTTGCGGTAGACGTCGCCCGGCACGATGGTGAAGCGCGTCGCGCCGTCGCTCTCGACCCAGGCGGGATAGGCCAGCCGCGAGAAGGTGCTATTGAGCGCCAGGATGCAGGTCTGCCCTGGCTCGACCCAATAAAGCGTGCCTTCGCGCCCGTCCTCGCTCGTGTAGTAGACGCGCAGCGCGCCTTCCTCCACGAGATAGGCGCCCGCGACCTCATCGCCCCGCGCGACGAGATGAGTGCCGCCCTTGCAGGAGATGCGGCGCAACGAGGGCTCAAGCGTGGCCCGGCTTCCCGGAGCCATCGCGGCGACGAACGGAAACAGGCTTGGAGCTGGCGCTTCAGGCATGCGCCTAGTGTAGCCCGCATACTGTATTCCGGTCATCAGGGTCATGGCGCGCTATCCCGCCGCAGGGTTCAGGCCGCACCCGCGAAGAACAGGTCGCCGGGCGTCGAGGTCACGACTTCGGTGATGCTGTCGAAGGCAAGCCCCACGCGCTCATGGGCGCGGCGTACTGCATCCGCATCGGGCGCCATGGTGAAGCAGTAGGCGCGGCCGTCCGTGAAGCCGGCGTGGAGGCGCAGCGAGATCGCGCCTTCCTGGCGGCAGGCTTCCTCGTATTTCGCGTAGAACGCGGCAAATTGCTCCTTGGTGATGCCGGCAGGGAAGGTGCCATTGGCCGCGTCGTGGGTGTCGATGAAGAATTTCATGCGCTGCATCGCTGTGTCCTCGCTTGGAAGGTCTTGCAATCGGAAGCTATCATCGGGGGGCAGAAGAATTCTGGAACAAAAGTCACGCTGCGGAC
This sequence comes from uncultured Alphaproteobacteria bacterium, assembly GCA_963760455.1. Taxonomy (GTDB): domain Bacteria; phylum Pseudomonadota; class Alphaproteobacteria; order Rhizobiales; family Rhodomicrobiaceae; genus Rhodomicrobium. The sequence goes on from CAVXDM010000040.1 coordinate 16,058, forward strand.
AGGGCACGCAGTAAGGGCTTGATCGAGCAGCGAGCCGCCGTCCCAGAATGGCTCTGCGGGTATTCGGGACTGCCGGCCGCAGGCGCATGTTACGAACCAGGATAACCGCAAGCGGTTTCCGGGAAGACGTGGCTTGTATCGCCAGAAGCAGAGTTTCATGGCGTCGCCAACGAATGGCGGCCCGGCTGGCAAGCCCAAGCCACCCATTCGCCCGCGGGCGGGTCTGGCAGGCAGCGGCCGTGCCGTTTTGGGCCGCCAGGTGCGGAACGCCTGGGCCAAGGGCATGTCCGCCAAACGCAAGATGCTGGCGGCTTGGCCCGGGCGCAAGACCCCGCGCCGCGGACATCGCCGGCCCGCGCTGTCTTTGTTCGTCTATGGTTTGCAGGAGAGGCTTGCGCGGACCTTGTCGCGCCGCGCCCGCCCGGCTTACTTGTGCAATACGCTAGAAATTAGCGTCAAGGTTGTGGATAATTGCTCGCTCAGGTTGTGTCTACGTTCGGCTGCTGCCATCTTATGACCATCCGCAAAGCGGTGTTGAATTGCTGCGTATAGTAACGGTATGCCTGCCGGATTGCTTAGAAGCGTTAGCGTGGTTGGGAGTCGGATGAAGTACTCGATCGTATCTGGGGCCGTCATTGCAATAGGGAACGGCATTTGGCATTGGAGATGGAAACTCTATCGCTGACGGATGGCTACCAGTCCAGCCATGTTCCGTGGCGGCAAACCGTAAACGCGCGCGATATGACGAGCGCTAAACTCCCGATAAGAGACGGTATCGCCAGCAGACCGCAAGTCCGCTGTCGGCCTGAACCTCCTCCCGGTCATTGATGGCGGCGGCCGGAATACCGGCAAATGAATGGGCCAACCGTTGGCGAAGCCGGGCAACTCCGGCCGGCGCTGCGGACGCGGAAAAGCGCTAATGCACCGTGCAGACCATGCACGGGTCGAAGGATCGCACGATATGTTGGACGGCAACCGGCGCGGTCTCATCCTCCCTAACGGCCGCGCCAACCAGAGCTTGCTCGCAGGCGCCCGGCTGGCCGGAGCCATCGCGCGGAGAGAAGTTCCAGGTGGTTGGCGCCACGATCTGGTAGTTGAAAATGCGCCCCTTTCGGATTTCGAGCCAATGGCCGAGCGAGCCGCGCGCCGCCTCGATCAGGCCTTCGCCCCTGGCCTCGTCCGGCATTGGCGCGTGCAGGCAGAAGGGGTCGCCGGGCCTGATGTCCCAAATCCACCGCTCCATGAGCGGAACGAGCCGCGCCACCTCGATCAGGCGGGCCACCACGCGGGCCGTCACAGTGCCGCCGCTGGTGGCCGCCAGATCGTGCAAGAGCGGGTGCCCGTCCGCGAGCTGCCGGGCGAGCGCGCCCGTCTCAACCACGGCGCCGCCAAGCCTGGGCGCCTTGCACCAGCTATAGGCGCCGGCCGCATCGGCGTCCGGCACGGTCAGGCCGCGGGAAGGTGCGCGAGGGCCGCTCGGCGCGGACCAGCCACGAGGAGGCGTGGTCCTCGGTGATGGCGGAAGGGTCGAGCGGGCTTACCGTGCCGCGGCTGTAGACGCCCCGCGCGAAGGCCGGTACGCCATTCAAGGTATAAGCGCCGTAGGACATGAATACATCCGGGCCGCGCCCCATTCCGCCCAGGCCGAGCGCTTCCGAAAAGGCGAGGAACCGGCCGAAATCGCTGGCGCTTGGGCCTTTCGTCCCGGCCCATGCGGCGAGCGCCGCCGCGCTCGAAACGCCGGCAACGCTTTCGAGCGCGGCGCCGAACAGCTTCGTTTCGAGAAAACGGCGCAATTCCAGCACGATGCCGGTCAAACGCGCCTGCTGAGCCCGCCCAATGGCCCGCGCCGTGCCCCCCGGCTGAAGTCCAAGCGTATGCGGCCAATGCCCCGCAACGAGGCCCATGATGTGCAGGAACGCCGCGCGGACTGGGATGAACTCGCGCTGCGCTGGCCCGCCCATGGCCCGGAAGCGCTGGGCCGCCTCATGCCAGGGCTCGCCTGCATAGGCGGCTTGTGCGAAATCCGGCATGAAGAACATATAGAAGTGAGTCAGGTGATCGGCGACGTTCTCGGCCGCAAGGATCAGGTTCTGCAGGAGCGCGCCGTTTTCGGGCGGCGTCAGGCCTTGCGCCATGGCGAGCGCGTTCGCGGCGGCAAGGGATTGCGAAACCGAGCAAATGCCGCAAATACGCGGCGCGTAGACCAGCGCGTCGGCGGGGGCCTTGCCGGACAGGATCTGCTCGAACCCGCGATAAAGCGGCGAGTTGACGTAGGCCGCGGCGACGGCGCCGCCGGCCACGTCGAGCTTGATTTCAAGGTCGCCCTCGACCCGGTTGAAGGGGCCTACGACAAGCCGGCTCATGCGGGCCACCGTGGATCTTGGCCGCTCGCCGTCTTGCTACAGAAGCTTCTTGTTAGCGAAGCGAAGCAATCCAGAAGGCAAGAAACGGTGTGCCCATTTCTGGATCGCCACGGCCGCCAAGGCGGCCTCGCGAGGACGGACGGCGCGGCTGACGGGCAGGGCTAACAATGGCTGGCATCATTTCTTCTGCTTCCCTGGACCGGCGCCGGGCGCGACCGGGATCGTCTCGGCCGTCGCATTTCTTCGCAGGCGCTCGGGCGTAGCAGCTTTTGCCAAAGCGGCCAGCGCCACGAACCACGCCTTGGGCATGTCGGTCGGCAGGCCAAGCGGAATGCCGCCGCGCTTGGGCGTCTCAAGATACGGGTAGTCGCGCTCGCCAAAGCCAGGCTCCGTGCAGCCGATGCAAGGATAGCCGCCCCGCACGCACGAGCCCTCGCCGTTCCAGGCCCGGAGATTGCAGTCGCCGTGAACCTGCGTGCCGATGCAGCCGAGGTTTTCCATCAGGCAGCCGAGCTGGCCGGGGGCATGCGCGGCCGCCTTGTATTCGTAATATTCGTTTCGCGGGCAGCCATGGTGCACGAGGTGTTCGGCGAAGAAGCGCGGCCGGCCGTATTCGTCGAGGTCCGAGGCCGGGAGCGAGCCGAGCGAGAGCTGCACCAGCGTTTCCGTGACCCACCCCGGATGCACCGGGCAGCCTGCGATATTGATGACGGGTAGCCCGGAGCGCGAGCGGAAAGCGGCGCCGAGCAGCCCACCCGCTTCGCGCCCCTCGAAGGCAAGCCCACAGGCTTCGGTTATGTTGTCTCCGGCGGCGGTAATGCCGCCATAGGCGGCGCAGGAGCCGATTGCGATCACGTAGTGCGCGGCCTGCGCCATCTCAGCAATGACTTGCACCATAGCGGTATCGCTGCCGGCCATGACGTGGAAGCGGCCCGAGCCGCGCGGCCCCCGCAGAACCGCGCCCTCCACGCAAAGGATGTCGAGCGGTTGCTCCCGCATGCGGATGCGGCCCAGAAGATCGCTGAAAGCTGTGCCGCCGCGCTCGCTCAGAGAGGGGTGCGAAAGCACCTCGACCCGTGCGAGGTCCAGGGCGGAGAATAGATCTGGTGCCTCTGCGTTCAGGAGCGACATGGTGCAGCCGCCGCAGCCGCCCGATTGCAGCCACAGGAGCGTCAGTTTCTCCGGAACTCGCATGTCAAGCGGCATCGCGGTCTTGGACCTTGGGAATGCACAGGGTGAAAACCGCGCCGCCCTCGGGATGATTGGAGGCGCAGAGCCGGCCGCCGATATCCTCGGCGAGCCCATAGCTCACATAAAGGCCGAGACCCAGGCCTTTGCCAAGCGGCTTGGTAGTGAAAAACGGCTCGAACAGCCGTTGCATCGCCTCTGGCGCGATGCCGGCCCCGTGGTCGCGCACGCTGATGCCGATCCAGTCCTCGTCGACGGGGGCGGAGATTTCGATCTCCGGCGCATCGGTGCCCGCCATCGCATCGAGCGAGTTCTGGATCAGGTTCACCAGGATCTGATGAATCGCACCACGGGGTCCCACCACGGTAAGATCGTCCGGCACGTTCAGAGTAACCTCCGGCTTGGCGCGCGCGGTCTTGATTACCCAACTCGCCGCCGTGACGATGACGCGCTTCAGGTTGAACTCCTCGGCCGCTTCCGCCTGGGTGCTGGACAGCCGCCGCAAATCCTGCACGATTTCGCTCGCGCGCGTGGCGCCTTCGAGCGTGCCGTCGATGAGCGGCTCGATATCGGCCAGCATGCGGTCGATCTTCAGCTCCTTGCGAAGCGTTTGCAACTCCTCCCCTTGCGTCCCGGCATTCACCGCTCCGAGGTAGCGGCGGACGCGCAGCGCGTATTTCTTGAGCGCGTGCATGTTCGCGAAAACGAAGCTGATTGGGTTGTTCAGCTCATGGGCCACGCCCGCGACCAGCCGGCCCAGCGCCGCCATCTTTTCCGAGAACACCAGATGCTGCTGCGCCTCCTGCAGCTCGCGGTGCGCCTTGTCGAGCCGCTTGTACGCCCGGCGCAACTCGCCCAGCGGCCGGCCGACGATCACGCTGCCCGCATAGCGCCCCTTATGGTCGAAGCGCGCGGAGCAGTTCATCGCGAAGGGAGCCGGGGCGCCGCTCGCATCGCTAAGGCTCACCTCGCAATCGGCGAGCGCCCCGTCGACGCGCAGCTTGGCCAGCATCTGCTCGACGTGGGCCGTGCAGCCGGGGTCGAAGATCGCGGAGAGCGGCTGGCCCGCCAGCTCCGCCTCGCTCTTGCCCGTGACCCGTTCGAGCGCCAGGTTGACGCGCTGGATGCGGCCCGAGCGATCGCAGACCGCGAGCACGTCGGTCATGGAGGAGAACACGCTCGAAATCAGGGTTTGCGCTTCTTCCAGCGCCGCATTCTTGCTCTCAAGCTCGACCTGATTTTGCACCAGCTCGGCGTAGACGGCATCCATCTTCTGGATGACCTCGATCCAGGCGTCCTCGCTGGGCTCGCCCAGGGACACGGCCTGAGCAACGCCCGCGCGGGCGAGAAGACTCTGGTCGTGGCTTGCTGGATTTGGGCCTAACTTCATCGTACTGCTATCCGATTACCCCTGGCGATCCAGCATTTGGCCGCAGCGTCGTCCCCGCAAAGGCGGGGACCCATGATAACCTCTTGCCAACATGGCCTTTGAGGGCTGCCACGGATTCCCGCCTTCGCGGGATTGACGCCAAATCGCTGGCGGCTTTCCATTATGTTAGCGCCTGTGTGCAGAGGCGGGGACCCATATAAGTTCTCATTCCAGCGGCAGAAATGGATTCCCGCCTTCGCGAGAATGACGCTGCGGAGACAAACTCCAGTGCGGAATCATAGAGCTAATCAGTTCCTGCCATCACATTCCCGAGGCGTATTTCTTCGCGGGCTTCACGGGCAGCCCCTCGATCTTCTCTAAACCGTAGCGCTCCAGCTTTGCGCGAAGCCCGACGCGCGACAGCCCCAGCTCCCTCGCGGCCTTGCTCTTGTTCCAGCGGTGGCGGATGAGGCTTTCGCGCAAGATGCAGGCTTCGAGGGTTTCGATGCGCTCGCGCAGCGTGCCTTCGAGGCTGGCGACGGTGAGATCCGGCTTGGCCGCTTCCCCGGACGGCGACGCCTGCAAAATCTGGCGCGAGAGGTGCTCGGCGCCGATCAAGCCGCTCTCCGGCCCCATGACGAGCAGATGCTGGATCTCGTTTTGCAGCTCCCGGACATTTCCTGGCCAGCCATAATTTTTGAGGCACTCGATGGCCTCTTGCGAAAGCCCTTTCACTGATTTACCGAGCTGTTTCTGCGCGCGTTCGAGAAGCGTCTTGGCAAGCACCGGAATATCCATGCGACGCTCGCGCAAGGCGGGCACCTGGATCGATACCGTGGCGATCTGATAATACAGATCCTCGCGGAAGCGGCCGGCATGCACCTTGGCCTGCAAATCGCAATTGGTGGCCGAGATCACCCGCACGTCGACGTTGCGCGTCTGCCGGCCGCCCACGGGGCGGATCTCGCACTCCTGCAAAACCCGCAGAAGCTTGGCCTGAAAGACCGGGGAAATTTCGCCGATCCCGTCGAGAAAAATGGTGCCGCCATCGGCGCGCTCGAAAAGTCCGGCGTGTTCCTCGACGGCGCTGGAAAAAGCGCCGCGCCGGTGGCCGAACAGTTCGCTTTCAAGCACCTCGTCCGGCATGGCCGCGCAAGCTTGCACCACGAACGGCCGGTTCCAGCGCAGGCTGTTATAATGAAGCGCGCGCGCGACGAGTTGCTTGCCCGTGCCGGACTCGCCCGTGATGAGCACGGAGACGTCGTAAGGCGCTACTCGCCGCATCCGGTCGCAAACCGCGTTCATGGAGCTTTCCACGTCGCGCACGATGCCGTCGGCGGCGTAATGCTGGCGGAGCCCCTCGCGCCTGGAGGCAACGATCTTCTCCGCGCGGTTCGAGGACATTTTTAGCTCGACGGCAAGGAGCTGGTTCTGCCGCTGCAACTCGTAGAGACGCACCGCGTTCTTGAGCGTGAGCGTCAGGTTTTCGGGCTGCCAGGGCTTGGTCACGTATTGGTAGATGCCGGCCTCGTTGACGCCCTGGATGATGTCCTCGGCGTCGGTGTAGCCCGAGATAATCATGCGCACCGCGTCTGGCCAGCGCTCGCGCACGGTCTTCAGGAACTCGACGCCCGTGACACCCGGCATGCGCTGGTCGCAGAGCACGACCTGCACCGCCTCCTCGGTGAGGATGGCCTCGGCCTCGCGCACAGAAGTGGCCTTCAGCACGGTAAAATCGTCTTCGAGGATGCGTTCGAGGGCCTCGACGCTCCTCAGCTCGTCGTCGATGACGAGAACGGAGGGAAGCCTGCTCATAGCGCGCTCCGCCCGGAAGCGGGCTGACGCTGGTTGCGGTGGCGCGCGATGGTTACGGGCGTGCGCGATTTCGCAACCTTGCGCACGAAATTATAGCGCGCGATGTGGTAGCTCGGATCGAAGCCGTAGAAATTGAGACGCATACGAGCCAACTCCTCCTCCCGGTACTTCGCGAGCGGTTTCACCGCTTCTTCGGCCGCGCGTGCGGCTTGACTTTTCGCAAGACGATCCTCCAAGTCCGGCGCCGCGGCAAGCGCAATCGCGCGCGCTCGCGCTTTGGCGGCGAAATCGTGCGGCGTTGCTCCGAACCGCTCGTTGGCGAGCCCGATGCGAACCGCTTCCACGGAGCCCATGGGCAGCCGTCTCCTCATGATCGCTTCGGCCAATTCCTGCCCGGCATGACGCGGCAGCGAATAGGTCCAGAACTCCGATCCGTAGAGGTTTCCCATGTCTTTGTAATGCGGGCTCAGCACAACACCTTCGCGCAGCCAGACAAAATCGGCGGCGCGCGCAAGAAAAACGCCTCCAGCGCCAGCATTGCCCTGTAATGCGGCGACGGTCAATTTGCCTTCCGTACTAAGGATGGCATGGGCCAAATCGTCAATGGCGTTGATATTGCGCCAGGACTTATCGGCGGGGCTTTGGGCGGCCTCGATGAGATTGAGGTTCATGCCGTTGGACCAGAAGTCCGGGCCGCCCATGAGGACGAGCACGCGGGTGGGCCGGGCGAGGGCCGCGCGGTATGCGGCCAGCAGGCGCTCGCAGGCTTCCGTGCCCATGGCGCCGTTGTAAAAGCGGAAGTGCAGGAAGCCCGCGCCGCTTTCTTCCTCGTAGGCGATTTCGCGATAACCCTCCGCGCTATCCACCGGCACGGAAGGCACGCTCGCAAGTGCCGTCGCCCAGCACGCGCGTGGCCGGCAGCTTGATAGGGCAGGGGCTTGCGGTGTCGCGGAGGTGGCCGATCCACACCGCGCCATCTGCGGCGGCGATGGCAACGGCGGGGCCGCTTACGGCAATTGCTTCGCCGGGGGCGCCTTTGAGATGCGGCGCGGGCTGCGCGTCGTAGAGATAGACGCTGCGGCCAAGGATGCGGCTCTTGAGCCCCGGATTGCCATCGGCGCTGCGGACCTTGCGCAGGACCGTGGCAGCGCTGTCCCGCTGCCAATCGATGGCGCGGTCTGCTTGCTTCATGGCAGGTCGCCACGTGCCGGGATTGGTGTTCTGGGCGGCGGTATTCCTCTCCGACGAGAGGGTGCAACCCCTCACCCTGTCCCTCTCCCTCAGGGAGAGGGGACCCCTGAATTATCCGCAGCGGAATTACTAGCGTCCCCTCTCCCATGGGGAGAGGGACAGGGTGAGGGGAGATACGGCCAGAAGCGGAATGCGCCACATATCCGCCACGCTCGAAGCGGCCCAAGGCTTCGAAAACCGCAGCCACGGCGGCCTCCGTGACCTCGTTGCGATAGAGGCTCGATTTTGTGGCCTCGCGCATCGGGAAACCAGCGGACGCCCAGACAGGCCCGGCGTCCATCTCTTCCTCGGCCTGAAGCACGGTGACGCCCCAGCGCGGAACGGCGTCCAGGATCGCCCAATCGAGCGCGGACGGCCCCCGGTCGCCAGGAACGCCGGGATGGACGATAAAGCAGGGTAGCGAGCGCCAAACGCTTTCAGGGATGGCGCGCTTCAGGAACGGCGCGACCAGGCAATCGGGCTTGAACAGCCGGGCCGCCTCTTCCGTCACCGCGTCATTGATATCGAACTCGACCGAAACTTCGTGCCCCGCTGCTTCCAGCTCTACGAACAGCCTCTGGCAAAGGCTGTTGAAACTGTGGGTAAGAAGCAGGATGCGCATAACTCAGCAAATCCGGGGCAGCGGGTCGCCCGCGAGCCAATCCACCATGCGGCTGCCGCCGAACTTCGTTTGCATTTGCACGAAGGCGTGGGGGTCCGCGACAACCTCGCCGATAATCGCCGCGTCGCGCCCTAGCGGGTGTGCACGCATGGCGGCGAGCAGGCGCTGGGCGTCCGGCGCGGCGCAAATCGCGATCAGCTTGCCTTCGTTGGCGATGTAGAGCGGGTCGAGGCCGAGCAGTTCGCAGGCCGCGAGCACGTCCGGCTTGAAGGGGATGGCGGTCTCGACGAGCCGCATGCCAACGCGCGATTGCTGGGCCATCTCGTTCAAGGTGGAGGCGAGGCCGCCGCGCGTCGGATCGCGCAGGCAGTGGATGGCGGGGACGGCCGCCACCATGTCCGCGACGAGGCCGTGCAGGGCTGCGCTATCCGAGAGGATCTCGGTTTCGAAGGTCAGGTTCTCGCGCTTGGAAAGCACCGCGATGCCGTGATCGCCAAGCGTGCCGCTGACCAGGATCGCATCGCCGGGCGCGGCCCGGTCGCCGGAGATATGAACGCCCGGCGGCACAACGCCGATGCCGGTGGTGGTGATGAAAACGCCGTCGCCCTTGCCCTTTTCGACAACCTTGGTGTCGCCGGTGACGATGGGCACGCCGGCGTTCGCGGGAGGCCCGCGCCATGCTGGCCACGATGCGTTCGAGATCGGCGAGCGGATAGCCTTCTTCCAGCACGAACGCGGCGGAAAGATAAAGCGGCCGCGCGCCGGCCATCGCCACATCGTTGATGGTGCCGTGCGACCGAAAGCGAGCCGATATCGCCGCCCGGAAAGAACAAGGGCGAGATCACATGCGCGTCGGTGGTCATGACCATGCCGGCCGGCGCTCACCTCGAAGGCAGCCTGGTCGTTGGCCTGCGCGAGCCACTCGTTGGCGAAATGGCGGTGGAACAGCGCGCGGATCAGCTCGGCGGTCGCGCGTCCGCCCGCGCCATGGGCCATCTCGACCGCGCCGCCGGCTAGCGAGGCGCGGGCCTCGCCGGAAAGCGGCTTCCGGGCGCGCTCATGCCTCGGCTCCTTCGCTCTCGGCCTGCCTGAAGCGGCCATAAGTCCAATAAGCCGCGCAGGCGCCTTCGGAGGAGACCATGCACGAGCCAATTGGGTTATCAGGCGTGCAGACCGTGCCGAACAGCTTGCAGTCGGTGGGTTTCTTGGCGCCGCGCAGGATCGAGGGGCACTCGCAGATTTGGCGTCGCGGGCGGGCTTGGTCTTGATGCCGAAGCGGCGCTCGGCGTCGAAATCCGCGTAAGCCTCCTTGATGCACAGCGCGCTATAGGGAACGAGCCCGAGCCCGCGCCATTCGAACGACGTCCGAAGCTCGAAGACCTCGGCGACGAGCTTCTGCGCCTTGAGGTTGCCTTCGCGCGTCACCACGCGGATATACTGGTTCTCGACCTCGTGCCGGCCCTCGTTGAGCTGGCGGATGCACATCAGGGCTGCCTGCATCACGTCGAGCGGCTCGAAGCCCGCGATCACGACTGGGCGCTGGAATTCCTCGGCGAAAAACTCGTAAGGCTCGCTGCCGATCACGGCGCTGACATGCGATGGGCCGAGGAAGGCGTCGATGGAAACGCTGCCGATGGAGCGGATCTCCGGGCTTTCGAGGATGTGGTGGATCGCTGCGGGCGTCAGCACATGGTTGCAAAACACCGTAAAATTGGCAAGGCCCTCGGCTTTGGCCTTGACGGATCGCAACCGCGCTTGGCGGCGTGGTCGTCTCGAAGCCGATGGCGAAGAACACCACCTGACGCGTCCCGGATTTTGCCGCGCGACGTTGAGCGCGTCGTCGACCGAGTAGACCATGCGCACATCGGCGCCCTCGGCCTTGGCCTTGAGCAGGCTGCGGCGGTTCGAGGCGGGCACGCGCAGCATGTCGCCATAGCTGCAGAGGATCGCGCCGTGCTGTTCCGCAAGCTCCAGCGCGTTGTCGACCCGGCCTACGGGCAGCACGCAGACGGGGCAGCCGGGGCCGTGCACGAAATTCACGTTCGCCGGCATCAGCTCATGCACGCCATAGCGGAAGATCGCATGCGTGTGGCCGCCGCAGAACTCCATGATGTTGTAGTGCCGGGACGGGCTCGCCTCGCGCTTGATCGCCGCGGCAAGCCCCATGGCCAGCTCGCGGTCGCGGAACTCGTCGACATATTTCATTGCGCCGCCTCGCCCGCGAAGGCCTCAAGCTCGCTGCCTCTCCGGCTTCGCGGATCATGGCTAGCGTGCGCTCGGCCTCTTCGGCGGACACTTTGTGGAGCGCGTAGCCCACATGCACCAGCACGAACTCACCGGGCTCGGCGCTGTCGAGGAGGACGACCGAGACCTCCTTCTTTATGGGGCCGAGCGCCACGATGGCGGTTTCGGCGTCCGGGTTGACGGAGACGATCTGAGCGGGAATGGCAAGGCACATGGGAGCAGCTCTATGGTTCAGCTTGGGCCGCCGCCGGGCCGTTCGAGCACGGCACTCACGCGGCAGCGGCATGACGGCCGCCCAGGCCCCTTCAATAGCACGGTTTTCCCAAAGTGTAAGCACAACCCAAAGGCTGATGCTTAAGGCGCCGCTGCGGTTGGCGGCGTTATCGCTTTCCGGCGCGGGAACGCAAACTTGACCGCACTGCCGCCGTGCATTCGAGGCCTCAAGCCCCCAGATATCCCCGAAACGCAATTTGGCTTCAGCCCCTTGGAAGGAGAAACGCATGTTTATCGCAATGAACCGGTTCCGGGTGATGCGCGGCGCGGAGGCGGATTTCGAGGCGGTTTGGCTCAACCGCGAGGTCTTTATCAACCGCGAGCCGGGGTTTGTGGCATTTCATATGCTTAAGGGGCCGCAGACGGAGGAGTACACGCTCTACGTCTCGCACACGATGTGGGCGAGCCCGGAGGATTTCGAGAACTGGACGCGCTCCGAAAGCTTCCGCGCCGCGCATAAGTCCGCCGGCGGGGGCAAGCCGCTCTATATCGGCGGCCCGCAATTCGAGGGCTTCGTGTCGATCCAGGAGGTGAAGCCGGCGGGGTGACACACAATCGGCCGCGCGGCCTCATTACGGAACGCTTGGAATGCAGCCTCTGAGAGGGAAGGCTCAAGCGTTCCGCGCTAGCTGTGACGAAGCATCTCTTCACTCCCGATAAAGTAACCGTTAACCTCATTCTTGAGCCCGCCAAGCTCAAGTAAGCATTCGCAAACAAAGACTTGGCACATGGTGGCTAGTGGTTTATGGTTGCCCTCAAACGATCCCGCTTTTCAAGCAAACAGCTAGAGTAGAGTATGGCGCCAGGAGCGGATTCGCCATCTGTCCCGGTGTTGGCAATGGACGAAGGAATAGAATGGCGGGGGTTCGGTCCACACCGCTTCGCCGGTCTTCCGTTGCCGGTCCTGTTCGTGGCCGCGATCGGCCTGTGGTTCAGGGATATTCAAGCGCCGCATGAGCCGCTGGGACTTCTGATTGCCCTCAATCTCCTGCTCGCCACCTTGCCGGCGATGGTCATCGCATACTTGTTCGCGCGCACCTTCCTGATCACGGGAGCACCGGGCATGGCGCTGTTCGGCTGCGGCGCATTGATCTGGAGCGTTTCAGGCATTTACCCGCTCGCCGCTTCCCTCGCGCCCGGGTCCGGTTTCAACCTCAACGCTTTTGTCACCGTTCATATTGTCAGCGTCTGGGGCGCGTCTTTGTGCTTTCTCGCGGGCGGCGTCCTCTTCCAGCAACGGCACCGCGCCTTGCTGCACCCCGAACGCGCGCTCGCCAGCGCTTATGCGTTGGCTGTGGCTGTGGCGGCTTTCATGGTGTTCATGGCGCTCAAAGAATGGACGCCCGTTTTCTTTATTGAGGGCAAAGGCGGCAGCGATGACCGCCGATTCGTTCTTGGGTCGGCCATCTTCACCATCCTGCTGACGCTATCGTTGCTGCGGGGAGGCTCCCCAAGGCGCACCCCTTTCCTCGATTGGTTTGTCCTTGCGCAGTTACTACTTGTCATCGGCTATGCCAGCCTGATGCTACAATCCAACTTTGGCGGCGGCTTGAGCTGGGTTTGCCGCGCGGCCCAGTTTCTCGGTGGCGGCTATATGTTGGCCGCGGCCTATGCGGCATTCCGCGATGCCAATGCTCCGTTCGGGGTTCTGGGGCCATCGCAGGATAACGCGCCGCGCCACTATAGCATCGCCGTTGCCCTCGTTCTCGCGGCAGCGGTCCTGCGTCTGGTATTCCTGCAGGCACTTGAGACACACGCCTCCTTAATAGCGTTTTATCCTGCCGTGATGCTGGCCGCGTTCTCTGGGGGACTGCGCGCTGGAACGCTCGCGACATTTCTTTCGGCAGCACTCGCAGGTTTTTTCCGGATGGAGCCGGACGGATCGTTCGTCGTGGAGTACCCGCCGGACTGGCTGGCGCTAGCCGTCTTCGTAATTGTTAGCCTCCTGATATCCTGGATCGTTGAAAGGTTGCAGCAAGCCCAATCGCGGTTGCATCGGGCCGAGGTGGAGCGCCGCGCTGAACTTGAGCGGATGGTCACCAAACGCACGGCGGAGTTGAGCCTCGCCAAGGACGAAGCTGAGCGGGCAAACCATGCTAAGTCGCATCTTTTCCGGGAGTTGCAGGCCGTCTACGATTACGCGCCGATTGGCCTTTGTGTGATCGATGCGCAGATGCGTTGGAGGCGTATCAATGCCGTGCTGGCGGAGATCAACGGATTTCCGCCCGAGGCGCACGCCGGCCGCAGGGTCCGCGAGATGCTGCCAAATATCGCCGGCGCAATAGAGCCGGTGTTGCGCCGCGTGATTGAGACCGGCGAACCGTCTCTCGGCATCGAGGTTATCGGCGAAACGCCCGCACGCCCCGGCGCGATCCGCGCTTGGCAACTGGACTGCTGGCCGATGTGCGATGAAACCGGGACAGTTGCCTCGCTCAATGTGGTCGTGCAGGAGGTGACCAAAGAGCGCGAGGCTGCCCGGGCGCTTGCCGCGAGCGAGGAACGGTTCCGGACCCTGTTCGAAACCATGAGCGAGGGCTTCGCGATCAACGAGATTGTCTGCGACGAGGCCGGTAAGCCGAGCGACTTTCGCTACCTTTCCGTCAATCCCGCCTTCGAGCGCCACACAGGCCTCAAGCCGGCGGATATTATCGGGCGGACGGCGCGGGAGCTGTTCCCTGACGCTGAGCAGATGTGGTTCGAACGCTACGGGAAGGTCGCACTCACAGGCGAGCCGGCACATTTCGAGGGGCAGTTCGGCCCCCTCGGACGCTGGTTCGAAGTCAGGGTTTACCAAACGCAACCTGGCCGTTTCGCTGTCGTTTTCTTTGACATCACCGCGCGAAAACGGGCCGAAGTAGCGCTGCGAGAAAGCCAGCAGCGGCAAGAGGGCCTGATCCAATCCGCAATGGATGCCATTATCGCCGTCGACGCCAGCCAGCGCATCGTCCTGTTCAACCCGGCGGCAGAGCGGATGTTCGGTTGCCCGGCCGGCGAAGCCCTGGGCGATTCGCTGGATCGCTTCATTCCCGAGCGGTTCCGCCAAGCACACCGGGACCATGTGCGGGTGTTTGGCGCGACCGGCGCGACATCTCATAAGTTGGGCTCGCCCCGTTTGGTGTGGGGCCTGCACCAGAATGGCGAGGACTTTTCCATCGAGGCCTCAATCTCCCGGCAGGATGCTGGCGGGGAGAGGCTGTGCACTGTGATCTTGCGCGACATCACCGAGCGCAAGCGGCATGAGGAGCACGCCCAGTTGCTGATGCGCGAGGTTAACCACCGCGCCAAGAACATGCTCGCCGTGGTGCAGTCCATCGCGCGGCAGACGGCTGCGACAAAGCCCGAGGACTTCATCGGCCGCTTCGGCGAGCGGATACAGGCGCTGTCCAAAAGCCAGGACCTGCTCGTCCAAACCGAGTGGAAGGGCGTTGACATCGTAGCGCTCGTTCATTCGCAGCTCGCGCATTTCAAGGAACTGATCGGTACGCGGATCTCGCTGAAAGGCCCGTCTCTCCTCATCTCGGCGGCCGCCGCCCAGACCATAGGCATGGCTCTGCACGAGCTTTGCACCAACGCCAGCAAATTCGGCGCGCTCTCCAACGGAGATGGCCGCGTTGAGGTTAGCTGGAGCTTGGAATGCGCCGGAAATGAAGAGGAAGGCTTTGAGATGTCCTGGCGCGAAGATGGCGGACCGGCGGTCACGGCTCCGGCCAAGAGCGGCTTCGGGTCAATCGTGATACAGCGTTTGGCGAAAGAGAGCCTCGATGCTGAGATCGATCTCGACTTCGCGGCGCGCGGGCTATTCTGGCGGCTGCAGTGCCCGGTCAGGGAAGTCGTGGACGGCCGCCGCTCCCTCGCCGCCGAATGATCGTTGCCTGACCTCAGCATTCGATCGCCAGACAATGCGGAAAAGCTTAGACCGGCTGGATGCGCAGCTTGCCCTTCTGCCCGCCAAGCGTCTTCGCCAAGAGCCGCGCGCAGGCGTAGATCGTATCGAGGTGCGGCGTCGGCGTCTCCGTGAGCCGCGCCAGCTCGATCACCGAGCCAACCAGCGCCTCAAGCTCCAGCGCCCGGCCTGCCTCGACATCCTGCAGCATCGAAGTCTTGTGCGCGCCGACGGCTTCCGCGCCCGCGATGCGCTTATCGATGCTGACCCGGCTTCTCGCGCCAACCTTCTCCGCGATTGCCTGCGCCTCGGTCATCACGGCGTGGGCCAGCGCGCGCGTCTCCGGGAACTGGCAGATGTCCACCAGCGTCGCGTGGGTCAGCGCGCTGATCGGATTGAACGTCGCGTTGCCCCAGAGCTTGAGCCAGATTTCGGTGCGGATATCGGGGCTGATGGGGGCCTTGAAGCCGGCCTTGATGAGCGCATCGGAGAGCTGCCGCACGCGCTCCGATTTCGAGCCATCGGGCTCGCCAATGGTAAAGCGGTTGCCCTCGACCACCTTGACCACGCCCGGCGCGATCAGCTCGGAGGCCGGATAGACCACGGCGCCGATGACGCGCTCCGCGCCGATATTGGCGGCAACCTGGCCGTCCGGGTCCGCCGCTGCCACGGGCCGGCCTTCGAACGGGCCGCTAAGCTTATGAAAATACCACCAGGGCAGGCCGTTCTGGAACGTGACCACGGCGGTATTGGCGTGGAACAGGCGCGGCAAGTCTTTCGCGACCGGCGTCACCTGGTGGGCCTTGAGTGCCAGCAGCACGAAATCGTGGGGGCCTGCCTCGCCGATGGCAGCGGCGGCGCAGGCAACGTTGCGCTCGGTGCCGTCCTCCTCGATGAGCGTGAAGCCGTTCCGCCGGATCGCCTCAAGGTTGGCGCCCCGCGCGATGAACGTAACCTCCTCGCCCGCCAGCGCCAGCCGCGCCCCAAGCAGGCCGCCAATCGCGCCCGCCCCGACAACCGCGAAACTCATGCTGTTCTCCCTGTGCCTTTTGCAAGTATCGTAGGCCGCAACCGCGCCTCGCGCGCAAGCGATTTGAGAGGCCAGCGCTAGCAGGCGTGGCTTGCTCCGGCTTTACGAAGCTCAAGAGGAATGGGAATGGGAATGCGGAAGCATATACTTTTGCGTGAACTTTTGGCGTTTGGGGCGGACGATGCGGTAGCGCTTGCCGCGCCATCGGCCAAGCCGATGACTTACGCGGGATTGCGCGAGCTGGTCCGTGAAACTGGTGGCGCACTGCGTACTTTGGGCGCCGGCAGCCAGGACCGCGTGGCCATTGTGCTTCCGAACGGTCCCGAAATGGCCGCGGCATTCCTGAGCGTGGCCGCAAATGCCGCCTCCGCGCCGCTCAACCCCAACTACAAGGCCGATGAGTTCGAGTTCTATCTGTCCGACCTCGGCGCGAAGCTCCTGATTGTGGAGAAGGGCAGCACCTCGCCTGCCATCGAGGTGGCGAAAAAGCTTGGCGTCAAGATCGTCACGCTGACGCCTGAGCCGGAGCGCGGCGCAGGCAGCTTCACGCTGACCGGGGAGCCAGAGGCCCAGCCCGCCGGCGCAAGGTGAGGCCGGCCGCTGAGGATGTTGCGCTGGTGCTGCATACCTCGGGCACCACGTCGCGCCCCAAGATCGTGCCGCTAAGCCAAAAGAACCTCTGTGCCTCGGGTTGGAACATCGCCCAGACGCTGAAGCTCACGCCCGCCGACCGCTGCCTCTCCGTCATGCCGCTGTTCCACATTCACGGGCTGATCGCGACGGTGCTCGCCTCCGTGGCGGCCGGCGGAGCTGCGTTCTGCACGCCGGGCTTCAACGCCTTCAATTTCTTCAACTGGCTCGCCGAGGCCAAGCCCACCTGGTACAGCGCGGTGCCGACCATGCACCAGACGATCCTCTCCCGCGCGGGCAAGAACGAGGCGGCGATCCGCGCCAACCCTCTCCGTTTCATCCGCTCCTCGTCTGCGTCGCTGCCGCGCCAGGTGCTGAGCGAGCTCGAAAGCGTGTTCAACGCGCCCGTCATCGAATCCTACGGCATGACCGAGGCTTGCCACCAGATGGCGAGCAACCTCCTGCCGCCCGGCCAGCGCAAGCCTGGAAAAGTCGGCGTCGCGGCCGGCCCCGAGTTGGGCATCATGGACGAGGCGGGCGAACTGCTGCCGCCCGGCGCCACGGGCGAGGTGGTCATCCGCGGCGATAACGTCACGGCGGGCTACGAGAACAACCCCAAGGCCAATGCCGAGGCCTTCGCCCATGGCTGGTTCCACACCGGCGACCAGGGCGTGCTCGACGAGGACGGCTACCTCACCATCACCGGCCGCCTCAAGGAGATCATCAACCGGGGCGGCGAGAAGGTGTCGCCGGCCGAGGTGGACGACGTGCTGATGGATCACCCGGCGGTGCGGCAGGCGCTCACCTTCGCGGTGCCGCATGCGAAGCTCGGCGAGGAGGTTGCGGCGGCCGTGGTCTTGCGCGAGGGCGCCTCCGTCACCGAGCGCGCGCTCCGCGATTTCGCCGCCACGCGCCTCGCGGACTTCAAGGTGCCGCGCAAGGTGATCTTCCTCCCCGAAATCCCTAAGGGCGCCACCGGCAAGCTACAGCGCATCGGCCTCGCCCAAAAGCTCGGGCTGGCCGGCGAAGACGCCTGACGGGGCAGGCCCAAAAGAAAAAAGCTTACCTATAAGATTAATCCGCAGCAATGACGGGGACAGGTGACATTTTGTTAATGTCATCCCCAGATTTGTATGCACGTTTTCCCCAGTGGACGCCTCACGCGCGTATAGTTTCTGCGCCCGCCCTTCAACGGCCCGTCCGCCGTGAACGCCGGGCGCAACGCCGTCGCGCGGAGGAGGCGAATGCATATCCTGGTCCTGGAGGACGAGCCGCTGATCGCGGTGGATATCGCCGCGACCATCGCTGACGCCGGCTGGGACGTGGCCGGCCCGGTAGGCTCGATCCCAAAAGCGTTGCGACTGATAGATGAGAAGCGCTGCGAGGCCGCCATCCTGGATGCGAACCTTGGGGGCACAAGCGCGGCACCAGTTGCCGAGAGGTTGCTGGCGTGCGGCATCCCTTTCATTGTCTTGTCGGGATACAGCGACGAGCAGTTGCCGAGCCCGCTTTCAGGCGCGCCATTCCTCGCAAAGCCCTACGACCCGGACGATCTCGTCGCCCTTGTGCGCAGCCTTCGCAGGTAGCGGTTAACAGCGTCCCCATCAGCCGCTTTGAGCGGCTCACACATAAGATCCCCGGCTTTGCCAGGGCACATTTGCTTTTCTCTAAGTTCTGGTTGCGGTCAATCCAGCCTCGGGTAATTCGCGATGTGCCGGATGCTCTGGTAGAGCCGCGCCAGCCGGGGGTACATGCGCACGTACACCTCGGAATAGAGGCGTGTGTAAAGCTCCTTGTTTCCGGCCCGCGGCATAAAAATGCGCCCCGGCCGGCTCATCCGCGCCTGCGCCTCTGCATGGTCTGCGTGGAGCCCCGCGCCAACGGCGGCATTCATGGCGGCGCCCAGGCCAGAGGTCTCGAACGTATGCGGCCGCTCGGCGGGAATGCCGAAGATATCGGCGGTTACCTGCATGACGCCGTCGCTCTGCGAGCCGCCGCCCGCGACCTTCAGCCGTTCGATCTTCACGCCATTGCGCCGCGAAAGCCGCGCCGCCGCCTCGCGCAGCGCATAGGCGATGCCTTCGACGATGGCGCGGTACATATGCGCCCGGTTGTGCACGTCGCCGAAGCCGATCATCGCGCCCTTGGCCTCCGGCCCTGGAATCCGCACGCCCGGATTCCAGAACGGCTGCAGGATAAGGCCCATATTGCCGGGCGGCGTTGATTCCAGCATCTTCTCGAACAGCACTTCCGGCGCGATGCCCTGCTCCTCGGCCTCGATCACCTCGTGCGCGGCGAACTGCTCCTTGAACCAGTTGACCATCCAGTAGCCGCGCTGGACCATGATTTCGCTGTTATAGCGGCCCGGGCGCCGCGGCAGGGTAGGGCGGCAGGAACGGGATCGGCTCGACATAGCGATCGTTGCAAGTGTTGATCGTCGCCGTCGTGCCGTAGCTCAAGACCGCGAGTTCTGGCGTCCACGCGCCTGCAGCCAGCACCTCGCAGGCCTTATCCGCGCCCGACGCATAGACCGGCAGCCCCTCGGGAATGCCCGTATCGCTGGCCGCCTCAGCGGTAATACGGCCAATCGATTGGCCGGCTGGGACCAGTTCCGGCAGCACCTCGCGTTTCACACAGAAGAGCTTCCATGTGAGATCGCGCGGTCCCGCCCATTGCTGCCGTTTGCCGTCGAAAGGAACGTACCCTACTTGGACGCCACAGCGTCGCGCAATTGCCCGGTCAGCCTGAGATGGAAATACCCCGAAAGAAACAGGAAGTGCCGCGTCCTGGCCCACAGCGCGGCGTCATCGGCGGCGAGCCAATTGCATTCGGCGCGGGACTGGAAGTAGTGGATGGCCCGGCGCTGGCCAGCCGCGCGCAGGCCGGCTTCGAGCCACAACGGCAGAGCCGGATATTGGCTGGTGCGGCGCTGGTCGAGCCAGCTTACAGCCGGGCGCAGGGGCTTGCGGTTTTCGTCGAGGCACACCGTGACGGAGCGCTGCGTGGTGACGGACATGCCGGCGATGCGCGGCTTGTACTCCGGGTGCGTCCGCCAGAGGCCCTGGCAGGCTTCGCAGAGATTGGTCCAATAGTAGCCGCAATCCTGCTCGGCCCAGCCCGGCGCCCGCGAGAAATAGGGCTGGATATGCACCTGCGACTTGGCGAGAAGCTCGCCCCCGGCATCGAAAATCATCGCCCGGACGCTTTGCGTCCCCTGATCGATGGCCAGGAGGAGGTCTTTGCTTTCCCTCACGGCGTTCCCGTTCCCCCCGGCGCCCGATAGCTTTCCGCTACGATTTTCAGATAGCGCTCCATCTCAGCATGCCAGCGCGGCTCGTCCCAGCCAAGACGGCTTTGGCATAAGCCCTCGATCCGAGGTAGCACCTCTTGAGCGCCGGCGGGCATCGTGTTGCCGAGGCTCACGCGGCGCAGCAGGAGGTCGTCCAGGTGCACGACCATCTCATTGCCGAGCACCCACTCGATCGTATCGAGGAGCGCCTGGCCCTTCGGCAACGGCAATGCCGGGTGGCCAAGCCCGTGCGGGAAGGTGAGCTTCTGCCGGAACAGCGGCCCCGCTGCGTGCTTGCGGCTTTCAGTTCCGCCTCGCCGATCAGCCCCGCGGCGTGCAGGGCGTCGAGCGCGATGAGCCGGAAGGTGGTGAGCTTGCCGCCGGCCACGCAAACCATGCCATCGCGATGCCAGATCGAATGCTCGCGGCTTTCCTGCGACGGGTTCAAGCCCTTGCCCGAGGCGATCACCGGCCTGACACCCGCCATGGCCGACACCACATCGGCGGAGGTAATCCCAGCGCGACGGAAACACATGGCGGATCAGCTCCAGAGAGGTAATCCAATTCCTCCTGGGTGCAGCGCGGCTCCTCCGAGAGCGGCTCGTTGTGATCGAGATCGGTCGTTCCAACGACGGTCATCCCCGCCCATGGGAAAATGAAGACGGGGCGCTTGTCCCTTGGGTGCAGGGCGGTGATGCAATCGTCGGTAGGCAGGCGGCCGCGCTCGAAGAACAGGTGGCTGCCGCGCAACGGCCGGATTTTGCGCGGGCTCGCCCGAGAGCGGCTTCGGCCCATGCGCCCGCCGCGTCGATGACCGTGGCCGCTTCGAATACGGCCTGCCTGCCGCTTACTTCGTCGCGCACCTGGAGCGAGAACCGCGCGCCGGAGGCCCGCACGCTTTCCACCCGCATGTAATTGGCAAGCCGCCCGCCATCGGCCGCGGCCTCGTGCAGGATGCGAAAAACCAGCCGCGCGTCGTCGGTCAGCGCGTCGGTGTAAATCATCGCGCCGCGCAGGCGATCCGGCGAGAGGCCGGGCAGGCGCTCAAGCAGCTCCTTGCGGCCGATCCAGCGGTGATCCCTGATGCCGGCCAGAAAGTCGTAGAGCCACAGCACCGCCGTCAAGGGCCAGCGGCCAGGGAACTCTCCCTGGCGCACCAGGAAGGCATAAGTCTGCCGGATCACCAGGCCCGGCAGCTCGCGGATCATGCGCTCCCGCTCCCGCAGCGCGTCGCGCGTCAGGCGGAAATCCCCTTGCGCGATATAGCGCAAGCCGCCATGCACCATTTTCGACGAGCGGCTCGACGTTCCCCAGGCGAAATCCTTCTGCTCCAGCAGCAGCGCCTTCCGCCCTCGCCGCGCGGCTTCGAGCAGGACGCCAGCACCCGTGATGCCGCCGCCGATGACGATCACGTCCCAGCGCGTGGCCGCAAGCTCCTCGATATCGGGCCGTTCGCCGAACATTCTATTCCTCCAGCAGACAGCCTGGGTTGAGCCGCCCATCGGGGTCGAAATAGCCCGTGAGCGCCCTGAGCGCCCCCATGCCTTGCTCGCCCTTCTCGTATTTGAGCCACGGCGCGTGATCGCGGCCCACGCCGTGCTGATGGCTGATCGTGCCGCCCATTTTGACGATGGCTTCGGATGCTGCCGTCTTGCAGGCGCGCCAGCGTTCGAGCGTGCCCTCGTAGCTGGCGGCATTCTTGAAAACGTAGGTTGTGTAGATGCTGCAGCCTTGGGCGTACATGTGCGAGAGGTGCGAAAAGACGAGCACCGGCTCGGCGCCGCTGGCGGTCCGGATCGCCTGCTCCATGGCCTGCATGGTGGCCGTGACCTTGCTCCAGTTGATGGACGTTTCGAGCGTGTCGACGGAATAGCCGTGCTCCCAGAGCCCGTTGCGCAGGTAGGGCGCGCGGAAGCGGGAATGCTCCCAAAGCCTGCCCAGGACCCGGTGGCCAAGCGAGGCGCCGCCGGCCCGCCGCAAGGCGCGCCACACTTCGCCGAGCGCGAAGGCCGCTTGCCGTTTGCTTCCTGTCGCGCCGAACGTGACCATGCAGCGTTCGCCATCCTTGCAGCCGAAAAGCGCAAGGCCACGGTCGAGGAGGGCCGCCCCCCGGCTGATCGCCGGCCAGCGCCAGTTGCGTGGCGGTCTCCACCGGGTTCGACAGGCGCAGCATGGATAGCTGCACCTTGGCCTGCGCAAGTTGCCTGACCAGGTTCAGCGCCTGCCTCCCAGTTGGGCACGAAGGCGGCATGAAACAACTCGCGCTCCGGCAGCGGCGTGACCCGGAGCTTGACCTCCGTGATGGCGCCGATCCGCCCTTCGCTGCCGAGAATCAACTCGCGCAAGTCAGGCCCGGCAGCCGAAGCCGGCACATCGGGTATGGTCATCGTGCCGTGCGGCGTCTCGATGCGCGCGCCCGCGAACATCTGCTCGATGCGCCCGTAGCGCAGCGATTGCTGGCCGGAGGAGCGGGTGGCGACCCAGCCGCCGACGGTGGATAGCTCAAAGGATTGCGGAAAATGGCCAAGCGTGTAGCCGTTTTCCTTGAGCTGCCGCTCAAGCGCCGGGCCGGGAGTGCCCGCGCCGAAGGTTGCGATTTGGCTTTGCCGGTCCAGCGCCAGCAGGCGGTTCATCCGTTCCAGGGAGAGGGTCAGCACCGGCTCCGGCAGGCGGGAACGTTGACGTGGCCAGCCACGGAGGTTCCGCCGCCATAAAGAATGACGGCGAAGCGCTGGCCCAAAGCCCATTGCAGCACCTCGCGCACTTCCTCGCTGGTGGCCGGCAGCGCCACGCCGTCCGGAAAACGGCCGAAATCGCCGGAACGCATGGCCAGCCAATCGGGAAAGCTCTGCCCCCGGGCGTGGCGGATGCGCGTTTCCGCGCCTGTCGATACGAGCGGATGGGGAGGCAGCCGCGATTCGGGCACCTGTGCGATGACCGAAGCCAGGCTGGCATCGGGCAGAATCGCGCCCGGCCCGTTCAAGAGCTGGTTGAGAAACGCCAGCGCCTTGGGCTTCAGCGGGAAGTCAGTTTCCTCCCCGCCCCAGCCATTCCACCGGCGCCGGCCGCCCCTCAAGTCCCAATCCAATGCTCGCCGTCCCCGAAAATGGCCGCGCCCGCGAAATTCATAGCACGCCGCCGCATGTTTGTCCTTCGCCGGGAAGCCGGCAGGCGGTCTGTCCGCCAATCGTTGGCCGTTCCCGCACGAACTTTTGATCGGAATGAAAATGCAGCACGCGGAAAAAAAATATTTGGCGGTTGTGGACGGCGAGGTGCCGGGTTGCAGGCCCGAAACGCAGCGAAGTCTTTGTTTTCAACGAGCTGGCCGATGCCGCAAAAGTGAATGTTCGATACAATTCAGTTTTAGGTAATTCCAGGCGACGCTCTGTTCAACGCACAGGAAACGTGTTAAGCGTTTTACTCTTGAAACTCATGGGGGGGAAGAAGGAGGAGTCGATATATGTCGCAGATTAAGCGTGCTTCCAAAGGGAAGAGATCGAATAGGGCCTTGACCGCTCTAAGTGTTGCGGGCGTGTCGCTGGCCGCAACGGCCGCCAGCTCGGCCGCAGTGTTGAGCCCGGTGACTGTACCGGCTATGCCTTTGGGCGAGGAGGAGATCTCCGGCGTCACCTTGGCGACATTCCACCTCCTGGACCAGGAAAAGGCCGGAGCGAAAGACGATTTGCTGCAACTGACCGGATGCCGCGGATGCGGTGGCATGGCTGCGAGGCTGCAGAGGTGGCTGCGGCGGTGGCGGCAGAGGTTGCGGTGGCCATGGTTGCCGCGGTGGCTGGGGCGGTTGCGGCGGTTGCGGCGGTTGCGGCTGCGGTGGCGGCTGGTGTCTGTCGTGGGGCGGTTGCAGGCCCTGGTGCTAAGCAGGCGCGCCTTTTTGGTTGCCTGACAGGCGCGTATCGCTATGGCCGGGCTGGCATGACTGGTCCGGTCAAAGCGTTTTCTGCGGGCGGCGAGTGTGGCCGCTCAGCGCGATAGGACGCCTCAAGCCGCATCGGGAACGGTGCGGCATGCGTCGCTTGACGCAAACGGGAAGTGCTTGAGCGGAAAACAAATTCAAGATAAATTGCGATGTTCTGGCGGCCGGGGTATACGCCTTCAATTGGCGCCGGAAGGAGCTTTGACCGGCCTCATGACAAGCGAACAAGCCGACGCTTTCGCGCCGCATAGCGGCGAAACGATTCCGCAATTCTCGCCGAACTTCACGGTTTTCCAGCTATCGCCCGATACCCTGTGCCTCTACTCGGAGGACCGGAAATTCCTTCTTCATGGGCAAGTGTTTTGCGCGCTTGCCGCCTTGATCGCCGAGGGCGGGCAGAGCTTCGAGCAGCTCGTGGGTGCGCTGGAGCGGCAATTCCCGCGGGACCACATACAAGAAGCCCTGCAGAGGCTGATCGTCCGCCGCTACATCGTGGCGAAACCCCAGTCTCTTACCGGCTTGGCCGCTGCCTATTGGGCGAGCCTTGGTCTGGCGCCGGATGCCGCGGAGAAAAATCTGCAAGACTGCCGCGTCCGGATTCAGGCATTCGACGTTCAAGGCGAGCAGGAGCTTGCCGGTGCGCTGGGCGAGCTGGGCGTCCGCGTGGTCAAGCGCTCCCAGGATATGAGTGTCACGCTGGTGGGCGATTATCTGGAAGAGCAGCTTTCGGATGTGAATAAGCGGCATTTGTCATCGGGCGCTCCGTGGGTGCTCGCGCAGCCGACCGGCATTTTCCCGCTCGTTGGGCCGGTGTTCCGGCCTGGCCAGGGGCCTTGCTGGATGTGCCTTGCGGACCGCATGGTGCGCAATAGAGAAGTGAGGGCGCTGCTCGACAGCAGCGAGGCCCGCTGCCTGAGCGTGTCGCCATTGGTGCGGCATACGATGGGGCAAAGCGGCATCCAGCTTGCGGCGAACGAGATCGCGAAAGCTATCGCCACCGGTTTCCGTACCGATCTGAACCAGCATATCGTAAGCCTCGACCTTTTGGGCTCAGCCGTCGCGAAGCACTATGTGGCGGCCCGTCCGCAATGCCCGGTTTGCGGCAAGGACGATCTGCACAATCCCGCCCGCGCCGCCGTTCCGCTGGAATTGCAGGGTGGCGGCAAGCCGGTCATGACCAGCGGCGGCTACCGCACGGTCACGTCGCGGGCCACGGTTGCGCGTCACCGCAAGCATGTGAGCCCGCTCACCGGCGTGGTGTCCAAGCTGGAGCGCGCGGAGGTGGACCTGCCGCTGAACGCCACCTACATCGCGGCGCACAGCTTCTCGGCGCCATCGAAAACCGTCAACGAACTCCGGGGCAGCCTCAACAGCTACAGCTTCGGCAAGGGAAGCACGGCGGAGCAGGGTGAAGCGAGCGCCCTTATGGAGGCGATCGAGCGCTACTCCGGCGTTTACATGGGCGACGAAATCCGGGCGCCCGGGCGGTTCGTGGACTTCGCGCCTGGCGACGCCATTCCGCCGAACGACGTCCTGCTCTTCAGCGATGAGCAAGTCCGGCAAAGCATGGAGCCCGTGCCTGGCCCCGAGGACGAGCCGATGAGCCCGACGCTCTTCGACAAGGAGGCCGAGATCGATTGGTCGCCGGTCTGGTCGCTGCGGGACAACCGCTTCAAACATCTGCCTACGAGCCTTCTCTATTTCGCCTATCGCGGCTCCGCGGGCTTCCAGGCCGATTCGAACGGCTGCGCGGCCGGCAACACGGTCGAGGAAGCGATTGTGCAAGGCTTCCTGGAGCTGGTCGAACGGGATGCCTATGCGCTGTGGTGGTATAACCGGGTGCCGCGTCCCGAGGTGGACCTCGCCAAGTTCGACGATTCCTACGTGCACGACCTTCGCAATCAGTTGAGCGAAACCGGCCGGCGCCTCTGGGTGCTTGACATCACGACCGATTTGGGGATTCCGAGCTACGTCGCGATCGCGCACTGGATCAAGGACGGGGCCGAATACATCGATTTCGGCTCGGGCTCGCACTTCGACGCGCGCATCGCCATGCTGCGGGCGCTGACGGAGCTGAACCAGTTCATGTCGCTCGGGCTGTTGAGCGCGGACGCGAGGATGCAGGCGAGCCTCGACGGAGATCTGCCGCTGCGGCTTCAAGATTTTCCGTATCTCTTGCCGGGCAAGGGGCCGGCGGTGGAATCGGCCTTCGACCCCGATTTCGGCCATCTTGAGCCGCGCGATCAGGTGAAGGCCTGCGTGCGCACCGTCGAAAAGGCCGGCCTCGATTTTCTCGTGCTCAATCAGACGCGGCCGGACATCGAGGTCCCGGTGGTCAGGGTGATCGTCCCCGGAATCCGGCATTTCTACCGCCGTTTCGCGCCCGGCCGGCTTTACGATGTGCCGGTGCAACTCGGGTGGCTCAAAAAGCCGGTCAGGGAAGACCAGCTCAATCCGATATTCCCTCATACTTGAGGAGCGAGCCGTGGCACCTGGATCGAAACCGCCGCGTCCGGGCCTGTCCGCCCGGCTCAACGGCAGGGGCAAGCTGGAGGCCCATTCGAACGGGGCCATCGTCGCCTGCCTGGAAGAATATACGGTCAATCTGGGGGCGTTCAGCGCGGCTGCGTGGGATGCCGCGCAAGAGCTTGCAACCGGACTGCCGCTCGGCTCGCTCGGCCCAGGAGGCGGGAGCACGGCCAAGGAACTGGACGTCCTCGTCCGGCGCCTGGCAGGCCACGGCCTGCTGGAATACCGCGCCGGGCATCCGCGCGGACGACGCTGGGGATCTGCTCGTTATCGAGCCGCTGCTTTCCAGCTATTGGCCGCGGATACCGCAGCTTGACGATGCGGATACGCTGCTGCTTTCGCGGTTTGCGTTCATGCGACGCCGCGACGATGGGATGGTGCTGGAATCGCCCCGCGCCAGTGCGCTGTTCCGGATCTGCGATCCGGAATTTGCGAGCCTCGTTGCCATGCTCGCTTCACCCCAGCAAATCGGCAAGCTGCGCCGGCAGGAGGGTTTCCCCGGCGTGGAGTTCCTTGCCCTGCTGGTCGATAGCCAAATCGCCTTCAAGGCCGGAGAGGCTGCCGATAGCGGCTCGCGCTGGGCCGAGGGTGACAACAGTCTGGCGCTGTGGGACTTCCACGACCTTCTGTTCCACGCCCGCAGCACCGAGGGCCGGCACGCCAACCCGATAGGCGCCGTCTCTCCGCATAGCGGCATCGCTGCCCAAGCTGCCGGCGGTCAGGCCTTCCTGGCCCGGCGAGAAAATCGATCTTTGCGCGCACCTGGAGCCCGGCCCGGAAGCCCAACCGCCGATTGTCGAGCTGCTGCGGGAGCGTCACTCGGTGCGCTGCTTCGACGACCGGAAGCCCATCACTCTTGCCGAGCTTTCGCAGTTTCTCGACGGCTCCGCGCGCGCGGTGATGCGGCAGCTCGGGGGCAGAGGCGGCAAGGACGGTACGGCCCGGCTGTTCCCGCCCTATGCGTCCGGGGGCGCAAGCTACCCACTGGAGGTCTATCTGGCGGTCAACACCTGCGAAGGGCTGGCCCGCGGCTTCTATCATTACGATGCCCATGCCCATGCGCTGACGGCCATCGAGGTACCTGCGAGCGAAATCAAGGGGCTGCTGGAGCGGGCGGCATCTGCGATGGGCGAGGAGGCGCCGCCGCAAGTCCTGATTACAATCGCGGCACGCTTCGGCCGAACCTCCTGGAGATATAGCTCACTCGCCTATTCGCTTATCCTCAAGGATGTGGGGATCTTGACGCAAAACCTGTACCTCGTGGCCGCCGCGATGGGGCTCGGCGGATGCGCGATCGGGCTCGTCAATATCGGCCAGTTCGAAAAGATGACCGGGATCGGATTCCATGTTGAAGGCCCGGCCGGCCAGTTCGCGCTTGGCCGCTGCCTGCCGTCCGGCTCTGGCTGAGCATCGGCGGCGCCCGGTCGAAGGCCCGGCCGGCAGTCTCCAGCCCTACTGGGGCGGCCCGCCATCCGGCAGGTCCGGAGAGCCGCTTGGCGAATAGCACCCGATGCTCATGCGGGCACGCCTGTCGACTAGCGCAAAGATGGCGCCTTGAGGATCCCTGCAATGGATGGCCTGAGCGCCGCCCTGCACAGTAAACGGGCCGTCGAGAATCTGGCCGCCGGCCGCCTCGACGCGCTTGGCCGCCGCCGCGACGCCTGCGACGTTGAAGTAATAGAGCCACAGCGAAAACGGCCGATTGGCCGGGCCTCGCGAGCATGCCGCCGATGGTCTTTCCGCCGGCGGAGAATTCCTGGTACGTATCTTCTGGATCTGCCGGAGCCCCTGCTTTTTGCCAGCCAAGCAGCGGGCCGTAGAAGGCGAATGAGCGCTCAATGCTGGCCGTATGCAACTCGTGCCAGCCTACCGCGCCTGGTCCCCGTGGAGCCGGTTGCTGCTGGCTGTCTTCGCGGTCGTTGACCAAGGCGATCGTGCCCCTTTGCGGGTCCGCGACGATCGAGAAACGGCTGACACCAAGGACATCCGCCGGCGGGATGTGCACCACGCCGCCGAGCTGTTCCACGCGATTCGCGGTATCGTCCACGCTGTCAACTGCGACATAGCCGATCCATTGCTGCTCCGCGCCGTTCTCCAGGGCATCCGGGGGTAGGCCGATCACGCCGGCGACAGGGGTGTCCTTGGCGATGAACAGGGTGTAGGGCGCGTCCGGCATCGAAACGTCCGCCGTGCGCCAGCCCAGGACGGCGGAATAGAATGCCTTCGCACCTTCCACGTCCGCCGCCGCCAGCTCGTACCAGACGAAGCGGTTGCCTGAATTGTCCATGCCCGTCCCTTCGCCGAAGGCCGTGAAAAAACCGAAAGGCCGCGCGCCGGTGTTCCGCTGTGGGCCGCCTCTCCAATTTAAGTCATGTTAGCAGATGCGGCCTACGGAAGCATTAACGGGCGCGTGATTTGGTAATGCATTGAAAAGTAGTGGGGAATTATGGGGCCGTTTCCGGCGGAATAGTTAATGTTCGAGTTGCGGATATATTTAAGGGGATTCTGGGAGCGTGGAATCGCGGCCAAAAATGCGAAAAGATGCGTGGAAAGTGGCGCGTAGAAAATAGGAGGCCCGCGCGTTTACCAAGCCCGCATTTAGTGTGCCACGAGGGCACGGATTATTAGTGAATGAAAGTTTCACCCGGAGAGTAGTTGGTTAGCTCCGGTAGCTGACAGGCGGCTTGGCCGGGCAACTGGCCAAGCCGAAGCCCTGTGACAAAGGCCGCCTTGGGTGGCCGAGCGACCTAACGGGCCGTAACGTGAGTGAACTCTGAGCAGGCCTCGAAAGATTTAATGCGGATGCCGGCCCTCCTAAATGCAGGGGAAGGCTTGTACCGGCAGGGAAGCAACCAACAAGCGCACTTGCACGGGTCCGCCGGGGTAGTGGAGACGGCACGCCAGGAAAGTAATCCGGGTGCCTGCGCTCAAGTAGCGCGTCGTGCGGTAGCGCGCCGCCAAATTGGGAGACCCTTGCCGGTCAAGGCTCGCAGCCTAAACGCCGGAGTAGCTGGCGGACAGCAAGGGAGTCGGACAGGTGCATAGTACCGATGAAGCCGGGTAACTCCGGCGGAGGGAAGGCGCCTGACTTCTGGTATGCTTTTGAAGAGGGCACTGCTCGCTTCAGCTACGAAGCGGTCTTCGGGGAGTTGGGCGTCTACCGCCTGGCCCTGGATTGTAAGGCCGTCCGCCGATAGCGTTGATGTGAAGCCAGCCGGAAAGCCGGATGCGGGAAATCCGCACGTCCTGTTTGATGAGCGGGGAAGGGAAACGGGGCGATGCCGCATGGCCCACGCTACCGCGCCTCTCCTCGACCCTACCCATGACATGCGCTTAGTCGAAGGGAACGGCCCGTTAAGCCCCGCGGCTGCCGGGCCGGCATCGCGGCATTGAGATCCAGCCGAGGTTTGGAAGAATATCGCCTAGGTTTTGCCGCATTTCGAACAAAAGCGGCGGGCCATGAGCTAAGCCGCCGTCCCGCTTTTGGCGGCGGTGCGGCAGGGAAAGGAACATCGGTGATAAAGTACATGAGACCGGCCCAATGGCCGCTGCTTGTCTGCCTCGGCTGGGCGCTGATCTTTGGGGCCGCCGGAGGTGCGCGGGCCGAAGACGCGGAGGGGCCATCGTTTGCCCAAAAGGTGCAGCCGTATATCGCCTGCCTCAACCGCCTGGCCGGGCGCGCGATGCAGTCGCGCACGCGCTATCTAAGCTGGGCCGATAAATCCGGGCCTACGGGGCGCGAAAAGGTCGTCTACGGCGTTTACACACTTTACGATCCCGCCGATTGCGGCCGCGGCATCTCCGCCGCCAACGCGGTCGAGCCGCACGACGCGGCGCTTGAAGAAGCCGGCACCGCCTTCATGAACTCGCTCATGGTGCTCACGCCCCTCTTGAAGGAGGCGGACGATTATTACGCGCAGGGCGACTACAAGGACGACAAGATGGCCAAGGGCCAGCAACTGCATCCGAAGCTGATG
This sequence comes from uncultured Alphaproteobacteria bacterium, assembly GCA_963760455.1. GTDB lineage: Bacteria > Pseudomonadota > Alphaproteobacteria > Rhizobiales > Rhodomicrobiaceae > Rhodomicrobium. The sequence continues at coordinate 46,434 of CAVXDM010000040.1, forward strand.
GCGGCGTGGGACGGCTTCATCGCGGCAAACGGCCGGCTGGACGATGCCGTCGAGCGCATTAACGAGCAGGTTCAGCTCGAAGAACTGGCCGCCATCGAGAAAGAGGAAGGGCGCAAGACCCGCTATTTCGCCCTGGCCCTGATGATGAAAGCCAAGGTACTGGTCCACGCCGAGGGCGATGGCGCCGCCGGGGTTTTCGATGCCGGCAAGGCGGCACAGGCCGTCGAAGGCTACGAGGCGGCGATCAAGGACATCGAGGCGCATGGCGCTAGCAATCCGGAGGAAAAGGCCGGCTCGATCTTTGTTGGGGCCGCCCGCTCGTTCCTCAAGACTGGCAAGGAGCTGATGCGGCGCGTGCGCGACAAGACGCCGTACAGCGCGGGCGAGAAGATGAACCTCGGCAATTCGCTGTCCGGTTGGATGGTGGAGGGCTCGCCGCCCGCGCTCATCCATAATTACAACGAGCTTGTCGAGCGTTTTAACGTCGGCCCCGGCATCTGACGGTGGCGGTTGGCGCAATATTCGAGCGAATCTCCCCTCACCCCAACCCTCTCCCCATGGGAGAGGGAGTCCGGGCGTGCCCGTTGAGAGGGCGTCCCTTCTCCATACGCATCCGCTTGCGGATGCGGACACTTCGAGCGGCAAGTTCGCCAAGGAGAGCTTGCTCGGAGGAGGACGGGATGAGGGACGGGAGGCCCGGATAGGACGCGACCGGAGAGCCAGCTCGGTGTGCTCTCAAACAATAAGCACGATCTGTAGATCGCAGACGTTGGTCATGGTGGGGCCGGTCTTGAAGAGTTGCCCGATGGCGTCGAAGAAGCGGTAGGAATCGTTGTCCGCGAGGCTAGCGGCGATGGACAGGCCCGCCGCCTCCGCCATGGCTAGCACTGCGGCCGAGGCGAAGGCGCCGGCCGCGTCCGTTGGGCCGTCGGTGCCGTCGGTCGAGGCGGACAGGAGATGGATGCTTTGGCCCCGGCCTCCCTCGCGCGCCAACTCGCCGAGGAATGCGAGCGCCAGCTCCTGATTGCGCCCGCCCTTGCCCGCGCCCTTGATCGTTACCGTGGTTTCGCCCCCGGCCACGATGCAGGCGGGCGGCCTCACGCCTGCTGCCGGGCCGGTGGCTAGCCCGTAAAGCATCGCGGCCGCCTCGCGGGCCTCTCCCGTCACCGGCGAGGGTAGCGCCACCGTGTTGTAGCCAAGCCCGCGCGCGTACTCGCAGGCAGCGGCGACGGCGGTCCCGTTCCCCGCGAGGATTATGTTCGTGCTGAGCGCGGCTGCGGGGTCTTGGGCCTTCAGCGTTTCCGGGAGGCGCCCGGCTGCCCCTTCCTCCAGGATTTTGAGCGCCGCCGCCGGCGCTTTGCCGCGCAAGCCGTACTTATCGATGACGCCAAGGGCATCGGCGAAGGTGGTGCCGCCGGCGGCGGTCAGCCCCGAGGCGATGGTGTCGAGCCGGTCGCCCAGCACGTCGGAAAGAAAGAGATTGAGGCTCTTGGCGGGGGCGAGCAGGTGCAGGAGCTGCCCGCCCTTGAGGCGCGAGAGGTGCTTGCGGACGCAGTTCATTTCCTGAATATCCGCGCCCGAGGCCAGGAGCAGGCCGGTCATCTCCTGCTTGCCGGCGAGCGTCAGGCCGTCCGCGGGCGCCGGCAGCAGCGCCGAGCCGCCGCCCGATATAAGGTTAAGCACCAGCGTTCGCTCATCGGCGCTTTCAGCGAGCGCGGCGATGCGGCGCGCGGCCTCCTCTCCGTTGGCGTCGGGCACGGGATGGCCCGCTTCCACCACCTCGATGCGCTTCAGCGGCGCGCCATGGCCGTACTTGACCGAAACCAGGCCCCCGGAAATGCGCGCGCCGAGGATCGCCTCCAGCGCCAGCGCCATGCGGGCGGACGCCTTGCCTGCGCCCAGCACGAGGATGCGGTCGAAGCTAGCGAGGTCCACTTCGTGCCGCTCGCCCCCGGCCGTGACGATCAGGCGGCTTCCATCGAGACTGACATGGCGGATCATGAGCTGATAGGTGTCCACGGCGGCGAGGGCCGCCTGGAAGACCGACTTGAGGTGCGCGGTTTCGTTCATGTTGGCCTTTCAGCAGATCCGTTCTGCGATTTCATTATGGCCGCTGTTGCGAGGGAAGCGAAGCAATCCAGCGGCAAAGCCCATGAGCGCCGTTCAGGCTGCCCTGGATCGCCACTGCGCTAGAGCGCCTCGCGATGACGCCGCGGGACTATCCAACCGAACTTCCTATTACAGCGCTTTGAAAGTAACGGACGGAGTGCAAACGCTCGCGCGAAGCGCCATTCTCCGCTTTGAGAGCATGAGGAGCGCATCGTGACGGCAACACTAGAGAAACAAGCTGCCTTGGAGCTGGCCAGCGGCGCGGACGGGCCGGACCCGCGCTGGGAGGCTTTCGCGAGCCGCGACAAAGCGGCGGACGGGCGGTTCGTTGCCGGCGTGACCACCACGGGCATCTATTGCCGGCCGGGCTGCCCGGCGCGGCTGCCCCGGCGCGGAAACGTGCGCTTTTTCGCGAGCGCCAGCGAGGCGGAGCGTGCGGGCTTCCGCCCTTGCAAGCGCTGCCGGCCGGACGCCGCTTCAATCGAGGAGCGGCTTACGGCCGCGGTGCGCCAAGCCTGCGCGATGATCGAGGCGGCGGAGGGCGCGCCCGATTTCGAGGGCATCGCCGCGGCGGCGGGCTTGAGCCGTCCTCATCTGCACCGCGCTTTCAAGCGCATCGTGGGTGTTACGCCCGGCGCATACTACAGGGGCTTGCGCGAGGGCAGGGCGGCGGCCGGATTGAAGGCCGGGGCGAGCGTCACCGAGGCGATCTACGATGCGGGCTACGGCTCCGCGAGCCGCTTCTACGAGACGCTGGCGCCGAAGCTCGGGCTTAAGCCCAGCGCCTACGCGAGGGGAGGCGAGGGCGAGTTCATCCGCTTTGCAGTTGGCGAATGCTCGCTCGGCAGCATCCTCGTCGCCGCCACGGACAAAGGCATCTGCTGCATCGAGCTTGGCAGCGATCCGCAGGCCCTGGTGGAGGAACTGCGGCACCGGTTCCGGAAAGCGCGCCTCGTTGGCGGCGACGCGGGGTTCGAGGAGATCGTCGCGGCGGCCGTTGGCTTGGTCGAGGACCCATCGCGCGGGCTCGGCCTGCCGCTGCATGTGCGCGGGACTGCATTCCAGCTCAAGGTCTGGGAGGCGCTGCGCGGCATCGGGGCGGGGCAGACGGCGACGTATAAGGACGTGGCGGCGAAGGCGGGAGTGCCGGGCGCGGTCCGGGCGGTTGGGCGCGCGATTGGCAGCAACAAGATCGCCGTGGCGATCCCCTGCCACCGCGTGATCCGCACCGGCGGTGCGCTGTCGGGCTACCGCTGGGGCGTGGAGCGCAAGGCGGCGCTACTCGCGCGCGAACGCAAAGGTTGAGGCAGGGTGCCAAGTGCTGGGCGAGCGCCCGGGTTCAAAGCCGTGTTCTATGCGCTTTTGCGGTTATGCTGACACTTGGTACGTGCCATTCAGGTGGGCCGCATATAGGCCGTTTGCGGACTTACGCGGTGCTGGCGATACCTTCTCTTACCGGGAGCTGGCCGGCTATCCGCAAGAGATAGGTTTGCTATCTTCAACGCCAGTATCGTTCATTCCTCTCACGGCACTTAATCCACCTGGCAAGCTCGATGGAGCGACCTATCTTACTCTCGCCAATACAGCTACTATTTCAAAGAACTTCGCGAGCACCCCGGCTTTATACTTTGCAAGTCAGGAGTGTTTTGCGAATGGCCACAGGATGGCGCCAATTTATCCTGGATGCAACCTGAACGCGAAAGTTTTCCACAACCGTACCGGATATGTTGATATTCATGCGCGGAAGAATAGCAAGGAAGCGGTACGGTAAGGTCCGCACAAGTTTCCTACGGTCAATGCAAGAACACAGATGGGGCTCCCTGGGTAATGCGGCGCCCGGTTTTGCGAATGCGGATGCGGAATAGTAGAGTTTATGAAATGAGGTTCAGCTATGGCGTACAGTTCTCGATAAGCCGCGCAGGGAAGCGCCAGCGCGGGCTCGCCACTCCCGCTCGTTGGGGGGGCTTCAGAACCTGGTTCGAATATCTCGAACGGCGGGTTTCGACACAAATGTACCTTTTGGGGAAGGATACAGGATTAGTGCAGCAGCGGCGCCCGCCAGGTTACCAAAACGTTCATTTGGCGTAAGCCCCTATCGTAGTTAATTCAGTTACGGTAAACGCGCGGGGCACGTCTGCAATTCACGCGCATTTCAGCGATTTTTTGCTAGTTTTCGCACGATTTATACAGTTGAAAAACCCCGTTAAATATAGGCCGAAATTTGCAATTAACCACTCTATACCTGGCCGGCCGCCGCCCGCATGCCGACGTTTCGATAAAACACCCTGCACATCAATGCGTTACATCTTAACGCTTTCTCAAGGCGCATCTGCTATATTACTTCAAAATCGAAACGCCACCTCCGCCCCTCGAAAGGGCACCGGAAAGGCAGCCCAAAATGTTAAATTTGGCATCGCCTCAGCCCCCAAGGCCCCGGCCAACCCGGCTTCGTGCGGTCCGAGGGCCGTAAAGCCGGCGCCTACCCCCGGTCCATTTTGGGGGCGCGGCAGCGGAAGCCCTTGCTGTCCGCTGCCTTTCATTCCCACGGCACTAGCGATTAGGCTTCACCGCCGCCGCTGCGCCTCCAGGGTTAATGGAATGGTTGAGCATGTCGCCGATCAGCGCCGTCAGCATTCCGGACGAGGCGTCGCCTTGCCCTACGCTGATCTGCGGCACGAATTTGTGCGCATTATTGAACAACGCGGCGACAACATCGGGATGCTTCTCGGCGAATTGCAGCACCAACTCGAACTGGCGGAGCTTGACGGTTGCATCCTGGCCCAGCACTTCCATCTGCTTCTTCTGGCCTGCGGCGATGGCTTCGAGCTTGTCGCGTTCGCCCATGCCGGAGTTACGCGCCGCCTCCGCGAGCTGCACCGACCGCTGCACCTCGATTTCCGCTCGCACAAGCTCGCCCTGCTGATCGGCGGTAGCCTTGGCCTTTTCGGACGTAACGCGCTGAGCCTGCGCCGATTGCTCCTGCGTGAACGCCTTGGCGAGCTGGGTCGCAAGCTGCTCGCGCCGCACGGCCACCAGCAATTCCGGCGGGATGGCCGGTTCGCCGAGCCTTACCTCGCGGATCGTGATGCAGGATTTGCGCGCCTCGGGCCGGATGCGGCGTTCGATCTCAGTCTCGATCAGCGGGCGCTGATTAATGAGGTCGAGCACTTTGGTGGGCCGGCTGACGGTGACGATGACCGGCTTGCCGTCCTTGTCGTTCACGGGCTTGCCGTTCTCATCGACCTTGACCTCGGTCACTTCGTAGGTGCCGCCGGCCACATCGCGCGTGATGGCGCGGATGGAGGGCGTCAGGACGCGATCCTCCACCTGCTTGAGCGTGCCAATACCCGCGACAACGCATGCGGCGTCCCCTGGCCCCACCTGGGCGACGACCCGAAGTTCTAGCGGGACATCCCAGCCTTCCATTTTCAGGAAGATCGCCTTGTCGGCATTCTCCTTATCCATGGGAACTTCGACTTCGGTGCGGTCCTGCACGATATCGCCCTTGGCATCGACCGTGAGCGCGATCTGAGCGCGCCGGTAGCCGCCTGCATAGGTCCAGACCTGAGCCCGCGTATCGACATTCGTGATCGCGTATGCATTGGCGTTCAAATAGTATTCGCCCGGCTGGAGAGCCTTCTCCCACACACCGATGCAGCCTACGGGCACGATGGGCGCTTCGATATGCTGGCCATCGTTGCGGGCCGTGTCCCCCGCCGCCACGGGATCGCACTTTTCCGGCTTAGCGGCCTTGAGCGTCCCAAAATCGGCGTCCGCATGCACGTTCGACTTGATGACTCCGACAAAGCCCGCGGGAACCTGAATGGCGTTGGCGATATCGACATCCCAAAGATAATGGTTCAGGCGGTAACGGCCCGGTGTCAGGACAGCGGCTTGCGGTCCCCGCTGTCCGCCGTTTTTCAGGAAGTAGGCCGCGTCGTTTATCATGGCGCTGGCGCGCTCCTTGGGAAACGGATCGGCATAAGCCTGGCCCGCGCGCAGGGGAGCGCCGTCCTTGGCGGTGAGCAGGCCCACTTTGCCTTGCGGTATTGCGACTTCCGCCTGCCCGGTGTCGACGGTGTACATCACGTTGATGAGCGGTTCGATGTGCAGGCCGGGCGGCAGAATCCGGGCCTGCGGGCCGTTTTCGCCGTTAGCCGCCACGATCCGGCCCTCGGGCAGCGATCCGCCGGCATAAATACGGAACAGATGCGCGGAATAGCCGTCGGGTACGTGCACCCAGGAGGTGGATGCAAAGGCGAACAGGATGATGACAATGCCTGCGATGCGTATGGCCTGCTGCGGCACCAACGCCAGGTACCGTTCCGGAAGCAGGTGAGGCAAAGCGAACAAAGCGAGCAGCCCGGCGATGAGCCACACAATCAAACTGGGCATCGGCAAATCCCTTCAACAGCGAGATCAAATTGAGCACCCCGTTGATTTAACGCCGGATTACGGCAAAGTGGCGCTTGTCCCGCCGGATCGCAGGACAGATTTCCGCCAATTTTCCGCCGGCAGAAACTCGCAATCCAGCACCTCATGCGGCAGTGGCGTCATCCCGGAAATGCCGGAGGCATTATCCGGAAGCTTTATGGACGCGGGCGATTGTTGCGATCCCGGATACCGGCAAGCCGCTTCCGGGATGACGGGCGTAAAGCCTGTCCCTACCCCCGGTGATACGGGTGCCCCTGCATGATGGTGACGGCGCGGTAGAGTTGCTCGGCGAGGACGATGCGCACGAGGCCATGCGGCAGGGTCATCCGCCCGAGCGAGAGCTGGAAATGCGCGGAGGATTTGACCGCCTCGCCGTGGCCGTCCGGGCCGCCGATGGCAAAGGCCACGTCCAGCGCCTCGTCGCGAAGCCTCGAAAACATGGCGGTGAACTCGTAGGAGGTCAGCTCCTTGCCGCCTTCATCCAGGGCGATCAGCCGGTGCGCGCCGAGCTTCGCAAGCAACTCCGCCGCCTCGTCCTCCTTGCGCTCCTCGACCGTCTGTGCCCGGCTTTCGCCGATCTCAACGATATTGAGGGGCATGATGCGAAGATTGCGCGCGGATGCGTTGAACAGGTCGTAATAGCGGTTGAATTGGGTCTGCTCAGCGCCGCTCTTGAGCCGGCCGACGGCCAGAATCGAGATCTTCATTCCAGCCGTCCGCCTGCTAATGCGCTATTGCGCCGCTTCCAGCTTCGGCTTGTCGGACCCCCACATCTTTTCGATGTTGTAGAAGGCCCGGGCTTCCGGGCGGAAGACATGGATGACGATATCGCCCGCATCGATCAAGACCCAATCGCAGAGCGGCATTCCTTCGAACTCTTGTATCGCGAATGCCCGCCTCCTTCAACTTATCGAGGAGCTTGTCCGCGATTGCGCCCACATGACGTTGCGAGCGTCCCGAGGCCACGACCATATAGTCGGCGAGCGACGTTTTGCCTGCCAGCGGGATGGTGACGATTTCCTCGGCCTTTGAGTTGTCGAGCGTTTCGGCGATTAGGGGGAGGAAAGAGGCGGAAGCCGCAGCGGCGCCTTTTGCGCGGCGCGGGGCGAGCCCGGTGGACTCCTGTTTCGACGCGTTAAGCCTCAGCGTGAAGACCCTTCTCTTGAATTATGGCCAGGCAATGCTCCGGTTACTACACCTGGACAACCAAAATGTGCATCAGTTTTGCTTCATTTTCAAGACTGCGCTTCTAATTCTTGATAGCGTTCGTGCGCAGCTTGCGCCTGCACGCAGGGCGTCTCAAGCGACGCCCAGTAGCCTGCGTCGCCCAATTTGAGGGGATCTACCTCGATCTTTTCCGCCGTGACAAGCCTGAACAGCTTGACTGTATGTTCAATACAGCCTGCACCGTTCAGCCTCGCCACAGCGAAAAATCTCAGCTGAATATCCCCTCAAATTGAGTGACGCAGGCTACTAGCAGCCGGTTTACGGCAATAGCACCGGCCTGTATTCCAAAAGCATCGTGACGTATCGATACCATTTGCCGCTCCAGATGACGCCGCGCCGCTCGAAAACGTCTGTGATTCCCTGGCGGATGCGGTTGTCCTTCAACTTCCCGCGAGCGGTGCGCCCCAGGCCGGCTGGCGGCCACAAATACCAAGGTATTGGATTGACCTGCGTCACGTAATAACATTACATGGTGGGCATGGCCGAGCGAAAAGAACCCTCATTTCCCGTGCGCGATCACGATCATGGCGTATGTGTAGCGGGCGCGCTGGGCCGCGCGAAGCTGCGCTGCGAGGAGAAGGGCATCAAGTGGACGGCGCTGCGCGAGCAGGTCTTCCAGCACGTCACCGCGAGCCACCGGCCCATCAGCGCCTACGATTTGATCGAAAGCCTGGCCAAGGACGGAAAGCGCCTTGCGCCGGTCTCGGTCTACCGCATCCTGGATGTGCTGCGGGAGGCAGGCATCGTGCACAGGCTCGAAAGCCGCAACGCCTTTTTCGCCTGCATGACCGGGCACTATGGAGAGCGGCAGACGGTTGCTTTCGTGTGCCGCGAATGCGAGTGCGTGACCGAGGCGGAGGCGCCGGAGGCGTTCCGGGCAATTGGTGAGGTCTCGGAGGCGACGGGATTTCGTCCGCTTGCCATCATGGTCGAGGTGAACGGAACCTGCGCCGAGTGCCGCGAGGGGGCAGCGCCATGCTGATGGTGCCCAAGGCTTCCGCCGGTCCCCACGAGCATGCCGCTGGAGCGAAAGGGGCAGCGGGGCCGCGTCGAACCGATGCCCTTGCCTCCGCGTCCGATGTCTCGCTCTACTTTCGCGGTAAGCTCGTGCTCGAACACGTCAGCATCGCCGTTCATCCTTCCGAGATCGTAACCCTGATCGGACCGAATGGCGCGGGCAAGACCACGCTTGCCCGCATGCTGCTGGGCCTGGTCAAGCCGTCGAGCGGCACGGCCGCCGGCGCGAGGCTTTGCGCGTTGGCTACGTGCCGCAGCGTGTCGCAACCGACTGGATCATTCCGCTTACCGTGCGGCGCTTTATGTCGCTGAGCCAGCCCGTCTCCAAGGCGCGCGCGCATGAATGTCTTGGGGAGACGGGGGCTGCGCATTTGATGGATGCGCAGATGGCGGAGCTTTCGGGCGGAGAGTTCCAGCGCGTGGCGCTGGCGCGGGCGCTGGCGCGCGATCCTGAACTCCTGGTGCTGGACGAGCCCGCGCAGGCCATCGATTTTTCCGGCGCGGCGAGGCTCTACGAGCTGATCGGGGCCATCCGGCAGCGGCGCGGCTGCGGCATCCTGCTGATCTCCCACGACCTGCAAGTGGTGCTAGCCGCCAGCGACCGCGTTGTCTGCCTGAACCGGCATATCTGCTGCGAGGGTGTGCCGGAGGCGGTGGCGGGCCATCCAGAGTATGTGCGGCTGTTCGGGCCGGAGGCGGCGCGCAGCTTCGGTCTCTACGAGCACCACCACGATCACACGCACACCCTTTCCGGCGACGTTTCATGCGGCGGGTAGGCTGGGGCCGTCATCGCGAGGCTGCAAAGCAGCCACGGCGATCCGGTGCGGCTCGCACGGCGCATGGATTTGCGGCTCCTGGATTGCTTCGAGGCGCTGCCCCTAGGAAGAAACCCGCAGTTTCATCTAGAAGGGCCGGCCACTCCAGCCTGTGCGAAGCTCGCAATGACGTTAATGGTGTGCGCTGTCCGTCATCCCGGAAACGACGCAGGCGTTATCCGGGATCGTTGCAGAAACCGGCGCCCGTGAAGATCCCGGATAAGGCGCAAGCACCTTTCCGGGATGACGGGGTTGCGGCGGAGGGGCGCGATGCTTGACGATTTTCTGACGCGCGCGGCGCTGGCCGGCATCGGTACGGCCATTCTGGCGGCGCCGCTGGGCTGCTTCGTGGTGTGGCGGCGGATGGCCTATTTCGGCGAGACGATTGCCTATTCCGGGCTACTGGGCGTGGCGCTAGGCTTCCTGCTGGGCATCGACCTGACGCTGGGCGTGATCGCGACGGCGATCGCCATGGCACTGCTGCTCACCGCTTTCCAGGCCCAGCGAAAGATACCTTACGACACGCTGCTTGGTATCCTGGCCCACACGGCGCTGGCGGCGGGGCTGATCGCGGCGAGCTTCGTGGGCGGCGCGCGCCTCGATCTCATGGGCTATCTCTTTGGCGATATTCTCGCGGTCTCCAAGACCGATCTCGCCTGGATTTGGGGCGGCGCGATTGCCGTTCTTGCCGGGCTGTTCCGGCTCTGGCGGCCGCTTTTGGCCATGACGGTGAACGAGGATTTGGCAGAGGCGGAGGGCGTGCCCGTGCGGCGGACGGGAACGGCATTCATCCTGCTCATTGCGGTGACGGTGGCGCTCGCCATGAAGGTGGTCGGCATTCTGCTCATCACCTCGCTCATGATCTTCCCGACAGCGGCCGCGCGGCCCTTCGCGAAGACGCCGGAGCAGATGGCGGCGCTGGCAGGCGCGGGCGCCGCGGTGGCGGTCTGCGGCGGGCTCTACTTGTCGCTCAAGTTCGATACCGCCGCCGGGCCGTCCATCGTGATCGCGCTGGCCGCGCTGTTCTTCCTGGTGGCCGCGCCAGCGCTCGCGTTTCGCGGACGCTGACGCGGGGCCAGCCGGCTTAGTTCATGTTGCTGATGTAAGCGCAGACCGCTTCGATCTGCGAATGCGATAGTCTATGCTCGACGGGCGATTTTACTGCCGATGAACCTTCTCTCGCGTGCTCGTTGTTCACGATGGACCAAAGCGAGAGCACCTTCACGGCGTACGGATAGATCTGGCCTGCCACCCGGGGAACCATGCCTGAGCCCTTGCCTTCGGCGCCGTGACAGCTGGCACAAGCTGGAACGTTATCCTGGGGAACGCCCTCTTCATAGATCCTTCTTCCCGCGGGGACCAGATCTTGCGGTCCGGGGCCGGCGGGGGGAGGATTGAGCTTGGAAAAATGATCGAATACCTCGCCGCGCTTTTGCGGGTTCATGCTGGCTAAAGCAGGGGCCACGAAGGCATCGGTGGTGGCATTGTCACGCTTATGTTCAAGGATGACTTCCGCCTTGGCTTGAAGATAGGCGAAGGGCTGGCCTGCGAGCCGTGGCACCGGGTAGGCGCCCTGGAAGCCTTGGCCCTGCTGCCCGTGACAATCCTTGCAGTATCGGATCTTCGCCTCGACGGTTTGTTTGTCGCCGCTATCCTGCGCGCTGCTGGCGGCCGGGAAAACAACCGCCAAAAGCCCCGCATATAGTGCTAATCGCAAGCCGGTATATTTCATGATCTGCCTCCGACGTCTTATTGTTATAGGTGGAAGGAAAAGTGAATCCCATTCATGCCGGTGCGCCGCACGTCTTAACGCCCCTGTCTGCTGCGGCGAAGGCCATTAATGGTTCCGGCAGCACGGCCTTGCCCCAAGCTGTGCAATACACAATGAAAATCAAAAGTACGCGATTGTCCAGGGCTGACCAATGTCAAAGCTCGGCTCAAGGCTGCGGCTTTGCCTGATGGCGCCTGCGCGGCAGCCGCGCCAGTTTCGATTTTGCTTTATTTATTGGCCTATTAAGCTCCGCTAAAGGCTATCTCCTGCTCCGGCAAGGTAGACAAAAGGCGAAGAAAAAACGGCTATCGCTTCGCGGCCGATTGACATAAATCAACACGCACTTAGCGAAAACGCGACAATCTGACCCTTGAGGGCGTCAAAATGCCCCACCCGGTGAAGGAGCCGAGGAAAAGAAGAGGATTCGAGCGAAACTGTGGGGGGCACGATGGCCGAGGTGGTCAAGGTTGTAGCTGGCCGCGAGTCAGTTAAGCAGCGCGAAGGCATCGCAGCCCGTGTCCCCGATCATTTGGCACTGCTGAAGCCCCGCGTGATGTCGCTGGTCGTATTCACCGGAGGCGTCGGAATGGCTGCCGCACCCGGACATATCGATTTCGCACATGCGGTGGCGACGCTTGTTTGCATGGCCGGAGGGGCCGGCGGCTGCGGCGCGCTCAACATGTGGTACGACGCCGATATCGACGGCATCATGCAAAGGACGGCGGGCCGGCCCATTCCGGCCAACAGGGTCGCGGCGCGCGAGGCGCTTATCGCCGGAGCGCTGCTTTGCGTTCTGTCGGTCCTGACGCTCGGGCTGCTGGTCAACCTCGCTGCCGCGGCGTTCCTTGCCCTCACCATCGCCATCTATGTGCCGTTCTACACCATGTTCCTGAAGCGCCGCACCGCGCAGAACATCGTTCTTGGCGGCGCCGCTGGCGCCTTGCCGCCGGTTATCGGCTGGGCTGCCGTGACCGGAAGCGCAGGTCTCGGCGCCTTGTCGTTATTCCTCATCATCTTTCTCTGGACGCCGCCGCATTTCTGGGCGCTCGCGATCTGCCGCTCCACCGACTACGAGCGGGCGAACATCCCGATGCTGCCGGTGATCGTAGGGCCTCAAGAGACGGCCCGCCAGATACTCATCTACTCTGTGGTGCTCGTTGCGGCTTCTTTCTTGCCTGCGCTGCTTGGGCTTGGGGGCATCGTCTACACGGCCTTGGCTGCCGTACTGGGCGCGATCTTCGTGCTCCGGGCGTTCGCCGTCCAGCGGGCACACGAAAAGGAAAGCCGCAACAAGGCGGCATATAGACTGTTCGGCTTCTCCATTTTCTACATGTTCGCATTGTTCGTCGCGCTGCTGGCCACCGCCCTTTGAGGCGTTCGGCCACAGTCTTCAAACATGGGAGAGACAGAGAGGCAGGGCGCGCAATTGCTTGTTACGAGCGAAGCGCGGCCAAGTTGAGGCTGTGTATTTAGCGCAGACTTAATCTTGGGTTGAACTGTGGGACTAACGGAAGGGTAACGGGGAGAGGAAGTTTATGTCTACACATGCAGATACACATGGCCATGCCCATCATTGGGAGTGGAGCTGGGCGCCAGCCGCGATTTCGCTCGCGGCTTTGTGCTTCACCCTCGGATTTACATTGTTCTTCGTTTACGGCGCTACGATGCCTGCGATTGTCTGCGCGGGCCTCATGGTGCCGCTTATCCTCGCCGGGATTGCCAAGTGGATGAGCGAACATGGGCAGGCGACCGTGCCCGCGTTGAACAGCCTCGGATTGGCCCTGTTCATCTTCGGTGAAATCCTGATCTTCCTGGGCCTCTTCGCGGCTTACTGGACGCTGCGGGTTTCTACCGGCGCGGCTGACCAGCCCTGGCCACCAGCGGGCACGCCCGAGATCAACCATGTGCTGCCGCTGATTATGACGGCGATCCTGGTTACGTCGAGCCTTACCTACCATCAGGCGGAAAAGGCGTATGAGGAAGGCCACGGCGGTTTCACCTTCTGGGTGCTTATCACGCTTGTTCTTGGCATCGCCTTCGTTAGCTGCACCGGCTACGAGTATACCAATCTGTGGCATGAAGGCTTCAAGCCCGGCACGAACCAGTTTTCGACGCCCTTCTACGTGCTGACCGGCTTCCACGGCACGCACGTGATTGTTGGGCTCGTGGCGTTCATTTCGGTCCTGTTCGGCGTGTGGTCCGGCAAGGCGCACAAGTCGCTGGTTAAATTGGCCGGCGTTTACTGGCACTTCGTCGACATCGTGTGGTTCTTCGTCGCCTCTCAGGTCTACTTCTGGTAGGGCGCGCGGGGCGGAGCTGGAACATGGGCAGGGTTTCCTCCAAATTGGCCGCTTATGTGGTGGCAGCGCTTGCGGGATGGGCAAGCGCTGGACCCGCCGGCGCCCAATGGTGGCACCCGCCCGTCTCCGATATCGATCCCAGGCTCATGTACATCGACGAGCAGGGTGTTTTGGGCAACAAGATCGACCCTAACACTCAGCTCGTCGACGATCAGGGCAGGATGTTCCGCTGGGAGGAGATGCTCGGAAAGCCGTTCATCCTGGTGCTATCGTATTACACCTGCGATGGAAGCTGCTCCGCCATCAACGGCGCGCTCGCCGGCCTCCTGAAGGACGTGAAGGCAATGAAGCCGGGGGAGGATTTCAAGATCCTCACTGTGTCCTTCGACCATCATGACACGCAGCAAACGACGGTAGCATTCAAGAAGCACTTGAGCCTGCCGGCGAACTTAGCAAGTGCGTGGACGCTTGCGACCTTCAAGAGCGAGGAAGACCTGAAGAAGCAGACCGCTCGAGTGGGCTTTAAGTTCTTCTGGTCGCCACAGGATAAATCCTTCGTTCATCCAGGAGTTTTTCTGTTCTTCTCGCCAGAGGGTAGACTGAGCCGCGTTTTGTATCAGCAAGACGCTGGCCCGCGCGACGTGGAGCTAGCGCTCCTCGACGCTAATATCGACCATATCAAGGCCACCGAGGTCAGCAATCTGCTGTTAACACTTTGTTACAGCTACAATTTCAAAGATGGCAAGTATCAGCTCAACATACCGTTGTATGTCGGGGCTGGGGCATTGCTCTTTGGGTTTCTGACCTTATCCGGTTCTTTGATCTTCTATAAAGTAAGAAGGAAGGGGAGAGTTATGAAAGGGGCAAATCATGCGCAAATGGCGTAATAGGCTGGTATTGGGCTCGCTGGCCCTGCTGCCGGCAAGTCTTCCGGCGCTGGCTGCGGAGAGCAAAATCCTCAGCCCGACGCATATGTGGAACGAGATCTGGACGGAAGTCCTGTACGACCTGCTGCTGATCGGCGTGCCGTTCGGCTTGGCCGCGCTCTACATGATGATCCGCTACCGGGCGAAATCGCCGGGTCAGGTCGGCGAGGCAGTGAACCTCAGCCCAGCAGCCGTGTGGGGATGGATACTTATCCCTTGTGCATTGTTCCTGGCCGACGACCTCTTGCTGTTCGGTAAGGGCTGGACGCTTTGGAACGTACAGCGCGTTGTGCCGCAAAATGCCGTCGAAGTGAAGGTAACGGGCCATCAATGGTACTTCGACTTCGACTACGGCAATGGCGTCACCGATAGCGAGCTGGTTGTCGAGGTTGGCAAGCCTGTAGTGCTGCGCATGGCCTCCGACGACGTGATCCACTCGTTCGGCTTGACCGAGTACCGGCTGAAGGAAGACCTGATCCCTGGCCGTATTACTTACTTGTGGTTCCTCCCGGACGCACCGAAAGAGACCCAGGTCGATTGCATGGAGTTCTGCGGTACCGGCCATTCGCAAATGGCGACGAAGGTCCGCGCGCTTCCAACCGCCGATTACCAGGCTTGGCTTGGCAAGCATAAGAGTGCGTCCGCTAGCGATCTGAAATTCGCAAGCCAGTCCGATGGAACGGCGAGCAAGTAGTTTAGAAGGGGAAGAACTATGACGGCAGCTTCTTATAGCGACGCGCCAGCCCACTCCGGAGGGGGCATTGGAGCGTGGGTATTTACGACGGACCATAAACGCGTCGGCATTCTCTATCTTATCGGTTCCATGGCTGCTTTTGTTGTGGCCGGCCTTATGGCGATCGGCATCCGGATCGAGCAGTTCTCGCCTGGCGAGTTTGGCGTGATGCAGTATTTCGTCGGCGACATCGGTAAGCAGATGACGACGGGCGATGCCTATAACACCGCGCTCTACTTCCACGGAGCCGCGATGATCCTGGGCTTCCTAATCCCGGGGCTCACGGGCTTCGCCGCGAACTATCTGGTTCCGACGATGATCGGCGCCAAGGACGTGGCCTTCCCGCGCATCAACGCTCTGAGCGTCTGGCTGTTCTGGTGCGGCATCATCCTGGCACTCCTGACCTTCGTCATCCCGGACAAGCCGGACGTGATGTGGACGGGCTATCCGCCATATTCGATCAAGACGGCGGGCAACACCGCGCTCTACGTCTTTACCGTGCATCTGATCGGTTTCTCGTCGATCCTGGGCGCCGTGAACTTCATCACGACGATCGTCTATATGCGCGCTCCTGGCATGGGCTGGAACCAGCTCAACATGTTCGTGTGGAGCATCCTGACGGGTCTGACCATTCAGCTCATCTTCGTTCCGATCCTTGCGGCCGCGGTTACGCTCCTGCTGCTCGACAAGTATGTTGGCACGGGCTTCTTCGACTCGTCGAGAGGCGGCGACCCGCTGCTCTATGAGAACCTGTTCTGGTTCTACTCGCATCCTGCCGTGTACGTTATCTTCCTCCCCGCGATGGGCCTCGTATACGACATCGTGGCCACGATGGCGAAGAAGAACATCTTCAACTACAAGGCAGCGGTCTATGGCGGCATGTGCGGCCTGGTCGTGATCTCTGGCGAAGTCTGGATCCACCATCTCTACGTTGCCGGCATGCCGAACTGGCTGCGCATCGGCATGACCATGACGACGCTGTTGATCTCGCTGCCTGTGGGCCTGATGGTGCTGTCCCTTTGGGGCACGCTTTATAAGGGCGCCATCACCTACAACGTGGCGATGCTCTATGCCGGCCTCTGCTTCGTGCTGCTGCTGTTCGGCGGTCTCACGGGCATTCCGCTCGCATTGGTGTCGATGACGGTGCATTTTGCCCG
Organism: uncultured Alphaproteobacteria bacterium; assembly: GCA_963760455.1. GTDB lineage: Bacteria > Pseudomonadota > Alphaproteobacteria > Rhizobiales > Rhodomicrobiaceae > Rhodomicrobium. The sequence continues at coordinate 62,923 of CAVXDM010000040.1, forward strand.
GACCTCGTTCGTGCATGCGCACTTCCACTTCATCATGGCCTTGTTCGCTGCCTATGCGCTGTTCGGGTCGGTCTACTTCTGGTTCCCGGCCATGACCGGCCGCACGGCCGACAACGCTGTGTCCAGGCTCGCGTTCTGGTTCAACCTCGTAGGCACCCAGCTAACCTTCTGGCCGCTGTTCATCATCGGCGTGGACGGTATGCCCCGGCGCTATTGGGATTACTCGGCCGAAGTTGTGGGCGCGGCGCGTTCGGAAAACTGGACGTTCTACCACCACCTCTCGACCTACGGCGCCGCGATCACCGCGGTGGGTATCTTCCTGATGATTACCGGCTGGGTTTATTCGGCCTTCTGGGGCGCGAAGGTCGGCAGGAATCCATGGGGCTCCAAGTCGCTTGAGTGGACCCATGCCAGCTATCCGATCGGACCCGGCAACTTCGACGAACCCGTTGTTGTGATCGCCGAGTGGACGCCCTACAATTACGCGAAGTAATCTGGGCAACCTAAGCAACCGCGGCGCGCTTCTCCCGTGCCGCGGTTGTGTCCGTTCAAGAGGAACTCGACCATGGCTCAACCCGAGCACAACAAGAAGCCCCGCAACCTGACCTTACCTTTGGTCATCTTGCTAGGCATATCCGCGCTCATGTATGTGAGCTTCGTCTACAAAGTCATCAAATTCGGCCCATAGAGCAGTCCAGAGTACATGATCGAGATCCATACCCTTCCGCATATCCTCGCCGTCATCAACGTCGCCACCGTTATCGTGCTGCTGGCCAGCTACTGGTTTATCCAGCACGGCGATAGAGAACGCCATCGCGCCGGCATGCTGACCGCGGCCGTTCTTGGCGTCGCGTTCCTGGCGATCTACTTCACCTATCACTTCAACGCTGGGCTCGCGAAGTTCGGCGGCCATGGCACGGTCCGGCCCATTTACTTCACGCTGCTGCTGGTTCATATCCTTCTGGCGCTGGTTGTGGCCGCGCTGGTGCCGCTGACGTTGAAGCGGGGCCTGGGCGGCAGCATCGCGGCGCATCGCAAAGTCGCGAGCTGGGCGCTGCCGGTCTGGCTGTTCGTGTCGGTTTCCGGCGTCGTCGTCTATGTGATGGCAGTCCACATCTATCCCTATACGGGGGCGTAGAAGAACCGATGACCGGCATATCTGGCACCGCCGCGCCGCGCGGCCTTGTTTCCGGGGCAACCAGCACGGCAATTGCCGGCATTCCCCAGGAGGAGCTTAGAGCGTGGGCGGCGCTGGCGATAGGATCGCTGGCTCTGGCGGGCATCATGGCGGTGCTGGTCGCGGTGTCGCGCATCCCGGGCATTCAGGCTTTCAGCCTTTGGCCGCTGGACTTCTTCCCCAAGGGCCTGGTGATCCATGTCATCTTCTCGTTAGTCGTCTGGTTCCTGACGGTTTTCGCGCTGCTGGTCTCCATGGCAACCGCGCAGGTGGCGGGGGAGGGCGTGCGTTTCGCCGCGCTTGGCGGTGTTGGGGCTATTGCCGCCGTATCCGCATACCCTTTGCTGTTTTTCACCGCGTTCGATCACTCAGCCGCGCCGTCGCTCAATAATTACGTGCCCGTCATCCAGCACCGCGCCTATTACGACGGCCTGGCGATCCTGGCGCTGGGCATAGCCTTGCCGGTGGCGCGCCTCCTGGCGAACATCCCTATGCGCTGGCGGCAGTGGAAAGAAATGCCGCCGCTAGCCCAGGCGATGAGCGCCTGCTCGATCATTTATCTCATCGCGCTGATCTGCTTCGGCATCGCCACCTTCAAGTCTTTCGGCGCCACGCCCTCGAAGGAGCTGAACGAAGTGCTCTTCTGGGGCGGCGGCCACATGCTGCAGTTCCTATTCTGCCTGCTTCTGGTGACGGGTTGGTTCGTGCTCGCCCGCTCGACTTCTGGGCGAAGGCGTGATCGGAATCGATAGTTTGCGCGCCGCGGTGCTGATCCTCGTGGCGTTCGCGCTGCCCGGGCTCGTTTTCTTCTACAAGTTCGATATGAACGGACCGGTGTTCCGGGAGGCCTTCAGCAAACTTCAGTTCGTCATGGCGCTGCCAACGCTGATTGTTGGGGTGCCGATCCTGTTCGGAATGGCGCGCGAGAAGGAGAAGGGGCCGCTGCCTTGGCAGAATCCCGGCTTCGTGGCGCTGGCTCTCTCCATGATCGTGTTCGGCGTTGGCGGCGTGATGGGCAATCTCATCTCCGGTTCCGACACGCGCACGCCCGCGCACTATCACGGCGTCATTACCGGGGTCAGCTTGGCCGCGGTCGGGCTGCTTTTGAGCTACTGCCTGCCGGCGCTCTGGCCGCGCGCCGCGAAATAGCCGCCTCCTGCGCATTCAAATCTGGCTCTACGGCGGCGGCCAGCTCGCGGCCTGCGTCGGCATGTTCCTCGCTGGCTCGCATGGCGCGCCGCGCAAGACGCCCACGAGCCTTGCCGCGCTCACGGACGGCGCCGTCATCGGCATGTTCCTGAACGGGATCGGAGGCCTGGTCGCGATCGCAGGTGGCGTGATGCTCGTCGTTACGGTCATTCGGGCCCTGTGGCCCAAACAGGCCGGAGCAGGTGCGCAGGGCAGCGCCGGAGCGATTTAAGCGTAAAGTGGCGGGCTATCGCTGCCGGGCCGATGCGTCTGCCGGCGGCACGGCGCTAGGCGCGCGCCTGCGCAAACCGCGTGCCAGACCGTAGCGGTTCCGCCATCGCCGCCTTGGGCAGAAAGCCAAGTTGCGGCAGTTGAGCAGAGTTCCCAAAAGTGGCCTTCCCGGTTCTGCGACAAAATCTGCCAAAACAAAAGACTCTAAGCGGGCATTCGTTGGCCTGCTAAGGAATGTCTGCTTAAGTTCCTGACAAGCTATAAACATCGGCTTAAGCGGAAGGCGCGAAGTCTGCCGCCGCGAAGATGTTTCGTTTCCGCCAACAGTAAACGATCCCGAATCTAGCTGCCTGTGACCGGATATTGCGCTGCTGTGCGCGAGAAGCCACAGGTGGATTGACATATATCAAAATTCGCGCACCCAGGCCGGGCTAAGTTGTCGCAGGGTAGGTTGGCAGCCGGGCAAAGCCAACTGTATAAATTGGGGGGGATTCCGATGAGCGTGCAGCAACGTTCGCGCGTGCAAGCCGTGCTGGCAAATATTTGCGCAGACCGGCTCCTGGCGCAATGCTACCCCTCGATTTGTGGCTTTCGCGTGGCGCGCTCGCAGCAGCCTCGCTTGCAGCGGTCAGTTTCATCGACGTTCCCACGGCCTCGGCGGTTCCTTCCTTACGCGCGCCAGACCGGGCAGCCCTGCGCCACCTGCCACACCGCCTTTCCCGAGCTGACGCCCTACGGCCGCCAATTCAAGCTCATGGGCTACACGTCGGGCGGCACACGCTGCAACGATGGCTCCGCGAAGTCGGACGAGACGCAAGTGCCGCTCGCGCTCATGTCGCTTGCCGACCACCAGACCATGGTCAAGAATTCGGCCAACCAGGCCGCCATGAGGGGCAGGCGTCCAACATCAGCAACGACGCCTGGTATCCTGGTCAGCAGAGCGTGTTCCTCGCCGGGCAGCTTTATTGCGATGTCGGTGCATTCGCTCAGGCGACCTACGACCCCGTCGGGCAATGCGTTCACTTGGGACAACGTCGATATCCGCTACGCAAAGACCGGCGTAATCAACGGCACGAGTATCGTTTACGGCATTACAGCCAATAACAATCCAACCGTCCAGGATGTGTGGAATACCGTCCCCGCTTGGGTCTTCCCCTTTATGGACACAGCGGTTGGTCCGGCGCCGGCCAATGGCACCATGCTCGGTACAAGCTCCTACGGCCAGCAAGTTGGCGGCGTCGGTGCTTATGTCTGGATTAACAGTAGCATCTATGCCGAGATTTCGGCGTATGGCAGCCTGTCCCCGCGCATGCTCACTAATTGGAACGGGGGATACGATCCTGCCGCGTCGCGGTTAGATGGATCTGCCCCGTATTGGCGGCTGGCCTACGAAAAGACCTGGGACAAGAATTCGCTCATGTTCGGCACCTTCGGCATGTACGCCAATCAGCGTACCGCCGGAGAGACTCACGCCAGCCGGAGTAAGCGATCCCACTCTGAATATCGGCGTGGACACGCAGTACCAGTGGATCGGCGAGCAGCATGCCGTCACGGTGCGGGCAGCCTATATCTGGCAGAGAAAGAAAAACAACGTAGAGATGGATGTCAACTCAGGGTTGAGCGCCGATAATCTTTACGACAATCTCAACGACTTCAATATATCTGCCAGCTACATTTATGACCGCAAGATTAGCTTTACTGCTGGCTATTTCAATACCTGGGGCACAACCGATATGGGCCTGTACGGCACGACCAATGGCTCGCCGGACTCCAGGTATTATAAATTCGACCTGGCCTATCTGCCCTTCATGAACGGCGGTCCCGACTTGTGGCCTTGGTTCAACGCCAGGATCGGCATCATGTACACTCACTACGACAAGTTCGATGGCACCTGGAATGATGTCAACAGCCAGGTTGGCCTGAAGGCGGGCGGCAACGACCAGGTCTTCCTCTACACTTGGCTGATGTTCTAGCTGAAAAGCACACGAAGGAAATCTTCGGCGATGGCGCCGTAACAAGAAACGCATCTGGGGGCGGAGCATAGATCATGAGGACCGGGGGATTAAGAGTAGCGTTGCAGGCGGCGGTCTTGGCGATCTTCTTGCCAACCGCGGTCCAGGCAGCCGATATCGACGAAAAGATTGGCTATTGCCTCAACTGCCACGGCAGGCATCTCGAAGGATTTATCGGCTACTACATCGCTCCTAGGCTCGCCGGGCAGCAAGCCGTGTATCTTGAGAACCAACTCGCGGCAATCGGCAAGCACACGCGCGACGACCCTAATGCCAAGCGGTTCATGTGGCCGGTGCTGACGCATGGCGCGCCGCCTCTGTGGCCCAAGATCGCAAAGCGGCTGAGCGAGATGGACGCTCCTCCCGCTGCCGATGGCCCCAAGCGCCTTGTCGAGGCAGGCCGGAAGCTCTTTCAGGAAGGCGTTCCCGACGACAACATTCCCGCCTGCGCGGCGTGCCATGGCGAGGATGGCCACGGCAGCGACCAGGTTCCGCGCGTCGCTGGCCAATTATATTCATACACCGTTGAAGCCCTGGGCGACTGGGTCAACGGCCATCGGGCGAAGGACCCAGTGTCTCCTGGAGATCCGAATACCATGCAGCCGATCGCCAAGAGCTTGAAGAAAGACCAGATCAGGGCCGTCGCCGCCTACCTCAGCTATCAGAAATAGAGTGTCCCTGTCCAACCTGAAGCACCTAGTTTGAAAGCCAAGATTATGAAGCTCTTCAAGTTGACATTAGCGGTCCTGGCGATTGCGCCGCTTCTCGCGGTGGCGGGCAACGCGGAATCCCATAGGAACTGCCGGTCGCATCCGGGCGGGGAATGGCAAATCGATCCCGCCGAATATGTGGTGCGGAATTGCGCCTTTTGCCACGGGCCGGCCTTGGAAGGAAAGGCTGTCGCGCCCCGGCTTGCCGGACAGCACCAAGACTACATCGTCTACCAGTTGGAGCGGTTCAAGAATAAGTCCCGCAACAATCCGTTCTCCTTGAAATTCATGTCGCACGTCGCGGCGAAGGTGCTGCCGGATTCCTACTGCGAACTCGGCGCCTATATCTCAGGGATGCCCGCAGAGGCGGCCAAGGACGGCAACAAGGAGAACGTGGCCGCGGGCGAAGACATCTTTCTGCACGGGAAGCCGTCGAACAACCTTCCCGCCTGCCAGTTTTGCCACGGCCCCGAGGCGCAGGGCACCGGGAAATTCCCGCGGCTTGGCGGTCAGTCCTACTTTTATCTGAAGCGGCGGCTTGAGCAGTGGGCGGAAGGGTATGCCGTGGTTTCCCCGCACATGCCGGGCATCGTCGGCTTGATGACGCCCGAAGAGATCGAAGCGGTTGCCTCTTTCTTGAGCTTCCAGGAAGCGGCCCCGTCACGCGGAGAGTTCTAAGCAAAACCCCCCTAATAATAAACTGCCCAGCTTAGAGATAAATGGACCGCTCCGTGAACAACGCAGCGGTCTTTTTTTTGGGGGGGCGCGCTATGCTGGGTGCGGCTGATCGTTTTGCGCACCGCAGGCGTGGACCGCAAGGGCAATTCCCGTGGCAGCGCCGTCTCCGCGAAGGCTGATACCAACTGCTTCGATGGGGCTCATACCAAGCCCATAAGTCGCGACCGCTTCCGTCATTGCGAGGGGCGAAGCCCAGAAGCAATCCAGAGGCCGGAATTGCACCGCAAATTCTGGATCGCCACGGCGGCCGGAAGCCGCCTCGCGACGGGGAGCGTGCGGGAAGTCCCGGCCGCCGCGCCTTAACGCAACGTGTGTTTCGCCTAAGCACCGGTCATGGTAAATTCAGCTATGGTAAACGCCGGGAATTCATGCGTTCAAACCGCGCTTTTTTGCGAATCTTTTCTCGTTTCCGGTCAAATTCCACTTCCCAGAAATCCCGTTAAATATACGGGAATATTTGAAGTTTACCATGTTCCGGCAAGCATCGGCGCCGAAGCGCTGTGACGGTGCAGTGTTAGCTGTATAAATATCAATAGCATAGCCACTTAACGCTTGCTCAATGTATCCGTGCTATATTACTTCAAAATCGCAGAGCGCTCCTTCCTGCTCCGCAACAGCGCCGGCGGGCTATCCGGGAGCGTTAATATATGGTTTGCGCGTGGCGCTCGCGAGGGTTTGGTTTGCACATGAGACAAGCCCTCATCATAGTGCCGGGCGCCTACGAGCATTGAGCGGAGACAGACTTGACCGTTACCATTTATCACAACCCCGCCTGCGGGACGTCGCGGAACACCCTTGCCACGATCCGGGAGAAGGCGGGTGAACCCGAAATCGTCGAGTATTTGAAGACGCCGCCGAGCCGCCAGAGGCTGGCGGAACTGCTGGCCCTCATGAAGATGACGCCGCGCGAGCTGCTGCGTCAGAGGGGGACGCCTTATGCGGAGCTTGGCCTTGGCGACCCGAAATGGACGGACGATGAGCTGGTCGGTTTCATGGTGGCCCATCCAATCCTCATCGAGCGCCCGATTGTGGTGACGGAGAAGGGTGCCAGGCTTTGCCGCCCGGCGGAGAAGGTGCTGGAAATCCTGCCGTAGCCGGCGGTCCGGCCGGTGGCCCTCAGCGTCAAGCAACGGGGGCTCCCGCTCAGGCTTGCGGCGCGCCTGCGAAAGCGAAGCGGGCCTTGATCCGCTCGAAAAGCTGATCGCGCACCGCCCGGTAGGCGCCCAGGATTTGCTCGCGGTTGCCGGCGGCGGCCGAGGGGTCGACGGTCGGCCAGTATTCGACATCGGCGGCCATGGTGCGCGTCAGTTCGAGGGCCTTGTGATGAGCCTCAGGTGCCAGCGTCACGATGAGATCGAAGGAGGTGTCGTCAAGGTCCTCGATGGCGATGGGCCGATGCTTGGCGATGTCGATGCCGATTTCGTCCATCGCCGCGACCGCGAACGGGTCGGTCTCGCCCGGGCGCACCCCGGCGGACTGCACGTAGATTCGCTTGCCGGCCAGGAAGCGCAAAATTGCGGCGGCCATCGGCGAGCGGATCGCGTTCATATTGCAGGCGAAAAGCACGGCATGCGGTTGCTCAACGAACTTCCCTCCCTCGGGGGATGCCTCCAGCGAGAGACGGTCTTGAAATGGCAATGGAAGCTCAGCGCCGCTCAATCAACCGATCCGCCATTTCGCTAGAGGGCTGCCAGGCTAGCACAGCCGTTACACCAACCGACATAAGTTTCGACCCTTTTCCGTCATTGCGATGGGCGAAGCCCCGAAGCAATCCAGGAGCTGGAGGCGCTGCGGCAGTTCCTGGATCGCCACGGCGGCCAGGGCCGCCTCGCGATGACGATGGTGCGGCAGAACGGTCAGGACTTCTGGCGGCTGGTATTGTTCCTATCATGCGCTGACCCCGCCCGGCAAAGCAAACAGCCCGCCCGCGCAGCCTGCGGAAAGCCTTGCACAAGCCGGGCCGGGCCTTGGCAGTGACAGAAGATGTGGGGCGGGCGGCGCCAATCTGCCACAATCAAAAAGTGCGGCGGCGCGGAGGCGTCTCTTGTCCGTTACCTGCAGCCGTGCAGGTCAGTGCAGCGCCGGAACCCCCAGCCGCCCGCGGGATGAAGCTCGCGGCAGCGGTGCCGCCAAGTCATGCAGCGCTCGCTTGCCTTTACGGTGCCGCTGGATACGGCGGACGCAGCCGGGGCGTGGGCTGGAAAAGCGGAGGCCGGGGCTGTGCCGGTAGCGAAGGCTGCGGCGGCAAGCGCCAGCCCAAAGCTTGCGGACATCGATCTGTGCATGAAATCTCTCTCTTATAGCCAGCCCTGAGCGCACACGCAGTGCAGGGATTGAGAAAACACTATGGCCGAACCGTGCGTTTCCCCGGAAATTCAAATTGGCTCCCGTTCCGGACGCGGCCGGCTGACGGGGGCATCCGGGTGTGCCTATCCAGCAATCGCCCCTTGGCCCGGATTGCGCAGGGTGCTGGTAGAGCCCGGAATATAGGCATCGAACGCCGCCCAGAACTGTTCGCGCAACTGGTCGCGCTCCTGCAACAGCTCATGCCGGGAGCCCGCCAGCACGATATGCGTGCAAGCCTTGGTGCTACTTGCGAAGCGCTCGATTGCCGGCGTCGATACGATGGTGTCGTTGCCCGACGCGACGATCAGGACCGGCACCTTGACGTTCTCCATGAAGGCCACGGAGTTGATCGCCTGGATGGAATTGGAAGCGGCCGACACCCAGCCGAATGTTGGGGCTCCCAGGGCAAGGCGAGGGGCAGCCTGGACGGCCTCGCGGGCGCGCTCGAAGCGCAAGCGGTCGGAGGTCAGCTCGTTGCCATCGAAAAGCTGAGCCTCCGGCGCATAGGCTTGCCAGCCCGGGATATAGGTGTCGCCGAGGCCCAGGAAGGTCGCTACCTCGGCCATGGCGGAGACGGCCGCATTCTTGTTTTCGCTGCCGGCGAACGCGATCATGGGGGCGGTCAGGACGATCCGGTCCCACCAGCAGGCTTTGGTTTGGGCCAGGCGCAGCACGATATGCCCGCCCATCGAATGGGCGAGGCAATAGAACGGTGGCGGGCAATCGGGCAGCACAATCTCCGACATGAAGGTGACGATGTCGGCGTCGTATTGCGCAAAGTTCTCGACGTGACCCTTGAGCGGGTTCTTGAGCATGCGCGACGATCCGCCCTGGCCGCGCCAATCCATGGTGGCGACGGCAAAGCCGCGGCGGCGCAGGTCGGTGACAGTCTCAAAGTATTTTTCGATGAACTCGGTGCGGCCCTGAAACAGGCAGATTGTGCCAAGGCGGCGCGGGGCGGTGGTATCCCAGCGCGCATAGCGGATGGAGACGCCGTCGCGGGCGGTGAAAGTGCCGGTCACGGCGCCGTTGGGCACCGGGTTGCGCGTAATCCCGATCAACTCCGTCTGTGCAGCCATCTTCGCTCCTGCCATTGCAGCTTGTCATCCCGGAAATGCGCTTGCGCTTTATCTGGGACCTTAAAGGGCGCCGGCGTTCCAGACGTCCCGGACAACGCCTCAAGCGTTCCAGGATGACGATAACGCGGCCTCAAAAAAAATCCTAAACCCCGCCGCGTTCGCGCTCAAGCACCCCTTGAAACCGGGCGGTTCAGGGATAAATCAATGGGTGCAGGCCCCTTGCGGCTGCAAAGCATACTTACCTGGCCTTTAAGGCAGGTGCCAAATTCTCGCTTTTCGAAGGAGAACCACCATGAGACGTCCAGACCTTACTCCGCTGTATAAAACCACGATCGGCTTCGATCACCTCGCTTCTATTCTTGACCAGCTCTCAAGCCTCGATGCCGAAAACGGCTTCCCCCCCTATAACATCGAGCGTCTTAGCGAGAACAGCTACCGGATTTCAATGGCCGTTGCTGGCTTTGGCGATAACGATCTGTCGCTTGAAGTCAAGGAAGGCACGCTGACCATCCGGGGTGAAAAGAAGGGCGAGGACAAGGTCCGCCAGTACATTCACCAGGGAATCGCCGCGCGCAACTTCGAGCGCCGCTTCCGCCTCGCCGAATATGTCGAGGTTTCGGGCGCGGCCCTTGAGCACGGCCTCCTGCATATCGACCTGAAGCGCGAGCTTCCTGAAGCGATGAAACCGCGCACGATCCAGATCACCAAGGGTACCCCCCCCTCCGCCCCGCGCGTGATCGAAGGAGAGAGCAAGGAAGTCCACGCTCACTAGGTCCTTGGCGCCGTCCCGGAAACGCCGATGGCGTTATCCGGGACCGTCACGGACACCGGCGCTTGTTGCGATCCCGGATAGCCATCAGCGGCTTCCGGGATGACGCTGGCGCCACTTTAGCGCTTGAGGGCGGGCGAAAGCCTGCCCTTCTTGCTGCCGCCGCGCTGGAACAGGCCTGCGATCTCCACATGCGCCGAGAACCGGAACTGGTCGAACGCGGCCAGGCGCGTGAGGCGGAACCCGCCGCCGGTCAGGATCGCGGCGTCGCGGGCGAAACTTGCCGGATTGCAAGAAAGCATGACTACGGTGGCCGCCTTGGAGGACGCCAGTGCGCGCGTCTGCGCCTCTGCGCCTTCGCGTGGCGGATCGACGATGACGCTCGCGAACTTGTTCAGCTCCAGCGGCCCGAGCGGGTTCCGGTAGAGGTCGCGGCGGATCGCGGAGACGGCTTTCAGGCCCTTGGCCCGCTTGGCTGCGGTGGCCAGCGCGGCCACTGCGCCTCGATTTTCCTCGTAAGCCGTGACCGGCGCCAGCCTTGCCGCCGGGAAGGTGAAGGCGCCCAGCCCCGCGAAGAGATCGCAAACCGGGCCGGCCGGCTTTGCGTTGCCCAGCGCGCTCAGCACCCAATCCGCCATGTCCCGCTCGCAAGGCTCGACGGCCTGCAGGAACGCGCCAAGCGGCAGCATTACCCCGATGCCGCCGCATGAAACGAATGGAGCCGCGGCAAGCAGCACGAGATCCCTGTTCCATGTGGCCCGGATGACGCCGGCCGCGCCAAGGATATCGATCACCGCCGGGTTGGCGGAAGCCCGCAATGCGGGGCCGTCGATGGCACAATCGAGGCCGTTGGCCGCCGCCGTGATGGAGACTTTCGCCTCGCTCTTGGCCGGCAGGACGGCGCGCAACACCGCTCGCAAGTGCGGCAGGGCTTGCACGATCTGCGGCAGCAGGACCGGGCACTCCTCCAGATCCACCACGTCGTGGGTGCGCGCGGCGTTGTATCCGAGGACGAGGTTGCCGTCTGCATTGCGGGCAGTGAAGGTGGCGCGGCGGCGGCTCGACACCGGATAGCTCCGCAGCGGCTCGATGGGCGCACCGATCCCGGCCCGCGCCAGCGCGGACGTCACAAGCCCTTGTTTCCACGCCTATATACGGGGACTCTGCCCAATGCTGCAGGGCGCATCCCCCGCAAGTACCGAAGTGTTTGCAGAGCGGTTCGGCGCGTTCGGGCGACGGCGCCTCGATTTTCCGGAGCACAGGCTTTTGCCCCAGAAACTCGACGCGGACTTGCTCTCCCGGCAAAGTGAAGGGGACAAAGTGCTTCTCACCGTGGATATGCGCGATGCCATGCCCCTGCGCGCCCATGGACTTCGATCGTTGCCGGGCTCGGGAGCCGTATCGCTTGGGGGAGGGTTAGGCATTGCGGATTGCGCCAACGAGCGTTTCTTCATTACCGTCCTGGCCAAGAATTGGGGAGCGAACCGTTCCGCGAACGGTCCAGCCGGCCTCTTCTATGTACGCCAGGACGCTCGCGATTGCTCTCTCTTTCGCCGCCTCGTCCTTGACGATGCCGCCTTTTCCAACGGCGCCGCGCCCCACCTCGAACTGCGGTTTGATCAATGCCGCGAGCCAAGCGCCCCGCCCTGCGAGGGGAAGCACGGCGGGCAGGACCTTGAGCAGGGAGATGAAGCTGACATCGCAGACGACGGCACCGGGCGGGGCGGGAAACATTGCAGCGGTGAGCGACCTGGCATCGGTCGATTCCAGCGAGGTGACTTTGGGATTAGCACGGAGCGAACCGTGGAGTTGAGCGCGGCCGACATCGACGGCAAAAACCTGGGCCGCGCCGCGCTCCAAAAGAACCTCGGTAAACCCGCCCGTGGAGGCGCCCACGTCCAGGCAAACGCGATCCGTGGCCAGGAAGCCGAAAGTGTCGAGCGCCGCCCTGAGCTTCCAGGCGCTGCGCGCGACATAGCGTTCAGTTTCCAGCACTTGCACGCGCTCATCGGCCGCTACCTCAAGCCCCGCCTTGAGCGCGGGCACGCCGCCCACGCGGACCGCGCCCCGCCTAATCAAATCCTGCGCTTTCGACCGCGTGCTGACCAATCCGCGCTGCACCAGGAGCCGGTCAAGTCTCATTTTCACAGCTAAATTTCCACCGTTACAAAGAGGCTCAATATCTATGTTGCAAAAGATCAGTTTTGTGCAATCATCCCTTTTCTGTGTTGCATGGGGCAACCGGCACAAGCGCGTTTTCCCAAACGAAGGATGTTGAAAAAACACATGTGAGAGAGGACTGCCTCCTTCGCGGCCGGGGCCGCACAGAAGGCCGTGAGCAAATTCTGGCGCATGCGCCGCCAAGCCTCAAAAATGCAAAATCAACCTCACATTCATTGGGATTTAACGATCATGATGCTTGTCCGCACCTATCTCTCAGGCAGCACAATCGAGGGAGTAGGCGTATTCGCAGCCGAGCCTATCAAAGCCGGCGATGTTATCTGGCGTCTCGAACCGGGCTTCGATGTGCTTGTCACCAGTCAAGAGATCGAAAACTGGCCCGCGCATATGGACGATTTTCTGGACCGGTATTGCTACCCCCACAGAGAGATACCGGATACCTGGGTTCTTGAACTCGACAACGGCCGCTTCATGAACCACTCGGAGTCCGCAAATACGAATTTCGAGGAGTTTCATGCAGGGTACGCGACGCGGGACATCGCTCCCGGAGAGGAACTGACCTGCAATTACTTCGACTTCGATATTAATTTCAGGGGCAACTTCTCTGCTGCCAAGGATGTACCGGCGTCATTGGCGGTGCGGTAGCTCGTTCGTTCAGTCATGGCAACCTTCCGCTCATTGCGGAAGGTGCTTTTGTTTCTGGGGGTGTAAACCGCAACGGAGTTGGTCTTTACAGCGGAGCCTTGCACCATTGGGCTCGCGGCAATGCTCATCAGAATCAGGTCACCGGAAGCTTCAAGCGCTGCGGTATGCTATTCGCTTTCGCTGCCGGAAACGTAGTTCGTCCGTGAGCTTGTAAACTTGTACGAGAAGTCGGCGTCGAAGCTGCGGTAGTCGCAGGTGATTTCCTCCCCCTCTTGAATGTCCCGAGTGGCGACATCGATACCGAAAGGGTTTCCTTCGGGATAAACGCCGGTGGTATTCGGGTCTTCGGAGTGATTTTCAAATCTCGCGTCGTCTGCGCACAGGACGTACTTACCGTTCTCCTGGTCGTAGTAGGCGTAGCGCCTGCAGATGTCTTGCGTTATTTCCGGAAGCTTTTCTATTTCGGCGGTATCGAATAACGCATCCACACCTGGAACGAACTGCCACACTATAGTTCCCTTGGGAATGTGCTGGCCCGCGAAAAGCCCCAAGCCTTCAATGGCGCTCGGTGCAAGAATAGTTTTTACGACCAACATAATTGCTTCTCATCCTTGCGTGCGTTCTTTGAGGGCCGGAGGCGCGTTCCTGCGGCGCAACTTTCGAGGCCACGAAAACCGGCTTGTATGTCGCCGGAGCCGAGCCATATATCGCGCCCCGTTTTTTGGGGGTCAATAGAAAGTATAGCAGGCCGGCAGGCGGCTGTGCGAGCCTGTTATGGCTTGTTTCGGTGGGATTGCGGCTGCGATTGCCCGGGGGAGAAAAAAACGTTTGGCAAGCGGGCTCGCAGGGCCTATCTTATAGTCGTTGTGAGCATAAGCGGTAGGCCCCGGCTCTAAGTAGGGAGGGACTGGGGTTATGTGCGGGCGATAGTTATGCTCAAGTGGAGCATAATGCGGCAAAGCCAAAGCATAAAGCGGTGAGGCCAAAAAGGGAGCGCAACAAAATGGCATTCGTCGACAGTGGAATTGAACCGGTCCGGCGACCGAAGCAGGGCGCGGTGACATGGGAGGCGCGCGAGCGCGGGCCAGCGCAGCCGGGCTTCGACGCCGCCTTCGTGCGCGAAGCGATCCGCGAGTTGAAGCCGCTTTATGCACGCCTGGAGCGCGTGATTCCGCCGCTCGAATGGGCCGGCCACGCTCCCTACATCAAGGCGATCCGCGAGCTGAAGCGTGAGCGCAATGCCGTGATCCTGGCGCATAACTACATGACGCCGGAGATTTTCCATGGCGTGGGCGACATCCTGGGCGACAGCCTGCAACTCGCCAAGGAGGCGGCGAAGACGGACGCGGATGTGATCGTGCAGTGCGGCGTTCACTTCATGGCCGAGACGGCCAAGCTGATGAACCCCGGCAAAACCGTGCTGATCCCGGACCCGCTGGCGGGCTGCTCGCTTGCATCCTCGGTGACGCCGGAGGATGTCCGCGCGCTCAGGGCCGCGTATCCCGGCGTGCCAGTCGTGACTTACGTGAACACCAGCGCCGCGGTAAAGGCCGAGTGCGATATCTGCTGCACGTCGGCGAACGCGGTGAAGGTGGTGGAGAGCCTGGGAAGCCCGCGCGTGCTGCTCATCCCGGATCGGTATCTGGCGGCCTATGTGGCGTCGCAGACGAAGGTGGAGATTATTTCCTGGAAGGGCTCCTGCGAGGTGCACGAGCGGTTTACGGGCGAGGAACTGCGCGGCTACCGCGAGGCTGAGCCCGGCATCCAGATCCTGGCGCATCCCGAGTGCCCGCCGGACGTAATCGCGGAGGCCGATTATACCGGCTCGACCGCAGGCATGATTAAGTGGGTGAAGGACAAGAAACCGGCCCGGGTGGTGCTGGTAACGGAATGCTCGATGGCCTCGAATGTCGCGGCCGAGGCGCCGGATACCAACTTTACGCGGCCTTGCAATATGTGCCCGCATATGAAACGGATTTCGCTGCCGAAAATATTGGACAGCCTCGTCACCATGAAAGAAGAGGTGAGGGTCGATCCGGAGGTTGAAGTGCGGGCGCGGCTGGCGGTGGAGCGGATGGTGAACCTGCCGGTTTGATTTCGCTTGCGGGGTTCCGGCCGTCGTCCCGGAAACGCCAAGGGCGTTGTCCGGGATCGTAATGGGCGCCGGCGTTTGCGGCGATCCCGCGTCCGCGCGGCAGCGTTTCCTGCCGGCGCGCGCGCTGGATGACGCCAACGGGCCGCGCCGGACTGGGTTTCGTGCCAAGTGGCCCCGCTGGTTCCCGGAGGCGCGTGGCGCGGTGTTTGGAGCGGGGAGAAAACCATGGGCGGACCTTCGATTGCACAGCCGTTGAAGTTTCTGCGCCGCGCCGGGCCGCATCGCGTGCTGGTCGTCGGCGGCGGCCTGGCGGGGCTGTTTACGGCGCTGAAGCTGGCGCCGCTGCCGGTCACGGTGCTGAGCCCCAAGCCGCTGGGCGAAGGCGCTTCCTCGACCTGGGCGCAGGGCGGTATCGCGGCGGCAATAGGCGAGGGCGATTCGGCGGAGGCTCACGCGGCCGATACGATCGCGGCGGGCGCTGGACTGACCGATCCGGACATCGCCCGCATCCTCACGGACGAGGCCGGGCAGCGTATCCAAGACCTCCTGAGCTACGGCGTGCCCTTCGACCGCGACGGCGAAGGCAAGCCGCGCCTGTCGCAAGAGGCGGCGCATAGCGCACGTCGGATCGTGCGCGTCAACGGCGACCGGGCGGGCAAGGCCGTGATGGCCTCGCTGATCGCCGCAGTGGCCGCAACGCCTTCCATCTCCGTGCTCGAAAACACCGAAGCCGTTGAACTGGTCCAGGAAAAGGGCCGCGTCAGGGGCGTCTATGTGCGGCGGACGGGCGAGGCCGGGCCTGCCACCTTTCTGCCGGGCTGCGCGGTTGTACTCGCGGCAGGCGGCATCGGCGCGCTTTACCGGGTCACGACCAACCCCAAGGAGGCGGCTGGCAGCGGCCTTGCCATGGCGGCGCGCGCGGGCGCGATTATCGCCGATCCTGAGTTCGTGCAGTTCCACCCGACCGCGTTCGACATCGGGCGCGATCCGGCTCCGCTGCTGTCGGAGGCGATCCGGGGCGATGGCGCGCTCTTGGTGAACGGCAGCGGCTGGCGGTTCATGCCGGCGGTGCATCCGCGCGCCGAGCTGGCCCCCCGCGACGTTGTGGCCCGCGCCGTGCACCGCGAAATCGCGGAAGGCCGGGGCGCTTTTCTCGATTGCCGCGCCTTGCCGATGGAGACGGCGTTTCCCACGGCCTACGAGGTTTGCGGCGAGGTTGGGCTGGACCCTGCGCGGGAGCCGATCCCGATTGCGCCTGCCGCGCATTACCACATGGGCGGCGTGCTCACCGACGCGAACGGGCGCACTTCGCTGACGGGGCTTTGGGCCTGCGGCGAGGCGGCCTGTACCGGCGTTCACGGCGCAAACAGGCTCGCCTCCAACTCGCTTCTGGAGGCGGTGGTCTTTGCCGCCCGCGTCGCCCTCGACGTCGCGGCGGAGGAGCCGCACTGGCGGGCGCTGGGCGAGGAGACGGTCGCGGCTGGCGAGACCGCCGAGCTGCCGGGCGAGGACGCGGCAAAGACCGGAGATGCTGTGCAGCGCCTGCGCGAGACCATGGCGCGGCATGTGGGCGTGGAGCGGTCCGGGAGTCGCTGCTCGCCGCGCTTGCCACGCTCAAGGAGCTGGATGGCGAGGCCGCGGGGCCGAAGCTTCGGGGCATGATCGATGCCGCGCTGCTCATTACCGCCGGCGCTTACGCCAGGAAGGAAAGCCGCGGCGCGCATCGCAGGCTGGATTATCCGGAGACCGTGGAGCCGGCCCGGCATACCTATTTGACGCTCGGCGAGGCGCGTAAGGTTATGGAGGCCGCGACGGGCGGCGGGCAGCAGGAGCGCGGCGCTGGACTCCAGGATCTCC
Organism: uncultured Alphaproteobacteria bacterium; assembly: GCA_963760455.1. Lineage (GTDB taxonomy): Bacteria > Pseudomonadota > Alphaproteobacteria > Rhizobiales > Rhodomicrobiaceae > Rhodomicrobium. Next base: position 79,951 of record CAVXDM010000040.1, read on the forward strand.
GGGAGGCTGTGTAGGGCCGGGCGTGGTGGATAAATTCGAAGCGTCGCTCCCCTCATCCTGCCCTTCTCCCCCTGGGAGAAGGGACGCCTGAACAGCGCTTTGAGCATGCGTGCCCTCTCCCAGGGGGAGAGGGGCAGGGTGAGGGGAGCGACGCTAGTTTGTTCCGATAAAGCGGAGACGCAATGACCCTTCTCGAAACAGGACTGCAATTTCCCCATCACCTCGTGGCGGAGACCGTGCGCGCTGCGCTGGCGGAGGATCTGGGCCTCGCCGGCGACATCACCACCAACGCGCTGATCCCGGCGGATGCGGTTTGCGAGGCAACCCTTGGCTTGCGCGAGGAGGGCCGCATCGCGGGCCTGCCGCTGGCGGTTGCGGCGTTCCGGGCGCTCGATCCTGAGATGGCGGTCGAGGCGCGCGTAGAGGAAGGCGCCATGGCCGGGGCGGGAACCGCGATTGCGCGGGTCTCCGGCAAGACGCGGGCGATCCTTTCGGCGGAGCGGGTGGCGCTGAACCTGGTGCAGCACCTGAGCGGTGTTGCGACCGCGACGCACCATTTCGTCGAGGCGGTGGCGGGCACGGGCGCGAAAATCGTCTGTACACGGAAGACGACGCCCGGCCTGCGCGCCTTCGAGAAATACGCGGTGCGTGCGGGCGGCGGGGCCAACCACCGCTTCGGCCTGTTCGACGCGGTGCTCATCAAGGACAACCACATCGCGGCGGCGGGCAGCGTGGCGGCGGCGATAGAGCGGGCGCGGGCGGCGGTGGGCCACATGGTCAAGATCGAGGTCGAGGTGGACACGCTGGCCCAACTCGAAGAGGCGCTGGCCCACCAAATCGACGCGGTTCTGCTCGACAACATGGCGGTGCCAGAGCTTAAGAACGCGGTGGCGCTCGCGAAAACGGCGCGGCCGGGCATCCTCTGCGAGGCGTCGGGCGGGGTGCGGCTGGTGACGGTGCGCGCCATCGCGGAGACGGGCGTCGACATGATCTCGGTGGGCGCGCTCACCCATTCGGTGAAGGCGCTCGATATCGGGCTCGATTTCTGAGCCTGGCCGTGGCGCCAAGTAACCGAATGTTAACGCTGTTTTTGGCCCTTCCGGCTCGATTGACATCGCCTTTCGATGTTCAAACAGTATAGCGCATTCGCCTTAAGGAAAAATTTAGCGGAATGGAAGTTCCGTAAGGCTTTGGTATTGTTGCTAGTTGTGTTGATGCGTTGTTGCTGCAGGCCCTGAAGTTTACTCGATTTTCAGGTTAAATGCTAACTTGAAATATATTTAACGGGGTTTTTGAAATGCAGAAAACGGCCCAAAACGAGCAAAATAACGCAAAAAGTGACGTGTATAAAATACCGGGTGCTGGCGTTTACCATGCCTGCGTTAAACCTGTTGCGACCGTAGCCCGCGTTTAGCGTCCGTCAACGGTTCATACGCCGCCGTTTCGCGCCCGGGAAACTGCATTGCCTTGCTGGGGTGCCTGCGCCGGTCCTGATATATCTTTGCGGGTATATTCGCTTTCGATAGGCGATTTCCATGCGCGTATTTTTTGTGGCTATCGCGCTGGCGTTTGTCTCCCGCGGCGCTGCTTTCGCAGACCGTGTGCCGCGGGGTGGCCGGATTTCCGCCTTTTTGCCCGTGCTAACATCCACTTACTTTGCGGGCATTCTGGGGAAGGGGAGTTGCATGCGAGCGTTTTTCGCGGCGGTGGCGCTGATGCTGGTTTGTTGCGGCGGCGCGTTAGCGGGTGGCGGTGGCAAGGAGGCCGGCGGCGATATGGCTCGCTACGATAAGGCCATTCGCGCCGATCCAAAAGACGCCGAACCCTATGTGTCGCGCGGTAATGCCTACCACCGCAGGGGCGACTACGCCCGCGCCATCGCGGATTACGATGAGGCCCTCCGGCTCAACCCGAACTATGTTTATGCCTATTGCTTCCGGGGTACGGCCTACAGCGCCAAGGGCGAACAGGACCGCGCCATCGCAAGTTTCGATGAGGCGCTGCGCAAGAACCCGCAAATGGAGATGGCCTATGAGGGCCGGGGCGATGCCTACGCCGCGAAGGGCGATTTCGCGCGCGCAAATACCGATTACGGGCGCGTGCTTGAGCTTAATCCGAACCATCCACGCGCCAGAGAAGCGCGTGGCAAAAGTCTTCTCGCACTGGACAAGCCTGGCGAGGCGCTGGAGGATTTCAACGAGGCGCTGCGGCAGAACGCAAACGCCATCGGAGCGCATTGGGGCCGCGCCCAGGCTTATGAGCGGCAAGGGCTGCGCGGCGCCGCGCTGGCGGACTATAAACAGGCTATCGAGCTGAAAGCGGGCAATCCGGACGAGAAGGATGTGCAGGAGAAGGCGCGGGCGAGGCTGGCCGCGCTGGAAGCTCCCGCCCCTGCGCCGGCTCCGGTGGAGGGGCCAAGGTCCGCGGGGCCTATCGGCAGACGGGTGGCGCTCGTCATCGGCAACGGCGCGTACAAGGCCGTGGGCGAGCTTGGAAACCCGAAGAACGACGCGGCGGCGGTGGCGCGGCAGCTTGAGCGGCTGGGATTCGAGGTGATCGAGAAGCACGATCTTGGCGTAACGGCAATGCGCAAGGCGCTGGGCGAGTTCGAGGACAAAGCCACCGGCGCGGAATGGGCCTTCGTTTATTACGCGGGCCACGGCATGGAGCTGAACGGCAAGAACTGGCTCATTCCGGTCGATGCGGAGCTGGCGCGCGCCACGGATACGCCAGACGAGGCGGTTCCCCTGGAGCGTGTTCTCGACCGGCTGGCGGTTGCAAGCAAGCTGCGCATCGTGGTGCTCGACGCTTGCCGCAACAACCCGTTCCTGACGCGCATGGTGATGGGCCGGACGGCAATGCGCGCGGTGGTGCGCGGACTCACCGCCGTGGAGCCGAGCCACGGCGAGGTAGTGTTCTACGCCGCTCGCGACGGCAGCACCGCGCTGGATGGTAGCGGCGGCAACAGCCCGTTCGCGTCCGCGTTTGTGAAGCACCTGGACGAGGACGGCGTCGAGCTTGGCCGCTTCTTCCGCCGCGTGACGAGCACCGTGCTCGCCAGCACCAACAACCAGCAGGAGCCGTTCGTCTACGGCCGCATCCCCGACGAGGACTTCTATTTCAAGCCGCCACGGTAATCCCGGCGCAAGACCCCCTCACCCCAGCCCTCTCCCCAAGGGGAGAGGGAGAAAAAGGCTGCGGCCTTTGTCGAAGGTACACGGCTAATTCTAGCGTTCTCTCTCCCCTTGGGGAGAGAGACAGAGTGAGGGGGGACTTTTCGCCCGGAAAGCCGGAGACGCCGCGATACGATCGCACCCGTTAACCATTCTTATGCACAAAAGTTTAATTCAATTTCGTCTATTTTCATCAAAGAGCTGGTTGCGTAGGGATTTGGAACATGACGGCGGCGGACTTCCTGCGTTTTGTCATTATCGTTAGCCTCGGTGTGCTTGCCTTTATTACGTTTCTGGTTGCTGGCACCATGGTTGGCCTGATGTGGCTCGATAGCTGGACCTGCGGTACATGCGCCCGCTATCCGGCGGGGCTCTACATCATGGGCTTGCTTGGCGTGCTGCTGGCGGCGTCGCTCGGCATGGAAGCGGCGGAGGCGCCGGCAATATGGGGGCCGTGGATCAAGAAGAACCGGGATCTCCTCATCGTTGGCGGCATCAGCTTCGTCGCGCTGATTGTCGTTATGAATTCGCGCTGGTGGATTTAGGCAGCGGCCCCCGCAGCGCGCCTGAAGGCCCCCTCACCCACGCCCTCTTCCCATGGGGTGAGGGGGCACACACGCCGTCATCCCGGAAAGCGCGCCGGCGCTTTTCCGGGATCGCAAACTATGCCGGTCTGACACCGGCGGACAAAAGTTCGGACCGCTCAGGTACAGCGCCGTCATCGCGAGGCCGCGTGAGCGGCCGTGGCGATCCAGGAGCAACCCGATACCGCTGCGTCTGCCGGTCTCTGGATTGCTTCGCTCCGCTCGCAATGACGCGGAGAGGTCAAGACTTATGCCCGCCGGTATTGGGGCCGCTGGTATTATTTCATCGTCGGGATGACGAACTCGGCGCCCTCGCGAATGCCGCTTGGCCAGCGCGAGGTGACGGTCTTGGTCTTGGTGTAGAAGCGCACCGAGTCCGGGCCATGCTGGTTCAGGTCGCCGAACATCGACTTCTTCCAGCCGCCAAAGGTGTGATAGGCGAGCGGCACCGGGATCGGCACGTTGATGCCCACCATGCCCACATTCACGCGGGCAGGCGAAATCGCGCGCCGCGTCGCCGTCGCGGGTGTAGATCGCGACGCCGTTGCCGTATTCGTGGTCGTTCGCCAGCCGCAAACCCTCCTCGTAATCGTGCGCGCGCACGATGGACAGCACCGGCCCGAAGATCTCCTCCTTGTAGATGCGCATGGCGGGCGTCACCTGGTCGAACAGGCAGGCGCCCATGAAGAAGCCGTTCTCGTAGCCCTGCATCGTGAAGCCGCGCCCGTCCACGAGCAGCTTGGCGCCCTCGTCGACGCCGGTTTGCACGAGGTTCTTCACGCGCTCCAGCGCCGCCGCGGTGACGAGCGGGCCGAAGTCGGACTTCTCGTCCGTGTAGGGCGCCGACCTTCAGCGCCTCGACCTTCGGCAGAAGCTTCTCGATCAGCTTGTTGGCGGTTGCCTCGCCCACCGGCACGGCAACCGAGATCGCCATGCAGCGCTCGCCGGCCGAGCCGAAGCCCGCGCCCAGGAGCGCGTCGGCGGCCTGGTCCAGATCGGCGTCCGGCATGATAATCATGTGGTTCTTGGCGCCGCCGAAGGCCTGCACGCGCTTTCCGTGCGCGGTGCCGGTGGCATAGACGTGGTGCGCGATGGCCGTGGAGCCGACGAAGCCAACCGCCTTGATATCCGGGTGCGTCAGGATCGCGTCCACGGCTTCCTTGTCGCCGTTGACGACGTTGAAGATGCCGGCGGGCAGGCCCGCCTCAAGGAACAGCTCGGCGATGCGCATCGGCACGCTGGGGTCGCGCTCGGAGGGCTTCAGCACGAAGGCGTTGCCGCAAGCGATGGCGGGGGCGGCCTTCCAGAGCGGGATCATGGCCGGGAAGTTGAACGGCGTGATGCCCGCCACGACGCCCAAGGGCTGGCGCATGGAATACATGTCGATGCCGGGGCCGGCCGAATCCGTAAACTCGCCCTTTAAGAGGTGCGGAATGCCGATGGCGAACTCGACCACCTCCAGGCCGCGCTGGATGTCGCCCAGGCTATCCGCGAGTGTCTTTCCGTGCTCGGAGGAAAGCATCTCCGCCAGCGGCTTCATTTCCTTGGCGACGGCTTCGAGGAACTTCATCATGACGCGGACGCGCCGCTGCGGGTTCTGCGCGGCCCACGCCGGCTGCGCGGCCTTGGCATTGGCCACGATCTCCGCGACCTCGGCCGTGCCGGCAAGGGCAACGCGCGCCTGAACCTCGCCCGTATGCGGGGCGAAGATGTCCGCGAACCGGCCGGACTTGCCCTCAATCCTTTTGCCTCCAGCGAAATGACCGATTGTGCGCATGGCGTTCTCCCAGTGCTCTTCGTTCCCGTTCCCCGAAGAGTACGGGAGCCGGCCGGGCCGATCAAGGGTTGAAGCCGGCTCGCGGCGGCGCTGCAGCCGCCCCGCTGCCTCTGCTGCGAGGGCTGCCACGCGGTCTCCGAAACTGGAAAGAAAAGTCCAATGGAATGCGAGGTTTAGCTGCTGGGTGTTCCGTCGCGGCACATTGCCGCTACACCTGTAGCGCAATGGCCACAGCCAGATTTCAGCAACCGCGCCCGGGAGCGTTTTTTGAATTCATATCAATCGGTTGGGAGGCACCGGGTATAACGATAACCCCAGGTGACGCGAGTATGGGGCACCGTTGGGATGAGAGGGCTTCTGGCACTCTTGTAAGTACGAGTATGGTACTTGGGGGTTGGTATGAAAAGTTTTGTAAGAGCGGCCGCGTTTGCGACGCTTTTGGTAGCGACAGGCGCACAGGCAGCCGATCTGGGCGGCCCGGTGAGCATGGGCGGCTATAAGGACGAAGTGGCGTATTCCTGGTGGAACGCCGGCGACATTTTCGTCCGTGTGCGCGGCGAGGCTGTCCTTCCGGATACGAAGAGCACCGGGGTGCCCCTGAAGGTCAGCGATCAGGCTATCCCGGAAGCCGATATTTCCTACTTCCTGACGAAAAACATCGCTATCGAGACGATCTGCTGCGTGTCGAAGCATGAAGTAACCAGCGGCGGCGCGAAGGTTGGGGACACGACGCTTTTCCCGCCGACGGTTATGCTGCAATACCATTTCGACATGGGCAAGCTTAAGCCTTACGCCGGCGCTGGTGTGAACTATACGGTGTTCTTCGACAACACCAACGGTCTGAAGCTCGACAATGCGTGGGGCGCGGCTATTCAGGCTGGCTTCGACTACCAGATCAAGGGCAACTGGTTCGGCAACGTCGACTTCAAGAAACTCTGGCTCGGCACCGACTATAGCGCAGCCGGCGGCGCGCATGGCCACGTCGATATCGATCCGATCATCGTGGGCGCGGGCATCGGCTACCGCTTCGGCACGGGCTATACGCCGCTGAAGTAGACACGGAGATGCCTTTTGGGGGGGAAAGCGCGGCCTCGTGCCGCGCTTTTTTTATTTTGGTGCGTTGAGGACGCTCCCCGCGTGGCGCGCGCATCGGCCCGCAATAATCTAAGCGTGGCGATTGGTTGCCGCCCTCCGTGCCGCCCCGTCCGCCCCTAAGGCTTCGCCGATAAATAACTGCGCCATCCGGCTTGTTCTTTCGGCCGCCTGCTGCGTTGCAAAAAGGGTTACATATCTCGATATGCGCCCCTTTTTGCGCCTTACAGCCGGCCAGAAATCCCTGCGCCGGCCTGACGCACTTATTTATCGGCGAAGCCTAACCGGCCGGCTCGGGGAGATGCTGGCACCCCGCGGTATCGAGGCAGCCATCCATGTTCGCGACCGCCGCCAGAAGCTCGATATCGGGCACGATCACCTCGCGGGTGCTGCGAAGCTCGATCAGTCCTTTCCGCTTGAGCTTGCCGACCATGCGGCTCACCGTCTCAAGCGTCAGGCCCAGATAGTCGGCTAGCTCGGAGCGCGTCAGCGGCAGCTCGAACTGCGCGAAATTACGTGGAAGCGGCGTGTGGCCGGTATAGCGCGCGCGCCTTGCGATCATGAGCAGGAGGCTCGCCACGCGCTCGTAGGAGGACTTGCGGCCGAGCGTCAGCGTCCAGTCCCGGCAGTGGTCGAGTTCGCGGGCGGTAAATTGAAAGAGCCACCGCTCCAGCGGCGGATAGTCGTCGACGAGCCGGGTGAACGGCGCACGCGGGAAGGCGCACAGTTCGACCTCGGTGGCGGCGGCGGCCGAAAAACGGTGGTTTTTCCCGAAGGTATGACCCAGGAAATCTTGAGCGTACATCAGGCCGATGATGTGCTGCTCGCCATCCGCGGTGGTCTTGATGAGCTTAACGACGCCGGACAGAATGGAAGCGAAATAGAGCGCCTCGTCGCCATCCCTGAAAATATAGTGGTTGGCCGGTATTGTGCGGCGCCGGCCCATGGAGCCCAGCCGTTCGAGCTGCTCCCCTGTCAGCGTGCTGCAGAGCGCGTGAAAACGGGCAACGCACATGTCGCACTTGAGGGGCGGCGCGTGGGCGCGGTCGTTCGGTTGGCTGGCCATTGCTCGCAACTCAAACCTCAAGGCGCGTTATTCTTATGTTGCCCAAACGTAGCGGCTGCGTTTCGATATGTCCATTGCAGCACTGACGCACGCGCGGGCGCGCTGTTTCTTGCTCGGCACAGGCTTATCCCCGAAGCAGCCGGAGGACAAGAGGAGTGATATCTAAGTTTACAATTATGAATAAAAAGCAGGTGCCATAGAGTAGCGTCGCCCCCTTCATCCTGTCCCTCTCCCAGCAAGCTCGCCTTGGCGAACTTGCCGCTCGAAGTGTCCGCATTCGCAAGCGGATACGGATGGGAGAGGGGACGGGCTCTCGACGGCCGCGGCCTGCCCCCTCTCCCATGGGGAGACGGCTGGGGTGAGGGGCGCGAGGATATTAGGGAACGCACATCCCCCCACATGCCCAGCCCTATCCGCCTAGCGATTCTTGAACTGCGCCGGGCGCTTCTCAGCGAAAGCGGCCATACCTTCCTTCTGGTCTTCGGTGGCGAACAGCGAATGGAACACGCGCCGCTCGAAGCGGATGCCTTCGGAAAGCGTGGTTTCGAGCGCGCGGTTCACGCTTTCCTTCGCCATGATGACGGCGGGCAGCGAGAGGCTCGCGATCTTCTCCGCCGCCTTCAGGGCTTCCGGGACCAGATCGGCCACGGGAACCACGCGGGAGACGAGCCCCGAGCGCTCCGCCTCGGCCGCGTCCATCTGCCGGCCGGTCAGGCACATGTCCATGGCCTTGGACTTGCCCACCGCGCGCGTGAGCCGCTGCGTACCGCCAGCACCTGGGATCACGCCAAGCAGGATCTCGGGCTGGCCGAAGCGCGCCGTCTCGCTCGCGATAATGAAATCGCACATCATCGCGACCTCGCAGCCGCCGCCCAGCGCATAGCCGGACACGGCCGCGATCACGGGCTTGCGGCAGCGGCTCAGGCGTTCCCACGAGGTGATAAAGTCGTCCAGCACCACGCCGGCGAAAGTCTTGTCCTTCATTTCCTTGATGTCGGCGCCCGCCGCGAAAGCCTTTTCCGAGCCGGTCAGCACCATGGCGCCGATCTCAGGGTCCGCCTCGCAAGCGTCGAGAACCTGGTGCAACTCCGCCATGAGCTGGGCGTTAAGCGCGTTCAGCGCCTGCGGCCGGTTGAGCGTGATCAGCCCAACCTTGCCCCGTTTCTCGAAAAGCACCGTTTCAAAGGCCATGCGTTCCTCTCAAATCCTGGATTGGCAGCGGGGACAGAAGAAGGTCGAGCGGCCCTGCTGCACGATGCGTTCGATGGGTAGGCCGCAACCATGGCAAGGCTGGCCGGCGCGGCCGTAAACGTCAAACTTTTCTTGGAAGGCGCCGCGCTGGCCACCGGCGTTGCGGTAGTCCCGGATCGAGGAGCCGCCGGCCTTGATCGCATCGCCGAGCACGGCCTGGATGCTGGCGGCAAGGCGCTTGGCGGCGGCGGCGCCACGTTTGCCGCGGGTGAGTTCGCGGGCTTCGGCCTGGGGCGGCAGGCCCGCGCGGTAGAGCGCTTCACAGACATAGATGTTGCCGAGCCCGGCAATCATGCGCTGGTCGAGCAGAAAGCCTTTCAGCGGTTGCGACTTGCCTTGCGCGCGCTCGATGAGATAGGCGGCGTCGAGAGCGCCGGCCAATGGCTCCGCGCCGAGGTCCTTGAAATGCGGGTGCGCGTCCATCGCTGCGAGATCGAACAGCGTCATATAGCCGAAGCGGCGCACGTCGTTGTAGCGGATCGCGGCACCGTTACTCATGGCAAAAATCACATGGTCGTGGCGCGGATCGGCATCGCCGTTGTAGTAGAACGCGCCCGGCGTTTCGCCGCCGCCCGCGCCGCCCGCCAGGATCGTGAAGCGCCCGGTCATGCCGAGGTGCATCGCAAGGCCAAGCCCGCTGGCGGTCTCCGCGACGATGTATTTCGCCCGGCGCGTCAGCCGCACTACGCGCTGGCCCTTGAGCCGGCGCGAGAAGCCCGGCTCGAAGGGGAAGCGCAAATCGGCGCGGTTGAGGGTGACGGCCGCGAAAGACGCGCCCTCCATCGCTGGGGCCAGGCCGCGGCGCACGATCTCGACTTCGGGAAGCTCAGGCATGCGCTTAAGGTTGCGCGGGCGGCGCGCTTTGGCAAGCCCGGATTGCCAGCCCCTGGCGAAGTCCGCTCAGCGGGTCGAGGCGCTGCCCGTATTGTCCAGCGCGTCGCGCATGCGCTGCTCGAACGTCCTCTCCGGCGCGGGCTCGGGGGGCTTCGCGGCGGCGGCATCCTCTTTCTTCTTCCTCGGTTTTGGCGCGGGGGCAGGCTGCTGCGTTGCCGACCAGGCGGTGGATGCCCTGACAGGCTTGGGCGCCGCTGCGAGAGGCTTGGGCGAAGCGCCGGCCTTGTTCAAGCCCTCCAGCTTGGTGATGTCGCCCTCCATCTTGCGGATCAGGATGGCGCGCACGAAATCCTCGGCGGCGGGCGTGCGGGGCCTGGCGCCCAGTTCGCGCAACGGCCCTGCCAGCGTGAGCTTCACCGGCGGCCCTTTCTGGCGGCGGTCGGAGCTGACGCCCATCTGCCAGGTGCTGTCCACCAGCGCCTTGTTGAGGTCGATATAGCCCTCCATGCGCACGGTGGCCTCGCCGTCGCGGAACGAGGCGCGGCGCATCTCCAGCACGCCATCGGCCACGGTCACGGGGATCGCAAGCTTGTGGAACTTGAAGTCGCTTCGACTGCACGGCTTCGGCTACGGCCTTCGTCACCGCGTCATCGGTGAGCGGCAGGCTATGGGTAAGCAGTTCGTCGGCGCGCGCTTGCACGGCATAGGGCGTGAGCTTCGAAAGATGGCCGCCCGCAAGCTTGATCGCCCCCCGGCCGCGCAGCACGGAGATTAGCCCGCGCGGGCTCATGCCCTGGCCGGAGGCCTTGAGCGAAAGCGAGGCCGGCCCCGTGATTAGCGGCGGGGTGCCGGGAGCGGCCAGCGCGCTCAAGTCGGCGCCCAGAAGCGTAAGGACGGCCTCAGCGCCGATGGCGTTATCCTTGGCGGTAAGGTTCAGCGCCGCGTCGAGTGTCCCGCCCAGCAGCTTGCCGCTCAAGTTCTCGATATCGAGCCGCCCCTTGCCAAGCGTCGCACGCACGGCCGCACCTGAAAGCGCCAGCGTGTCGCCAAGCTTCATGGACTTCGCGCTGAGCGAAATCGTGCCCTCCGTCTCCTTGAACGTGGACATGGCGAACGGCCGCCCGCTCCAGATATCCTGTGGCGGGGCTTGCGTGGTCAGCGAGGCGGGCAGCACGGCGGCGATGTTGTCCTGCGGCGTGCCGGACAGGAAATAGGAGAGCAGCGACGGCAGCGAGATGTTGCCGGCCTTGAGATCCGCGTCGATGCGCGTGACGCTGCCCGTGCCGATGGCGAGGCGTCCCGCAACCAGGTTTCCGGGAGTTTCGGCGGTAAGCTCGCGGGCTTCGATGTGCGTTGCATCCGCGGTTACGGCGGCGTTCAGGCGCAAGCTTGCCCTGGGCTCAGCCCCTAGAAGCGTCAGTACCGCCCCCGGCAGGAATTGCTCGGGCGCCTGGCTTGAAGCGGAGGCCTTGCCCTTGAAGCTCAGCGGCTTGAGTGCTGCTGTGCCGTCAAGCTGGGCCTGCAGCGTGCCGGCCGAGAGAGAAGCCTCGGTCCGGAGTTCCTTCGGCACGCCGCCAAGGCTGACCGAGAGCACGCCGGGTGCGGTGGCAGCGCCAGCCGGCAGCGCGGCTTTCGGGAAGAAGAGCTGGGCCAGCTTGTTGCCGTCCGGCTCGCTGAGCTTCAATTGTGCCGAAAGCGACGTATCGTTCCAATCGGAGAGCGAGCCCTTAAGCTGGGCGATGGCTTCCACGCGCGCCTGCCCCAGATTGCCGTCGAGCCGGGCGGTGGCCGATCCAGCAGCGCCGGCGCTGTAGTTTATGGATAGGCTCGCGGGCGCCATGTCCACGGCGCGACGCTCCACCGCGGCGGTATCGAAGCCGGCAAGAGCCGCGGCCTGAACGACAGCTTCCGGGGAGCGCGCCTCGATCCGGCCGCCAAAACGTCCTTGCGCCTCGCCGCCAAGCGGCACCGAGCCCTCGGCCTTCAGCACGAGCCCGTTCATGGTCTCAGCACTCAGCTTGGAAACCGTGATGAGGCCGCCGCTGTATTTCACATGCACGGCAACGTTCTTCGCCTCGGTGCTGGCGGTCTTGATGCCGCCGGCGGAAATGTCGATGTCGGCCGTCTCGAAGCCTTCGCCGCTGCCGCCGCCAAGAAGAGCGCCAAGGCGCGCCAATCCGGCCTGCCATGCGTTCTTGAGGCCGTCCGCGGACAGCATGGCCTCGTCCCCCCCGTCTTCGAAGCTGGAGAGGTCGAAATGATCGCCAGCAAGCGAAGCCTGCAAGCCGCGCACCGGCGCCTTGTCGATATGCAGCCCCGCGGTGAAGGGCGTGCCGTCCAGGCGGCCGGTGACGCCCTCGAAGGCGGAGACTTCCGGCGAAAGCGTGAGCGCGCCCTTGATGCTATAGGCGCCAAGCGGCAGCCGCCCGCCCGAGACGGCGGAGGGGATGAGCCAGCGGGCGAGCCTGCCGAGGCTCTTGCCCTCAAGGCCAAGGCTCGCGGTCAGCCGGGACGCCTGGTCCGCTTTCGAAAGCGTTCCCGCGAGCTTGAGGGTGGACTCGCCCGGCAGGGTGGCGAGCGCCTCGTCGAAAACCCAGCGGCCGGAGTTGCGCTTGCCGTGCAGCTTGACGGTTTCAATCAACTCGCCCCTGAGCTGTATCTGGCCCGCCTCAAGGCCGAGACTCACCGTATAGGCGGGATAAAGCCACAAGAGTCCATCCGCCGCGGCACCGAGGCCTCCCCAATCGCCGGGTGCGAAAGCGGCCGCGGCAGAGGCCCAGCCGGAGCCGGTCAGCAAGGCGTCGGCGTCGAGCGAGCGGGCGTTGAGGGCTACGGTGGCGGCGCTCGCTCCAAAAGCGATGTTTGCCGTGCCCGTGAGAATCTGCACGCGGTTTTGCGGGTCGAGCGTCAGCTCAAGATCGCTAAGCTTCGCGTCCGTAAGCCCGATCCTTGCGGCGGCGGACTTGACCACGAGATCGAAGGGAAGCCGGTTCGCTCCGCCAGCCGCTTGCGGTACGGTCACGGCCAGCGCCCCTTCGAAAACGGGGTCTGGGCGCGCGCTCAGCAAGCCTTCCGCATGGATCGAGAGCTTGGAGGCCAGCTCCGCAGCCGTCCCTTCCAGCTTCACCGCGCTTGGCTGCGGCGAGGCCTGAAGCTTAACTTCAAAGCTGCGGCCGTCCTTCGACATGCGCCCATTGAAACGGAAGGTGTTGCCGGACGCGCTGGCGGAAGCGGTGCCGTTCATGTCCGTGAGCGATAGCGCTTCGCTATTCCGGCCGTGCCTGGAAAACACTGAAATGCGGCCGCCTTCGATCTCGACGCTCCTGACGCCGGCGGCGATCGGCAGCCCGCCGGCTGCTGCATCGGCTTCCGCGAAGGGTTTGGAGAAATCGAGCGTGAGCGTAGGACGGACGAGCTTGAGCTGGCTGGCATCGAGCCGGCCGCTAAACAGCGCCTCCAGGGAAAGCGAAACGTCGACCGCGCTCGCCTTAATGAGCACGCCATCGGCCTTGCCGTTGCCGGCCGTCACATCGTTCGCCCGCAAATGCGGCTCGGGCAGGAGTTCGATGCCGATGTCGCCCAGGATGCTCACTTTGCGGCCAAGAACGCCCGAAGCCATCTCCTCGACGGTCGAGCGGTAGGAGTTCCAATCCACGAGTGCGGGGAGCGCGAAGGCGGCGGCCAGCAGCAGGATCAGGATCGTGGCGAAAGTGGCAAGTATCCGGCCCACATCGTTCCTCTTGGCGTTCGCGCCGGCCTCGTGGCGCAGCGGCAGCCCATACGGTTCTCCGGTAAACTAGACTAATTTGCCGGGATTAAGGATACCGTAGCGGCACGCGCTGTTTTATCGCGCACAACCGTCCAATGCCAGCGCCCGCTGCGTGGCCTGCCCAAGTTATCCTTGGCAAACGCGAGGTCCGCCAAGGAACGGGATGGGTGGCACGGGTTATCGTGTCATCTGCGAATTGCTTTGCAGCTCCGCCTCGGTTGGTTCGCGGTACAGGAGGCGCTTGCTTGCGGGCGACGTGACGCGATAGCTGAACACGACCTGCTTCTCCTCGTCCGGCGCGGCCTCCATCTGCCACATATAGGTGCCGCGGCGGCCGTTCACATCCGTTTCCGCGGGCTGCGGCCCCTTGTCCACGCTGAAATCCACCTTGATATCCCGCTGCGTGGCAACGGGCGCGCGGTCGACGATTTGAAGTTGCACGGGCCGCGTGTGCAGGTTCTTGACGACGATGGCGTAGCGGCGTTCGTCGAGGAACGAAGTCGTGAACGTGCCCGTCTCGCCGCTCTTCTGCTCCAGCACCACGCGCTTGACCTTCACGCGGTCGTCGGCGCCGAAGCCCAGCTCGTACTCTTCGCCCGGGGCAAGCTGCGGGAATTTGCCGAGCCCCGCGAAGACGCCGTCGCGGAACAGCGACACCTGGCCCGCCAGGATCGGCGTGGAGTCCTTGGGCGCGGTGAGCCGCGCATAGAGATAGGCGGTGCTATCGAGGCGCGGAACGGTGCGCACCAGCAGCTTGGGTTCGACGTTATCGGCCGCGATGTGCAGGCGCTTGGCCTCGTTGGTGGCCTTGATGGTCACGCGGCCCGGAATGTTGTAGACGGCCTGGAAGGCGGTGAGGTTCGCCTGGGCGGACTTGTCCTTCACCTGCCATTGCATGCCTTTGCTATATTCCGGCATTTCGGCGCGCTCGCTTAGCCTAATGGCTCCGCTTGGCGATTGCGGCACATTTTCGTACTCGACGCTCAGCATGCGCAGTTCGGGCGCCGCGGTGGTGGCGCCGGGGCGGGTGGAGGAAAGCGACAGGGTCACGTCGTCCCAATCCTCGCCGGTTTTCTGCTGGATGCTCGCGCGCCGCGCGATGGCCAGAGTGGACGCGGCGCCTTTTTCCCCGGTGGCGAGGCGCGCATCGTAGAACGGCGTCCACGACGCGGTCTTAACCCCGTAGCGCAGAGCGAGGGTGGTTTCGAGCGGTGCGGCGGCGCTGACGAAGATGCGGATTTGCGTGCGCTTCTCGTTGTTGCTGCCTGCGGCGTCCAGCTCTTTCTGCAGGTCTTCGAGATGCTGGTCTATGTCGCGTTGCTTGAGCTTGGCGTCCTGGACGGCCTTCAACGCTTCGGCACGGCTTGTTCCCATGACGCTGAACAGCTCGCGCCATTGGCCGGGGGGCACGGCGGCGTTGCCCGTGTTCTGCGCCTGGGGCAGCTTAGCGAGGTTGTCGAGGAAGGACTCCTGACCCTCGGCGGCCTTGATCGCCGCGTCCTGCACCTCGCGGGCATCGCGCAAGGATAGCATCTGGTCTTCGATGCGCTTGCGGGCGGTTTGCGCCACGGCGGGATCGGTGCTGGACAGGTTGATGTGACGCGCATCGACCGAGCCGATTTCGAGCTTCTCGCCGGCCGGCACCTCGATGCGGAAAGAGGACAGGATGGCCTCGCCCGCGATGCCGTCCACCAGCAGCGTGTGTTCGCCCGCGCCGAGCTTCACTTTCAGCGTGCGCGTCACCTCGGCGCCGGACGGAAATACCGTTACGGCTTCGATTTTCGATAGAGCCGGAATATCGGCCGCGAGTGCCACGCTGCCCGGCACGCCAAGACGGCGAGCAGAATTGTAAGCTTGCGCATGACGTCCTCTTTCTTTTGCGGTTCCTTTGGGGAGCCCCGCATGAAAAGCAGCGGCAAAGCGGCGGCGTTTGTTGGCGGCGTGGCGATGAACGCGGTGCCGGCCCGCACGCATCAACGCGGCCGCAGGCGATTGTAGGGTCCCGGCGAATCGGGTGCAGGTATAATGATTTGGAATGCAGATGCGGCTCGCGCCTGACGCAGATGTGCAGGTTTGGGATGCGAACGTACTGCCGCGATGACGCTCGCGAAGGCTGCGGTGCGGTGCACTGGGGGAGCGCGATGACAAGCCGCGACCTACGAGGCTTTGGCATGATGCGAGGAGCTCTGCTGCTCCTTGCCTCAGCGTGCGGCTCGGGCCGATGACGCGGAGGGCGGGCTAATCCAACTCCGCTAAGGTTCAAGGACGCATCGGAACTGGTCTCCTTGGTCGCGGAGCATCGGGAGATCACAGCGGCTACTGCGCTAGGTACGTATCGATGGCCGGTCCGTCTAGGCCCGCTGCCAGTATACAGACGGAAGGCTGGGCTTGTCTAGTCGTGCGGGAGGATGGTTAGCTTGCTCGGATAGGGCTCGACCCTGAGCGAGTCGTGCGCGAGGAGGCCAATCGGGTGCACCGGAGCCACCTGGAGATCGCCGCTATCGGACTTGCGCACGGCGTATTGCCACACTGTCAGCTCCTTTTTGCTGGCAAGGGCGCTCGCGATAATGCCGGCGGGCGCTTTCTCCGGGCCGCCGAGCGCGCGCAGCTCGCGGCTGTTGAGGCCGATGATAACCTCGTCCTTTGCGGTGATAACTTTGAACAGCGAAACGGTCATTTGCGTTTCTCCCAAGGCTGCGAGAGGCGCCGCACCCGTGGCGAGTGCGAGCGCTCCCGTCAGAAGTGCCGCACGGATCGAATTCTTCATGATGCTGTTCCCCCTCCGGCCGTATCTTCGGCGTGGACGCACTATCCGCGCGCGGCGGATGTTGTCCAGTCTTAGCCGTTCAGGGAGCGAAAAAGGTTCAAAGGAGGCGCTTTGAAGCGCGTCCTGGAATGGGTTTAGAGCCCGCTTTCGATGGAATCGAAAGCGGGCTCTAAGTTTTTGTTTTATCGTGCGCCTTTTCCGGAAAACCGCCTCACACTTTTCCGGACGCACTCTAGCCGCGGTTCTTGGGCGCGCCCTGGATGCTCAGCGCGGCCTTTTGCTCGTCGGTGAGCGAGGCGTAGAAGTCGCGGACGGCGGGCCGTACCGTGCCGACAGCGCCGATCAGGGCCGCGACGCGCTGCTGGGCCGCGTCGAGACGGCCGTCGAGCGTGTCGGGAATGGCGGTTGGGCATGAGGTCTTGAGATCCTCCGATGCCTGGGCCGATGCGGCCTTAAGCTTGTCCAACTCCTGCTGCTGCTCGCTGGTCAGCGTCAGCGTGCTTGAGATCTGGTCGGCGGGCACGCTGGTAAAACCGGCCTGGCTGGAGCAAAGATTGGCCAGGTCCATCTTCTTCGGGCGCTCCTGCTGCGGCTTCTGGGCGGGCTTGGTAACGGCTTCGAGGCGCGCCTTCTGCTCGTGGGAGAGCAGGGTGAATAGGTGGACGAACGGCCCCTTCACCACCACGTTGGCCTGCTCCATCGCCTGAAGCCGCTGCTGCATGGCGTCGAGGCGGGCGACCGGGGTTAACGCAGGCTCGGACGGGCAGGCCTTCCTCAGGATCTCCGAGGCCTGGGCGACGGCGGATTTGAGGTCTTCGAGCGCATTGCGCTGCTCGGGGGTGGCGTCGACGATGCCTTCGAGCTTGCCCACGGGCAGATCGCTGACACCCGGCGCGAAGCCCGCGCAGGTTTCGGCAACGGCGGCCGTATCGGGCTTCTTGTCCGGCGCACTGCTCGCGGTTCTCGCCGGGGTGCGGTAGGAATGGTAAATATCGAGGGTGTCCGCAGCCTCACGGGGGGCGGGGTCGTCGTCGTAGTAGTCGCCGGACGGCCAGAAGGCGCCCCAAACGATCACGTCGGGGCCATAGCCCCAATAGACGTCGTAGCAATCGCTGGGCCAGAAGCCATAGCAGAAATAGTCGCCGAAGAAGTAGGGCCAGAACACTGGGCCGTACCAGCGGGACCAGCGGTCGTGGTGGTGCCAGCCCTTGCCGCCCCACTGCTTATGGGACCAGACGTTCGGCTTACTGAAATTGGCCTTCTTGAACTGCGGTTTCGAGCTGAGCTTCTTGAAGCTTAGCTGCTTTCCCTGCTTGCCGATGAGGCTTTGCTTCTGCACGCCTTTAATGCCCTTGACCTGGTACCCCTTGGGGGAGGTCAAGTTAGCTTTGGCGGGTTTGTAAGACTTGACGTGGCTGTTGTTCAGATGATGACTGGTAATATGGTTCCTGCGGAAGCCTTGATAGGTGTTGCTGCGGAACGCCGGCCGGACGCCCATGCTGCGCCCGGTGAAACCGCGGCTGCCGCCGCTGAAGCCACCACGGCTGCCGCCGCCGAAGCTACCGTGGCCGCCGCTGCCCCAGTTACCGCCCCAGGCCTCCGGGACGCCATAGGAAAAGCCCGCGCCGGCCAGGATTACGGCCGCGGCGAGGACCATTGCGACTCTGAAATTCATACTCTACCCCCCATAGGCGATTGGGACCCCCAGGCCTGTCGGGCGGATCTCCGAGCCTCCGCCCAAGCTCATCGAGCGATATAAGCACATTCGCTATCGAATTTAAAAATAAACTGCCCCAGTATCGATAAAAGTTGGGACGAAAGTTTGTTGGTCCGGAGCCGGGAAGGGCTGGTCTCACTCGCGCGATGCTTGACGATTTGACGCAGGTGGCTTGCGGCAGATACAAGAAGAGACAACTTTAGCGGGAATGTCTTGCAGCATTTCAAGTTTTGCGCATTTCAAGAGGGCCGTCCGGCATGAGCGTTTCCATCCACTTCTGGGCGGTTCCGCCCGCCAGCGCACTGTTTCAACGCCTTGAACGCGACAGGGCGTTTGCGGCACTCATGGCGGCCCTGTTCCCTCACGGCCAGGGCGTGTACCTGTTCTTCCGCGAGACGGAGGCCGGCGAGCGGGCGAAAATCCTCGAATGCGCGATCGAGGAACGTGCGTGCAGGCTCGGCTCCCCGCCCGAAGCGCGTGAGGCGATCGAGGAGTTCCGCCAGGAACTGGAGCGGACGCGGCTTGCCAATCCCGGCATCGAGCACAGGCGGTGTTCGCTCGAATACACCTCCTTCATTGTCGAGAAGCAGCTTGTGGAGGCGCTGAAGCACGTCCACGCCAGCGCCGCGCGGTTCGTGCGCGGCCTTATTTACGGCGACCGCGTGCTCGGCAAGAGCGGGGCTGCCGGCGTCGAGGCCATCATGGAGGATCAGCGGAACACGGTGGGCGCGGTGTCTCAGGCCCTGGTGCGCGACGGAGCGCAAGTATTGTGCGGGCCGGAGGCCGAGGGGCTTTTCGGAGGCGTCTGGCAGCTTGAGAGCTTCCAGGACTGGCGGCGGCTCTACTGGGAGGCCGCGGCGCGCGGCGAGGCGCTTTTGGTGGGCACCTGCTAAGAGGAAAACTCTGGCGTGTGGATCTCGAAAGGCCCCGGATAAGCGCGTGGCGCTTTCCGGCGCCCGTGTTTTGCTGCTTGGCTGTGAAAAGCGGGCGCGGCTTGCTTTTTGCCGCATTGCGGCGTGCTATATCTGAGGCATGGGAACGAGTCGATCCATTGCCGAACAAATCGCCGCTTCGCAGGCCCTGGCCGCGCAGCCGCCTTACCTCAACGGTCTTAATGCCGAGCAGCGCCAGGCTGTCGAGCAAACCGATGGGCCTGTGCTGGTGCTGGCGGGTGCCGGCACGGGCAAGACGCGGGTGCTTACCACGCGCATCGCGCATATCCTCTGGACGCGCCGCGCAAGGCCCAACGAAATCCTCGCTGTGACTTTCACCAACAAGGCCGCGCGCGAGATGAAGGAGCGCATCGGCCACCTGCTTGGGCGGCGGCGCCGAGGGCATGCCCTGGCTCGGCACCTTCCATTCCATCGGCATGCGCATCCTGCGCCGCCACGCCGAGCTGGTGGGTCTTTCGAGCAATTTCACCATTCTCGACACGGACGACCAGCTCCGGCTCCTTAAGCAGATCGTCGAGGCGGAGAAGCTCGACGGCAAGCGCTGGCCCGCGCGCCAACTCGCCGGCCTGATCGACGGCTGGAAGAACAAGGGGCTGGTGCCGGGCAAGGTGCCGCCGGGCGAGGCGTTCAGCTTCGCGAACGGGCGCGCCATCGAGCTTTACGCGGCCTATCAGAAGCGGCTCAAGGAGCTGAACGCGGCGGATTTCGGCGACCTCTTGCTCGAAAACCTGCGGCTGTTCCAGGAAAACCCCGACGTTCTCAAGCAATATCACCGCTGGTTCACCTACATCCTGGTGGACGAGTACCAGGACACCAACGTCGCGCAATATCTCTGGCTGCGGCTGCTCGCGCAAGGCAGCCACAACATCTGCTGCGTGGGCGACGACGACCAGTCTATCTATGGCTGGCGCGGCGCCGAGGTGGACAACATCCTGCGCTTCGAGAAGGATTTCCCCGGCGCGACCGTAATCCGGCTTGAGCACAATTACCGCTCGACCGCGCATATCCTGGGTGCTGCCTCGAAGCTGATCGCGAGGAATGTGGGCCGGCTGGGCAAGACGCTGCGCACGAACTCGGGCGCTGGCGATAAGCTCCTGGTGCGCGGCGTCTACGACGACAGCGAGGAGGCGCGGCTCACCGCCGAGGATATCGACCGGCTGCGGCGCGAAGGCGTTACGCTGAACAACGTGGCGATCCTGGTGCGGGCGAGCTTCCAGATGCGCGCCTTCGAGGATCGCTTCGTGACCATGGGCATGCCATACCGCGTCATCGGCGGCCCGCGCTTCTACGAGCGGCAGGAGATCAAGGACGCCATCGCTTATCTCGAAATGATGCAGAACCCGGCCGCCGACCTCAAGTTCGAGCGCATCGTCAACGTGCCCAAGCGCGGGCTCGGCGACCAGACACTGCAGACCGTGTTCCAGCTCGCCCGCGCCGAAGGCATAAGTCTGTTCCAGGCCGCGCGGCATATCACCGAAACCGAGGAGCTGAAGCCCGGCGCCCGCAAATCGCTGCGTGCGCTGACCGAGGATTTCGCCCGCTGGCGCAACTGCTCCGCCACCATGCCGCACACCGACCTGGCCGAGCTGATCCTCGACGAGAGCGGCTACACCGCGATGTGGCAGAAGGATAAGTCGCCGCAAGCGCAGAGCCGGCTCGAAAACCTGAAAGAGCTGATCCGCTTCATGGGCGAGTTCGACAGCCTCGGCGCCTTCCTGGAGCACGTGGCGCTGGTCATGGACGTGGACCAGACGGGCGATGGCGACCGCGTCAGCCTGATGACGCTGCACGGCGCCAAGGGGCTGGAGTTCGACGTGGTGTTCCTGCCCGGCTGGGAGGAGGGGCTGTTCCCGCATCAGCGCGCGCTCGACGACAACGGCACCGAGGGGCTGGAGGAGGAGCGCCGCCTCGCTTATGTCGGCATCACGCGGGCCAAGAAGCGGCTCACCATCAGCTTCGCGCAGAACCGGCGGGTGCATGGCACGTGGCAGTCGGCGATGCCGTCGCGGTTTTTGGACGAGCTTTCCGAGGAGCACGCCGAGCTGGTGATGAAGAACGCCGGCTATGGTTATGGCGGGTATGGCGCGGCCAATGGCGGCTATGGCGCGAGCCGGTTCGACGAGGCCGCGTCGCCGTTCGATTATGACGAGCGGCCCGGCGCCGGGGTGGAAGCGCGCGCAGGCGAATTGGGGGTCGCCGGCGGCGGTGCGCAACCGGGCGCGCGGGGGCGCCGCGGGAGATCGATGGCGAGCTGGTGGCGGCGAGCACGGTGAGCTTGGGGGCGGCGTTCGCGCTCGGCCAGCGGGTGTTCCACCAGAAGTTTGGGTATGGCACCATCAGCGAGATCGAGGGGAATAAGCTGACGGTGGAGTTCGAGAAGGCCGGGCAGAAGAAGGTGGTCGCGAGCTTTGTTGAGGC
>CAVXDM010000041.1:0-159168 GCA_963760455.1 uncultured Alphaproteobacteria bacterium
AGATTGGCGGTGCGCGCGCGCTTGACCTCCGCGAAGGGGGTGAGCGCCCGTTCGAGATAATAGGCGGGGGACAAGAGCGGCTGTGCCTCTTCGCTACCCTCGCTTGCGACAATGCCAACGCGCCTTCGCTGCGACGTGCTGTCGAGCAGATGCACGGCGCCGTGAGTTCCTCGCCCGGAATTTCGAGGCGGGCAACCTGATTGCGAAGGTCGAGCGGGAGGTCAAGTGCTGCTTCGCCCTTGGAGACGGCTCCGGTATCGAACGGCGCCGCCGCCAGAATTTCACCGCGCGCCGTCACGGCGGCAATCTGCCCGCGGCGCGTGCCAGGCTCGGCCGTCAGCACCTTGGCGCGGATGGCGCCCGCCGCGCCGCCAATCCTGGCGATTGCCAGCGCGCCCGCACCCGGCACGTCGCCATAGATGTCGATGGACCCGCCGGCGGTGAGCGCAGTCAGCGCGTTGCCGAGTGCCGCAGCCCCTGCATCCTCGACGCCGTCCGAGAGCCACGCTACCCGGACCTTGCCGCGCTGCGAGCCAAGCTCCTTCGCGATTTGCTGGGCGGCGGCGGCCCGGTCTCCTTGAAACGGTTCCGGCGCCAGCGACGCGAAGCGCTGCCGGAAATCCTCCGGCGTCAGGGGTGAAAGGGGCTCTGCCGGCGCGGTGGCGAGGAGATAAAGGCTTTGCCCGCTTTCCTCGACGGAAGAGGCCAATTGCTCGGCGAAGGATTGGCGCTTGGCCCAGCGGCTCGCCGCCGCCCAGCTATTGTCCACCACCACGACGAGCGGCTGCGTGATAGCCGCCGTTGCCGACGATTGCGGCTTGAGGACCGGCCCTGCCAGAGCGGCGATGACGCCCGCCGCGACCAGCATCCGTAAGAGCGTCAGCCACCAGGGGCTGCGGATCGGAGTTTCTCGTTGCCCTTGAGGCCAAGCAGAAGCGCGGCCGGCGGGAAGGCCACGGCATGCGGGCGCGGTGGCGTCAGCCGCAAGAGCAGCCAGATCGCCGGCAAGGCCGCCAGCCCCGCCAGCATCCAAGGATAGGTGAAGCTCAAAGTGCTAAGAAAGCCGCTCATCATGACTGGCCGGCCTCCCCCCAAGCTCGCCCCTGAGCGTACCCTTAGCCCGGTAGGCTTTTTCGAGGCCGGACAGGTGCATGTGCAGCGGCAGGAGCGCCTCGACCGCGGGGCGGTTCGTATGATGGAGGAAGGGAGCCCAGCCCAGTCCGCTCGCGTGGAAGGCAATGGCGGCCTTATGGGCGCCGAGCTTCTTCTGGTAGCTTTCGCGCAAGGATTTGGCCCGCTCGGCCACGAAACGCACAGCCGTCTCCTCGTCGTAGTACTCGACCCGCCCCTCATAGGGCAGGCTTTCCTCGGCGGGATCGAGAATTTGGACAACGTGGCCGCGCACGCCTTGGCGGGCAAGGGCGCTGAAGCCGGCGGCGAGCCTCTCCTGGCGGCTCCAGGAAATCGCCGAAAATCACCAGCTCGGAATGGCGGCCCAGGCGGTTCCCAACATCGGGCAGGCTTTTCAGGGCCGGGCCGGTAAGCGCGCGGGCCAGGGTCTCGATCATGACCGAGGCGGTGTTGTGTCCAGCCTTGGCGTGCATGAGCCCCGGCAGCCCCACGCGCTCGCCCGCGTCGGAAAGCAGCGAGGCCAGCGCCAGCGCCAGCACGATGGCGCGCTCGGCCTTGGAGGCGGCGGCAAGATGCGAGCGGAAATACATCGATGGCGACAAATCGAGCCAAATCCAGACCGTGTGCGCGGCCTCCCATTCGCGTTCGCGCACAAAGAGATGGTTCGACGAGCTGCCCGAGCGGCGCCAATCGATCAGGTTCGCGGAATCGCCGTGCTCGAAGGTCCGGTATTGCCAGAAGGTTTCGCCTGGACCCGGCCGCCGCCTGCCATGCGTGCCCTGCGCGACCGTCGAGGCCACGCGCCGCGCCTCCACCAACAGCGCCGGAAGCTTGGCCGCGAGATCCTGGGCGGCTTCTTCGAGCGCGATGGTTGGCGTGCGTGCTTTCAGGTCTACTGACATCGAGGCGCGGTTAACTCGCTATAGCTGTGCGATGAGGCCGTCTATGACTTCATCGACGGTGATGTTTTCGGTCCGGGCGGTGAAGGTGAGCGCCATGCGGTGCCTGAGCACGGGTTTCGCCAGCGCGATTACGTCGTCGACCGACGGCGCGAGCCGCCCCTCGACCAGGGCGCGCGCCCTGACCGTCATCATTAATGCCTGGCTTGCGCGAGGCCCTGGCCCCCAAGCCACCAGATCGTTCACGCGCGGGGCCGCACCTTCGGTTTGCGGACGTGCCGAGCGCACCAGCTTCAAAATCGCGTCGGCGACGCTATCGCCCGCGGGCATCTGGCGCACGAAACGCTGTGCCGCCATGACGTCCTCGGCGCTCAGCACCTGATGCACCCTGCGGTCCTCAAGCCCGGTCGTCGAGAACAGCATTTTGCGTTCGGCCGCCGCATCGGGGTAGGTCACGTCGATTTGCATGAGAAAACGGTCGAGCTGCGCCTCGGGCAAGGGATAGGTGCCTTCCTGCTCAAGCGGGTTCTGGGTCGCGAGCACGAAAAACGGCATGGGCAGCGAATAGGTCTGACCAGCATAAGTCACCTGCCGCTCCTGCATGGCCTGCAGCAGCGCCGATTGCGTCTTGGGGCTGGCGCGGTTGATCTCGTCCGCCATCAGGAGCTGTGTAAAAACTGGACCTTCGATGAAGCGGAAGGTGCGCGTGCCTGCCTTTTCTTCGAGCACCTCGGTGCCCACAATATCAGAGGGCATCAGGTCGGGCGTGAATTGAATGCGCTTAGCGTTAAGCCCGAGTGCCGAGCCCAGCGCCTCGACGAGGCTGGTCTTCGCCAGGCCCGGAACGCCGATCAAAAGCGCATGGCCGCCGGAAAGAATGTTAACGAGAACCAACTCGATAACGGTGTCCTGCCCGAAAATGACGCGCCCGATCGCCTCGCGTGCGCGGCCCGCTTCTCCGGATGTTGCTTTCATCGGCGCGGGCCACAATGCTATGCTCTGAAGGTGGTGCATATGGTGAAAAACCTGCGTTATGGCAGTTGCGGTTTGGCTGCGCCGTTACTAATGCCAGAGTATATGCCGATGCGAAGCGGGGTGCCTCAACGCTTGGTAAGGAGCAGCACCGTTCCACCAGCCCGCCAGCCGCGAACAGCCCTGATAGCGATCCGCAGCAATATTTTGTCAGCATTACGGAGCCCCGCGGGATGCCCGGATTTCACGGCATTGAAGCAGATATTGCGTTAAGCCCCTTTTCTGCAAGGGACTTGCGGAAAGGGCGCGTGCCTGCGGGATCGGGCTGGGCAGGGCCTCCTGGATGGTTTCACAGCCCATTTCCTACGGAATTGACGCGGCCGCAGGCTGGGCAAAGAGGGCGAACCTAACGAAAAATTAAAGCTTAGCATTTGGTCGCTCCCGCGGCTTGGCGCGAGGCGGCGGTGCTAGTGCCGGTGATGGCGCGCGAGCCAGAGGCAACGGTGCTTTTTACGCTCAGAACCCAACATCTTGCGGCCCACGGCGGGCAAACTCGTTTCCGGGGCGGCAAGATCGAGCCGGGCGACGCGACCCCGGTCGAGACCGCGATCCGCGAGGCGGAGGAGGAGGGTTGGCATCCCGCCCGCGGCCGTGACACCCATAAGCCTTGCTCGACCTGTACGACACGGCCACGGGCTTCCGCATCGTGCCTGTGCTGGCGCTGGTCGATCCTTGCTTCGAGCCGGACCCGCATCCGGGCGAGGTGGCGGAGGTCTTCGAGGTGCCGGCTTTCGTTTCTGATCGAGGCGGAGAACCATAGGAGCCAAGCCTGCACGAATGGAAGGGCAATACCGTCCAGTTCTACGCCATGGAGTTCGAGCGCCGGTTTATATGGGGTGCCACAGCGGCTATCCTCCGCAACCTGTGTGAGCGGCTGTATGCGGGGAGAGGGTGTGATGGGAGGGGGGTTGAATAAGGACCTCGCTCCCCTCATCCTGTACCTTCTCCCCCGGGAGAAGGGACCCCTGAACGACGCCTGGGGCATGCATCCGCTCTTCCGTCTGCTTGCGGATGCAGACGCGCAAGATGGCACCTTCGCCAAGGCGGGCCCCTGGAGAGGGACAGGGTGAGGGGCGGGACGCTACACTTTGCTGATGTACCCGGTGCACCCTCCCATGACTCCGGATCGGGCCAGCGTCGCGACCGCGGATTGGTTCCTGTGGCCCGGCACGCAGGCGGTGTTCGTTTGCCTCGAACCGGGAATCGTGGCTTCGAGGCGCGCGTGGTTGGCGGCGCGGTGCGGAACGCCTTGCTCGGCCGGCCGGTGAACGAGGTGGATTTCGCCACAACCGCCAACTCCTGACGATGTGGTTCGCCTCGCCGCCGAGGCCGGCATCAAGACCGTGCCCACGGCATCGCGCATGGCACCGTGACGCTGATCGCATGCGGCGTCCCGTTCGAGGTCACGGCGCTGCGCCGCGATGTCGATACCGATGGCCGCCACGCGACCGTCGCCTTGGCACCGATTGGGCGGAGGACGCGCGCTGTGCGCGACTTCACCATGAACGCGCTCTACGCCGATGCCGGGGGCCGCGCTCACCGATCCGCTCGGCGGCTTGGGCGACCTGCGCGCCGGTCGCGTGCGCTCGTGGGCGATCCGGCGCAGCGCGTCCGCGAGGACTACTTGCGGACCTTGCGCTTTTTCCGGTTCAGCGCGGGCTACGCGGCGGGCGCCTTCGACCCGGAGGGCATCCGCGCCGCCATCCGCGAACGCATGGGCCTCTTGCGGCTGTCGCGCGAGCGCCCGTGCGGACCGAGCTATTGCGCATCTTGGTGTGCCCCCGCGCGGGCGAGGCCATTGAAATCATCGACGAAACCGGGTTGCTCCTGCTGCTCACCGGCGGCGTTGCGCGGCGCATGCGCTTCGACCGCCTTTGTCGGATCGAGGCAGCGCTTCGGCTCGCGCCGGCCCCGGTGTTGCGGCTCGCGGCGCTGGCGGCGTTCGTGGTGGAGGATGCCGGGCGGCTTGGCGAAAAGCTGCGGCTGTCCTCGCACGAGGCGAAAGAGTTGGAGGCGCTAGCGGCCGTTTCCCCCGCGATTTCGCCGGCTTTGGGCGAGGCTGCGCTGCAGGTCCTGCTCTATAAGCTTGGGCAGCGGCTTTTTCTCGGGCGGCTCCAGCTTGCCTGGGCGGACAGCGGGGCTGCGCCGGACGATGAGGCTTGGGGCTCGGCCGCGGCACTCGCGAGAAACTGGACGCGGCCAAGCTTCCCGCTTGGGGGCGCCGATTTGATCGCGCTTGGCTTGAAGCCGGGGCCGGAATTGGGCGCGCTGCTCAGGGAGCTTGAAGAGCGTTGGGCGGCGGACGGGTTTGGCGCGGGGCGGGAGGCGCTGCTGGAGTTGGCAAAGCGGATACGGTAGCGGGCAGTGCACGAGTGATTTATGTCGTGATAGGCCGAAAGCTGACCATCACGCCGTTTTCGGTGCATGCCCCCTCTTGGAGGATGAGCGGCTATTCCCGAGTCGCAGGTGCGAGAACCCAACGAGAGCGCTGTCGCACTTCAAGCGTCTTGAAAGTTCCGCTCAGGCGGCATCGGGTTCTTAACGGATCGCCTTCGCCGTTGCACACATGGTGTCCTTGAACACTGGGCGCTGGCTGCCGCGGAACGTGTTAGAAGGGAACGTCACCGCTTCTAAAGGTTCGAAACACAAACGGTTCGCCCGGTTTAGCCCTTCCTTTCACCCAGGATTCGCCGTTCGATAGGATAACGTCCGCCCATATTGCTTCGGGCGCGGGCACACCGTCGATCATCGGTGGATGCATCTTACAAACGGACAATGCGGCTCTTATCGCTTCATCCACCTCTGGTGAACCGCTACTTCGGGTAACTTTACTGTCTTTCAACCCATCCGGCCCGATTAGGAGTGAGATTATAACACCGCCTCCATTGTCTGGCGGGCTCACGCCAGGCGGATAAACGGGAGGCGCACACGAGCGCCTATAGACCGATGGTCCCTCGGCAAAATGTCCCACAACAATTTCGCCGCTTAAATCACCACGTTCCCAGGCGCTTAGGCCGTTCGCAAGCGCCCTGCACTCCGGCATACGCAGATCCATGAGTGAAACGTTGTGAAAAGCTGCTTGACTTGAAAAGTGAAATACATGCGATGTGTTCTCCATGGCAAGTCTCTCGACTTCTTCGCTGCGTACTTCGATCTCAATCCCGGACCGGAGAGTTCCCCACTTCTCGATTTCGATTGCCCCCTTCAGGAGGTTGGCATACGCGCAACCCGTAGTCGTTTTTCCGGTCCGGTCGTCAACCGCCGTAATAAGCACAAGACTACCCCCAAGCGAGTTGTTCCGGATCGCCGCTTCGAAAGCGGGGTGTGCTTGGTAGGGGTCCGCCAAAGAGCTTGGAGGCGAGCCTAACAGCATCATTGATCCAGCAGCGAATGCAATTGAACCAAAGCGTCCAAGCATATGTCCCTCCGTTACCCTTAAGCTTAGCTCGGAATAGTTTTGCGGCGCTTTTGCGGATATATATGACTATCATGCGCCACTATGCGGTAGTGGGCAGGTCTTCGGCAACAGTCCGGCGGGGCGGACCAAATGTTGGCCGTTGCGGAGATACGGGATTTGCGAGGTGCTTGAGGTAATCACGTAGAACTTCACGAATCTGCCTTTGCCTGGAGCAACAGGGATTGATGAAATGCCAACTAGGTCTGCTGCTTAGGGTTAAGCGGCCTCTCCCCGAAACGGAGGCCAAGTCGGCTTGCGACCCCGAACAGGCTTTTCCGGCCCTGTCGCACCGAAGCAGTTGAACGCTTCCGCAGCGCAGTCAGGCGCGATCCGCGCCTGCATCTGTCCAAGCGACCCTCTTGTGCTGCATTCTCCGGCTTAACAAGCCGTCTATTTCACATAAGCGCTCATCATGTTTAACGCTGTCATGGTGAACGCGCGAAGCCCACGTGCTTTTTGCGCGCATTTTTGCGAATCTTTTCTCGTTTTGGGTCGATTTCTGCTTTTCAAAAATCCCGTTAAATATACGCGAATATTTGAAATTAACCAAGCTCGCGCCGCCCGTCATGGCCGTCTTCTGCAAAGTTCTCATTGTCTATCAATGACATAAGGCCTGGCGCGCTCTGCTTAACGAATACTTCAGACCTCTCTGCTATATTAGATCAAAATCGAGAGGCACTCCTTTGGCCTTCAAAAAGGGGTGGCGGAGCAGGCGGGAGAGTTAATGTTGGCGTTACACCGAAGCTCGCAACAATCGTCTTGGCACGGCTTGTGCGCCAGGTCAGGGATGAAACACCGGCGGCCGGCAAAGTATTCGGCCGGCTCCGGTCCGGCAGATGGATGTGCGTTTGATTCCATCGAAAGCGGATGCAAACGTGATGAACGGCGCCGCGCCCCATTTCACGCCGCTTGGCGTGGCGCCTACGCTTCCGGCTTGTATCCGCCCATGCGGCAGATCAAAGCCCACTCTTCGGCTGTGACCGGCTGAACCGACAGCCTTGAATTCTTCACCAGCGCCATTTCAGCGAGGCGGGGCTCGGCCTTGATGTCCGCAAGCGTCACGGGCTTTGGAAACGGCGCGACGGCTTCGACGTTCACGCAATTCCAGCGGCCGGTGGGATCGGTGGAATCCGGGTGGACTTCGGCCACGACGCGGACGGTGCCCACGATGCGCTTCTCATCCACGGAATGATAGAAGAAGCCCAGGTCGCCAAGCTTCATGGCCCGCATGTACTTTTGCGCAAGCGCGTTGCGGACCCCGCTCCATTCCTCGCCCTTAGGCCCAGCCCGGAGCTGATCCTCCCAGGAAAACGCGCCAGGCTCCGTTTTGAACAGCCAAAAAGCCATATGGGACTGCTGCTCACCCATGAAGCTGGACCGCACCGATGATGGGGCCGAGAGGCTCCGCCTGCAGGAACGCAACGAGCGTCTCGGCGCCCTTCGGGATCGCGCCTAGCTGGACTGCATAGGAAGTGGGCGCGCCTTCCCACGCGCCCGCCTCGGTAAGGCCCAGCACCACGTTGGTATAAGTTATCTTCCGGCCCGAATTCTCGCCTGAGCGGATGGCCACCGCCGCCGAATGCCGGACAGCGGCGACCCAAACCTTCCCCGTCTTGAACTGCGCATTCTCCCGTGCGGCACCCGTTTCGATGACGAGCTTTCCGGCTTCCTCCCGCGCGCCAAGCCAAACGGCTTCGTTGCGGACGATGGGGTCCGTTGCCTTGAGCGCGTATTCGATGGCCTCGCGATCGCTGCCAACGCAATGCCGGAGGCCATTGACGATCGCTTCGGGCGTGTACACCTCGCCGCCATTGATGGCCGCGTAGCGCTTCTGACGCTCCGAATTCTCGGGGCGCGCAAGCGTATCCTTCCAGCCGAGATAGTCCCAATAAGTCACGGGAAAGCTGAGCGCAATCACGCCGGGGCGTTCCGCGAACTGGCGCAGCAGGCGGTCAGCGGCCGGGCAAGAGGAGCAGCCCTGGCTAGTGAAAAGCTCGATGACCGACACTTTTGCCGGCATGGCTTGTTCAGTTGCAAGGGAGGGCACAAGGCCAATGAAAATAACCGCCAGGGCCAGGAGTTCCGGCGGCGGAAAGCCTGGTCAAATGAGCCTCCATCACAAGTTGTAAGCTATCGGCTTTACTATGCGAAATGCCGGCTTCAATTGCCACTCACGTCTCTTTGTCCCAGCGCCGCATCCTGGCTTTGCCCGCCAGTTATACCGGCCGCCATAAGTCCTGACCGTTCTGCCGCATCATCGCGAGTTCCGCACCGGCCGCCGCGGCGATCCAGAATTGGCGCTGGATACTTGCAACCTAGATTCGGGTGCGCCAGGAGAAGCTGGCAAAAGATAGGAGGTGCAAGTCCCCCACGGGGTAAGGCCTAGCCAGCCGCCCCGGCCCCGAGTGATGCACGAGGTTCTGTCCGCGAGGGCAGCCGTGAATTTGCCAAAAATCGGACACGAACGGCGGATCATCCTCAGCCGGATGGATACCTGACGCTGCCGGTTAGACACCGGGAGTAAACGAAGAAAAGTCTATGAAGATGTCAAAGCCATTATTCATCGCGATGCTCCTCGCGCTTGTACTGTTGCCTGGCGAAATACTTGCAGCTTCGGATATTGCGATTCGCCGCGCGGAGTTCGGCATATTCAAGAATTCCACCGTTGGCGCCAGGTTTACCGTATCGCGAACGGTCCCGCTCATCGTGGGGCAAGCCTATGGATGGCGCATTTTTCTCAAGACGGCCAAGACCTCCGTTCATTTCCGCGAAGAATTTGAGTTGCCGCTAGCCCCGGAAACATGGGGAGATCCGGCTGGCCAAAGCATTTCAACCGACCGCAAGCTCTCAGTTCTTGAACGAGATGTACCAGCCACAAACGGCTTCATCGAGAATATGTGGTCTGTCGCGCCAGGAGATCCTTGCGGGCGATATGCCATCCGGGTCTTTATTGGCGAAAGCCTCGCTGCAACGTTCCAATTCGATGTTGAATGCCCAGCCGTTTGATACCGCCATGCGAATGGACCGGCGGCGGGAGATAACGCACCGTGGCAGAGCACAGGACCGGCACATCTATCTAACCGCCTCCAGCTTGAGGGCCGCGCTAACCCTCTGTGATATTTGGCCCACAGGCGCGCTTCCCGCCAGTGCATACCCGCCGATCGGGGTTGACGCGGCACGCAGATAAGATCATATAGGCAGCAAGCGTCAGGCGGGATTTAGCTTTCTGCCCGTGCGCCGCTTCCGGCAAAGCCCTTTAAGCTGAAGTGATCTGCCGCAGCCCGCTGCCATCGTAGCGCGAAAAAAATCCTGATGCATGCAAACTGTCATCATCCCGCATTGTGCGCGATGGTACACCTGAACCCAAAGAGAGTGGTTCCAAAAATTCAACCGGATATGACATTTAATCAACTTAAGCTCAGCGAAAAAGTGATGGCTGCCATCGAAGCAGCCGGATACACGACCCCCACCCCGATTCAGGCCCAAGCCATTCCCGTCGCCCTCGAAGGCCGCGACGTTGTAGGCATCGCCCAGACGGGCACGGGGAAAACAGCCTCCTTCGTCCTTCCCCTGCTCCATATGCTAGAAAAAGGCCGCGCCCGTGCGCGGATGCCGCGCTCGCTCATCCTTGAGCCCACGCGCGAGCTGGCGGCGCAGGTGGCCGAAGCCATCGAAGCACTCGGTTCCCAGCACAAGCTCACCGTGGCGCTATTGATCGGCGGCGTTTCCTTCGACGACCAGGAGCGTAAACTCGAACGCGGCGCGGACATTCTGATCGCGACGCCAGGCCGCCTGCTCGACCATTTCGGGCGCGGCAAGCTCTTGATGAGCGCGGTCGACTACCTCGTCATCGACGAGGCGGATCGCATGCTCGACATGGGCTTCATCCCCGATATCGAGCGCATCTGCAAGCTGCTGCCGTCCACGCGCCAGACGCTGTTCTTCTCGGCCACCATGCCGCCGGAGATCCAGAAGCTCACCGACCAGTTCCTGCGCAATCCCGAGCAAATCCGGGTCTCGGCGCCGGCCACCACGGCGAAGCTCATCACGCAGAAGCTCAAGTTCTCGCCGGCCGATTCCAAGATGAAGCGCCACGTTCTGCGCGAGCTGATGCGCAGTGAGGTCGGCAGCGTGAAGAACGCGATCATCTTCTGCAACCGCAAGCGCGACGTGGCGGTTCTGCATAAATCGCTCGTCAAGCATGGCTTCAACGCCGCGGCCCTGCACGGCGATCTCGATCAGCGACAGCGCATGGCCACGCTCGAAGGCTTCCGCAAAGG
Organism: uncultured Alphaproteobacteria bacterium; assembly: GCA_963760455.1. Taxonomy (GTDB): domain Bacteria; phylum Pseudomonadota; class Alphaproteobacteria; order Rhizobiales; family Rhodomicrobiaceae; genus Rhodomicrobium. The sequence continues at coordinate 10,800 of CAVXDM010000041.1, forward strand.
CGAAATCACCTATCTCGCCGCCTCCGACGTTGCAGCGCGCGGCCTCGACATCCCGGATGTGAGCCATATCTTCAATTTCGACGTGCCGATCAGCCCCGAGGATTACGTTCACCGCATCGGCCGGACGGGCCGCGCAGGCCGCGAAGGCTATACGGCGATGATCGTGACGCCCAAGGAGATGAAGGCGCTTGCTGCCATCGAGTTGCTCGTCAAAATGAAGATCGAATGGATCGACGGCGAGCCCTCGACCGAGAACCTCGCTTCGGCCGATTTCAGCGAGCGCCGTGAACGCGGACGCCGTGGACGCAGCGGCAAGGCCGGTGGCGAGCGCGAAGAGCGCCGCGAGGAACGCAAGGAAGCCGCGCCGCGTGCCCAGCAACCGCAGCCGCAACAGCAGGCCGATGTCCGCCCGTTCAAAGGCAACAACGCCCGCCGTCGCGACAAGGACAGCAGCGTGTCGCGCTACCACCGTGAGCTTCTGCCGCCGGCAACCTCGGCACCCGTGATCGGGCTCGGCGAGCATGTGCCGGAGTTCCTGAAGCGCCCGGTGCGCGCCGCAAGCTAAGCACCTATCCGCCGCGCCCTGTTCCAATGTTCCAGAAGGACAGGGCGAAGGCCACTCCCGTAGCAGCGGGATATTTCTTACATCGCCATAGCTGGGCGATGCCTGCGCCGGTTCGGAACGGCCTGCATTGGCAGCGACCGAACGCCGCCCGGCGGTTGGTCTTGGGGCGCGAAGAAGTCATTTTCTTAATGGCCTTGATTTATGCTGCAGTGCAGCATAAACTAATTTCAGCCGCAATAAGTCCTGACCTCTCCACGTCATTGCGGGGGGCGACGCCCCGAGCCCGCCGAAGTGGACTCGGCTACGAAGGCGGAAGCAATCCAGACGCTGGAAGCGCAACGCCAATTTCTGGATCGCCAAGGCGGCCTCGCGATGACGGCGATGTGCCGGAACGGTCTAAACTTTTAGCGGCTGGCATAGTTCCTGTACAATTTCAGGCAGCAAACCAAGAAGGGGCCGGGAAATGTTCTTCCTCTTTCCTTTCGCCGCAGAGCCAGCGGCCGCGCCGGCCTCCCAGCGTGCGCCGCAATACAAGCCGTTGCCCTTTCTGCCAGAGCCTCAAAGCGCGCGCGCCCGGCCGAGGCCTGAAAACGGCTTTGCAAGCGCTATCTCGCAGGCAGGAGTCCTTGCCGTCGACCTCTTGAAGCGGGCGCTCAGCTCAATGGCGTCGTCGATGACCGCGCTCGGCAACCGGGCAAACGCTCTGTTCTCGCAGCTCGTGGCCGCGTTGGCCTTTGAGCGGACGATGCGCGAAACGGCTTCGTTTTTCGGAATGTTCTTCCCCGGATTTACCCAGCCCTGGCTGCAACCCAACTTCGCGGCACCATGCATGGTTGCGGCCCGCGGACCGGCGCCGCTTGGTGCCTTCGGTCTTCCGGGATTTCCGCCGCCAATCGATCCATGGGGCGCGCTCACGGAAGCGCTCGATATGTGGACCGGCATTTGGATACCCACCGCGCAGACGCAACAGCGCAACCCGCGCAGCACCCCAGCCCCGGTCAACGCCACCTTTGCGTTTCCGGGCTTCTCCTGGACCTTCGCGCTCGCTTAGGCTTCGATACGAAATGAGTGAGCTCAGGCGGCGCTGGGATTTTGGCCGGCTGCAAGGCGCAAAAAGGGGTACATATCCAAGATATGTAACCCTTTTTGTAACGCAGCAGGCGGCCGAAAGAACAAGCCGGATGGCGCAGTTATTTCGTATCGAAGCCTAAGCCGGGACTGAAGCACCAAGCGCTATTGCCATGGGCTGCCGGCAATAGCGCCCAGCTCGAACTTACTTCGCCTTCTTTGCTTTGGTGCACTTGCCCTTCGCGGAGCCAGTGCCGGCCGTCCAGGTGCAGTCCGGAGCGACGCAGTCCGCCTCGGCCTTTTTGCTGCACTTCACCTTCGCTGTCTTCGCGGTCTTGGCCGGTGCGGGCGCTGCGTCTTGAGCATAAGCGGCAACAGAACCTGCCGTGAAAAAGGCCGCGACAAGAGCGGCCGTAAGAATGCGCATGAATGCCTCCTCGAATCATCTCCGATCCAAACGGATCCTTTTTACCCTAATGCAGTTCTATTAGGTTGCAAGCAGAGTAATTGTTTCAACGCAAGGTCCACACAAGGGTTTGACCGAGCCTGTCGCCGCCCCAAAAAGCTCGCCGGCGCCGGCTGTAAAGCTCGGCGCGCCGAGATTCCGGCGGCCTGCGCCTTCTCCGTGTTCGTTCGCAATTTAGTCTTGATGTGTGGCTCTTTCGCGCGCGCCATGGCGCTCTCCGCGGGCGCGCCCGCGGTTTGAAGCTCTGCGGCCGGCGTTGCGGCGCTATAGCGCCCTTCACCGCTAACGATGCGTAAGCACCCGGCTGGCGCTGGCAACCCTACTCGCGGCAGCGCGCGCACGAAGGCGAGGGCGCGTACAATAGCTTGCAGCGTAGCTAAGATTAGCGCACCGCGTTCCGGGCGAGGGGATCGGCGGACGGGGCGGGACGGCAAAAACGCGAGCTTCGCGCAATTGAACGCGCCTTTCACCACCGCTCGAACCTAAAATTAACGCCCCCGGTGCAATATCTCCCCTAGTCGGTTTGTAACGGGGATGAGCGGTTATGCGTTCGCTATGCCTATTGGCCTTCGGCTGCCTCGCGGGTCTGCTACTCTACACCTACGACCTGAAGTTCAAGACGCGCCAGCTCGAAACGCGGGCGCAAGCGCTCGTGACCGAGCTTCAGGACGAGAGCGATTTCCTCGCGCTGATGCGCGCCGAGGCAGGCTACCTCGCGCGCCCCGAACGCATCGAGGACATGGCCCGCAAGGACCTGAAGCTCGAACCCATTGCGCCTAGCCAGCTCGTGGCCTGGAAGGCCATCGCCGCGGATACCGAATCCGTCCGCCAGGCCCAGGCCCAAACCCGCCGCAAGGACGGCATCGCTGCTTTGATCGAGAAGGCGTCGGCGCCAGCCGGGGCAACCGCATCGCAGTGACGGCCATGGGCACACTCGCTGTCGTATTGCAGAGGATTGGCGGCTCGCCAGGGCGCGAGGGCGCGGTCAGGCGCGTGCGCCGGGCACAAGTGCTCTTGAGCGTGTGCTTCCTCGCGGGCTTCGCCACCGTTGCGGGCCGGGCCGTCTACTACGCCGAGTTTCCGGGCGAAATGGCGATGCTCGCCTCTTCGGGCGCGCCTCCCGGCCTCGCCAAGAGCCGGCCGGATATCGTCGACCGCAACGGCACGCTGCTCGCCACCGACATCCGCATCTATTGGCTTGCCGCCAACCCCAGGGAAATCCCTCATGCCGACGAGGCGGCGGAGAAGCTAGCCGCGATCTTTCCCGATCTCGACCAGGGCGCCTTGTCGCGCAGGTTCTCCGACAAGACGAGCCGCTTCGAGTGGGTGAAGCGCGGACTCACCCCCTATCAGGCCACCGCGGTACACAAGCTCGGCATTCCGGGCCTCACCCTGCTCCCCACGGTCCAGCGGGCCTACCCGGCCGGCAACGAGGCCGCGCAAATCCTCGGCATCACCAATGTCGACAACGAGGGCATGAGCGGCATCGAGTGGTATATCGACCAGAAGCTCATGGGGCAGCTCACGCCAGCCTCGCTCGAAAAGCGGCCGTTACCTCAAGCTGTCGCTCGACGTTGGCATTCAGCATGCGCTGGCCGAGGAGCTTTCGGCGGCGATGCAGCACTACCAGGCGCAGGCAGCGCTCGGCCTAGTGCTCAATGTCAGGAATGGCGAGGTGGTCGCCTCGCTGTCGCTGCCGGGCTTCGATCCGAACCGGCGCGGCGAGGCCAAGGACGAGGCACGCCGCAACCGGATCGTGACCGATGTTTACGAACTCGGCTCGGTGTTCAAGACCTTCACCGTGGCCATGGCGCTCGATGGGGGGATCGCCACCCGCTACGACCGTTTCGACACCAGCCCGCTCCGGATGGGGCGCTTCCTGCTGCGCGACGCCCATGCCGCGCGCGAACCGATGACGGTCGAGGACATCTTCGTCCACTCTATTAATACGGGTGCGGCGCGCATCGCCGAAGCCGCGGGCGTTGAGCGGCAGCAGCGCTTCCTGGAATCGCTGGGCCTGTTCGACAAGCTCGAAACCGAGGCCGGCACCGCGCCGAAACCGGTGTTTCCATCGGTTTGGCGCCCCTCCAACGCCATGACCATCGCTTACGGCCACGGCATCGCCGTTCCGCCCATCATCTTCGCCCAGGCGATGGCGACCGTCATGAATGGCGGCGAGCGCATCAAGCCGACCTTCCTGCTCGCGGACGGCATGGGCGACGAGCAACGGCGGAGAGGCCTATCAAGCCCGAGACCAGCGCGCAGATGCGCGAGTTGATGCGGCTCGTGGTACAGCGCGGCACAGGCCACAGGGCCGCCGTCGCGGGGGTCGACATCGGCGGCAAGACAGGAACCGCGCTCAAGGTGAAGGAGGGGCATTACACCCACGATGTCGTCAACAGCTTCGTGGCGGCGCTGCCCGCGTCCGATCCGCGCTATCTGGTCCTGGTCACGCTCGACGAGCCAAAGCCCGAAACGCCGGGCAAATTGAGCGAGGCCGCCTATAACGCCGCCCCCACGGCAGGCGCGATTATTAAGCGTATTGCACCGATGTTGGACGTTCTGCCCGCTCCCCGGTTTGACGAGACGGCTGCAACCCCTTATGAACAGGCGGGTTCCCGTGACCCCCAGCGTGCCGTCCTCCGGAAGAGTCCTTATGAAATTAGCGGATCTGATCCAGGATATCCCGCTTATCGAGAGCGGGAGCCTGCCCTTAACCCAGGAAATTACTGGCCTTACAGAAGATAGCCGGCGCGTCGAGCCGGGCATGCTGTTTGCCGCGCTGCCCGGCACCAAGGCCGACGGCATGGCCTTCGCGGAAAGCGCGGTCGCAGAAGGGCGCGGTTGCGATCCTGGCGGCTGCGGATGCCGATGCGGGCGCGCTTTCCGTGCCAATCCTGCGGGCCAGGCGAGCCAAGACAGGCGCTGGCGCGTCTCGCGGCCCGCTTTTACGGCGCCCAGCCCGAGATAGTGGCAGCGGTCACGGGCACTAACGGCAAAACCTCCGTCGCCGCCTTCCTGCGGCAGATTTGGGCCGCAACCGGCCTCCCGGCCGCTAGCCTCGGCACGGTCGGCATCGTCAGCCCCGCGGGCGAGACGCCGCTCGCGCACACGACGCCCGATCCGGTTTCGCTGCACCAGCATTTGGCAAGGCTCGCGGGCGAGGGCGTCACCCACCTGGCGCTCGAAGCCTCAAGCCATGGCCTCGACCAGCACCGGCTCGACGGCGTGCGCATCGCCGCCGGCGCCTTCACCAACGTCACGCGCGACCACCTCGATTATCACCCCACGTTCGAGCATTATCTGAATGCGAAGCTCCGGCTGTTCCGCGAGATGCTGGCCCCGGGCGCGCCTGCCGTAATCGACGCGGACAGCCCGGGCGCGGAAGCCGTCATCGAAGCCGCGAACGCCGCCGGCCTCGACGTATTGACCGTGGGCCATGGCGGGAGCGCCATCGTGCTGGAGGGGATCGAGCGGAACGGCTTCAAGCAGCGCCTCTTTCTCGCCTGCGACGGCCACGCCTATAGCGTGGATTTGCCGCTTGCGGGCGCGTTCCAGGTTTCGAATGCGCTGGTTGCGGCAGGGCTGGCACTTGGGCTCGGCGCCCGCGTCGATGAGGTCTTCTCAGCACTTTCAACGCTGCAGGGCGCAAAGGGCCGCCTCGAATATATCGGCGAAACGCCTGAGGGCGCGCCGGTTTTCGTCGATTACGCCCACACGCCGGATGCGCTGGTGAAGGCGCTGGAGTCGCTGCATCCCTATGTGACGGGGCAGTTGCATGTGGTGTTCGGCTGCGGCGGCGACCGCGACAAGGGCAAGCGGCCGGAAATGGGCTGGGCCGCCACTTCGCACGCCGATGCGGTCTATGTCACCGACGACAACCCCCGGAGCGAAGACCCCGCGGTGATCCGAAGCGAAATTATGGCGCGCGCGCCCGGCGCCATCGAGATCGCCAGCCGTGGCGAGGCCATTTCCGTTGCCGTGTCCGCATTAAAGCAAGGGGATGTTTTGCTCGTGGCCGGAAAAGGCCATGAAGCGGGACAAATTGTCGGCAAAGAGGTGATACCGTTTTCCGATCATGAGGCCGTAGCCGCAGCGCTCGCAGCGGTACGGGGCGCAGCCGATGCATGAACCGCTTTGGACTTTCGAGGAAATCTCGGCCGCTATCGCCGCGCCGCTGAGCGCTGAGGGGCGTGCCGGCGGCGTTTCCATCGATAGCCGCACGCTCGAAGCGGGCGACCTGTTCGTGGCCATCAAGGGAGAGCGCGCCGACGGGCACAAATTCGTCGAGGCCGCCTTCGAGAGGGGCGCGTCCGCCGCAATCGTCGAGGCCGGCTACGAAGCATCACCCCTCACCCTGTCCCTCTCCCCATGGGAGAGGGGACGCCTCTCAACGGGTGCGGCCGAACTCCCTCTCCCATGGGGAGAGGGCTGGGGTGAGGGGAGATCTCCCGTTATGGGGCACGATCCCTCCTCCACCGCCCGCTGTTCCGCGCGCCGGACACGCTCGAAGCGCTGAACGCGCTAGCCCGCGCCGCGCGGCAGCGGACAGACGCACGCATCGCGGCGGTAACCGGCAGCGCCGGCAAGACCGGCACGAAGGAAATGCTGCGCGTCATGCTTGCCCAAGACCGGCAAGACGCACGCCTCCGAAAAATCCTACAACAACCTTTGGGGCGTGCCGCTGTCGCTCGCGCGCATGCCCAGAAGCAGCCGTTTCGGCGTGTTCGAAATCGGCATGAACCACGCGGGCGAGATAACGCCGCTGACGCGCCTCGTGCGCCCGCACTTGCCATCGTCACCTGGATTGCCCCCGTCCACATCGAGTTCTTCAACTCGCTCGCCGATATCGCGGACGCGAAGGCGGAAGTCTTCGAAGGCTTGGAGCAAGGCGGGGCCGCTATCTTGCCTTCGGGCAATGAGCAATTCGAAAGGCTCGCGGCGCACGCCCGCGCGCACGGCGCCACGGTTGTTCCGTTCGGCGAGGAGGCGGAAGGCGGCGCGCAGCTGTTGCACTTCGAGCCGCAAGATGCCGGCTCCAAAGTGACGGCCAGCATTCTTGGCTCGAAACTTGCGTTTACGTTGGGCGTACCGGGGCGGCATCTCGCGCTGAATGCCATCGCAGCGCTTGCCGCGGTCAAACTCATGGGCGGGGACCTTGAGGCCGCGGGCGCACGCGCTGGCCTCGTTCGAAGCGCCGGAGGGCCGGGGCGCGCGCGCGCGGTTCGAAACGCCGGAAGGAGCGGTTTTGATTATCGACGAGACCTACAACGCAAATCCCGCGTCGATGAGCGCGGCGCTGGGCGTCCTGGGCGCTATCCCGCGGGCGCAATACGCGCGCCGCATCGCCGTGCTTGGCGATATGTTGGAGCTTGGCAACGCCGGCCCGCAATATCACGCCGGGCTAAAAAGCGCCATTGACTCCAATGACATCGATCTCGTTTTCTGCGCCGGTCCCTTGATGGCGCATCTTTACGCGGCGCTGCCGGAGCACAAGCGAGGCGCCCAAGCAGGTTCCTCGCGGGAGCTTCTGCCCGCGGTTCTCGAAGCGGTGCGCGGAGGGGATGCGGTCACGGTCAAGGGATCGCTTGGCAGCCGCATGGGACCATTGGCGGAGGCGCTTCGAATGAACCTTGCAAAGCCTCCGGCAGACAAAGAAGCCGGAACGAGAGCTTAGGGGTTGGCTAGCGAATGTTGTACTTACTAGGTGTTTTCAGCGGGCAGGCCCAAGTCTTCAACTTGTTCCGCTACATCACCTTCCGCACCGGCGGTGCGATCGTGACGGCCATGCTCGTGGTTTTCGTCCTCGGGCCGTGGCCTCATCAACGCTTTGCGCGCCCGGCAAGGCAAGGGCCAGCCCATCCGCGAGGATGGGCCGCAGTCGCACCTGCTGACCAAAAAGGGCACGCCGACCATGGGCGGGCTCATGATCCTGCTCGGGGTCGTCGATTGCCACGATCCTGTGGGCCAATCCATACAACCCCTACGTCTGGATCGTGCTTGCCGTAACGCTTTCCTACGGGCTGATCGGCTTTTACGACGATTACCTGAAGGTCACGAAGCGCACCATCCTCGGGCTTTTCCGGCAGGCTCCGGCTGGGCCTGGAGCTTTTGATCGCGGGACTTGCCACCTATGCGATGTCCGCGGCTGGAGGAAAATTCGGGACCGCGCTGACCATGCCCTTCTTCAAGGAAGTGGTCATCGATCTGGGGCCGGTCCTGTTCGTGTGCCTTGGGATTTTCGTGATCGCGGGCGCCGGCAACGCTGTAAATCTCACCGACGGCCTGGATGGGCTCGCCATCGTGCCCGTGATGATCGCGGCATCGGCTTTCGGCGTGATCGCCTATCTGGTCGGAAACAGGGTGTTCTCGGACTATCTGCAAATCCATCACGTCGCGGGCACGGGAGAGCTTGCGGTCATATGCGGCGCGCTGCTTGGCGCGGGGCTCGGCTTCCTTTGGTTCAATGCGCCACCCGCCATGATTTTCATGGGCGATACCGGCTCGCTGGCGCTAGGCGGCGCGCTCGGCACGATAGCGGTTGCCGTCAAACACGAGATCGTGCTTGCGATCATAGGCGGCCTGTTCGTGCTGGAGACCGTTTCGGTCATCGTGCAAGTGCTGTCGTTCAAGATGACCGGCAAGCGCGTTTTCCGAATGGCGCCGCTGCATCATCACTTCGAACAAAAAGGCTGGGCAGAAGCCACGGTGGTCGTGCGCTTCTGGATCATCGCCGTGATCCTCGCCCTGTTCGGCCTCTCCACGCTCAAGCTGAGGTAGCATGATCGAAGCCCGCTCGTTTGCTGGAAAATCCGTCGCCGTTTTTGGCATGGGGATGTCTGGAATCGCGGCGGCACGGTCGCTGCTGGCGGGCGGGGCGAAGGTTCTGGCTTGGGACGACGGCGAGCGCGGACGCGAGGCGGCGCGGGCTGCCGGACTGCCGCTTTGCGATCTGCACGAGGCGGATTGGAGCGCCATCGACGCGCTGGTGCTGGCGCCCGGCGTGCCGCTCACCCACCCCGAGCCGCATTGGACGGTGAAGCTCGCCCGCGCGCATGGCGTCGAGGTCATCGGCGACACCGAGATTTTCATCCGCGAGCGCAAAGCGTCGGGCACCGCGGCCAAGGTGATTGCCATCACCGGCACGAACGGCAAATCCACCACCACGGCGCTGACCCATCACATCCTCACGTCCATTGGCGAGGACGCGGTGCTTGGCGGCAATATCGGCAAGGCCGTGCTCGACCTGCCGCCTTTCGCGGACGGCCGCTATTACGTGATCGAGTTTTCGAGCTTCCAGCTCGACCTGACGCCAAGTCTCGACGCGGACGCCGCGATCCTGCTCAACGTCACGCCGGACCATATCGACCGCCACGGCAGCCTTGAAAACTACGCCGCCGTGAAGGAGACGATTTTCAAGCACGCGAGCGCAGGCGTCATCGGTGCCGATGATGCATTCTGCGACGCGATTGCGGAGCGCGCCATCGCGCGGGGCGTGCGCACCTTCCGCATTTCGGCAAGCCATCCCGTGAATACAGGGATTTACGCCGAAGGAAGCGAGCTGTTCGAGGTCAAGGACGGCCTCATCCAGAGCCGCGCCAGCCTGTCCGGCATCGGCTCCCTGCGCGGCGCGCATAACGCTCAGAACGCCGCCGCGGCACTTGCCGCCACGCGCAGGCTGGGCCTTTCCTGGGACGATCTCGCCGGGGCGCTGCGCAGCTTCCCGGGCCTCGCCCATCGCATGGAGGAGGTACGCCGCATCGGGCACGTGCTTTTCGTCAACGACTCCAAGGCCACCAACGCCGACGCGGCCGAGCGCGCGCTGTTGAGCTTCTCCAACATTTATTGGATCGCAGGCGGCAAGGCCAAGGAAGGCGGCATCGAGAGCCTTGCACCGTATTTTCCCCGGATCAAGAAGGCCTATCTGATCGGCGACGCGGCGGAAGACTTTGCCGCGACCTTGGCGGAAAGCGTTCCGTTCACGTTCTCGAAGACGCTCGACCGCGCGGTCGCCGAAGCCGCCGCCGATGCGGCCGCCGATGAAGCGGGCGAGGCGGTGGTGCTGCTTGTCGCCGGCCTGCGCGTCCTACGATCAGTTCCCCAATTTCGAGGTGCGGGGCGCCGCTTTCCGCGCGCTGGCAGAGGCGTTGCCAGCCGGCCCCGCCAAGGACCGCGCCGCATGAAGTTCTCGCGCGCGGAACGCGCTCATGTCGCCGACTGGTGGCTCTCGGTCGACCGCACCTTGCTGACGCTGATCGTGACGCTGGCCGTCGCCGGCCTCGCGGCGTCGCTGATCGCAAGCCCGTCGGTGGGCATCCATCTCAAGGGCGACCCCTTCTATTTCGTGAAGCGCCAAGCCGCGGGCATGGTGTTCGCGCTTGCGGTCGTGTTCGTCGTCTCACTGCTCAGTCCCGTCGCAGATGAAACGGCTGGCGCTGCTGCTGTTCGCGGGCGGCGCGATCCTGATGGTTGTGGCGCTCGTCCAGGGCGCCGAACGCAACGGGGCCACGCGCTGGCTGATCCTGGCGGGTGCGGTCGTTCAGCCTTCGGAGTTCGTGAAGCCCGGCTTCGTCGTGCTCACGGCCTGGCTGTTCGCCGAAAGCGTCAAGCGCCCCGACATGCCGGCGATTGAGCTTTCGCTGCTTATGCTGGCGATCTTCCTGTCCCTGCTCGTGCTGCAGCCGGATATGGGGCAAACGATCATCGCCGCTTGCGTGTGGTGCGGCATGCTGTTCCTGGCCGGCTATTCGCTGCGGCTGCTGCCCGCGTTGCTCCTGCTGGGCGCTGGCGGGCTGACTGCGGCCTATTTCACCATGCCGCACTTTACGAGCCGTCTGGACCGTTTCCTGCAAGGTTCAGGGGATAGCATGCAGATCTCGGTAGCGGTCAACGCTTTCCGCGAGGCGGGCTGGCTTGGGCATGGACTTGGCGAAGGCTTCACGAAATCGAGGCTTCCCGACGCCCATAACGACTTCGTCTTCGCGGCGATAGCGGAGGAAACCGGCATTGCCGCTTGCCTTTTCTTAATTCTGATTTATGCCTTGATCGTGTGGAGAGTATTGAGGCGCGCCTTTCGCGAAGAGGATGCCTTTGTGCGTCTCGCGGCTGCGGGCCTCGTGATGATCTTCGGATTGCAGGCTCTGATCAACATGGCGGTTAATTTGAATTTGCTTCCGGCCAAAGGGGTGACGCTACCCTTCATATCCTACGGACGTTCCTCGTTGATCGCTTCGGCAATCACGCTGGGTATGATCGCGGGGCTGACCCGGCGCCCGGCATCCAGGCTCGCCTCGCAGTCCATGCAGGGCTTGAGCAGTTTGACGATGACTACGGGCGAGGGGGAGCCAGCTATGAGCCGCGGTTCGATCATGCTGTCCGCCGGCGGAACGGGCGGCCATCTATTTCCCGCGCAGGCGCTCGCCGAGCGAGCTTATCAAGCGCGGTTGGGATATCGATCTCATCACCGACACGCGCGGCAATGTGTTCGGCGCGGAGTTCCAGGCGCGCACGATTTACAAAGTGCCCGCCGCGACCTTCAAAGGCCGCTCGCCCATCGAGGCCATGGGCACGCTCGGCACGCTCGGCAGCGGCTTCCAGGCGTCGTACCGCATCATGGGCGAGGCGATGCCGTCCGCGATTGTCGGCTTTGGTGGCTATCCGACGCTGGCGCCGCTCCTGGCGGCAATCGGCCGCGGCATCCCGTCGGCGATCCACGAGCAGAACTCTGTGATGGGCCAGGCGAACCGCTTCCTGGCGCCGATGGTGAAGGCCATCGCCTGCTCTTTCGAAAACACCAAGTATCTCGAAGGCAAGCTGTTGCCCAAGGCGCGGATCACCGGCACGCCGCTGCAGGGACTCCGTCCACGCGCTTCGCAACATTCCCTACCGCCCGCCGGGAAGCGTGGATCAGCTCAATCTTCTCGTCTTCGGCGGCAGCCAGGGCGCCAAGTACTTCTCCGACGTAGTGCCCCAGGCGCTGCAGATGCTACCCGGCGGCACGCGCGACCGGCTTTTCGTGATGCAGCAATGCCGCGAGGAGGATATCGACCGCGTTTTCGACGCCTACGAATCGGCGGGCGTGGCGGCGGAGCTGGCGACCTTCTTCGAGGATCTGCCGAGCAGGATGTCGAATTCGCATTTGGTTATCGCGCGAAGCGGTGCTACGACGGTAGCTGAGCTTTGCGCGCTCGGCAGGCCCGCGATCATGGTCCCGCTGCCTCACGCGAAGGATAACGACCAGCTTGAGAACGCGAGACGGCTTGAGGCGGCAGGGGGATGCTGGTGCATGCCGCAAGAGACGCTGACCGCGGAAACGCTGTCCGTCCTGGTGCGCAAGCTTTTCGAGGATCCGAGCGGGCTTACGAGTGCAGCCCAGAATGCGCTATCGCTCGCAAATTACCGTGCTGTGGAGAATTTGGCGGAACTTATCGAGGAGTTGGCGGATAGACAGGTTCTGGCCACCAGCGCCGCATAACCGCTTAAAGATTCGCTACTTATCTGAGGTGGGCTGACTGCTTTGGGGGGCAGGCCGGCCGGGGGACGAGAGGACCGAGGCCATGACTAATCCGCTTTCCGGCGGCCGGGTTCATATTATCGGCATTGGCGGCATTGGCATGAGTGCCATTGCAGAAATAATGGCGGCGCGTGGGTTTCCCGTGCAGGGGAGCGACCAGAAGGACGGCGCGAATTTACGCCGGCTTGGCGCCAAGGGCATCAAGGTCTTCGCGTCGCACGATGCGGCCAATCTGGCTGGCGCCGAAGCGGTGGTGATCTCCACCGCCGTGAAGGAGGGCAATCCCGAGCTTCAGGCCGCGCGCGGGCTTGGTCTTCCGGTGTTCAACCGTGCGGAAACGCTTGCCGCCCTGATGCGCGGCTACCGCACCATTTCGATCACCGGCTCGCACGGCAAGACGACCACCACCGCCATGACCGGCTGGATGATGGACAAGGCGGGCCTCGATCCCACCGTTTTGGTGGGCGGCGTGGTTGCGGCCTGGGGCTCGAACACACGCATCGGCAAGAGCCGCTGGATGGTGGTCGAGGCCGACGAGTCCGACGGCACGTTCATCAAGCTGCCGACCGAAATCGGCGTTGTGACCAATATCGATCCAGAGCATCTCGATTATTACGGAACCGAAGCCGCGCTGCATGAAGCGTTCCTGACCTTCCTCCGGCAGATCCCGCAGGACGGTCTGGCGGTGCCCGGCATCGATCACCCCGTCGTCCGCAAGCTGCTCAACCATCTGGCCGGCGAGGGTGCGCTGCCGCCCGTGGCCTCGTTCGGGCGCGCCCGCGACGCGAACGTCAAGGCCAGCGCCATCGCGGCGAATGGCGGCACGGTGGGCTTCGATGTGCGCTTCGCCGATATGGCCGGCCACCCGCTCACGCGCAAACGCGGCGTCAAGATGCGCGTGCCGGGCATGCACAACGTGCTGAACGCCTGCGCCGCCGCAACCGTGGGCATCCATGTGGGGCTTAACCCCGCCCAGATTTTCCAGGCGCTCGCCACCTTCGAAGGCGTCGACCGCCGCTTCACCCGCACGGGCGAATGGAACGGTGTTGCAATTTACGACGACTACGCGCATCACCCCGCCGAGATCGAGGCGGCGCTAAACGCGGCACGGGGGGCAGCCAAGGGCCAGTTGATCGCGGTCATGCAACCGCATCGCTACTCGCGGCTGCAATCCTTGTTCGACGGCTTCTGCCGCTGCTTCCGCGAGGCCGACACGGTGCTCATCGCGCCGGTTTATGCCGCAGGCGAGGCGCCCAACGGCTTCGACCGCGACAAGCTCATCGAAGGCATTCGCGATACCGGGCACGCGCGCGTCTATCCGATCGAGAACGAGGATACGCTCACCCACGCGGTGGCCACGCTTGCAGTCCCGGGCGATTTGGTGATCGGGCTTGGCGCCGGAACCATCACCGAGTGGGCGCATGCACTTCCCTCGCGCCTCAGCGGCTACTCCCTCGCAGGTGCCGCCGAGTAAGGGCCGCTAGATTGTTTTGTCAGGCTATTGCGAAGTGCCCCCTCAAACTGTCCCTCTCTCCGTTGGGGCGAGGGAAGGCTAGAATTGTCCGCAGCGGTGCTTCTAGGGTCCTCTCTCCCCTCGGGGAGAGAGACAGAGTGAGGGGGCACTTCGCAAAGCACTCCCCGGATTGGGTGTAATCGATGTTTCCCGACCTGACACCGAGCCTTCGGGCGGCAGCGCCGGACCTTCGTGGCAGGCTGTTGCCCAACGTTAAGCTCAGCGAGCTGACATGGCTCAGGGCCGGCGGCCGGCGCAGATCCTTTTCACGCCGGCGGACGAGGACGACCTCGCCTATTTCCTGTCGCGCTGCCCGGCAGACCTGCCGATGATGGTTATGGGCGTGGGTTCGAACCTGCTCGTCCGCGACGGCGGCGTGCCGGGCGTGACGATCCGGCTCGCGCGCGGATTTAATGAAATCGTGCCCCTTGGCGGCACCCGCATCCGCGCGGGCGCCGCAGCTCCCGATGCCCGGCTGGCGCAGGCTGCAGCGGCGGCCGGGATCGCAGGGCTCGCCTTCTACCGGGGCATTCCGGGAACCGTTGGCGGCGCACTGCGTATGAATGCCGGCGCACATGGCGGCGAAACGAAGGATTTCCTCGTCGAAGCCCGCGCCGTGGACCGCTCTGGAACGCTTCATATTTTAGACAATGCTGGCATGGGCTTCACCTACCGCCATTGCGGCCTGCCGGTGGACTACATCTTCACCCAGGCGACTTTCGAGGGCACGCCCGGCAATCCGGCTGAGATCGAAGCCGCCATGCAGGAGGTGGCCGAGTATCGGGAAGCCAACCAGCCGGTCAAGAGCCGCACCGGCGGATCGACCTTCAAGAACCCGCCTGGCCATAGCGCCTGGAAGCTGATCGACGCGGCAGGCTGCCGGGGCCTGCGCGTAGGCGGCGCGCACATGTCGGAGATGCACTGCAATTTCCTCATCAACGACGGCGGCGCGACGGCGGCCGAAATCGAGCAACTCGGCGAGTTGGTGCGCGAGCGCGTGCTGGCCCATAGCGGGATCGCGCTCGAATGGGAGATCAAGCGCATCGGCATCCCCGCTGGCAGCGATAGCCAGGCCACGGCTGCGGCGGAATGATATTCTCTGGCGTCATCCCGTGCGCGGCGCAGCGCTAAGCGGTGCGCTGCAGACACGGGATCGCCACAAACGCCGGCGCCCTTTACGATCCCGTGTCTGCGCCGCGGCATTTCATGCCGCAGCGCGCACGGGATGACGAGGTTAGCGGCAAAAAGAGTTGAGTAGGGAAATGGCGAACAAATACAACCACGTTGCGGTTCTGATGGGCGGCTGGTCGGCGGAGCGCGAGGTTTCGCTGAAATCGGGCGCGGCCTGCGCGGGCGCCCTCGAACAGGCCGGCTACCGCGTCACCCAGGTCGATGTGGACCGCAACATCGCCGCGCGCCTGGCGGAGCTTAAGCCCGACGCCTGCTTCAACGCGCTGCACGGCAAGGGCGGCGAGGACGGCTGCATCCAAGGCATCCTCGAAACCCTGCAAATCCCCTACACGCATTCGGGCGTGCTCGCTTCAGCGCTAGCCATGGACAAGGCCCGCGCCAAGGTCGCATTCAAAGCGGCCGGCATCCCGGTGGCGGAAGGCGTCGTTGCCTCCCCGGCCGAGGCCGCACGCGCGCACCTGATGACACCGCCCTACGTGGTCAAGCCCGTCACCGAAGGATCGAGCGTCGGCGTCTTCATCGTGCGCGAGGATCGCGCCCACCCGCCGCAGGAGCTGACCCGCCCGGATTGGACTTTCGGCGACGTACTGGTCGAGCGGTATGTGGCCGGCCGCGAGCTGACATGCGCCGTTCAGGCCGGCAGAGCGTTAGGAATTATCGAGATCCTGCCAGCCGAGGGCTTAGGCTTTTACGATTACGAAGCCAAATACGCAAAAGGCGGTTCGCGCCACATACTTCCTGCAAAAATTTCACCAGATATTTACGCTTTTATCCAGAAACTAGCCCTCGACGCACATAAGGCGTTGGGGTGCCGGGGCGTAAGCCGTGCCGATTTCAGGCTCGACGACCGCCCGAATGGAACCGGAGAGCTGATCTGCCTTGAGGTGAACACTCAACCAGGCATGACGGCGACTTCTCTCGTTCCAGAGCTGGCAGCCCATGCTGGAATGGCGTTCAGTGAGCTTGTCCGTTGGATTGTGGAGGATGCGTCTTGCGATCGTTAGCTGGAGAACGCTTCTGCTACGGTAATTTGGGCGATCGCAGCCCACAATCGTTTGCTGGCGGGAATGCCGCCTCCGTCTCCTGGCTCTCCCGGGCCAGCACCTTCGCCGACCGGGCGGCAACTGCCGGCTTCGTCGCCAGCATGATATTCCTGGCCGCCACGGCGATCTACGCGTTTTCCCTCTCCGATTCAGCAAAGCCGTTCCTCGCCGAAACCGCTGCCCTTGTGGAGGAGGCTGCCCTCGACGCCGGCTTTAAGTTCAAGGCGGAGGAATTCGCGCTCTCCGGCACGCAAAACACACCGGATGCGGAGCTTTTGAGCGCGCTCAAGCTGCCTTACAAGGGCTCGTCCCTATTCTACGATGCCGAGGCCGCGCGCCGCGCGCTGTCGAACATCGGCTGGATCGAGTCCGCCGAGGTCAGGCGCATCCTGCCTTCGCGCCTTGAGGTGGTCATCGTCGAGCGCACGCCTTTCGCACGCTGGGAGGATGCGCGTGGCAAGGTGCAGATCGTCGACCGCGAGGGGCACATCCTCGGTCCGGACGGGTCGGGCCGCTTCAAGGCGCTGCCACTGTTCACGGGCGAAGGTGCTCCGGCCGAGGCAGCGGCGTTCCTGGACGCGATTGAAGAGCGCGAGGCCTTGAAGCACAGAGTGCAGCGCATCGACTACGTCGCGGAGCGCTTCTGGACGGTCACGCTCGACACGGGTCCGGCGCTAAAACTTCCGCGCAAGGTGACGCCCCTAGCCTTGGAACGCCTCGATTCGCTTCTTGCCAATCCCAAGATTGCCGGATTGGGCCTGGAGGCCATCGATTTGCGTCTATCGAACCGCACGATTTTGCAGTTGCAGGAACCGACTGTGGCAAACCGCGACAAAGCGATTGCGGTGCTGAACCCGGCGCAGCCGCTGGGTTTGCCGCCGCCGAAAAAGGGCAAAGCCTTATGATGGAGGCATTGCAGGCCTTCTTCGTAACCAGTTCAATCTTGCCGCAGCGCCAGCCTGACGAAGGCGGAGCCCAATACGGCCGAATCGCCCCTCATCCTGTCCTTCTCCCCGCAAGCTCGCCCTGGCGAGCTTGCATCTTAAGTATCCGCATCCGCTAGCGGATGCGGATGGAGAAGGGACGCCTGAATTGTCCACGGAGCGTGCCGCACCGTCCCCTCTCCATCTGCATCCGCTTGCGGATGCAGATACTCAAGGTGGCAAGCTCGCCGAGGGACAGGGTGAGGGGAGCGAGCCACATTCATGGCACGGCCTCGCAACTAGCACCCCCTACGTTCGTGCCCAGAATTCTGCGCGTTACGGACAATTTGACAATTTTTTTGCATACTTCTGCGCGAATATAGCGCTGCGGACACGTTGCGCGAGGGATGACCGGGGTATGTTCAGACAGGGCAAAGCCTTATGACGGGCGCGCGGCGGCATGCCTCGCGCGGTCCGTCGCGGCTTTGGCCGTTCAAGGCGCGGGACGACACTCTCACCATTGTCGATCTGGGCGCGCAGAAGGTCGCCTGCGCGATTGCCGCCCTCACCGCGCCGCGCTTCGGCCTGGACACCGGCCCGCGGAACGTGAGGGTGCTGGGCAGCGCCATCGTCCGGTCCTCCGGCTTCCAGGAAGGCCGCATCGTCAACATCGCGGCGGCGGAAACAGCCGTCCGGCGCGCGGTCGCACAAGCCGAGGCGGAAGCCCGTATCACCGCGGGGGACGTTCTCGTAACCGGGCAATTCGACGGCCTGCACGCCCAGGTCTTCGAGGCTAGGCCCGGCGCAGGCGAAGGCGCCATCTCGAAGGAGGACGCCGCCATAATCTGGGCGGCGGCCGAGGCGGAATGCCGCTCGGCGCAGCGTAAGCTCCTGCACATGTTCACCTATGCCCCCGGCGAGCCCGTGACGCCGTTCTCGGCCGCAACCGTTGCGCCGCAGGACGAGGTAGACGTGGCCGCGGTCTCGATGCCCCTCAAAGGCGCCAAACAGGTCACGGCCTGCTTCGCGAAGAGCATGCTCACCGTGCGCGCGCTGGTCGCCGGCCCGCTCGCCTCCGCGCTCGCCGCGACCGACTCGCTCGAAAGGCTGGCGGGTGTGCTGGTGATCGACCTTGGCGCCCACTCGGCAGGCTACGCCCTGTTCTTCAAGGGCGTGCCGGTAGTGATGGACTGCATCGGCATGGGCGGCGAGCATATCACGGCGGAAATCGCCCGGGTTTTCAGCCTTCGCAAGTTCGACGCCGAGCGCTTGAAGGTCCGCTATGGCAGCATTTACGACGGGCTCGCGGCCGATATCGATTTGCCAGTCCAGAACGGCGAGACGGGCGACGCCATATCCAAGTTCTCGCTCAATCACCTGATCCGCTCTAACGCTTCCTTGATTTTTACTGCCATTAATGAACGGTTAAACGGTGCTGGATATTCTGTTCCTTCGGGAGGCGCCGTACTGACCGGCGGAGGAAGCCTGCTCCCGGGGATGCGTGAACTCGCGTCCCAATTGTTTTCCTCGGATGTCAGGGTGGCTGTGCCTGTAGCGTTGAACGGTCTCAGCGCCGGCAACCCGCTGGCTGCGCTGGTTGGGGGTTGCTTGTATGCAAGCCGGCATCAGTCGCAGGGCGAAATGGCGAATGCGCCCGGAATCGTGTCCCAAGATAGTAGCTACGCGTCTCGAATCAGCCAATGGCTAAGGGCAAGCTTTTAGTAACGAACTTTGCCCTGAATAGTTGGCGCCAGGTTAAGGCGGGCTATAAAATGCCCGGAGAGGAAGCTTGCGAGGCCGGACATGGGAATTAACCTGCAACTACCAGGCTTGACTGAGTTGCGGCCGCGGATCACCGTCATTGGCGTCGGTGGCGCTGGCGGCAACGCAGTAAACAATATGATCGAGAGCGGCCTTGAGGGCGTCGAGTTCATCGTCGCCAACACGGACGCGCAGGCTCTCGCCGCATCCAGCGCCGGCTGCGTCATTCAGATGGGCGTCGGCATCACCGAAGGCCTGGGTGCTGGCTCGAAGCCAGAAATCGGCGCCGCGGCGGCCGAAGAGACCATCGAGGAGATCCGCTCGCATCTCGAAGGCGTGCATCTCCTGTTCATCACCGCAGGCATGGGCGGCGGCACCGGCACAGGCGCGGCCCCTGTCATCGCGCGCTGCGCCAAGGAACTGGGCGTGCTGACGGTCGCCGTGGTGACGAAGCCGTTCGAGTTCGAGGGCCAGCGCCGGATGCGATCCGCCAACTCAGGCATTGCGAACCTGGCCAAGGAAGTCGACACCCTAATCATCATCCCCAACCAGAACCTGTTCCTGGTTGCGAGCGAGAAGACCACCTTCGCGGATGCCTTCCTGCGCGCCGACGACGTGCTGCGCTCAGGCGTGGCCTGCATTACCGATTTGATGGTGAAAGAGGGCCTTATCAACCTCGACTTCGCGGACGTTCGTGCCGTGATGGCGAATATGGGCACCGCGCTGATGGGGACGGGCGAGGCTGAAGGCGACAAGCGCGCGCTTCAGGCCGCCGAGGCCGCGATCACCAATCCGCTGCTGGGCGAAGTCACCATGCGCGGCGCCAAGGGCCTGCTCGTGAGCATCACCGGCAGCTACGACATGACGCTCTACGAGGTCGAGGAGGCCGCGTCGCGCATCCGCCGCGAGGTCGATCCCGACGAGAACCCCGATGTCAATATCATCGTGGGTGCAACATTCGACGCCGCCCTGCAGCGCCGGATACGCGTTTCCGTCGTCGCTACGGGCATCAGGCCCGGCGGC
Organism: uncultured Alphaproteobacteria bacterium; assembly: GCA_963760455.1. Lineage (GTDB taxonomy): Bacteria > Pseudomonadota > Alphaproteobacteria > Rhizobiales > Rhodomicrobiaceae > Rhodomicrobium. The sequence continues at coordinate 30,866 of CAVXDM010000041.1, forward strand.
GACTATGTCCAAACCGTTCCCAACACCCACGCCACCGACAGGCGCGGAAGCCTTGGCGACCGGCTCTACGGGAACGACGGGGCGCGCGGCGCGCGCGAGCAAATGCAGCCCGGAAATGCCCGGCAGGAGCGGGGCGACGGCGGGCGGCGCGTGCAGCTTGAGCCCAAGGGAAAAGGCGGCTTCGGCCCCTCTGCCGACTCTCCATCCGGCTTTGAGCCCGTGGCCCCTTCGAAAACCGCCAGGGCACCGAAGCGCCCCTTGACCTATTCGGATTTTCCCGAGCTGCATCAAGGCGGTGACGACCATCAAGGCCAGACGAACCGCAATCCGTCCAAGCCCAGAGGTTTTTTCGATTGGATGGCGGGACGGAATAAGGGCTCACAAAAAGCCGCTGCAACAAATCCCGGCCAAAAGACTGTGACCCTGCAGCCACGTCTTCCACATGAAAAAAACCAGATCGAGCCCGAGCTTAACGGGCACAGAAGCGGCTTTGCGGCGCGCGCGCCCCTGGTTCCCGATGGTAACGGCTTCGATGGCGGCGATGCGCCGTCACGCTATCAGTCTGGCGAAGTTGCTGATATTCCAGGGTTTTTAAGAGGACGCTCCGCCAAAGAAGGCGAAATGCACTGAGAACCGCGGCTGCCTCCAAGCCTCTCAGCGGGGGAGGATTAAGGCCGCGGATCGCAATTTATTACTCCTCAAAGCCACGCCGTAACAGAGTGTTAGAAAGCGTGATTTGAAGCCGCCCGCCTGGCCCGGCTAGTTTGCTCCCAGCAGAAGTCAGTGACCGCGAGTTCGTAAAACCGGCATGAAAGCCGGGGTGAGAGTAGCTTGAGCTACCGCGCAAAAAACTCAAGGCTTACAGGCATTTGCTCGCGCGAATAGGGGGCGCCTCCCGCCGCAGGGGAGGGCGCGTTGAAAACAGGGCGGCGAAGAATATGAGCTCCAGGGGCTTTTCTAACAGGCAGACCACCATCGACCGCGAGGTCGTGATGAAGGGGACGGGCGTTCATAGCGGCGCCGAGGTTTCGATGATCCTCCATCCTGCCGAAGCAAACACCGGATACAATTTTTACGTTCAGGGCGGCGGCAAGATCGGCCACGTCCCGGGCGACTTCAGGGCGGTGAGCAATCTCACGCTTTGCACCGTGCTCAGCGGCGCGGATGGAACCTCGGTCGCGACCGTCGAGCATTTGCTCGCAGCGCTGCGCGGCCTTGGCGTCGACAACTGCGGCATCGAGGTTGACGGCAACGAAGTGCCGGTCATGGACGGAAGCGCAGAGCAATTCGTGGACGCCATCCAGGAGACCGGCCTGCGCGAGTTAGACGAACCCCGCCGCTATATCAAGGTGCTCCGCCCAGTCCAGGTCAAGGACGGCGATTCGGTCGGCGAGATCTTCCCCTACAACGGTTTCCGGTTCGACATCGAGATCGACTTCAAGTCCGAGTTCATTGGCAGGCAGCGCCTGGACATTGAAATCACGCCCTCCTCATTCAAGAAAATCTGCCGCGCCCGCACCTTCGGCTTCCTGAAGGACGTGAAGCAGCTTTGGGCGGCCGGCCGCGCGCTTGGCTCGTCGCTGGAAAACACCGTGGCCATCGGCGACGATCGCATCCTGAACCCGGAAGGACTTCGCTATCCGGACGAATTCGTGCGGCACAAGACGCTCGACGCGGTTGGCGACATGGCTCTGGCTGGCGCTTCGATCCTCGGCCTTTACCGTTCCTATCGCGGCAGTCACCGGCTCAACTCCAAAGTGCTCCATGCGCTTTACGAAGCGAAGGACGCCTGGACCATCGTTGAAGTGGCGGATAAGCCCGCGCACCGCTATGTGGCGCCCCGCGCGGAATTCGGGATCGCGTTTGCGATGCCGAACTTCGCTCCCGAGACCGCATAGTAGGCGCGAACCATCACGCGCTCCCCTCACCCTGGCCCTCTCCCATGGAAACGGGACGCCTGTGGGCGAGACTCTACGGAAGAGGACAGGGTGGACTGGGGAGGTAATACAATTCGTATTTGCCTCGCCCCCTGACAGCCGCCGCACCATCCCTCCCCACCGCGGTGGCCCAAAGCACACAAGCTGGCCTCATATTTACCGTGGATGGCCTTTGACCGAAAATCTCCGCATTTGACCATCATGTTGCGGCTTTCTATCGTCAGGGAAATGGCAGATAGCGGTTGAGTCGCTCGTGCGGCTCGCCGGAACGCGCTTCGGAGCAAGGTCACATGAGATTGCGATTAATCGGGCAGCTTTGCGCCGCCTTAACGCTGGCCGCCTTCGTCACGGGCTGCGGGTCCATGGGGTCCATGTTCAGCGGCGATAGCGACACCAAGCTCGATAGCCGCCCGCCGGACGTGATCTATAAAGAGGCGAACGAGCTGCTCGAAAAGGGAAGCGGCGAGAAAGCCGCCGTGCTCTACGAAAGGCTCGATCAGCTCTACCCTTATTCGGAAGAAGCGAAAAAGGCGATGCTGCTGGCCGCCGTCGCCTATAAGAAGGCCGGTAAGAGCCCCGAAGCCGTGGCCGCCGCGCGGCGCTATCTCGCCGTCCATCCCGGAACGACCGATGCGGCGCAGGCCCAGGACATCATCGCCGCGTCCTATTTCGACCGCATGTCGACGCCGAATCGGGATCAGGGCGAGACCAAGAAGGCCATCCAGGAGATGGAAGCGTTGATCCGCAAGTATCCCAACAGCCAATACACCGAGGAAAACAAACGCCGCGTTAAGCTCGCGAGGGACACGCTCGCTGCCTCCGAGATGAATGTAGGCCGCTACTGGCAGAAGAAGGGCAACTACCTCGCGGCGGTAAACCGCTTCAAGGCCGTGGTTACGGACTATCAGCAGACCGCCCATGTAGAGGAAGCGCTCATGCGGCTGACGGAATGCTATTTGGCGCTCGGCATTGTGCCCGAGGCCCAGACGGCGGCAGCCATTCTCGGCCGCAACTATCCCGAAAGCCAGTGGTACAAGGACGCATACGCCCTGCTCCAGCAGAGCGGTTCGCAGCCTCATGAAGACAGCGGCTCGTGGATGAGCCGGTCCTGGAAGAAAGTCACCAGCGTCGCCGGCTAAAGCTGTGTCCGCGCTACCGGAGCACAGCGGCGGATCTCTAGCCGCCGCCGAAAATCCCGACCGTTCCGGTACCGCGCCGTCATCGCGAGGCCGCTTTCCCGGCCGTGGCGATCCAGAATTGGGCAACGCGCCCGCGGTTTCTGGACTGCTTCGCTTCGCTCGCAGCGGCGGCGAGAGCAAACCGGTGGCAGGACTTAGCAAGCCCGCTGTCCGGCACGCGCGAATCGCTTAAGAGAGCGCTATGCTTGCCGCCCTGTCGATCCGCGATATTGTTTTGATCGATAAGCTCGATCTGAGCTTTGCCGCCGGGCTGACCATTTTCACCGGCGAAACCGGCGCGGGCAAATCCATTATCCTCGATGCCTTGAGCCTGGCGCTTGGCGCACGCGGCGACGGCGGCCTTGTACGGAAAGGTACGCAATCCGCGAGCGTCACTGCGTGTTTCGATCTGCCGCCGGGCCATCCCGTGGCGGGCATGCTCTCCGCCCAGGATTTGGCCGAGGACGAATCCCTCATCCTGCGCCGCGTGCAATTCGCCGACGGCAAGACCAAGGCCTTCATCAACGACCGCCCGGTTTCGACCGCGCTGCTGCGCGAGCTTGGCCGCAAACTTGTGGAAATCCACGGCCAGCACGACGAGCGGGCGCTGCTCGATCCAACGGCGCACCGCTATCTGCTCGACCAGTTCGGCGGGCTTCTGCCGGATGTCCGCGAGGTCACGCAACTGTGGGAGGCGTGGCGCGAGTTGGATGGCAAAGCCAAGACCCTTGCGCAAGCGCTGGAGCTTGCCGAGCGCGAACGGGACTATCTCACGGCCGCCTGCCACGGAGCTGAACCAGCTAGCGCCGCAGCCCGGAGAGGAAAAGTCGCTGGCGGCCAGGCGCGCGGCCATCCTCACGTCCGGCAAGGTGCGGTCCGACCTTGAAGCGGCAAGCGACGCCCTGTCACCTCCGGTTTTCCCGGCCGGCAAGCTTTCCGGCATTCTGCGCCGCCTCGAACGCCAGCCCCATCTGCCCGAGAACCTCCGGCCGATCCTGGCGGCGCTTGAGCGCGTCATGATCGAGACCGAAGAGGCGCGCGCGCTCGTGGATGCGCAGCTCCGCGCAACCGGCGAGGACAACGCCGAGGCCATCGAGGAGCGGCTGTTCAAGCTCCGCGCCATCGCCCGCAAGCACCGCGTCCCGGTAAGCGAGCTTCCCAGGGTGCACCAGCGTTTTCTGGAAGACCTATCCAAGCTTGAGACGGGCGAAGGCGAGCTGGCCGCCGCGCGGAAGGAAGCCGCCGCCGCCGCATCGGCCTACGCCAAGGCCGCCGATGCGCTGAGCGAAAAGCGGCGCGCCGCAGCCAGCGCTGCTGGACCGCGCCGTGCAGAAGGAGCTGAAGCCGCTCAAGCTTGAAAAGGCCCGCTTCGTTACACATACTGAAGCGCTCGCCGAAGGCAAAGAGGGCTTGTCTGGGGGGCCATCGGGGCGTGAAACGATTATGTTTTATGTTCAGACGAACCCTGGCTCGGCGCCCGGCGCGCTGATGAAAGTGGCCTCGGGCGGCGAGTTGGCGCGCTTCCTGCTCGCGCTGAAGGTCGTGCTGGCGGAGAAGAATACCGCGCCCGTGCTGGTCTTCGACGAAATCGATACCGGCGTCGGCGGGGCAACTGCGTCGGCAATCGGGGAGCGGCTGATGCGGCTCGGCCGCAAGGCGCAAGTGCTCGCAGTGACGCACTCGCCGCAGGTGGCGGCGCATGCGGACGGACACTACCGGCTTTATAAGACCGCGCTCGGCGAAGGCGAGGATGTCCGGGTGGAAACCAATGCGGAAGCTCTCGACGACGCCGGCCGGCGCGAGGAGATCGCCCGCATGCTCGCTGGCAAGAAGATCACCGAAGCCGCCCGCGCCGCCGCCGAGCAATTGATTGGAGCCAAGCATGAAGTTGGGTGAGTGCAGTGCCGCGCATCGCAACCGCGCATTACCCCTCACCCTGTACCTCTCCCCATGGGAGAGGGAACGATGTTGCAATGCGCCGAGCGCAATTCAGGCGTCCCCTCTCCCATGGGGAGAGGGACAGGGTGAGGGGCGCGAGGTTAGTATATTGCGCCGGCAGGTGCGGTAATGCAGAACGATTTCAATGCACAGCGCGAGGAACAGAAGCCGGCGGAGGAGCTGACCGCCGCCGAGGCCAAGGCAGAGCACGAGATTTCTCGCCGCCGAGTTGGAGCGGCATAACCAGCTCTATTACCAGGAAGACCAGCCGGAAATCTCCGACGCGGATTACGACCGGCTGCGGCAGCGTATCGAGGCGCTGGAGCGGCGTTTCCCAACCCTCGTCAGCGAGGAGAGCCCAACCCAGAAGGTCGGCGCTGCCGCCTGCCGCGAAATTCGCCAAGGTCCGCCACGCGGTGCGCATGCTTTCGCTCGGCAACGTCTTCACCGATGAGGAGGCGCGCGACTTCGTGGGCCGCGTGCGGCGCTTCCTGAAGCTCGACGCCGCCTCGCCGCTCGATGTCACCGCCGAGATGAAAATCGACGGCCTTTCGGTTTCGCTGCGCTACGAGCGAGGGAGGCTCGTGGTTGCCGCCACGCGCGGCGACGGCAGCGAGGGCGAGGACGTTACCGCCAATGTGCGCACCATCGCCGGCATTCCGCAGGAGATCGAGGGCCGCAACGTGCCCGAAATCTTCGAGGTGCGCGGCGAGGTTTATATGTGCCATGCCGATTTCGCCGCGCTCAACCAGCGGCAGGCTGAAAAGGGCGGCAAGACCTTCGCCAATCCACGCAATGCCGCCGCCGGCTCGCTGCGCCAGCTCGATTCCGCGATTACCGCGTCGCGGCCCTTGCGCTTCTTCACCTGGGGCTGGGGCGAGGCAAGCGCCCTGCCCGCGTCCACCAGCCACGGCGTTTTGGAGGCCATCGCGGATTGGGGCTTCCCGGTGCCGCAAGTCAGGCTCTGCAAAAGCGAGGACGAGATGCTCGCCGCCTATCGCGAGATCGAGCTGAACCGGGCGGGGCTAGGCTTCGACATCGACGGCGTCGTGTACAAGGTGGACCGGCTCGATCTGCAGGAGCGGCTAGGGTTCGTCTCGCGCACGCCACGCTGGGCCACCGCGCATAAATTTTCCGCCGAGAAGGCAACCGCGATCCTCAAGGAAATCGACATCCAGGTCGGCCGCACGGGCGCGATGACCCCGGTCGCCAAGCTGGAGCCGGTCACGGTCGGCGGCGTGGTCGTGCAGAACGCGACGCTGCACAACGAGGACGAGATCGCGCGCAAGGATATCCGCATCGGCGACACGGTGATCGTGCAGCGCGCGGGCGACGTGATCCCCCAAATCCTGGGCGCGGTGCTGGAGAAGCGCCCGCCGGACGCGAAGCCTTTCGAGTTTCCATCGCTTTGCCCGGTCTGCCAAAGCCACGCCGTCCGCGAAATCAACGAGAAAACCGGCAAGGTCGACGCAGTGCGCCGCTGTACGGGCGGCCTGATCTGCCCGGCGCAAGCCGTGGAGCGCCTGCGGCACTTCGTTTCGCGGCACGCCTTCGACATCGAAGGACTCGGCGAAAAATCCATCCAGGCATTTTTCGACGAGGGCCGTATCCGCGCACCCGCCGATATTTTCACGCTTCAGGCGCGCGATGGCGCCCCGCTGCCGCCGCTTGCGGAGAAGGAAGGCTGGGGGTCGCAATCCGCCGCCAACCTGTTTGCGGCCATAGAGGCGCGGCGCACCATCCCGCTGCAGCGGTTCATCTTCGCGCTGGGCATACGGCATGTGGGCGAGACAACCGCGCGGCTCCTCGCCAAGACCTTCGGCTCGCTGGCCGAGTTCGAGCGGGCGATGGAGGAGCCGGGTGCTGCCGGGCGGCTTAACGAGATCGGCGGCATCGGCGACGTGGTGGCGCAAGCAATCGCGGATTTCTTCGGCGAGCCGCACAATCGGGAGGTGGTCGCCAACCTCACGCGCGAGCTGACCGTCGAGGATTACAAATCCGATGTGGTGGCCTCGAAACTTGCAGGCGCCACGGTTGTTTTCACCGGCAAGCTCGAACGGCTCACGCGCGACGAGGCTAAGGCGCAGGCGGAGCGGCTCGGTGCGAAGGTGGCCGGGTCGATCTCGAAGGGTACGCTTTACCTCGTGGCGGGGCCGGGCGCCGGCTCGAAGCTCAAGAAGGCCGAGGAGCTTGGCGTGAAGGTCCTCTCCGAGGACGAATGGTTCGAGCTTGTGAGCGCGGCATAAGGCTCCCAGGCGTTGCGGGGGTGATACGGGATTTGGTTTCCAGGAATGAATTGGCCACGGGACTTGCGCTTTGTGAACTCCTGTCTTGTTTTTGCCAATATAGATATATATCTGCATAGTAGACGGCATGCCCCACCCGCCGTCAAAAGGCCCTCGCCGTGACGTCGGAAAAGGCGAGGGCCTGCAGGCGCTGTGCCCCTAGTGGGGGGAACCAGGGGCTCGATGGTTGGGCTTCCATCTCTAGGCCAGTCCACCCTAGGTTGCAGATAGCTGCGAATCAAGCAAAAGTAGAAAATTTTACGAAATTGAAATGTAATTTGCCTCCCCCGCCGACGTTATCCACAGCTATCCACAGACAGCAGCGTTCCCTAGCCCGCGCGCGCATGCGGCGAGGCTTAATGTACCGGCTGAACGCCGTTCACGGGCAATTCCCCCGGCGCCAGGGATTGAACCCTTCGCGGCATGCGCAGTGAAGGCGCGGGACGCCTTTCTTTCAAGTTTCGCGCCACGCCGCAACAACGGCTTGCAATGCGTGAACTTCCCGCCTATTTTGTCCGCAATCCCAACATCCGAGGTCTTACATGGCTCGCGTCACCGTCGAAGATTGCGTCGACAAGGTCCCCAATCGGTTTGAGCTTGTGCTCCTTGCCGCGCACCGCGCCCGCGCGGTTTCGTCGGGAGCGCCGATCAGCATCGAACGCGATAACGACAAGAATCCGGTCGTTGCACTTCGCGAAATCGCGGACCAGACCATCTCGCCCGAGGACTTGAAGGAAGACTTGATCCACTCGCTGCAGGCCCATGTCGAGGTGGACGAGCCCGAGCCCGAGGCTGCCCCCGCCCTGCCGAGTTCCCGCCAGGTCAACGTGCTTGCCCCCGACGATCCGTTCTCCGACCAGATCATTGACCGCATTACCGAGGAAGAGCTGTTGCAGGGCCTCGCCCGCAGCATCCCTGCCAAATCCGCAAGCAGCCGCTCGAAGGGGTAGGGAGCAACGCTCGGGTTTGTCCGGATGCCTGTCTGCGGGTGATTGCCTTGCGCAGCGAAGGGTTCCGCCGATGGAAACTGAGCGCGTCTATGCCGTTTGGGACTATTGCGGCGGCATCCGCTCGGGCATCGCGGAATACCTGGGGAGTTCGCATTATTTCGAGCAGGACTGGACTCGAAGACCGCCTTCAGGCAGCAATCAAAGAGATTGTTCCTAGCGCCCGCGCAAAGGGCAAGTTCAGCCGCGAGACCAGCGCTTCGAAAACTCCGGTTGGGGCATGGAAGTGCATCGCAACCGAGACGCCCTTGAGCCTCGCTCCGGGTTAACAAACCATTCCTTTCCCGTAGGCGGCTACTGTGGTTAATGCCGGCGTGGTAAACGCGAAAACGCGATGTCTCAAACGCGCGCATTTTTGCGTTTTTTTCGCGTTTTCAGGTGAGATTTTGCGTTTAAAAAATCCGGTTAAATATAAGGCTGCATTCGGGATTTACCAAAGCTTGGCGCACGGCCAGGGGATTACTTATTCAATATCAATAGCATAGCGCATAAACGCTTTCTCAAGACCTCTCTGTTATATTGATTCAAGATCGAGCAACGTCTCCGGCGGGCACTTTTGAGGGTTAATACAGCGTCATTGGCACGCGAAAGGGCCGGCGGCGAAGCGGTCAGACGGGCTTCATATCATACCAAAAAGGGGCGGCATAACTTGTACCTTGACGCTTGCCTGCGCCTGAGTTTGATTTATTGTTGCACCAAGTTGTCGAAGGGCTGTCAAAGCCGTGCAGGTTGAAACACAGGCGAGGTCCGCAGCCAATCGTGCGGCAATACGATCTCGTCGAAAAAGTGCAAAGCTACAATCCAAAGGCGGACGAGGCGCTTCTCAATCGCGCTTATGTTTACGCCATGAGGGCGCACGGCCAGCAAAAGCGGGCCTCGGGCGATCCGTATATCTCCCACCCCATCGAAGTCGCCTCGATCCTCACGACGCTCAAGCTCGACGACGAAACCATCGCGACCGCGCTGCTTCACGACACCGTCGAGGACACGCCTGCCACGCTGGAGGAGATCGAGAAGCTCTTCGGCCCCAACATCGCCGCGCTGGTCGACGGCGTGACCAAGATCGAGAAGCTCAACCTCGCCTCTAAGAAAACGGAGCAGGCCGAGAACTTCCGCAAGCTCCTGATCGCCATATCGAGCGATGTGCGCGTGCTGCTCGTGAAGCTCGCCGACCGGCTGCACAACATGCGCACGCTGGAGCACATGAGGCCCGAGAAGCGGCGCTTGATCGCCCAGGAGACGATGGACATCTATGCGCCGCTGGCCGGCCGCATGGGCATCCAGGAAATCCGCGACGAGCTTGAGGAGCTATCCTTCCGCTGGCTGCACCCGGCCGCCTACGAAACGCTCATGTCGCGGCTCAATGTCCTGCGCGACCGCAACCGCGGGCTGACCGAGGAGATCGCGACAGAGCTTGAGGCCAAGCTCAAGGCGCAGGCGCTGGATGCCCAGGTTTTCAGCCGCGAGAAGAAGCCCTACTCGATCTGGCTGAAAATGCAGAACAAGCAGATCGGCCTGGAGCAGCTTTCCGACGTATACGGTTTCAGGGTCATCGTGCCGGAGGTCAAGGATTGCTACGCGGCGCTGGGCGCGGTGCATACGACCTGGCGCGTGGTGCCGGGCCGCTTCAAGGACTATATCTCGACGCCCAAATACAACGATTACCAGTCGCTCCACACCACCATCGTTGGCCCCCGGCATCAGCGCGTCGAACTGCAAATCCGCACCGCCGAGATGCACCAGATCGCCGAATATGGCGTGGCCGCGCACACCGGCTACAAGCTTGCGTCAAGGGAGAAGCTCAACGGCAAGGCGCCCGGCGGCGACGAGAACGGCGCGGCGCCGGAAAGCGCTGCCTACCAGTGGCTCCGCAAGCTCGTCGACAATCTGCTCGAAGGCGACAATCCCGAGGAGTTCCTGGAGCATACCAAGCTTGAGCTGTTCCTCGACCAGGTGTTCTGCTTCACGCCGAAGGGCCGCCTGATCGCCTTGCCGCGCGGTGCCAACGCCATCGACTTCGCCTACGCGGTCCACACCGATGTCGGCAACCGCTGCGTCGGGGCCAAGATCAACGGCCGGCACATGCCGCTGATGAACGAGCTTAAGAACGGCGACGAGGTCGAGATCATCCTCGCCGAGGCCCAGACGCCGCCCGCGGCCTGGGAAGCCGCCGTCATTACCGGCAAGGCGCGCTCCGCGATCCGCCGCGCCACCAAGGAGGCCGTCCGCAAGCAGTATCTGGCGCTTGGCCGCGACATCATGAAGGCGGCCTTGGAGCGCATGGGCAAGACATACGCGGACAGCGCGCTTGCGGCCGTTCTTCCCAAGCTTGGCCAGAAATGCGTTGAAGACTTGCTGACCGCCGTCGGCCGGGGCGAGACCACCGCAAGCGAAGTCGTTGCCGCAATCGACCCCGAGGCCGCCAAGGAAGCCCCGCCCAAGCGGCGCACAATGACGCGCAACGACGAAGGCTGGTTCAACCTGCCGCGCGTGAAGAACTTCAAATTCCGCATCCCCGCCTTGATTGGCGGAACGGACGGCCCAGGCGAGGCTGGCCCGCTCCTGCCGATCAGCGGCATGAATGGCGCTTCCATCATCCACTTCGCGGGCGGCGGCGCCGTTCCCGGCGAGCGCATCGTGGGCATTCTCGATCCCGGCCATGGGATCACGATCTACCCCATCCATTCGCCGCAATTGCAGGAGTTTGAGGACCAGCTCAGCCGATGGATCGACGTTACCTGGGACATCGGCGAGGGCGCGACCGAGCTTTTCCCGGCTCGCATCCGCGTCGTGGCGCTGAACGAGCCAGGCAGCCTCGGGCGGATTGCGACCATCATCGGCGCGGAAGGCGCGAATATCGACAAGCTGCGGATGGTCACGCGCGCGCACGACTATACCGAGATGCTTATCAACATCGAGGTGATGGACCTCAAGCACCTGATGGACATCCTGAACGGCGTCAAGAGCCTAAACGCCGTCAGCGAGGCGAACCGCGTCCTGAGCTGATTGGGCTAAGCCCGCTGGCGATACACGCGCATTCCCCCTCATCCCGTCCCTCTCCCCATGGGAGTGGGACGATCTCTCAGCGGGCACAGCGTACCCCTTCTCCCATGGAGAGAGGGCTAGGGTGAGGGGTTATGCCTTCGTGCAGACCGCCGTTTCAGGTGCTGCAGGTGCCACGCCGCTAATAAGCGCTTTCGATGAAAACGGGCCGCACGTCGCCGCCCCATTCCCCGTGGTAGCGTTCGAGCAGGACTTCGGCCTGGGTGTGCCCGCGCTCCACGATTTCAAACAAGGGCATGAGGAACATGCTCTCGTCGCCGCCCATAAAATCGCTGTTGCCGCGCGCCTTCAGCCCCGCATCGGCCAGTTTCAACGCCTCGCGCGCAACGTCGCGAAGGGTGCCGTGCCGGAACGGCGTCCCAAGCGCCAGGCGGGGCACATCGTCGCGAAGCTGCTGGCGCTCCTCCGCCGTCCAATCCTTGATAAGATCGTAAGCCGCATCGAGGCTGGCCTGATCGTATAACAGCCCGGTCCAGAACGCAGGCAAAGCGCACAGGCTGAGGTGGTTGCCGCTGTCCGCGCCGCGCATCTCCAAGAAGCGCTTGAGCCGCACCTCGGGAAATAGCGTCGTCAGGTGGTCGGCCCAATCGGTGAGAGTGGGCTTCTCGCCTGGAAGCTGCGGCAGGCGGCCGTCCAGGAAATCCCTGAAAGAGGCCCCCGACAGATCGACATACCGCCCATCGCGGCGCACGAAATACATTGGTACGTCAAGCGCATAGTCCACGTAACGCTCGTAGCCCATGCCGTCTTCGAAAGCGAAGGGCAGCATTCCCGTCCGCGCCGCGTCTGTGTCGAGCCAGATCGCGCTCCGCATGCTGAGATAGCCGTTCGGCTTTCCCTCCGTGAACGGCGAATTCGCAAACAGCGCCGCCGCGACCGGCTGCAAGGCCAGCGACACGCGCATCTTCTTCACCATGTCCGCTTCGCTGCCGAAATCGAGGTTCACCTGCACGGTGCACGAGCGGTACATCATGTCGAGGCCCAAGCTTCCGACCTTGGGCATGTACCTGCTCATGATGCCGTAGCGGCTCTTGGGCATGCGGGGCGTCTCCTCGCGCGTCCAGAGCGGGGAAAAGCCGAGGCCCAGAAACGAGATGCCGAGCGGCCCGGCCACGTCGCGCACCAGGCTGAGATGCTTGCCGGTTTCTTCGCAGGTCTGAAAAATCGTCTGCAGCGGCGCGCCTGAAAGCTCGAACTGCCCGCCCGGCTCAAGGGTGATCGAGCCGCCCAGCGGGCAGTCCGGCATCTCAAGCGCTATGACGTTCTCCATATCGTAGACCCGGCGCCATCCGGACTTTTCCGCCATGCCTTCGAGCAGCGCATGGATGCCTGCCGGCCCCTCGTAGGGTACGGGCCGCAAGCCTTCGCGATAGAATGGGAATTTCTCGTGCTCGGTGCCTATGCGCCAATCGGCCTTGGGCTTTTCGCCTTGCTCGATATAGGTGGCAAGCGCGTCGCGGCTCTCGATCGTGGTCATTTCGCTTTCGCCGGACGCTGCCATCGTGTTTCCGTTCTGTTGATTCTGCGCAATTTTTGTAGCGATTCGCTTATAGACTGGCAATTAGCGCCAGTCTCCTAAAACTGCGTTGATTAAAGCCAGGACCGCAACCGCGGCGGTATCCGCCCTCATGATCCGAGGCCCCAAGGACACGGGGCATACGAAATCCTTCGAAAGCAGAAGCTCGCGCTCGGCTTCGGAAAATCCGCCTTCGGGACCGATGAGCGCGGTGATCTTGCGCCCCTTGAGCCCGCCGAGTGCATCGAGCGGCGCGGCAACCCCGGCGCGCTCATCGCAGAACACGACCGCCCGCCCCTTCTGGCAGGCCTTGAGCAGGGCCTCAAGCTTGACCGGCGCCTCGACGCCAGGAACCGTCAATATTCCGCATTGCTCGGCAGCCTCGACGACGTTCGCGCGCATCCTTTCAAGATTGAGCCGCGGGACGGCCGTGTGCGCCGTAATCACCGGCTGAAGCAGGCTGGCGCCCATCTCGGTTGCCTTTTGCACCATGTAGTCGAGCCGCGCCTGCTTCAAGGGCGCGAAGGCATAATGGATGTCCTGGGCTGCTGTCTGCTCGCGCAGCTTTTGCCGCATTATTATGCTGCAGTTCCCCTTGCGGGCCTTTACAATGCCGGCACGCCATTCGCCGTTCCTGCCGTCGAAGACAAGGATTTCGGCCCCCTCTGGAAGCCTGAGCACGTGCAGTAAGTAATGTGCCTGCGGGGCGCTCAACGCCAGCTCCGCGCCAGACTCGATATTGTTCGCGACAAATAATCTAGGTACGGTCATTGCGTGGCAAACCGATTTGTGCTGTTGACATAAGCCGATCTCAGTTTTGGCATACTATTTGAGTGTTTCAGAATCGAGAAGGAACGCCGCCACGGACAAGGAAGCTATGCGAGCAGCCTCCGCAGATGCACATGGCAAGCCTGACGCCCAAGGAGCCGCAGCCGGCACCCTCACCGACGCGCCGCGCTCGAACTGGGTTGACCGTTTCGCTCCCGATAGCCTGAAGCCCTGGCTCAGGCTGGTCCGTGCCGACCGTCCCATCGGCTCCTGGCTGCTCATGTGGCCATGCTGGTGGTCCGTGGCGTTCGCGGCGCGGGTGGAAAATGAATATCCAGACGTGTGGCTGCTCCTTCTTTTCACGGTGGGCGCATTTGCCATGCGCGGCGCGGGCTGCATTTACAACGACATTATCGACCGCGATATCGATGCAAAAGTCGCACGGACAAGAGGGCGTCCGCTGGCGAGCGGGCAAATTTCGCTCCGTGGCGCAATCGCCCTGGCGCTGGCGCTTTGCCTCGTAGGCCTCGCGGTGCTCCTCCAGTTCAATACGTTCGCCATCGCCCTGGGCTTCGGCTCTGTCGGCATCGTCCTCATCTATCCCTTGATGAAGCGAGTTACGTTCTGGCCGCAAGCTGTGCTGGGCCTCGCCTTTTCCTACGGCGCGCTCATGGGCTGGGCGGCCTACTGGGGAGACCTGGCGCTCGCTCCCATCGTGCTATATGCGGGCTCCATCGCCTGGACGATTGGCTACGACACCATCTACGCGCACCAGGACAAGGAGGACGACGTTCTCATTGGCCTCAAGTCCACGGCGCTGCGCTTCGGCAACAGCACGCCCGCCTGGCTTAGCCTGTTCTTCGGCATTACCGTTGGCGCGTTGGCGTTCGCGGGATACTCCGTGGGCATCGGGCCATGGTTCTACGCAGGGCTCGCCGTGGCCGCCGCGCATCTGGTCTGGCAGGTGGCGACGCTCGATATCGACGACGCGCAAAATTGCCTCGACCGTTTCCGCAGCAACCACCATTTCGGCATTATCGTGTTCCTGGCCCTGCTGGCCTGGCACGATCCCTGCCCACTGGGCATAGCCGGCTGGCTGCCGAAATAGCGCAATGTTTGCTTAATCGCTTGGTATGGCAGTGAAAGCCCCCTCATCCCGCCCTTCTCCCCGAGGGGAGAAGGAGCCCTCGAATTACCCGCAGCGCAAGTTATAGGGTCCTCTCTCCCCTCGGGGAGAGAGACGGAGTTAGGGGGGACTTCTACGGCTATGCAACTGGATTTCCTATGATGAACCTCGCCCAAGATTTCGATTTGCTTCGCGAAACCGCGCGGGAGGCGGCGACCCTCGCCTTGAGCTACCGGGACCGTCCCATCGTCCCCGAGCGGAAAGCCGACGGCAGCCCGGTGACGGAAGCGGACAAGGCCATCGATAGCCTTTTGGCGGAGCGGCTAAAGACTGCGCGCCCGGACTACGGCTGGCTTTCGGAGGAAAGCCTCGAAAACGTGCGCCGGCTGAGCGCCCGCCGCGTCTGGATACTCGATCCCATCGACGGCACGCGCGATTTCGTGCAAGGCGGCGACGGCTGGACCATCGCCCTTTGTCTCGCGGAGGATGGCGTCCCCGTGCTTTCCGTTGTGGTTAATCCCGTGCGCGGCGAAGTCTTGGAGGCGCGGGCCGGCGGGGGCGCATTTCTCAATGGCAGGCGCATCTTTCCAAGCGGCCAGCGGGAGCTTGCCGGCGCGCGCGTTGCGGTTTCGCCCTGGCCGCTTGCGAAGGGGACTTGGCGGCCGCCTTGGCCAGGAGCCGCCGCCATCGGCGTGAATTCGAGCATCTACCGGCTGGCGCTTGTCGCTTCCGGCCGCGCCGATGTTTCTTTCGCGTTGAACCCGAAGTGGGAGTGGGATATCGCTGCGGGAGCGCTTCTCGTCTCCGAGGCTGGCGGGGCGATTACCGGCAAAACTGGAGAGCCTCTGACGTTCAATTCGGCGGAGGCCAAGGTTCCCGGCATCGTCGCAGCCGCTCCCGGACTGCACAGGATGATACTTGAGCGCTTGCGCTAAGCCGCCCGCAAGCTTGGCGCCCTATCGAAGGTACCGTGATGACTGAAGTTCAGAACCGGCAGCTCCTGCATTTGGTATTTGGCGGCGAGCTTAAGTCGGTGGACAGCACCGAATTCCGCGACCCGGCCGCGCTGCACGTCGTGGGCATCTACTGCGACTACAAGTCCGCCTACGATGCCTGGAGGGCCGCCGCCCAAGCCACGGTGGACAACGCACTGGTGCGGTACTTCATCGTGCATATGCACCGGCTGCTCGACCCCGCCACGGATACGCCTTCCACAACCGGAGCCAAATGAGCCCGTTCGCTCCCATAAAGCGCCTCAAAGCCTTCGGCCGCAGGCTGCAACAGTCCGAGCCGTTCATGAACGCGGTGGGCAAGCTTGCCGCGCGCCACATCCGCACGGTCTACGCCACCTCAAAGGTGTTCCGCGAGCCGGCCGATACGGACGCCTATATCGAAAAGCTCAGTCCCATGATCGTGGCCATGTGGCATGGCCAATTCCTGCTGCTGCCGCTCATCAAGCCCAAAAACGTTCAGGTTCACAACATGGTCGCGCGCCACTCCGATGGCGAAATGATCGGCCGCACGCTCCTGAACTTCGACATGGGGCTGATCCGTGGCGCGGGCGCCAGCGAGAAGGGGAAGGATCGGGGCGGTGCCTCGGCGCTCAGAGCTGCACTCAAGGCCTTGCGCCAGAACATCACGGTGGCGATGACAACCGACATCCCGCCAGGGCCTGCCCGCGTTGCAGGCATGGGTATCGTCATGCTTGGGCGCATGTCCGGCCGGCCTATCGTTCCGCTTGCGATCGCGACTGGGCGCTTCGTCACGCTGGCCACCTGGAGTCGCTTCACCATCAACCTGCCCTTTACGAAGCTCGCCATGGTGGCGGGCGAGCCGATCCATGTGCCGCGCGATGCGGACGAGGCAACGATGGAAGCATTCCGGCAAAAGGTGGAAGCGGCGATGAACGCGGCGACAGAGCGCGCCTATGAACTGGCCGGCAGCGACGCCCGAAAGACCATGCCGAAGGCCGCACAGCCGCCCCAGCGCTCAGGTTTCCTGCTTTCGCTTTATCGGGCCGTGACCTCGGCCGCGCGTCCGGCCGCCATGGCAATCCTGCGCCGCCGCGCCGCGCGCGGCAAGGAGGTGCCCGCGCGCCTGCCCGAGCGTTTGGGCATTGCGAGCGTGCCCCGTCCGGAAGGTCCGCTGTTCTGGTTTCACGCCGCAAGCGTGGGCGAGACCAACGCGGTGCTGCCGCTCATGCATGAGCTGAAACGGCGCTGCCCTTCGCTCAGCATACTGCTTACGACCGTCACGGTCACATCCTCGAAGATCGCCGCCGAGCGGCTGCCCCAAGGTGCCATCCATCAATTCATGCCGCTCGACAGCCCGCGCTTTTGCCAGCGCTTCATCGAGCACTGGCACCCGGACCTCGCCCTTTTCACCGAATCTGAAATCTGGCCGAACCTGATCGTCGAGGCGAGCGGCAAGAACATCCCGCTCGTGCTCGTCAACGGCCGCATGTCGGCAGGGTCGAGCAAGCGCTGGGCCTGGCTGTCGAGCCTGTCCAAGCCGGTTTTCTCGCGCTTCGATCTCGTGCTCACGCAAGACTGGCGCTTCGCCAAGCGCCTGACGCGGCTCGGCGTGCGCAAGGCTATCGTCGCGGGCAACCTGAAATACGACGCGCCGCCGCCGCCGGTCGATGCGGGCGCGGTGGAGGAATTGCGCGCGCGCGTGGCCGGCCGGCCCATTTTCCTGGCGGCCAGCACGCATCCGGGCGAGGACGAGGCCGTCGCGCGCGCCGCCCAGATCCTGCACAGCACGATGCCGTCGCTGCTGACCGTCATCGTGCCGCGCCATCCGGAGCGGGGCGAGGCCATCGCCCTGGCTCTCAACGCCAAGCATTTTACCGTCGCGCGCCGCTCGGCCGGCGAGCAGATTTCCGCCGATACGCAGATCTACGTCGCCGACACGCTCGGCGAGCTTGGGCTGTTCTACAAGCTTGCGCCCTTGTCCTTCATTGGCGGCTCGCTGATCGCGCATGGCGGACAGAACCCCATCGAGGCCGTCAAGCTCGGCTCCGGCATCCTGAGCGGCCCGCATACCTTCAATTTCGCCGAGACCTACACGGTTCTGCAGCGCTACGAGGGCTTCCGCCTGGTTTCCGGCCCGGAGGAACTTGCCGCCGCGCTCAAGAAGCTGTTCGAGAACCCGCAAGAGGCCGAGGAGATGAAGCGCCGCGCCGCCGCCGCCATCGGCACGCTGGGCGGCGCGCTCGACACAACGCTGGAGGCGCTCAAGCCGTACCTTCCTGGCCACGCAGAGCATGCCCGCCGAGTATGAGGCGGCCGGCATTCTGCATGAAACAGGGAAACCCCCACCTTAGCCCTCTCCCATCCGCATGGATAAGCGCCTGCGCTTTCTGGGGGGACGGCAGGGCAAAGCGCAAGCAAAACAACCGGACCACCCTGGGTCAGGCTAGGCCATGACAACTGAGTGTGTGGCAGCGCTGCCGATTTTTCACGCTCCTTCGCGAGAACAGTGCCGCGGAGTCCTCGCCCCCCGCTATTGGCGCGGCGGCGGTTTTTCCGTGCGCTCGCCTTGTCTCCGGAAATGCCTGTTCCCAACAAAAAAGCCAGCGGCTTTCGCCGCTGGCTCGAATACCGGATATAAGCTGGAGCTTACTTCAGCGGACCGTCGGAAGCGGGGTTCCAAAGCGGCTTGATGATCGTCAGCGTGCCGCGAGTTTCCTTGCCGGTAGTAGAGCTCGGAAGCAACGTCGCTAGCGAGCTTCGCCTGAGCGATGAAGGAGCCGAAGTCATAGCCGACGAGGCCACCGACGGCGAACTGGCTCTGACGGTTGCCAGGATCGCAAACGGTCCAAGTGGCGTTGTAGCCGTAGTCGTTCAAATCCCACGAACCGTAAGCGATCGCGCCGATTTCCATCTTGCCGAACTTCTTGGTGGCGGTCAGGTCGAGGTTCAGCCAATCGGCCTGCTTGACGGAACTAGTTCGTAGCCGTTGCGGCCCTTGCCATAGAGAGCCGTAGCCGTCAGGTTCCAGCCGTTAGCCAGGTAGCTGATCGAACCGCCGCCCTGGAAGGCAGTATAGTCGCGGCCGAAGGCACTTCGGGAGATACTGCGTGCTCGGCAGCCACACGCCGGCGCGGACCGAAGCGTTCCAGCCATTGCCCAAGTTCCAGGCGATAGCGCCATCGACAAGCGTGTTCAGCCAGCTGTCCGTGCCAGAGTCGTAGCCGGGCGACCAAGCGTCGGCGACGCCCGTGGTGGTGTCGAGCATGATGCGGCCGCCGGCGATCTGCCAGGGGGTCGACCAGATCAGCCATACCGGCAGGGCGTAAGCTATGTTCGTGGCTTGCGTACCCCTTGGAGCGCGAGCCGTAGCTGGCGATCGAGATGTCGTAAACGCCTTCCGGCAACGGAGCGCCGAGAGCGATACCGGTCGTGATGCCGGCCGGCATTTCCGAGGTAGCAAGCGCTGCGGTCGAAGATGCGGCGAGCGCGATGGCGCCGAGAGCCGCAAGCTTAATTGTGGTTTTCATGTACCCCTCCGTGACAGTAAACTCGAAAAACATGCGCCCCAAATGGTGTCCCGTCCTAGCCCTGGACGTTGCCGCATCGCAGCGCGCGGGGAGCGCCGCTCGGCTGATTTCGGTTGGAAGTTCAAGCCAGCCGCTTGAGACAAATAGCGGATAAGGTGGCCGGGTGAAACCGAGCAATGATTGGCGAATGGCATTCACGAACAACCGTTGCCGATGCGCCACAGGCAGTGCATCACAGCCCATGGCGTCTGGCTGAACCCAGCGAAGTGCCGTCGCCGGCTGGGTGCAGTGAGCGCCCAATGGCTTGGCTCGATGCGGATGCGGATGGTCCACGCAAGCGTTGCGCCGCTACCGCAGCCGGGGGCCACAGCTTCGGCTTTCCTTTCGCGTGAGCGCATATCAAGGATCGATCCGCGTTCATGTGCCTGCGAAGAAAGCCGGTCAGCGCGTGCGCAACGAGGACCTTCGGTTGATAGGGGGGGGGCGCTGCCGCCGTCCCTACCTCTATCGGCTGGGTAAAGCGCAAGCGAAAACGAACCGGGCAGCCGTGGGTCAAGCCTGGCCATGACAATGGAGGTTTCCAAGGCTCAAGTCCGGTTGCAAGTGCTCAAGCTCTCCCGCCGAAATAGATTGGATATTCATCGTGCCGGAATGACGCGCGTGAAATAGTCACATAGAAGTATTGTATCGTATTCTTGTAACTTTATATCGTTTTCATTAACGTGAACGCAGCCACCGCTGGCTTTAGCGCTTTCGTAAAGGGTTATTGCTGATGAAAGTCAAGCACGAGGCAGACCCGCTACCGCAGCCTTCGAACGATAGACGTTACACCCGGACATCGATTGGCGATTTTGCGCGCGCTGCGCTGCGCGCTGTACCTCCTCATTGGCGTGAGGCGGCCGCTGAGCGCTGGCTCCGGCGTCCGGGCGCGCCCGGTCCGGCAAATGAGCACGTCTTCCAATGCCTTCTCAGCATAGCAATGCGCGGGGACACCGCGCAGGAGCAGGCGGAATTCACCGTCGCCAAGGGCGCGGATCTTATTCTACGAGCGCCAATACCGGCAGTTTCTCAACCCAACGATGGGCGCCTACGCAGCAACGGCGACGGTTGCCTTTCTGGGCAGCGGCGGTCAATGCCGCGGCCATCTTTGGGGCAGGTACCGGCCAGTCTGCGCCGCCACGATAGAGGCAGAGGCCCAGGGCGCGCCCCTCATCGCCGTTCTCGGCCGTGAAAGCGTCGCCGTCCCCTTGCTGCTGCCAGCGCCCACTGGGCTTGAGGCGGTGAAGGATATAGACCGGTGGCTGTCTGGGCACGGGCCAATGCCGCGGAGCTACAGAGAACGCGCCGCGGGAGAGCCGGTGCGCTGCGCCACGCCTGGAGCGCGCGCAAGACGGCGCAGCGCCGCAGGCGCGCTGATCGAAGTGGCCGATGCCGTCCGGCGCACCGGAAAGCTCGCCATTCTCGCCCTGCATCCGCATGACCCGGATGCAATGGGCCTGCACATTACCTTGTTCGGAACTCAGATCGTAACGCCAGAGGTGTTGGAGGCAGACTATGGACTGGAGCGAGGCTTCCTAAACCAATGGCGTGAAGCGGCGCGGGCGCGAAATTCTGTGCTGCGCTTTTACGTTGGAGGCACGGAAGAGCTGTTCGCCCATTGCTCCCTGAACCTCTTCGTCAAGCGGCGGGTGTCGCGCTCCGGGCAGGCGCCGTGGCCTCATTCCTGGAGCCCGTCCGAGCCGCTAGATGTCCTGCTTGCTAGGCAATGCGAGTTGTTCCAAGTGACGGTTTCCGCGTCGGGCCTTCCAGGCGTCTCGCCCCGCAATGGCGACATCGGCAAGGCGGGCTTCCCGATCAGCCAAGGGCGCGGGACGAGCATTTTGATGCCCTATTTCACCGGAAATTTCGCGCACGGCCACGCCGCGAAACTGTGGTCCAACCCGCGAGGCGCCCTGATCGTGCGGGACGATCATTGGTCTCTTGGGTCCGCCGTCATCCGGGGCAAGTCGCGTACCGTGACTCATGAATGGGTCAAAGAGCATTTCGCGCACGTCGCGGCGGAATTCGCAACGCGCCGCAAACGCAGCGGCGAACTGGCCGCGGACCCGGAATATTGGTTCGTGCAGGACGTGTCGGAAATACTCCAGCAGGACGAGCTGATCGCGGCGAATACGCTCGATCCGGTGCGGCCCACCGGCAGCATCCACGCGGCGGGGCCGGCGCTTTACGACAAAAAGCCCGCATATTTCGCCACCGATAACCTTCCCTGCTACGATCAGGCCTCGCAGCATGAACGGGAGGCTTCCGGGCGGCCGGCCGATCCCAGTGGCGCCACGCACCGCAATTGGGAGCGGGAAGTAGCGCCCGCCCTGGCTGCCCGTCTTGCCCACCTCGAACGCACTGGCGCGGCAGGCCGGCGCGAAGAACCGGCTTCCCAATAGATGACCGGCGCGGACCAAGCTTGCCGGTTTCCAGCGGATTTGGACAGCGGGCTTCCGTTACCGGCGCCGCGCCCAACCTCAGTTGGGGTTTTCCGGCGCCGTTCGATCCATTCTGGCCGGCGCCAGTTTGGGATGGGGCTAGAGGATCAAGGTAAGCATGGCGGGATTTCCAAATTTGGTTTAGAGCAAGCCAGGGGATAGCCAGTGCATACTTCACGCTTACGCGATTGACATGGACGGCAAAAAACAACGCTCTTTCAGCTTGTTACAGCTAGAGCCACCATCTTGGTGGTACTCGGCGCGGATTCCTCCCGCCGCCTGGGGGCTTCTGCCGGTTTCGGCGCTCTATGGCGCGGCCGTTCAGAGGAGGTTCCGCGATGCCAAGCCATACCGGAGCAAGCTGCCGGTCATCTGCGTGGGTAATTTCACCATGGGTGGCGCGGGCAAGACGCCGGTTGCGCTGAAGCTCGCCGCGCTGCTGCGGGAGCGCGGCATCAGGCCCGGCTTCCTCACGCGCGGCTATGGCGGGCGCGAGCGCGGGCCGTACCTGGTCAACGCCGCTTCGGATGGGGCCGCGCGCGTGGGCGACGAGCCGCTGCTTCTGGCCGGGGCGGCACCCACGGTGGTGAGCCGCGACCGCCCCGCCGGCGCGCGCTTGCTCGAAACGCTCGCCGTTAACGCCATCGTCATGGACGACGGCTTTCAAAATCCATCGCTCGCCAAGGATTTCAGCCTTATCGTCATCGACGCCGCCGCGGGACTTGGCTCCGGGCGCGTCTTCCCGCTCGGGCCGCTCCGTGCGCCGCTTGCTTTCCAGGCTGGCATGGCGGACGCCATCCTGCTTCTTGGAGATGGCGGGGGCAGGAAAGATATAGTTGAACAGGTAAATTCGAGTTTAGTAAAAAAGACCCCCTCACCCCAGCCCTCTCCCCGCAAGCTCGCCTTGGCGAGCTTGCCGCTCGAAGTGTCCGCAAGCGGATGCGGATGGGAGAGGGAGTCGGTCGCAGCCGTTGTGATGGCGTCCCCTCTCCCCTCGCGCGAGAGGGACAGGGTGAGGGGGCCTTCTTTACCCCCGGCCGGAACATTTTCGAGGCGCGGATCGTGCCGGAGATCACGGAGGACATGCGCACGCGGCCTTACCTTGCCTTCTGCGGCATTGGCAGGCCCGCGAAGTTCTTCGAGACGCTGGCCGGCGCCGGGATCGCGGCCGTGAAATGCCGCGCCTTCCCCGATCACCATCCCTATACGGAAGCCGATGCGCGGGCGCTCCTGGCCGAGGCTAAAGCGCTGAAAGCGGGGCTCATCACCACCGCCAAGGACCTCGCCCGGCTGAGGGGCGCGGAGGGGGCGCTAGCGGAACTGCGCGGTGCCGCGTGCGCGCTTCCCATCGCGGCGGAGTTTGCAGACGACGGCGAAACGTCGCTGCTCAAGGCGATCCTGTCGCGGATTTGAATCGAAGCTTGCCCGGCTGTCATCGCGAGGTGGCCTTGGCCATCGTGGCGATCCACGACTATATAGGAAGTTAAAGCTGGATTGCTTCCGGCCACGCTTCGCTCGCCGTCGCAAGTACGGTGGAGATCACCGGGGGGCCTTGCCAATCCGTTCGAGGTGGCGCTTGAGCGAGGCTGCGGCGTTCACGTAGGGCTCCTGGTACGCCACGCTCCAATAGCGCAAATCCTCGACGCGGATTGGCTCGCCCGTTACCACGCAGCGCACGTATGAGCCGTTCTTCAGCACCTGGAATTCTCCGTCAAGATAACGGATTTTGGCCTCTTGGCCGAGTGCAAAGGAACGCTCGATGCGATTCATACTGTTTTCCGTGCCTTACAGCAGGCTGCCCTGGCTGCCATCGTCTTTGTTCAAGGGTGCGGCCCGGCGGGGGCTTGCGGCGCTCTTGCGCTCCTGGGCGCGGCGTTCCTGGGCTTCCTCGCCAAGCTTTGCTGAAACGTGACCATCCGCAAACTCGATGTCAAGCAGAACAGCGGATTTTGCCGCTTCCGCGCGCCGGATTACGCGGCCCTCCAGATCCCGGACCAGTGCAAATCCGCGTTCGAGCACGCTTTTGTGGCTCAAGGTTCGCAAAAGCTGCGAAAGCGAGCCCGCTTCGGCGGCCTTGCGCTTCAGCGCATTGCGCACGCCCTGCTCCGCCCGCACCGTCAGCGACTGAAGCCGCTCGCGCTGACGCGCCGCAGGCACGGCCAGCAAGCCGGGTTGCAGCCTCCCGGCGCGGTCGTCCAGGCGATCCCGCTTCTTGGCCACGGTCAGCCGGAAGGCGCGCCCGGCCCCTTCGCCGGCCCGTGCCAGCCGCTCGGCCAGGCGCTCCAGAGGCGCCTGGATGAGGCGCGGGGTGAGGCGGACTGCGCAGCGCTCGAACCGGCCGCGCGAGCGGTCGCTGAAATGGCGCAGCGATTGGCCGAGCCGCGCTGCCGCCGTATCGAGGCGCTGGCGCGGGATGGCGAGCAGGTTCTGCGGGCGGGGAAGGCCGCGTTCAGCGCCTCGGAACTCGGCGCGCAGGCCTTCGAGCTGGCGGCGGATGGAATGCCGCGCGCGGCCGATGCACTCGGAAAGGCGCAAGACCAGGTCGGAGTGCTTTGGCACCGCCCATTCCGCTGCCTTGGTCGGCGTCGGCGCACGCGCATCCGCGACGAGGTCGATCAGCGTCCAGTCGGTCTCGTGCCCGACCGCCGATATAATCGGGATGGCACTTTCCGCCGCCGCGCGGACCACCGCCTCCTCGTTGAAGCCCCAGAGATCTTCGAGGCTGCCGCCGCCGCGCGCGACGATGAGCAGGTCCGGCTTCGGGAACGGGCTCAGCGCATCGGCGGCGTTGAAGCCCCGGATGGCGGCCGCCACCTCCGCCGCGCAGGTCTCGCCCTGGACGCGCACGGGCCAGACGATCGCATGCGTGGGGCAGCGCTCGGTAAAGCCGTGCAGCATGTCGCGGATCACTGCCCCCGTGGGCGAGGTCACGATGCCCACCACCTGCGGCCAGAAGGGCAGCGGCCGCTTGCGCTCAGGGGCGAACAGCCCTTCGGCCGCGAAGCGCTTCTTGCGCTCCTCAAGCAGCGCCATGAGCGCGCCGGCGCCCGCCGGTTCGAGCTGCTCAATGACGATCTGATAGCTCGACTTGCCGGGAAATGTGGTGATCCGGCCGGTGACGATCACCTCAAGCCCTTCCTCGGGCTTGAATTTCAGGTGCGAGAACACGCCGCGCCAGATCACGGCGTCGATGCGCGCCTTGTCGTCCTTGAGCGAAAGATAGGCGTGGCCGGAGCTATGCGGCCCCCGGTAGCCCGAGATTTCGCCGCGCAGGCGCACGAGGCCGTATGCGTCCTCCACCGTCCGCTTGATCGCGGCGGAGAGTTCGGACACGGTGAATTCCGCGATGTTGGAGAGTGGGGGCGGTTGCATCTTCGCTAACATGACTCTGCAGGCTCGTTATGTCCATGCCACGAAAACATGGCGCGATTCGGAGGGCAGAGGCGAGGCGGAACTCGGCAAAAATCGATCTGCGTTCTCGATGGCGGCTCGATTCCACGTTTCCAGAATTCTTTTCCCGTTTTTGGTCGAATTCTAGGTTTCAGAAGTCTTGGTTCAGCCCTTGGGGGTCAGGACTTGCGGAAAACGAGCGAGGCGCCGCCGCCGGTTAGCGCCGCAACGATGACGGCGGCGGCTCCGTAAGCCCACGGGAATTCCAGCGCGGCGGCCGAGAGCTGCGCTTCGATCCCGACCTTCGAGAGCAGGATATCGGCGCCGGTTTCACCCACGATTCTTCCGTTCTGGTAGATATAGAACTCGGCCCGGTAGAGGCCCGCGCCGGCCGATGCGGGCAGATGGATGTGGGCGCGGAACAGCCTGGAGCCGAAAAACTCGATGGCGCCCGTGCTTTGCTCCAGGAACAGGCCGCTGGCTTGCTTGAGCCGGATCAGGGCCTGTTGGAATTCCTCGGGCGCCGCGGCGCCGCCATCGCCCGCACGCACCGGAAGGGCCAGCGCGTCGAGGCCGATGCCGTGGGCCTTGCGCTCCTCGATGGGGGCAAGCTCGCCGGCGGGCTTGGTGGAGAGCACGGCGTAGTAGTTCGGGACGCCTTCGAAGGTGAGGCTATGGGTGTTTATCCACAAACCGGCGTGGCGGTCCTTCTTCCAGACCGTGACCGGCCTCACCGGCCCCCGGATCGTAACAGCAACATCGAAAGACTTTCCGCTAAACTTCATCGCCTGCCCGGTCGCAGCGGCGTAATCGAACGATTGTTTGGCAAGCTTTTCGCGGTCGATGGAGCCGAATAGCACGATGCTTGAGCCGTTATATCCCGGCTCGATATAGAAGTAATTGTCCGAAACCTCGGCCTCGATGGAGTCCGGGACCGGGCCAGCGGCCGCCGCGAAAGGCGTCAGCCAGAGAGCGAGCAAACACGCAAATAACGGCATTCGAGCGTTCCGCATCAGGCACCCGCGCGGCTGAGGCTGAATAGATCGGCGGGCAAGAACAGGCCCGCGAGCAGGCGCAAGCCCACGCCCAGCACCAGGATGGCCAGCAGCAGGCGAAGCTGCTCCGCGCGCAGGCGCTGGCCCGCCGCGGCTCCGGCCTGGGCGCCAAGCACGCCGCCAATCATGAGCAAGATCGCCAGCGCGATGTCGACCGTGTGGTTCCACACGGCTTGCAGCACGGTGGTGATGGCGCTGACGAAAATGACCTGGAATAGCGAAGTGCCAATGGCGAGGCTGGTCGGCACCCGCAGCACATAGATGAGGATCGGCACCATGACGAATCCGCCGCCAACGCCCATGACGCCCGAGAGCAGCCCGACCAGCACGCCGAGCCCGATTGGCGGCAGCGCGCTGATATAGAGTTTCGAGGTCTTGAAGCGTGTCCTGAAGGGCAGCGCGTGGACCCAGCCGCGCTGTGCCCGGCGGCGCATGCTTTGGGATTTTCCCGGCCGCTGGCGGGTGATTGCGCTCAGGCTTTCGACGAACATAATGCCGCCGACGACGCTCATGAACACCACATAGAGAAGGGATACAGCGAGATCGAACTGCCCCGCCTGCCGGAGTAGGCTTACGATATGCACGCCCAGGAGCGCTCCGGCGGCACCTCCGCCCAGAAGGTAGAGCCCGAGCTTGATGTCCACGTTCCTGCGCCGGTATTGCGCGATGGTGCCTGTGATCGAGGAGGCGATGAGCGGGTTGGCGCCCGTCGCGACGGCGACCGCGCTCGGCACGCCCGCGAAGATCAGCAGCGGCGTCATCAGGAAGCCCCCGCCGACGCCGAACATGCCGGACAGGAAGCCCACCACGCCGCCGAGTGCCAGCATGAGCAGTGCGTTTATGGGTATGTCTGCGATAGGCAAGTAGATGTGCATGGAGCGGGAAAGGTCCGGGCTGCAACGCGAGCGACGCGCTTTGCTTTTAGCCCGTAGGCTCCGGCGCGTCACGTAAAAACGCATTAACGTATTCGAATATGGCGCGTTTCTACTTGCCTGAGACCGGTCCGCGGGATAGCTTGATACAATTGTTCAGGAGGGCGGCCTTGATTAAATGTCCAGTTTGCGGAGCGGAGCTTGCGCGTGGAATGCCCTTATGCCCGATATGCGGGGCGGCCTTATCTTTTTCCTTCCGGCCGGTAATTGCGGGCCTCATTCACTTGTCGCTTTGCGTGCTGGCGATGACCTTCATCCCCAAGCCCTGGGCGTACCTTGCCGCGGCGCCCTTCGCGATTCTGGCGCTGCTCTCGTTCGGCGCCGCCGCCTTCGGACTGTACCGCGCCTTGCTGAGGTAACGCCGCCATGGGCGAAGTCTTAATCCACATATTTCTCTCAAGTTTTTCTGGCCTGATCTGGCGGAGGCATGCTACGAAGGCGCAGTACATTTTCCAATTTGGATAAAATTGCTGTGCCGCGTTTGTTTCCCCTTCTGACGTTTGTTGCGCTTTCCGCCTGCACGGCGGCGTCGAGCACGCAGCCCGAGATGCAATTCGTTCTGGCAGACCCAGGCAAATATAAGACGGACACGGACCGGGAGCGGGCGCAGCAATTGGCGGAAACCGCGTGCAAAGCCAAAGCGATGCAGTCCAGTGCCGAGCTTGAGAAGATAGTAGCCAGCGAGCATCACAGCCGGGAAAATCTGGACAGGGCGCGGGAAAAGGCAGCCGAAATGTATCGCACGTCTTTCACGCTGTGCATGATCGGCAACGGCTATCTGAAAAAGTAGGGCGCAGGACTTTTGCGCGATTGCCCGGCAGGCTAACGGATTTGTTAGCCTGGAATGCGGAACCGGGGTTGACTGCAACAGATTCGCACTCCAACATGCGCACCATTTGCGGATAGGGACCGCGAGCCGGGGCGCGCGCACGCGAAAGCGCCTGTTCTGGTGAAGTTTAAGGGGGGCAGCACGGAAGGGGTAAGACCTATGAATGAAGGTGTTTCGCTGGAGATGCTGGCTTTCAACTTGAAGTTGCTAGGCCGGAAAAGCAGGAAGAAGATTCTAATCAGCGCAGGGAAGCAGGAAAATAAGAAAAGAATGCTCCCCGCAATAAAGCAGTTCCTTACATTAGAAGTAGACATTTATTCAACACCTGGTACTCATAAATTCCTTTTTGATCGCGGCATAGATACTACAGAAATTCACAAGATCACCGACCGCCACGCACCGAATATCCTAACTTTCCTCAAGGAAAACCGCTTCGATCTCGTTATCAACGTCCTCACCGGCGATAACGACTACGACGAAGCTTCCGACGCCAAGCTTATCCGCAAACTCTGCATCGAGAACGGCATTCCGCTCATCACCGACGCGGATGTAGGCATCGCCACGCTTGAGCAGATCGTGGCCGACACCACCAAGGGCACCTTCCGCTACAAGCTCGCGGACAAACAGGAGCCCTGGAACCTGCACCTCCACTTCATGGAAGCGGTGGAACGCCTGGGCGGCGTCGCCAACCACCACGCCCATTTCGACAAGGCCTACCTCATCAACATGGAGAACCTGCGCCTCAGTCAGGTGGACATGCAGAAGAAGTGGGAGATCTACCGCTATCTCAAGGAGAACTACACCTACGACGACCTGATCGAGCGCATCGGGCGCGGCCTCGACAAGATGATCGCGCAGGGCGTCACCTACTGCCGCACCATGGTCGACGCCGATAGCACGGTCGGCCTCCTGCCCGTTACCGCCGCGATGGAGGTGAAGAAGCGCTATGCCGGGCGCATAGTCTTCGAGGTGGGCGTGCAGCCGCTCCAGGGCGTGCTCGACCCGGCCTCCTACGAGCAATATGCCGAAGCCTGCAAGCTCGCCGATTTCTGCGGCGGCTTGCCCTCGCGCGACCGGCCGCGGCCCGAGGCGCATCTCGACATGGTCCTCGACCTTGCCAAGCGCCTCGGCAAGCCCGTCGAGGTGCATGTCGACCAGGAGAACAACCCGCTCGAAAACGAGACCGAGCTGCTCGCCACCAAGACCATCGAGCACGGCATGCAGGGCATGGTCTACGGCATCCACGCGATCTCGCTGGGCGCCAAGGAGGAGCGCGAGCAGGACCGCATCGTCGCGAAGATCCTCGAAGCCGATATGGGCATCGTGATCTGCCCCTCCGCCGCGCTCAGCATGCAGCGGCTGCCGATGACCGCGCCGCTGCACAACTCGATCGCGCCGTTCCCCAAGCTGCATGAGGCGGGCGTGCGCTGCTATCTGGGCGTCGACAACATCCACGACCTGTTCATGCCCATGTCGGACGGCGACATCTGGACCGAGTGCCGGATATTGATGGAGGCGTGCCGCTTCTACGACATCGGCACTGTCGCGAAATGGGCTTGCGCGAAGCCCGCTTCGTATAAGGAGGCGCCCGCGCTCGCGGCTTGATGGGCAGCCATTTCCGGGCGGCCGGCGCTCGCCGCCGTCCGGGGGCGCCGCCTTGCGCGCTAACCGGCCGTTAACCACGGCGGGGCCGATTTTGGGCGCTTGCTGGCGTTCGCGGGCTGCTTCTTTCATGCCGCGACTATAAGACAGGTGTTTTTCTAAAGTTTTAATGGTGGTGTAAGGTATTGATTGGCAAGAGTAAACTGTGCGGATGGCACAGCGTCTGACGCTGCCGGATGCACCGGTTTGTGGTAAATATTAAAACTGCGCGCATATTTAACGGGATTTTTGAAACGCACATTTCGACCCGAAACGCGAAAAAAAACGCAAAAAGGTGCGCGAAAAACGCATGAGGGTTTGGCGTTAACCAAGCCGGGATTAACCATGATGTGCTGCCTATGGGGCTTTACCGGGCCTTAAGCTGTGGTTGCGGCCTTTGGCACCCCCTCACCCCAACCCTCTCCGGGCAAGCTCGCCTTGGCGAGCTTGCCTCTTTTCGCTTCCGCTTCCGCAAGCGGATGCGGATGGGAGCGGAGAGGGGGTAGGCTGTGCCCGTTGTGAAGCCGTCCCCTCTCCCCTTGCGGGAGGGACAGGTTGAGGGATAAGCCACGCACACAGCGTTGGCACACAATTTCCCCGCTCAGGCCACTAGATGGCGCTGCAAAGCCACGCGGCGCTCAAGATACCGCCGGCAAGCCGCACACAATAGCTGCGCGCAGCGAGCCTCGCGTTGACAGGGGAGACTCGTCTCATTATTTCTGCTTTGGTATGAGGAGAAGATCGCTTCCCTTCAGGTGATTTCGAAAAATAGTCCGCTGGAAATGCCACCGCCCCCTGCAAAAGGCGATACGGCATGCGGCCCTATATTCATGGGCGGCGTTTTCATGGCGGGCAGTGAGGCTCGGCTATCATGGTTTCTCTTGGCTCGCTCGCAACCAAGATTTTCGGCAGTTCCAATGACAGGCGCTTGAAAAGCTTCAACGCGAGGGTCCCTGCGATCAACGCGCTTGAGCCGGAGTTCGAAGCGCTTTCCGACGATGAGCTGCGCGGCAAGACGAACGAGTTCCGCGAACGGCTGACCAATGGCGAGGATCTCGACAACCTTCTGCCCGAAGCCTTCGCGACGGTGCGCGAGGCGGCCAGGCGCACGCTCGGCCAGCGGCATTTCGACATGCAGCTCGTCGGCGGCATGGTGCTGCATTCGGGCAGGATTTCCGAGATGAAGACGGGCGAGGGCAAAACGCTCGTCGCGACGCTCCCCTCATACCTTAACGCGCTATCGGGCCGCGGCGTCCATGTCGTCACCGTGAACGACTATCTGGCCAAGCGCGACTCCGAATGGATGGGGCAGATCCACAGGTTCTTGGGCCTCACCGTGGGCTGCATCCTGCACGACCTCGATGACGATCAGCGCCGCCAGTCCTACGGCTGCGACATTACCTACGGCACGAACAACGAGTTCGGCTTCGATTATCTGCGCGATAATATGAAGTACGCCATCGAAGAGATGGTGCAGTTCGGCGGCCGGCCGGAAGAGCTGCAGGGGCATAATTTCGCGATCGTCGACGAGGTGGACTCGATCCTGATCGACGAGGCGCGCACCCCGCTCATTATTTCCGGCGCCATCGAGGACAAGTCTGGGCTCTACAACACCGTCGACAAGTTCATTCACCAGCTTGGTCCGGAGCATTTCGAACTCGACGAGAAAATGCGCACCGCCGTTTTCAACGACGACGGCAACGAGCTGATGGAGAAGTTGCTGGAGGAGGCCGGGCTCCTGAAGCCGGAGACCTCGCTCTACGACGTCGAGAACGTGACGCTCGTCCATCACGCGAATTGCGCGCTCAGGGCGCACAAGCTGTTCCTGCGCGACAAGGATTACATCGTGAAGAACGGCCAGGTTGTCATCATCGACGAGTTCACCGGCCGCATGATGGAAGGCCGCCGCTATTCGGAGGGCCTGCATCAGGCGCTTGAGGCGAAAGAAGGCGTACAGGTCCAGCCCGAGAACCAGACGCTCGCCTCGATCACCTTCCAGAACTACTTCCGCCTCTACTCGAAGCTCGCAGGCATGACCGGCACGGCGCTGACCGAGGCCGCCGAGTTCCAGGACATCTACAAGCTCGAAACCCTGGAGATCCCGACGCACCGGCCGATGGTCCGCATCGACAGCGACGACGAGGTCTACCGGACGGCGAAGGAGAAGTACAAGGCGATCATCGCCCTGATTCAGGAGTGCCACCAGAGGAACCAGCCTATCCTGGTCGGCACGACGTCCATCGAGAAATCCGAAACGCTGTCTGAATTGCTGAAGCCGCTCAAGGTCCCGCATCAGGTCTTGAATGCGCGCTATCATGAGCAGGAAGCGGGCATCGTCGCGCAAGCGGGCGTGCCGGGCGCCGTGACCATCGCCACCAACATGGCGGGCCGCGGCACGGACATTCAGCTTGGCGGCAACGCGGCCATGCGGCTGGAGGATTGGAAAGAGGAGCGCAAGGCGGCCGGCGTGGAGCCTACCGAGGAAGAGATTGAGGCCGAGCGCATCAAGATCAACGCCGATGTGGAGGAGAAGAAGCAGGTCGCGCTGGCGGCGGGCGGGCTTTATGTGCTCGGCACCGAGCGCCATGAAAGCCGCCGCATCGACAACCAGCTCCGCGGCCGTTCGGGCCGGCAGGGCGACCCCGGCGCCTCCAAGTTCTACCTCTCGCTCGAAGACGACCTGATGCGCATCTTCGGCTCAGAGCGCATGGACTACATGCTGCGCAAGCTCGGCATCCAGGAGGACGAGGCCATCGCCCATCCTTGGATCAACCGCGCGCTGGAAAAGGCCCAGCAAAAGGTCGAGGCGCGCAACTTCGATACGCGCAAAAACCTGCTCAAATTCGACGACGTGATGAACGATCAGCGCAAGGTGATCTTCGAGCAGCGCATCGACCTCATGCACGACGAGACGGTCCAGGAGACCGTGGAGGACATGCGGCGCGAAGTCGTGGAAGACCTAGTTGCGACCCATGTGCCGGAGAAGGCTTTTGCCGAACAATGGGACGTCGCGGGGCTGCACAAGGAGTTCCTGGAAGTCTTCGACATGGACTTGCCCGTAGCCGAATGGGCCGCCGAGGAAGGCATCGCAGAGCAGGAAATCCGCGAACGCCTGCAGGACAAGGCCGATGCTGCGGCCGCGCGCAAGGTGGCCGATGTCGGCGCGCCAAACATGCGTTACATCGAAAAGGCCGTGCTGCTGCAGACGCTCGATTACCTCTGGCGCGAGCACCTCGTGACGCTGGAGCACCTGCGCCAGGCGGTGAGCCTGCGCGGCTACGCGCAACGCGATCCGCTCAACGAATATAAGAGCGAGTCGTTCCAGCTCTTTTCGCAGATGCTCTCGCGCCTGCGCCGCGACGTGACCGGCCAGCTCATGCATGTGAGCCTGGCACCGGCGGCGGGCATGCCGGACGAGTTCCAGGATTTCGGCGAGCTACCTGAGATGGAGGCCCATCACTTGGATGCCTCCACCGGCGAGGACGAATTCCAGCAGGGCGCGGCACCTTCGCCCTTGTCCCGGCAGGAACGCCGCGCCGCCGCTAAACAGGGTAGCGGTCCCGCGCAGGCCCGCAAGGCCGCACCGAACGGGGCAAAGAGCCAGCGCAACGCCGCCAATCCGAACGATCCCGCGACCTGGGGGAAAGTCTCGCGCAACGCCCTCTGCCCTTGCGGCTCGGGCAAGAAGTTCAAGCACTGCCACGGCGCCATCGCTTCCGCCGCGGCGGAGTAGCGCCTCGGCGCCGTCCCCGCGGCCGGGCACGCGAGAAAATCGGCGTGCGCGCAGCAAACTCAATTGTCATGGCCCGGCTTGACCGGGCCATCCAAGAAAGATTCCGTACATTCGACGCATTGCTGGGTGGCCGAGTCAAGACCGGCCACGGCGGAAGAGGACGCCGCCGGCATTTTCGCGCCCCCGGCCGCAGGTATGCCCTTGTGACGCTCCGGCGAGTGGACTTAACTGGAGGACCGTCGTCATTGCTCGGCCGTTGTCATCCCGGAAGCCGCTTGCGGCTATCCGGGATCGTAACGCACGCCGGCATCTGTGACGGTCCCGGATGTTGGCGGAGCCGGTTCCGAACCGGCGCCGAATAAATCTGGCTTAAGCTGCTTCCGCCAAAGCCGCTTGGCGGCGCGATCCCACCAGGGCCTGCTCTTCAAGCTCATCGCTGAGGAAATCGAAGTCGAATCCGGCGTTCGTGAGCAGGCGCAGCACCTCGTCAACGGGCAAGCTGCGCGCGCTTACCGCCGCCCAGATAATGGCGCTGCGTGTGCCCGACCTGCAGTAGGCAAGCACCTTCCCGCCGGCGCTATCGGCGGTGGCGATTTCAGCGGGATTTACAACGGGATCGGAGAACAGATCGAGCTTGCCGGCGGGGATATGGTGGTAGGCGAGGCCTGAACGCCGGGAGAGGGCTTCCGCGGCATCGCTGGGCAACTGGCCATCCTCTTCGCCGTCCGGGCGATTGTTGATGACGGTTCCGAAGCCGAGCCGGGCGATTTCAGCAAAATCCGAAGCATCCAGTTGCCCGGCGACCGCGAAATTCGGAGTGATAAAGACGATTTTTTCCATGTGCTGGCCCCTTCGGTCTGTGTCCAAGGCCGGAGCGGCCTCTCACCCCAAAATAGTTCCGCCGGGACTGTCGCGGCAAGGGGCTGCGGTAGGCAGAGCAGAAAAAAATACTATATTCTATAGTCAAGCTCCCGGCATAGCAGAAAACTGTTCCTGCGGACAGGTTCTACAGCAAGAACTTTGCTCAAATGCGCCCATTATCGGGAAAGCAGCTACTGCGCCCGGGCCGGTTCTGCGCTTCCAGCATTTTCGTAAAAATTAGCGGAGATCCTCTGGCTGCCGGTATTATTCCCCGGTCCAGGCCCTCACGAAATCCGCCGGGTCGAGCGGGGCGGGCGCCTTCGGCATGGCTTTCGGCGTGCCGATATAGAGAAAGCCGGCGATCTCGTCCGCCGCCTCAAGGCCGAGCGCTTCCTTCACGCCGGCGTCGTAGGCCGGGGCGCCGGTCTTCCACATGGCCCCGTAGCCCAAGGCGTGGCAGGCCAGCATGATATTCTGGGCCGCGGCGCCGGCCGACAGAAGCTGCTCCACCGCCGGAATCTTGGGGCTGGGCGTGATATGCGCCGCCACCACGAGCACCAGCGGCGCGCGCGAGGGCTTCTGCCGCTCCCGCTCCAGTTCCGCGCCCGCATTCGGATCGCGGCGGCCAAGCGAGGCGGCCAGCACATCGCCCAGCCGGTTCCGGCCCTCGCCACGGATCGCGATGAAGCGCCACGGCCGCAGGCGGCCATGATCGGGCGCGCGCAACGCCGCCGCAACGATCTTGCCGAGCGCGGCCTCATCCGGCGCCGGCTCGCCGAGTTCCTTGGGGCTGACGCGCGTTATGAGCGCTTCGTAGGCATCCATGTTTTCGCTCCCAGGCAGTTCCGCCGCGCTTTTAGCATGCCAGCGCGCTCATGCCAAAGCTACGGTCACTGCTTCGGCAGCTCGATTTCGCCCTCGACAACGTGGTTCAGGTCCGTACCTTCCGCGCTCAGCGCCGCCCGGACCTTGAGCTTTCCGGAAGTCAGGTGCCGCTCGCGCACGAGCCGCTCGATCTCCTGCTGCGAAGTGACGCCCACGTGCTTCAAAAAACTCCTCATCGACATGTTGAACCGGTCTTCTTCCTCCATGGCGCTCCTCCTTTCGGATTGCTACAAGTGTGCTAAGCTCACCCCACATAAGCGAAAACAACCGAAACAGATTTCCGGGCCGCGTCCATGACCCTTCAAGTTCCCCCCGCCGCGCTGGCCCCCGCCGGCGGCGCGATGATAGACCCCTTCGGCAGGCAGGTTACGTATCTGCGAGTCTCGGTTACG
This sequence comes from uncultured Alphaproteobacteria bacterium, assembly GCA_963760455.1. Lineage (GTDB taxonomy): Bacteria > Pseudomonadota > Alphaproteobacteria > Rhizobiales > Rhodomicrobiaceae > Rhodomicrobium. The sequence continues at coordinate 66,383 of CAVXDM010000041.1, forward strand.
GACCGCTGCGATTTCCGCTGCGTCTATTGCATGGCCGAGAACATGACGTTCCTGCCGCGCGCCGACCTGCTCACGCTGGAGGAACTGGACCGCCTGTGCTCGGCCTTCATCGCCAAGGGCGTGCGCAGGCTGCGGCTGACCGGCGGCGAGCCGCTGGTGCGCAAGAACATCATGTGGCTGTTCCAGGCGCTCTCGCGGCACCTGGAAAGCGGCGCGCTGGAGGAGATAACCGTCACCACCAACGGGAGCCAGCTCGGCAAATATGCGAGCGCGCTTGCGGCCTGCGGCGTGCGCCGGATCAACGTCTCGCTCGACACGCGCGACCCGGTGAAGTTCCACGAGATCACCCGCTGGGGCGATTTCGGCAAGGTCGTGGACGGCATCCGCACCGCGCAAGCCGCGGGGCTCAAGATCAAGGTCAACATGGTCGCCTTGAAGGGCGTCAACGAGGACGAGATCGAGGACATGCTCCGCTGGTGCCACGGCGAGGGCATGGACATGACGCTGATAGAGACTATGCCGCTGGGCGACATCGAGGGCGACCGCACCGACCAGTATCTGCCGCTTTCGGCGGTGCGCGCGCGGCTCATGGAGCGGCTCACGCTGGAAGATATTCCCTATCGCACCGGCGGCCCGGCGCGCTACGTGCAGGTGCGCGAAACCGGGGGGCGGCTCGGCTTCATCACGCCGCTCACTCATAATTTTTGCGAAAGCTGCAACCGCGTGCGCATAACCTGCACCGGCACGCTTTTCATGTGCCTCGGCCAGAACGACGCGGCGGATTTGCGCGCGCCGCTCAGGGCGAGCGCCTCCGACGATCTCCTGAGCGCCGCCATCGGCGAGGCCATCGCGCGCAAGCCCAAGGGCCACGACTTTGTCATCGACCGCCGCGCGCAGAAACCCGCCGTGGCGCGCCATATGAGCCTCACCGGGGGCTAGCCCGCCCCTCACCCCAGCCCTCTCCCCATGGGAGAGGGAGTCCCGTCGCGGCCGTTGAGAAGGCGTCCCTTCTCCCATCTGCATCCGCTTGCGGATGCAGATACTTGGAGTTGCAAGCTCGCCAAGGCGAGCTTGCAAGGAGAAGGACAGGATGAGGGGTAATGCCCCATGGCCATGGCACAGCCTCTCGCCCTGCGGCGCCGTGGAAACAGCGCGCAGCGGTTCAGTGCTGAAACTAGAGCTTGAATTTGCCAAAAAACCCGGCCATTTGTTGGACTTTGCACGACTGCATTGGAGTGACCGATGATAATTCCTGTTATCCTTGCGGGAGGCTCCGGTTCGAGGCTCTGGCCCCTATCCCGGGCGCAGCATCCAAAGCAGTTTCATGCCCTGGTGAGCGGCGAGCCCCTGCTGGCCGACACCGCGCGCCGCCTCCCTTCGGTGCCTCCCTACGCGCCGCCATATGTGATCGCGAACGAACAGAACCGCTTCGGCGTCGCCGCTGCCTTCAAGAAAGCCGGACTGCCGCTTGAGGGCATCGTGCTTGAGCCCGAAGGCCGTTCCACCGCGCCGGCCGCTGCCGTTGCAGCGCATCTCGCGATTCAGAAGGCGGGTCCGGATGCGATTGTGCTGCTCGTGCCTTCGGACCACCATATCGAAGATCCGCAAAGCCTTTCTCGATGCCATCGAGGCTGGCGCCAGCGCCGCCAAGGATGGCATGCTCGTCACCTTCGGCGTCAAGCCTTCCGCGCCGGAAACGGGCTACGGCTACGTCAAGACGCAGGGCAAGGCGGGCCACGGCGGCGTTCTCAAGGTCGAGCGCTTCGTGGAGAAGCCGGACAAGGAAACGGCGGCCCGGCTCTACGCGGAGGGCGGTTATTTCTGGAACGCTGGCATCTTCCTGTACGGCGCGAAGGTCTTCCTCGACGAACTCGGCCGCTTCGAGCCGGACATGGTCCGCCAGACTCAGGCAGCCGTCGAGAACGCCACCAAGGATCTCAATTTCATCCGTCTCGCCGCCAATTTCGCTGAGTGCCGCTCCGATTCCATCGACTACGCTGTGATGGAGAAGACGGAGAAGGCAGCGCTCGTGCCCCTCAACGCGGGCTGGAGCGACGTTGGCACGTGGGACGCGCTTTTCGACGCAGCCAAGAAGGATCACGCCGGCAACGCCACGCGCGGCGATACCATGGTGAAGAACGCCAGAGGCTGTTACGTGCGCGCGGAGGCCGGCATGGTGGCGGTGGCGGGCATCGACGACATCATTGTCATCAGCACCAAGGACGCGACGCTGGTCGCCAAGCGCGGCGAAAGCGGCACGGTCAAGGAGGTAGTGCAGGAGCTAGCCGCGCTTGGCCGCGACGAGGCGGACCATCACCTCACCGTGCACCGCCCCTGGGGCAGCTACGAGACCCTGCATATGAGCGAGCGCTATCAGGTGAAGCAGATCGTCGTGGAGCCCGGCGGAACCCTCTCGCTGCAGAAGCACCACCACCGCGCGGAGCACTGGATCGTGGTGAAGGGCACGGCGCGCGTCACAATCGACGGCGAGGCGAAGCTGCTCAGCGAAAACCAGTCGATATACGTGCCGCTCGGCGCCGTGCACCGGCTGGAAAATCCGGGGCTGATCCCGCTCACGCTCATCGAGGTTCAGTCCGGCCCCTATCTCGGCGAGGACGACATCGTGCGCCTGGAGGACGTCTACTCGCGCAAATAGCCGGAAAGGGGCGGGCCGATGAGAAAATCGCTCGATCTGGATGACGACCTCGATCAGGTGGAGTTGATCCTCGACCTCGAAGAAATCTTCGCGATCAAGTTCACAGACGCCGAGCTTGAGGCGTGCCGCACCGCCGGGGACCTGAATGACATCGTTTGGCGGCATCTGAGCGAACGTGCGGACGCCAGCAATCTCCGCTGCATGAGCGCCATGGCCTTCAACGCCCTGCGCCGCTCGCTCCTTTCAGCGGGCGCCGGCCGGAAGATCCGGCCCTCGGATCGCCTGGACGGCTTTGCGATAAGGCCGAAGGATTTGTCAGCGACGGTCCGGCAACAGACAGGGCTCACGATAAGCTTTGCCCCCGGCAGGCTGGGAAGGGCGTCCGCGTGGCTGATGCTGGCGGCTGTTATAGCCCTGCTGCTGGGGATCGCGTGGCATGCCCTGTTTATCGTCGCGGGCGGGCTCTTCCTATTTGGCCTGGTCCTCCTCAAGCGGGATCGCGGTTCCTTTGACGGCTGCGAGACCGTTGCCGATGCCGCCGCGAAAATATCGGCGAGCAATTTCGGCAGGCTGGCCGGAAAGAGGCGCGAGCTTCGATCCCAAGAGCGTTGGCAAGCGCTGCGCAAGGCGCTGTCCCGGCATGGGGACTGCCCCGAGGACGAGATCGGCTCCGGCACGCTCTTGATCCACCCTTAGACCGCCGCCTCGCGGTGGCATCAGCCTCAGCGAGAATTCTAGGGTCCTCTCCCCCAAGTCGCGAGGGGGAGAGGGATGGGGCAAGGGGGCTCATGGTCGCCGGCGGCCGGTGAAGCGATCCAACGGATCAGGCATCGCCCATGACCGGCTGTTCCGGCGCCTCAGCCGCAACGACATCCCCGGTTCCCTCCCGTGGCCTGCCCCAGAACGCCGCGACGGATGGCCCATCCTTCACCCAGCCATCGCGCAGGAAGCGCCAGACCTCATGAAACCACACGCGCCGTCCGATCCCAGTATACCAGCGCATGCCGTGGCGCAGGCCGGGGTCCGGGTGGAACAGTACGCGGTACAGGGCCTTAGGGCGGCATTGCAGCACCAATTCGGTGAACTTCACCCACAACAGCACGCGCCACGGCGGAATATGGCGGTTGGCGAGCACCTGATGCTTGTAATCCCAGAGACGGAGGTCCGTCTGGATCACCTGCCGGCTCGCCGCCTGCTGGGAGAACGGCGTCCAGCGGTGCGGCGTGGCGTAGATGAGCTGGACCTGATCGGGGTCGTAGTCGAGAAGCTGGCGCAGGCCGCGCCAGTGATCGCGGTCCGTCTCCTCCTCGAAGCCGGCGGCCCAGGTCGCCAGCGAAATAATGCCGTGGCGGCGCAGCAAGCGGATGGCCTCGCGGTCGGTCGCGGCGGCCGCCCCCTTGCGGATCGCGGCGAGCGTCGCCTCGCTGGTGCTCTCGATGCCGAGCAGGAAGCGTGCAAAACCCGCCTTTTTGTACAGATGCAGAATGTCTGCGTCGCGGACGATGTCGCCGGCGCGCGCCGATGCAACGAGGATCACGTCGATATTCTCCGCGATCAGCGCCTCAAGGAAAGCAAGCCAAGCCTTCCGCGATACGAGCGGGTTTTCGTCGGCGAAATTGAATACCTTTATGCCTTGCTCGCGGTGGAGGCGGGCGATTTCCGTGGCGAACAGGACGGGATCGCGGTGGCGCCAGCGGGTCCAGAAGCTGCGCTGTCCGCAATAGGTGCAGGTGTGCGGACAGCCGCGCGAGAACTGCACCACCGTGGCGCGCAGGCCGCCCCAATAGCTGTAGCGCGCGGGATCGATGAGCTCCCAGCCGATGCGGCAGGCGTCGAGATTGCGGACCGGCACTGCAAGCGGGGTTGCGCACGGCCCGCTGCTGTCGCGAAAGGCGATGCCCCGCACGAAATCGAGGGGGCGGCCCTCGCCGAGCCTGGCCATCAGCCGGCACGCCGTTTCCTCGCCCTCGCCCCGCACGATGGCCGTGACCCAGGGCTCCGCTTCCAGGATTTCGCGCCAGTGATAGGTTGGGAAAACGCCGCCATAAACGATATGCGCGGCTGGCAGCGCCGCCGCCACGCCGCGTGCGATTTGCGCGATAACCGGATGGCCGGAGGTCGAGCCGGAATGGCCGAACAGCACGGCGTCCGGCTTCAGCCGCGCGGCCTCCCGGATCAACTCCGGCACGGGGGTCGCGTCGCGGTCGCCATCGATCAGCCGCACCTCATGCCCCGCATCGATGAGCGGCCCGCCGATGGCTAGCAGCCCAAGCGGCGGCAGGTGGTCGCGCGGGATGCGGCTGCCAATGGCGGGATGCGGCGCGTTAATCAGCAGAATACGCATTGGCGGCCTCCAAGGGGTTGGAATGCGGTTCAGGCGGCGGCGGGAACGGGGAGGCCGCCGAACCGGCGTTCGCGCCGCCGGAAATTGTCCAGCGCCGCGGCGAGATCGGCCTCGCCGAAGTCCGGCCACAAGCGTTCCGTGAAATAGAGTTCGGCATAGGCGCTTTCCCACAGGAGGAAGTCGGAGAGGCGCTGCTCCCCGCTGGTGCGGATGAGCAGATCGACCGGCGCGCAAATCGGCCTCGCCCGTGACCAAGGCGCGAGAAGCCCTCGCAAGTGAGGTCCGCCGGCCCCGCGATCCGGGCGGCGGCGCTGAGAATGGCGTCGCGCGCCGAATAGTCGACGGCGATGCGCAGATGCAGCCCTTCGCCCGAAGCCGTCGCCGCCTCGGCGCGCGCAATGGCGGCTGCGAGCCCGCCGGGCAGGCGGTCGCGGCGGCCAATGACGGTGAGGCGGACGCCGTTGCGGGCCAGGCGCGCGGTTTCCCGGCTGAGGTAACGCCGCAACAGGCCCATCAGGGCCTCGACCTCCGCTTGCGGTCGCCGCCAGTTGTCGCTGGAAAAGGCGTAGAGCGTGAGCGTGCCCACGCCCAAGCGCGGCGCCGCCTCGATGGTGCGGCGGATGGCCCTGACGCCCGCCTCGTGCCCGGCCGTGCGCGGCAGCCCGCGGGCGGCGGCCCAGCGGCCGTTGCCATCCATGATGATGGCGGCATGGAATTTGGATGATAGAGCGCTTTGCATCGTAAAGTTTCCTTGCAAAAAAATCGCGTGGCGGACCGGCATTCAGGCCGGAAGAATTCGCAAGCCGCCGGCGGGAAGCTCCTCCTCCCCGGCGGCCTTGGCGGCATCGCGCACGACCTGCTCCAGCACAGCCAGGTAGTCCAGGAAGCGGCGGCGGCCCTCCCGCGTCATGCGGCAGAAGGTGTGGGGCCGGTTGCCCTCGTATCCCTTGATGATTTCGACCAGTCCTGCCTCTTGCAGCACCGCCAAATGGCGGCTGAGATTGCCGTCCGTCAGCCCGCAGAGCAGCTTCAAATCGGCGAAGGCCAGCCCTTTGGGATGCGACATCAGCGACGTCAGCAAGCCAAGCCGCGCCTTCTCGTGAATAACCCGGTCGAGCCCCTCATAGGAAAAGGGCGCTTGAGAAAAGGGCGCTTGGGGCGGATCAGTCTTGGTCATCTTCGGCTCCGAAGGCGAAATGCAGGATGGCCGCGATCGTGAATTGCCCGATGGCGAACGGCGCGCCCATCATCCAGGGCGACAGCGCATGGCTCTGGCTGGCGAACATCAGCACGCCAACGCCCGCTACGAAATACCAGGCGCCGGCGAAGACCACCGCGCCGGGCAGCGAGCGCACCGAGGCGAATATGCCAAGGCTGACGAGAATTTGCCAAAGGCCGGGCAGCATCCACAGCGCTTCCGGCGCGAACCGGATCAATACGGCGGCGAGGCAGGCACCGGCAGCGCCAGCCGGCAGGAACTGCCCGATGGCGTTGTAGATCATGGCGTCGGCCAGCCCCGAGTGAAGCCGGCGCGAGCGGCCCAGCATTTCCGCGCCGATGATGGCTACCGCGAGAATTGCCGTGGCCACCCAGCCCGCGAGAAAGATAAGCGGATCGGCGTTCGCATCCTTGAGCCAGAGCGTTTGCAGCCCGGCGGTGACGACGGCCAGAACGCCGGTGGCGGCGAGGGCTGCAGGGCCGTAGCCGCGGAACGCTGTGCCGGCGGCAATGTGGCTGCGTATCACGAGGATGTCGGCGAGGGCTTTGTCGAGGTCGGACATGGGGCGTTCCCTTGAGCTTTGCGATACAAAGCGCTCATCGTGGCAAAGTGATGGCCGCGCGGACGGGCGGCGATTGGCATGGCGTTTGCTGTTCCAGGTTGCGCCGGGGCTATATCCCCCGCACGAGAATTGTAGGTGAAGGCCCTTATGGGGCCTGGGACTGCGGAGGTAAATATCTTGGAATTTTCTCGATTGGCGAATTGCGCTTTGCCTGCAACGCAGCGCGAGGAGCAAGTGAATAGACCCAGATACGGGCTGCCCTGGCGCTATAGCCAGTTTAGAGTCGTTCTTATTTCTGTTCAAAACTAAACATTTTGACTATGCAAAGCTCTCGGTATATTTGGCGCATATGAATATCTGACCGGCGAGTAACTGGTGCGCGGTCTTATAATCGTTCTAAACTGCAAGATGGGGCATTAATGTACAAAATGCGGCACGTATTACAGGCGGGCTTGGTGACAGCGGCGCTGGCGGCGCTCACGTGTCCGGCGCTCGCACAGGAAACCGCCTACTCGCTGACCGTCCAGAACGGGAAATTCGAGCCTTCCACCCTGGCCGTCAAAGCGGGCGTGAAGTTCAAGCTCGTCGTTTCCAACAAGGGAACGAAGCCGGCGGAATTCGAAAGCTCCGAGCTGAACCGCGAGAAAATAGTGCCGGCAGGGGCGAGTGTGCCCCTTTACATCGGGCCGCTGGCGCCGGGCGCATATCCGTTCTTCGACGATTTCGATCAGAAGAACCGCGGCCAGATTGTCGCGAAGTGAACACGGGCTGAGAGGGAAATGTAATGCGTAGTAGAGCGCGCGCGGCTTTGCGCGGAGAAAGTGCTTGTCCTTGCGGTGGCCATGAGCCTGGCCATGCCGCTCGTTGCGAATGCGGAGTTCAAGATCCGATATCCCAATATCGACGAAGGCGAGGTGGAGATCGAGCACAACTACTCCGCAACCTTCGACAACCGCTCGCAGAACAACGGCCGCCAAAGCTCGCCAACCGAGATCGGCATGGGCGTGCTTCCGTTCTGGTTCGTTGAATTAGAGGGCGAGTTTTCGAAGGAGCCGGACAATAAGTGGAGTTTCGATGCCACGACTTTCGAGAACTACTTCATGCTCACCGAGCCCGGCAAATACTGGCTCGATTTCTCCCTTTTCGCCGAATATTCCGCGGCGGCACGCAGTGCCGATCCCGATAGCGTGACCTTCGGCGGCCTGTTCCAGAAGCAGGACATGAAGTGGCTGCACACGCTTAATCTCTATTGGCAGAAGGAGGTCGGCCCCAAGGCGGCGCTCAACGGCGGACGGCTTCCAATATGGCTGGCAAACCCGCTACCTGCTTGATCCGCTGTTCCAGCCCGGCATCGAAATCTACGGTCAAATCGACGATCTGAGCCACCCCGGCCCGTTCAACGAGCAGCAATTCCGCGCTGGCCCAATGTTCGCCGGCAGCTATGGCCTCGGCGATATTCTGGGCAGGGGGAAGCTGAAGTACGAAGTTGGCTATCTCTTCGGCGCGACAACGGCAACGGAGCAAGGCACACTCAGGACCCGGCTGGAGGTTGAAATTCCGTTTTGACTGGCTTCAGAACGTGATGAGGCTGGCTAGAAAACCCAAGAGAGCCCGGAGGCTCTCTTGGCAGGTGACTCCCCACTCAAGGGGTATCGGACGTTTGTTGACGGGCGCCGCGCGCTCCCAATCATCCGCCGGCGCATTCGATACCGGCTGCCTAGCTTATGCGCAACTTCTAATGGGCGCTGCATTCTGACCAAAAGCACCCGTGCAGTCTGCGTAAAAGCCATAATAAACCCAAGATCCTCCTTCCCAACAGAGACCGTCCGCCTTAAAAGCGGGATTAACGATGTTTTCGCCCCCTCCCCGGGGGCTTCGATTTCGCCGTGGCCGAGCCTTGAGGAGTTTCCAGCCGTGAGTTTGAAAAGCATACGCTGTGGCGCGATCGCGCTCTCGCTGGCATTTTGCGCGCAATTCGCCCAGGCCGCTGGGCCGGTCGCCCGTGTGAACGGTTCCGACGTCACCGAGGCCGAGATCGCCTTTGCCGAAGCCGAGGTCGGCGCGGAAATCGCAGGTCTGCCCACCGAAGCCCGCCGGCGCGTCCTGCTCGAATACCTGGTCGAAGCGCATCTGTTCGCGGACGCCGCGTCGAAGAACCAGCTCGGCTCCGGCAAGGAGTTCGAGGAGCGCCTCGCCTATTACAAGCTGCGCGCGCTCAGGGACACGTTCTATGAGAAGCGGGTGCGCGAGGCAGTTACGGAGGCGCAGGCCAAGGCGGCCTACGACGAGCAGATCGCCAAGATCGCGCCAGAGCCCGAGGTGCGCGCGCGCCACATTCTCGTGAAATCCGAGGCGGAAGCCAAGGAGCTGATAAAGCAGCTCAAGGGCGGCGCCGATTTCTTCGAGCTGGCCAAGAAAAATTCCACCGGCCCCAGCGCCGACTTCGGGCGGCGATCTCGGCTATTTCTCGAAGGGCCAGATGGTGAAGCCGTTCGAGGACGCGGCGTTCACGCTCAAGCCGGGCGAGATTTCGGCCCCCGTCCAAACCGAGTTCGGCTGGCATGTCATCAAGGTCGAGGATAAGCGCAATCATCCAGTGCCGGCCTTCGACGAGGTGAAGGATCAGCTCATGGCCTCGCTCGTCCAGAACCAGCTTAAGAGCGTAGTGCAGGGCCTTCGCGGCACCGCTAAGATCGAGGTCGTCGATCCGGAGCTGAAGAAGGCCATCGAGGAAGACGCCCGCGCCGCCGCCGCGGAGGCGCCTGCCGCACCGAAGCAGCAGTAGCGCACGAGCCGGTTTGAGTGCTTTGTAAGGCTGAGGGGAAAAGACCCCCCGCCCCAACGGGGCGAGGGACAGGGTGAGGGGGGCCTTCGCCGGGCACTCAAACGGATTCGCAATAACCAAAGGAGCTTAGCCCCTCCCATGGCGCAAATACACAAGGTTTCGCCGTTCGCGCCCAAAGCGCTAGCGGAATTGCCGCCTATTCCGGGCGTGCGGTTGGCCGTTGCAGAGGCCGGGATCAAATATGCGGGCCGCACCGACGTGCTGCTGGCGCTGTTCCCGGAAGGCACGCAGGCAGGCGGCGTGCTGACGCGCTCCAAGACGGCGTCCGCGCCCGTGGACTGGTGCCGCGCGCAGCTCCAGCATGGCGAGGCCAGGGCGCTGGTGGTGAATTCCGGCAACGCCAACGCTTTCACGGGCCAGCGGGGGGCCGATGCCGTGGAGGCGACGGCGAAATTCGCGGCCGATGCGGCAGGCTGCGAGCCGGAGCAAGTATTCATCGCCTCGACCGGGGTCATCGGCGAGCCGCTCGATGCATCCAAGTTCGAGAGCGTGATGGCGAAAATGGCGGCGGAGGCGGCGGAGAGCCGCTGGACCGAGGCCGCGCGCGCCATCATGACCACGGACACGTTCCCCAAGCTCGCCACCCAGCGCGCGCTTATCGGCGACGTTCCGGTAACGCTCAACGGCATCGCGAAGGGCTCCGGCATGATCGCCCCCGACATGGCGACCATGCTCTCCTTTATCGTGACCGACGCGCCCATTGAGGCGCACGCGCTCACCGCGCTGCTCCAACGGCACACCCTCCCGACCTTCAACTCCATCACGGTGGATAGCGACACGTCCACCAGCGACACGCTGTTGATCTTCGCAACCGGCGAGGCTGCCCACCGCGGCGCGCCCCGTATCGCCAGCCCGGACGATCCCGAGGCGGCGGCCTTCTCTGCCGCGCTGCTGCACCTGATGCACGACCTTTCCATGCAGGTCGTGAAGGACGGCGAAGGCATTTCGAAGCTGATGACTATCCACGTGGAGGGCGCGGAAAACGATGCCGCCGCCCGGCGGATCGGTCTTGCGATTGGCAACTCGCCGCTCGTCAAGACCGCGATTGCGGGCGAGGACGCCAATTGGGGCCGGATCGTCGCGGCCATCGGCAAGGCCGGCGAGGCGGCGAACCGCGACCGGCTTTCGATCTGGTTCGGCGACATCCAGGTGGCGCATGAAGGACTTCGCCATCCCGATTACAGCGAGGCGGCGGCTTCCGCATATATGAAGCGCGGCGAGATCGAAATCCGCGCCGATGTTGGCACGGGCGGCACAGGCCGCGCCACGGTCTGGGCCTCCGACCTCACCCACGAATACATCGCGATCAACGCGGATTACCGGAGTTAGCGCCCAATGCCGGCCACCGGAGCGAACGTTGTCCTGGTTGCCGCCGTCGCGCTGATCGACGCGGACGGCCGCGTGCTCCTGGCGCAGCGGCCTGCGCACAAGGAGCTGGGCGGCCTCTGGGAATTCCCCGGAGGCAAGGTCCACGCAGGCGAAACGCCCGAAGCAGCCCTCATCCGCGAGCTGAAGGAGGAGCTTGGCATCGAGGTGCCGGCACGCTGCCTGGCGCCGCTGACCTTCGCCAGCCATTCTTACGAGACGTTCCACCTGCTTATGCCGCTCTATATCTGCCGCAACTGGAACGGCGAGCCGGAGCCGCTCGAAGGGCAGACGCTCGCCTGGGTGCGCAAGGACAAGCTGCCGTCCTACGCCATGCCGCCGGCCGACATCCCGCTCGTGCCGATCCTGCAAGATTGGCTCTGACCCCGCCGCAGGCAGGGTATTGCGGCGATCGATATAAAAAGGCCGCCCGGAGGCGGCCTAAATAAGGAGCGTTTCGCTGGACGGGTCGAGCCTAGTGCTTGACGTTCCGCCACAAGACCTTCTTCGATAGAAGCAGCAGGCCCGCAAGCACCGCCAGGTAGATAATCACCCAAACGCCCATCTTCTTGCGCTCGGCCAGATGCGGCTCGGCGGCCCAGGCCAGGAACGCCGTGACGTCGCGGGACTCCTGGTCGAGCGTATTTGGCGTGCCGTCGCCATATTCGACCTGTCCGTCGGACAGAGGCTGCGGCATGGCGAGCTGGTTGCCGGGGAAGGCCCGGTTATAGTTGAGGCCGCTCGCGATCGTTTTGTCAGCCGGAGTGTCCACGTAGCCGTTAAGCAGGGCATGGACATAGTCCGCCCCCTGCTCCTGATATTGCGTGGCCAAGTCTTTGGCCGCCACGAGCGGGTACTCGTACCAATGGAATTCGCGCTCGATGCCGCGCGCGCGGGTTATGAGCGAAAGGTCTGGCGGGACCGCGCCGCCGAACGCCGCGGCTGCTTCCTTGGCGTTCTTGAACTTCCAGACGAAGTTGTCGGCGGGGCGGCCGGCGCGCATGGCGATGTTGCCTTGCTCGTCGAAGCCTTCGAAGACCTGCACCTCGGCCGCAATCGCCTTCACTTCCTCCGGCGAGAAGCCCGGTCCACCCGGCTCGCCAAGGTTGCGGTAGGACAAAAGCCCCAGATTATGGCAGTTGGAGCAGACTTCCTTGTAAACCTTGAAGCCACGCCGGAGCTGCTGCTGGTCGAAATAGCCAAAAATGCCACCCCAGGTCCAACTCAGGCGCGGGATCTGATAAGGCTCTTCGTGGACGGCAGCCTGTTCGGCCGCCGCTGCTGGGGCGATGGACATAATTAGCCCTGCCGCCATACCCATCAGGGTTGTTTTGATCTTAGACATTATCCCCTCTCCTACGCGGCAGGCACAGGTTGAACTTGCTCGGGCTTCGCCTTGTGCTTGAAATCGTCTTCGATCGATTCAGGCATGGGGCTTGGCGTCTCGATCAGGCCGACAAGGGGCATGACCACCAGGAAGTGCACGAAGTAATAAAACGTGAAGACCTGACCCCAGAAGACCCAGGAGCCTTCCGCCTTCTGGGAGCCGATGTAGCCCAGCGCCAAGGCGTCGAAAACGAATGCCCAGAAGAACCAGCGGTAGATCGGGCGGTAGCGGGTCGAGCGGACGCGCGAGGTGTCGAGCCAGGGAATGAAGAACAGCACCACAATCGCACCGAACATCGCGATCACGCCGCCAAGCTTCGACGGAATGGCGCGCAGGATCGCGTAGAACGGCAGGAAGTACCATTCCGGCACGATATGAGGCGGCGTCTTCAGCGGGTTGGCGGGCTCATAGTTCACCACGTCGCCCAGGTAGTTCGGCACCCAGAAAACAACGTAGGCGAACACAACCGCGATCACCGCGATGGCGAACATGTCCTTCGTGGTGATGTAAGGATGGAAGGGCAGCGTTTCCTTCTTGGGCTCGCGTACCTCGATACCGGTGGGGTTGTTGCTGCCCACCACGTGCAAGGCCCAGACGTGCAACGCGACGAGCGCCACCAGCACGAAGGGCACCATGTAGTGCAAGCTGAAGAGGCGGTTCAGCGTCGGATTGTCCACCGAGAACCCGCCCCAAATCCACTGCACAAGGGCAGTGCCGAGGCCCGGGTAAATCGAGTCGAAGGACGAGAACAGGTTGGTGATAACGGTCACGGCCCAGAAGCTCATCTGGCCCCAGACCAGCGAGTAGCCCATGAAGGCCGTCGCCATCATGCAAAGGAAGATCGCCACGCCGATCATCCACAGGATCTCGCGCGGCGACTTGTAGGAGCCGTAATAGAGACCGCGGAACAGGTGGATGTAGGCCGCGAAGAAGAACAGCGAGGCGCCGACCATGTGCGTGTAGCGCATCAGCCAGCCGTAGCTGGTATCGCGCATCAGCTTCTCGATGGATTCGAACGCAATCGCCGAGTTCGGCGCGTAGTGCATCGCAAGGATGATGCCCGAATAGAGCTGCACCACGAGGAAGTAGAACAGGATCGCGCCGAAGGCCCAGAGATAGTTGACGTTGCGCGGCGTCGGCATCGCCATGAAGTGCACTACGAAGCGGATGATCGGCAGCCGGGCGTCGAGCCAGCGCGTGAACGCCGTTTTCGGGTGGTAGGCGTGTTCAAATGACCCAGGTTCGTGGGTCGTGGACGATATGGAATCTTGTGACATAGAAAGACTCTTTCGAATGGCTTGGGATTAACCGATCTTGATCTTGGTATCCTCGACAAACCGGTAGGGCGGGATTTCCATATTGCGCGGTGCCGGTCCCTGGCGGATGCGGCCGGCCGTATCGTAGGCCGAGCCATGGCACGGGCAGAACCAGCCGCCGAAGGGGCCTTTTTCGTCGCCTGCCGACTGGCCCTTGGGAATGCAGCCAAGATGAGTGCAGATGCCGATCATTATCAGCCAGTTTTCCTTGCCGGGCTTCGTCCTGTTCGCGTCCGTGGCGGGCACGCCGGCCGAGCCGATAATTTCGGCGTCGGGGTCCTTCAGCTCCTTCACGTCCACCTCTTTCGCCTTCGCGACCTCTTCGGGCGTGCGGTTTCTGACGAAGATGGGCTTGCCGCGCCAAAGGACGGTGATGGCCTGGCCTGGCTGAATGGGCGCCAGATCGACTTCGATAGAGGCCAGCGACAAAGTGGAGGCGTCCGGGTTCCATTGGTCTATCACGGGCCAGATGGCGGCAGCCGCTCCAATAGCCGCGAAGGCAGCAGTGCCAATGTAGATGAAGTCCCGGCGGTTTATCCCGCCTTCATTATCGTCGATTGTCGTTGCCATGAGGATCTCAACCTTTGATGACATTTGCGGGAGCGAAATCGGGGTCTTATTGCAGTTCTTGAATACGATGTCTATGGTGCAAATGGGCGCTAAGCCATTAGTTGGATTTTTACAAATGCGCGTTGCACTTTACCAGCCCGACATCCCCCAGAATACAGGGACCATTTTGAGGCTGGCTGCGTGTCTGAATGTCGCAGGCGATATTATCTTGCCGGCGGGATTCGATCTCTCGTCGCGTGCGCTCAAGAGAGCCGCCCTCGACTATATTCATGCCGTGGACATCACCCGCTGGGACAGCTTCGCAGCGTTCCGGGACGATGCCCGCCAGCGCGGCGCGCGCATCGTGTTGCTTACCACAAAGGCTGCAGTACCCTACACAGCGGCGGAATTCAAGCCATCGGACATCCTGCTCGCGGGGCGCGAAAGTGCCGGGGCGCCGGAGGAAGTGCATGCCGCGGCGGATTTGCGCGTCCGTGTTCCAATGCGCGAAGATTTGAGGTCGCTGAATGTTGCCGTGGCGCTGTCGATGGTATTAGGTGAGGCCCTGAGACAGACGGGCGGCTTTTCCCGCCTTGCCTAGAGACAAGCGGCGGCAAAAGACCCCCTCACCCTATCCCTCTCCCCCAAGGAGAAAGGGGACGCCGGAACTATCCTCTCCCCAAGGGGAGAGGGAGGCCGGAATTGTCCTCTACCTTTGGGGAGAGGGCCGCAGCTCCTTCCCCCTCTCCCCTTGGGGTGAGGGGGGCTTCGAGACGCGCCAACCGGATTTGACGCACATGCCAGCCCCTTCAATGCCTGAAGACTTTCTTGAGCGGAAATCCAAAGCGAGCGCCTGGTTCGCCACTCTGCGCGATGACATTTGCGCGGAGTTCGAGCGCATCGAGGATGAGCTTGGCGCCGGGCCGATGGCCGCCCTGCCCCCCGGCCGGTTCGAGCGGAAGCCCTGGCAGCGCACGGACCATTCCGGGGCAGAGGGCGGCGGCGGCACGATGGCCATGATGGCCGGCCGCGTGTTCGAGAAAGTCGGCGTGCACGTCTCCACCGTCCACGGCGAGTTCGCGCCGGAATTCCGGGGGCAAATCCCGGGCGCGGAGGAAAATCCGGCGTTCTGGGCGTCCGGCATCTCGCTGATCGCCCATCCGCACAATCCCAATGTCCCCGCCGTGCATATGAATACGCGGTTCATCGTCACCTCGAAAGCGTGCTCAAGCAGCCCGGAGGGCGGTAGCGCCAACAACTCGCGCTCAAGCAGCCCGAAGGGCGGTAGCGCCAATAAATGCTGGTTCGGCGGCGGCTCGGACCTGACCCCCCTGCTTGAGCGGCGGCGCACGCAGGACGACGCGGACAGCCTCGATTTCCACGCCGCCATGCGGGCGGCCTGCGCCGGGCATGCGGTTGCCGATTACGCCAGATATAAGGAGTGGTGCGACGACTATTTCTGGCTCAAGCACCGGAACGAGCCGCGCGGCATCGGCGGCATTTTCTTCGATTATCTCAACTCCGGCGATTGGGACGCGGATTTCGCCTTTGTGCAAGACGTGGGCCGCGCCTTCCCCGGCATTTATCCGAAGCTCGTCCGGCGGAACATGAACACGCCCTGGACCGAAGCGGATCGCGAGGAGCAGCTCGTGCGCCGGGGCCGCTATGTCGAGTTCAACCTGCTATACGACCGCGGCACCATCTTCGGGCTCAAGACCGGCGGCAACGTGGAGTCGATCCTGTCGTCCATGCCGCCCGTGGTGAAGTGGCCGTAGCGGTGAAGGCCTAGCTCATGGTACCCGGCACTTCATGCCCGGCTTAAGCCTCTCCGTCGTCGCGGGGCGACCGCTCCGGCCGGTGGGAAACTCGCATTGACGGAGAACGATCAAAACTCGAGGCTGTTGCTATAAGGAAAACTGCACGATTCAGCGGATGAGCCGAAAAGAACTGCCATTGTGCAGAAGGATGCAGGGGCAAAGCGCAAGTCTACCGGCTATTGGCGGCATCATGCCAAATAAGCTTCTCTCCTCGGCGATTTTTGTAAATTCCAGCGCAGCCTTCCAATAAGGTGACGGCCTCCGCGATCCTTTCGCGTCTCTCAGGTGGCATAGCGATGGAGCACAACGTAATCGCTAGCAGTTGCAACTCGTTCAGGACGGATTCGATTAGCTCGTCGTCGCTCGTGCTGATGTCGCCGGCTCGCCCAGGAAAGCCGGCAATCTTATCCGATTTGGCCATAATGTGCCCTCCGTAAGCGCCAATATCAAGGCTTCGCCTTCACCATGGAAGGTGCTTTTGCCATTTATCAGTGATGCGCCCCACAGCACATATGCCGCAGCATTAGTTCTAATTCGTTGAATAAGTTTTGCCGATATATTAATAGGTAACTGCGGCATTAGCCCACGCAACATTATTCTCAACTTATGCACCGGTTCCACAACCCCCAAGCCTGGATCTCGGGGCGTTCCGGTCCTGACGCCACGGTAGCGGTGCGCACCAGCATCGGCCCCACAATGTGCAAACCCTGGCATTCAATGGGTGGAATTCGATAGCGGGTGGCGCCGCTTAATGCTCGCACAAGACTTTTCTGCTATATTGCCTCAATATCGAATAGCCCTCCTCTGGCGGGCCGGAGAGCGATCTGGATCGTTAATTTGCCGTTACAGCGAACCCGGTTCAACAGCTCAGTCGACGGAGGGGCCGATGCGCATTCTGATTGCCGGGGCGGGCGGCTTTATTGGCGGCAGGATCGCGACGGAGCTGCAAGGCGCGGACCACGAGGTCGCCGTGTGCGGGCGCGATCCCGGCCGGCTCCAGCGGCTTTTCCCGTACGCCGAAGCCATCGCCTGCGACTTCACGGCGGATAGCGCCGCCGATTGGCGCGCGCGCCTCAAGGCCGTGGACGCCGTTGTCAACGCCGCGGGCATCTTCCGGGGACATGGCGCGAACAGCTTCGAGCAGGTGCATATCGCCGGCCCGGCCGCGCTGTTCGAGGCTTGCGCGGGCTTGCAGATTCCCAAGCTGATCCAGATTTCGGCGCTCGGCGCGGGCGAAGGAGCCGGGACGCCGTTCCATCGCACGAAGGCGGAGGCGGATGGGCGCTGCCTGACGCTCGCGCGGGAGCACGGGCTCACCGGCTGGACCGTCGTGCGGCCTTCGCTCGTCATCGGGCAAGGCGGGCAAAGCACGGCGCTGTTCGCCGCGCTGGCCGCCCTGCCCTGGACGCCACGGCTGGGCGATGGAACCTGGCAGGTGCAGCCGATCCACGTCGCGGACCTTGCGCACTCGGTCCGGCTGCTGCTTGAGCGGGAAGCGGGCGCACCGTGCGTGCTGGATCTGGTTGGCCCAGCGCCGATGACCACGGACGGGCTCACGCAGGCGCTGCGGCGATGGCTGGGCCTGGCGCCCGCGCGCACGTTTCCCGTGCCGGAATGGGCGCTCCGGGCTGCGATACCACTCGCGCGGCTGCTCCCGTTCGAAGCGCTGTCGAGGGACAGCCTCACGATGCTCAGGCAGGGCAACACCGCGCCGGTTGCGCCTGTGACCGAAGCGCTTGGCTGGACACCGCGCGAGCTTGGGACGGCGCTCGCCTCCGAGCCATCCACCGAAGCCGCGCTCTGGCACGCGCGCCTGTTCTTCCTGCGCCCGGCCCTGCGCATCGGCCTCGCCATCATCTGGATCTGGACGGCGATTGTGTCGGCCTTCGTCTATCCGCTCGAAAAGAGCGTGGCGATGGTGGCGGACCTTGGCGTTTCCGGCTGGCAGGCGGCGGCCCTGGTCTATGGGGGCGCGGCCGTGGACGGCATCCTCGGGCTGATGCTTCTCTTCAACATCCGGCCCGCCTTGACCGGCCTGCTTCAGCTCGCAACCGTCGCGGTGTTCACGATCCTCGCCTGTTTCGCCGTGCCGGAAGCCTGGATCGAGCCGCTGGGACCGCTGACGAAGAACATCGCCGTCGTCCTGGCCACGCTGGTCATGATCGCCATGGAAGCGAAACGCTGACGGCCGATGCCTAGCCGCCGGCGTCATTGCGAGGGGCGAAGCCCCAAGGCAATCCAGGGACCGCGATGGAAGCCGCCTGCTACCGCTCGACGATTGGCTCGAATCCGCCAAAGATCATGCGCTTGCCGTCGAACGGCATCGGGTTCTTATCGGGTTGCATGCGCGGATCGTCCATCAGCGTTTTCATCGCCGTTTCGCGCACCTCCCGCGATGGCCAGACGATCCAGGAAAACACCACCGTTTCATCCTGCTTGCGCTTGACCGCCATGGGAAACGACGTGACCTGCCCCTCCGGAACATCGTCGCCCCAGCATTCCACGATCTTCAGCGCGCCCTTCTCCTTGAGGACCGAGGCGGCTATCCTCCGCGTGTTTCTTGAACTTCTCGCGGTTTGTGGACGGCACTGCCATGACAAATCCGTCAACGTAGGTCATGCGATCTCTCCTTTGTTTCACTTGCGGATTTCTGCTGTTCAGGCCGCCTCCTTGTGCTGCGCGCGCTCCCGCAAGGCCTCCGCGAAGCCCTGCCGCCACGAGGGGAATGCGGGCCGCCAGCCAAGTTCCGACTTGGCCTTGGCATTCGAGCCGGCCCTGATCTCCGTCATCATCTGGACGAGGTGCGCGCCGGCGAACGGGCGGGCCAGCCAGGCCGGCAGGTGGCGCGGCGGCTTGGCCCCCAGCATTTGCGCGAGCGCCGGCAGCCATTCGCGCACTGGCGCTGGTTCATCGTCCACGATGTTGTAGATGTTGCCCGGCCGGCCGCGTTCGATGGCGAGCACCGTTGCGCGGGCCGCATCGCCCGTGTCCACGAACGACCACCACCCGTTCCCGTCGCCGATGAGGGGGATGCGGCGGTACCGGATCTGATCCAGCATCGCCCCCTCCAACATGCCAGTGTCCGGGCCGTAGAACGCCCCATAGCGCAGAACGATGCCTTCCATTGCGCTTGCGCGGGTTACGGCGCTCTCCAGATAACGGATCGCATCGAGCGTGCGCCTAAACTCGTGCGGTGGATCGCTGTCGAGCGGGGCGTCCTCCGTTTTGACCATCCCGCCGGTTCGCGCAAAGGGCCAACCGCAGAAGCTCTGCGCCACGAAGCGCCTGACGCTGGCCTGCAGGGCCGCCGCCAAAAGAATGCGGGTGCCTTCGGTGCGAAGGCGGTTGCTCAGCGCGAAGGTGCGGTCGAAGCGGCGCAGATCGAAATCTCCCTTGAGGCCGGTCATCTCGTGAACCACGATTTCGGGCTTCGCAGCCGAGAGCGCTGCGCCGATTGCGGTTGCATCGAGCCCGTCCGCCGCGATGTGCTCAGCGCCGAGCCATTTCAATGCCGCTCCGCTTTCGCGCGAGCGGGTGAGCCCAACCACGGAATGCCCTGCCGAGAGGAGCCGCGCCACAAGCGGGCGCCCTATTGCGCCACTGGCGCCAGCAACGAGAATGCGCATGCCAATCCAATCCCAGGCCTCTGCGGGCAACACCGCGGGATTTGTGGCGGTTCCCTGGGGCGGCTACGGCAAGGCGTCTTGCTCAATCGCAAACTTGCCACGTGAAGCGGCTAGGCTATCGCGGCGGCCTCCGTCTGGGTGAACCCATCCATTTTTCGCCGCATATCCTTTTCGGACGGGAGAGCTGGGGCGCGGGCGCCGCAATAGCTTGCAAATGCAGGGCCGCAAGCCTCAAAAAGCCCTGGCGTGACAAAGTCACAGACAGCAGCCCGCTAACCGCCTAATCTCGCGGACAATTCCCCAAAAGGAGACCGGCGTGACCAAAAGTGCCCGCACTATCCGATTGCTTTCCACCAGCCGCCTCGCACTTGCCGGCGCGCTGTCCGCTTTAATTCTGACCGGCGCAGGCTTCGCTAACGCGGGCGCGGCTGCCGGCGCGTTCGAGGTACAGGAGCGCGGTGTCGACGATCTCAAGGCCGTGTTCGCCACCGTGCGCAGTACCGACGAGATTTACGCCCGCGTCCGCACCGGCGGCACCATCGCCTCGCTCGCCATTACCAAGGGTGCCGAGGTGAAGATGGGCGATGTGCTCGCCACCGTCACCGACCAGAAGCTTGCGCTCCGCATGCGTGCGCTCGATGCGCAAATCGTAGGCCTCAAGTCGCGGGCCGAAACCGCACGGCTTGAGCGGGCGCGCCAGGAGCAGCTTGCCGAGAAGGGCTACGCGGCTAGCGCCAAGCTCGACGAGGCACGGGCGGCGTCCGAGGTCGCGGCGAACGCGCTCAAATCGGCCGAGGCCGAGCGCCAAGTCATCACCCAGCAGGTTCAGGAGGGCGAAGTGCTAGCTCCCGCGAATGGCCGGGTTCTCGCCATTCCAGTTACGGCCGGCTCGGTGGTCATGCCAGGCGAGGCCATCGCCAAGATCGCGGCCAATGCCTATGTGCTGCGGCTTGAGCTGCCCGAGCGCCACGCGCGCTTCATCAAGGTGGGCGATCCAGTCGTGCTCGGCAGCCGCGAGATGTCCGGTAGCGATGTCCCCGCCGGCAAGGGCTCCATTACCCTCGTCTATCCCGAGCTGCAGGACGGCCGTGTCATCGCCGACGCGCAGGCCGAGGGGCTTGGCAAGTATTTCGTGGGCGAGCGAGTGCTGGTCTGGATTTCCGCCGGCAAGCGCCAAGCTGTCGCGGTGCCGCGCTCCTATCTCTTCCAGCGCTTCGGCCTCGACTACGCCCGGCTGCAGGAGAAGGACGGCAAGACCATCGATACCGTGGTTCAGCTAGGGCAGCCCGCGCGGCTTGAGGAGAAGGGTTCGGATTATGTCGAAGTGCTCGGCGGCTTGCGGGCCGGCGACAGGCTGGTGCGGCCATGAACTCGCGCTCAAGTAGCCCGCAGGGCGATAGCGCCAATAGCACGCGCTCAAGCTCAAGCAGCCCGAAGGGCGATCACGCCCCGAAATTGGGCATCTCCGGAAACCTCACCCGGGCGTTCATCGCTTCCAAGCTGACGCCCCTGCTTCTGCTTTCCGCCTTGGCGCTCGGCAGCATCGCGCTTGTCATGCTGCCCCGCGAGGAGGAGCCGCAGATTTCGGTTCCGATGGTGGACATCCAGGTCCGCGCCGATGGGCTCAAGGCCCAGGATGCGGCACGGCTTGTGACCGAGCCGCTTGAGACCATCGTGAAGGCGATCAACGGCGTCGAGCACGTTTACAGCTACACCTACGACGACCGGGTGCTGGTGACGGCGCGCTTCCTCGTGGGCACCAAAGCCGACGAAGCGATCCTGCGCGTGCACGACAAAGTCCGCGCCAATCTCGACCGTATTCCCATCGGCATTCCCGAGCCGCTGATCGTGGGCCGCGGCATCGACGATGTGGCCATCCTCTCTTTGACGCTTTCGCCGAAGCCAGAGGCCGCGGACCGCTGGACGCCGCAAGCGCTCTATCACCTCGCGGAGAACCTGCGGATCGAGCTGGCCAAGGTCGATAACACCGGCCTCACCTACATCGTAGGCGGAACGCCCGACCAGATCCGTGTCGAGCCAGACCCGGAACGCCTTTCGCTTTATGGCATCACGCTCGCGCAACTCGTCGACAAGGTGAAGTCGGCGAACCGCTCCTTCGTGGCGGGCGAAATCCGCGACCGGGATCATGCCATGCCCGTGGTGGCCGGGCAGACGCTGCATGGCATCCCCGATATCGGGCTTCTGCTTCTCACCACCCGCGACGGCCGCCCGGTTTACGTGCGCGACGTGGCCAATGTGGTGGTGGGCGGCAAGCCGCTGGAGCAGCAGTCCTGGAATTTCGCCAAGGACGCGAAGGGCGAGCTGGTCCGTGTTCCGGCCGTCTCCATCGCCATCGCCAAGAGGGCGGGCGCAAACGCGGTGGATATCTCGGCGCGGCTCATCGAGAAGCTTGAGCTGATGCGCCATGGCTCCGTGCCCGAGGACATCAACGTAGAGGTCACGCGCAATTACGGCGCGACCGCGAGCGACAAGGCCGACGAGCTACTGTTCCATCTGGGGCTGGCGACGGTCTCTATCGTCCTCCTGATCGTCGTCGCGATTGGCTGGCGCGAAGGCATCGTCGTGGCAATCGTGATCCCGACGACGATCCTGCTCACGCTCTTCGCCTCCTGGATCATGGGCTACACCATCAACCGGGTGAGCTTGTTCGCGCTCATTTTCTCCATCGGCATTCTGGTCGACGACGCCATCGTCGTGATCGAGAACATCGCGCGCCACTGGGCGATGCACGACGGGCGCAGCCGGGTTCAGGCCGCCATCGAGGCCGTGGCCGAGGTGGGCAACCCGACGATCATCGCCACGATGACCGTCGTGGTGGCGCTGCTGCCGATGCTGTTCGTCTCCGGCCTGATGGGGCCGTATATGAGCCCGATTCCGGCAAACGCCTCAGCCGCCATGATTTTCTCGTTCTTCGTGGCGGTGATGGTGACGCCCTGGCTGATGGTGCGCTTCGGCAAGCAGGACGTTGGCGGCCATGGCCATGACGAGGGCGGCGGCTTCCTGGCGCGCATCTACGTGTTCACCGCGCGGCCAATTCTCCGGACGCGGAAAGGCGCGTTGCGTTTCCTCCTGGGAGTCGGCGTCGCGACGCTGCTGTCCTTGACGCTGTTCTACTTCAAGGCCGTGACCGTGAAGCTGCTGCCGTTCGACAACAAGTCGGAAGTGCAGGTTGTGCTCGATTTGCCGAAAGGCTCCTCGCTTGAGCAAACAGACCGCATCCTGCAGCAGGCCGCCGAGCGCATCAAGACCCTGCCGGAGCTGACCACGATCCAGTCCTATGCCGGCACGGCCGCGCCCTTCAACTTCAACGGCCTGGTGCGCCACTACTACTTGCGCTCCAACCCTGAGCAGGGCGACCTGCAGCTCAATCTCACACCCAAGGATGCGCGCAGCCGCAACAGCCATCAGATCGCGCTCGAAGTGCGGGAGCGTCTGAAGGGCCTTGATCTGCCGCCGCGCACGGCGCTGAAGGTGGTCGAGGTTCCACCTGGGCCGCCAGTGCTTTCGACCCTGTTGGCTGAAGTCTATGGCCCCACGCCCGAGGCGCGCCGCGCGACTGCCGCCAAGCTCCGGAAGCTGTTCGAGAGCATCCCGTTCATCGTTGACGTGGACGATAGCTACGGCGTGCCGTCGGACAGGCTCCGCGTGGCCATCGACCAGGACAAGCTCGAATTCTTCAAGGTCGAGCAGCGGGATGTCTACGACACGATCCAGGCTTATCTCTCCGGCGTGCCGGTCGGCTACTCCTATCGTGGCGAAGGCCGCCACCCCGTGGAGATCGCCATCGCGCTGCCGAAGAAGGAGCTGTCGGTTTCGCAGCACACGCTGTCGACGCCAGTCCCGGCCAACGCCATCCCCGGCAATCGCGCGATCGTCGAGATGGGCGATGTCGTGAGCCTGTCGAAGGAGCGGGCCTCGTTCCCGATCTTCCGGCATAACGGCCGCGCCGCCGAGATGGTGACCGCGGAACTTGCAGGCGCTTATGAAGCGCCGATCTACGGCATGCTGGCGGTGCGCGACGCCATCGACAAGGCGGATTGGGGGCCGGGCCAGAAACCTGCGATCACGCTGCATGGCCAGCCCAACGACGAGTCCAAGCCGACGCTGCTTTGGGACGGCGAGTGGGAAGTGACCTACGTCACCTTCCGCGACATGGGCGCGGCCTTCGCCATCGCCATCCTGGGCATTTACTTCATCGTGGTCGGGCAGTTCGGCTCGTTCAAGCTGCCGCTGGTGATCCTGACGCCGGTTCCGCTGACGCTGATCGGCATCATGCTGGGGCACTGGAATGTTCGGCGCGCCGTTCACGGCAACCTCGATGATCGGCTTCATCGCGCTGGCGGGCATCATCGTGCGCAACTCGATCCTGCTCGTGGACTTCATCCGCGAGCGGCGCGATGCCGATACGCCCTTGCGGCAGGTGCTGCTTGAGGCGGGCGCGATCCGGTTCAAGCCGATCCTGCTGACGGCGCTTGCGGCCATGATCGGCGCGGTGGTGATCCTGGCCGACCCGATCTTCCAGGGGCTGGCGATCTCGCTCCTGTTCGGGCTCGCCTCGTCGACCCTGCTGACCGTGCTCGTGATCCCCGCGATTTATGTCGTGCTGCGGGACGACTGCAAGCCGCTGCCTGGGGAGTAGACGCCGGACGTTAAGACCCCCTCACCCCAGCCCTCTCCCTGCAAGCTCGCCTTGGCGAGCTTGCCACTCTTGGTGTCCGCATCCGCGAGCGGATGCGGCTGGGAGAGGGAGTCAGGCCGCTGCCGTTGAGAAGGCGTTCCCTCTCCCCTTGGGGAGAGGGACAGGGTGAGGGGGGCTTTTAACGCCCGCACCCGTGTCCACAACATAAGCTAAGGTTTTCTTATTTTTAGGAAAGTGCTAAGAGTTGCTTCGGGCATGAGGGAACCATGGAGGTGAAGATGTCCGCGAGCATTCTGAGAACCGTAGCGATCGCAGCCGCAGCAATTGGCGTGGCGTTTGCCACCGGCGCCGCCGCGCAGGGAAGAGTTGAGGTTGGGCTGCTTACTTGCGGCGTAAAGAGCGGGGGCAGTTTCATTTTCGGGTCCACGCGCGAGCTGCGCTGCAACTTCCAGACCAGCCCCGGCGATGAAGGCGAACGCTACGAAGGCTCAATCCACAAATATGGCTTGGACCTTGGCTTCACTGGCCACGCGGTCTTGACCTGGACCGTGTTTGCGCCGTCGCGCGGCGTCCCCTCGGGCGTGCTTGCCGGCAGATATTACGGTTTGGCGGCGGACGCCTCGGCTGGCATCGGCGGGGGCGCGAATGTGCTGGTTGGCGGATCGGGTAACACCATTTCGCTGCAACCGCTGAGCGTCCAGGGGCACACCGGCTTGAACGCCGCGGTCGGCGTGGCCGAGGTCGAACTGCATCCCTATGACGACGGCGTGAAGTAACGGCATATCCGGTTAATCCGTTCTCCCTGCGCCATCCCGGAAATGCCAAAGGCATTATCCGGGATCGTTACGAGACGCCCGCGCCTGTTTGCGATCCCGGATAGCCGCGAGCGGCTTCCGGGACGGCCGGCAAGGAAGCATTCAACCGGATTTCGTATGAAGCGTCTCGCTGTCCCAAAAGAAGCATGACGCCAGCCTGAGGCGCCAGTTCTCCGGCAATTCCACACAGGCGCCGGTCCATCCATTTACTGCCGCATAACCTTTGCGTGGGAAACTTGGCCGGAGCGCCGGCTGTGGCAAGGGCAAAAGTTGCGGATTGGATGCGGCAGACAATGGATAAGCCGCGCGGTACAAGACCTCTGACAGCGCCAGGCACCTTGGCTGAAGGGAAAGCCTCGTGAACGCTGGCGACCTGTCCATTGACGACATCCTCGTTGCAGGCGATGACGCCGCCAGCCTCCAGCCGCTGCAGCGATTGCTGGATGAAGCAGGTTACCGGGTGAGACTGGCCAGCGATTGGGAAGAGGCTATCCGCAGTGCGGAGGTTAAGCCGCCTGCGCTAATTTTACTCGATACCGGCGCGCAGGGAATGAATGGCTACGAGCTATGCAGGCGCCTCAAGGCGCACAAGCGGGTCCGTTCCATTCCCGTGATCTTTCTCAGTGCCCAGGATGGCAGACAGGACAAGCTGAAAGCGTTCGAGGCGGGCGCCGCCGGCTATGTCTTGAAACCTGTCCGCGCGCCCGAACTCCTGGCGTGCATTGGCCCGCACCTTGCCCTCCGGCGTGCCCTGCATGAGCTTGAACGCCGCAGGATCGAGCTTGAAGCCGTTCAAATAACGTCGGAGGAGAGAGCGCAGGAGCGCTCCACGGAACTGGAGCACATAAACTCGAACCTCCAGCGGGAGGTTGAGGCCAATCTCCGGACTCTCGCCGCATTGAGAAGAAGCGAGCGGAATTACCGCCGCATCATCGACACCGCGAACGAAGGCATTTGGGTCATTGGCCCCGATGGCAACACGGTTTCCGTCAACGCAAGCATGGCAAGGATGCTCGGCTACGAGGCCAGAGAGATGACCGGCCTTCCGGTGAACGCCTTTATGTATGAGGAGGACGTACCCGGCCACTTGCGCTTTTTGGAAGAGCTTCGCAGCGGGTTTCCCCTGCACCACGAACGCCGGTTCCGCCACAAGGATGGCCATGTCCTCCATACGCTGGCCTCCATCACGCCCACGTTCGACGATGCGCAGCATTTCCAGGGCGCCTTCGGAATGTTTACCGACATAACCAGGCGCAAGCGGGCGGAAGCCGAGATCTTGCGCCTCAACCGGGAGCTGGAAGAGCGTGTGGCCCAGCGAACCGCCGCTCTGGAAGCCGCAAACAGGGAGATGGAGGCATTTTCTTATTCGGTGTCCCACGATCTGCGGACGCCATTGCGGGCGATCTCGGGTTTCTCCGCCGCGTTGGAGGAAGATTGCACCAGCGCGCTGAATGCCAAGGGGCAACGCTATCTTGCCCTTATCCGCAAGAGCGTCTGCAAGATGGCCCGCTTGATCGACGACCTTCTGGACTTATCGCGTTCGTCGAAAAGCGACATGGGAATGCAAACGGTGGATATGACCGCCCTGACGCAGCAGGTCTACGCCGAATTGCGGGCGGCGGTGCCGGAGCGGAAAATCAAATTCATCCTGGGCGATCTGCCGCCAGCCCCGGGCGACCAGTCCTTGATCCGGCAAGTGCTGGTCAACCTCTTGAGCAACGCCATCAAGTACACGTCCCACAAGCCCGAGGCGGCGATCGAAGTGTCGGGCAAGCGCGGGGAGGACGTAAACACCTACTGCGTCATGGACAACGGCGCCGGTTTCGACACCAAATATGCGAGCAAGCTTTTTGGCGTGTTTCAGCGTCTGCATACTTGCGACGAGTTTGAGGGAAACGGCATCGGGCTTGCCATCGTAAAGCGCATTGTCGAGCGCCATGGCGGCAGCGTATGGGCGGAAGGCGAAGTGGGAAAGGGGGCGGCGTTCCATTTCACCCTGCCCTCAGGCGATGAAGGCAGCGCTCGCGCCACTGCGTTGGAGCGATGCCCGATCCCGGCCGCGGCCCGTCTGGAATTGTCCGAAGCGGTTTAGGCGCCTGGCAAAGCCTCGCGCGCCCGTCACGCCTTCGGAAAGTCGAGCCCCATCTCTCGGTAGCGTTCGGGGTCGTCGGCCCAGTTCTCGCGTACCTTCACGAACAGGAACAGGTGCACGGGCGCCTCGACGCCTTCCGCGATCTCCTTTCGCGCTTCCATCGAGATATGCTTGATCGCCTGGCCCTTGGCGCCAAGCACGATCTTGCGCTGGCTGTCGCGCTCGACGAAAATCGTCTGGTCGATCCGGACGGAGCCGTCGCGCAGTTCCTTCCACGCCGTCGTCTCGACCGTGGACGAGTACGGGATTTCCTCGTGCAGGCGCAGGAACATCTTCTCGCGCGTGATCTCGGCAGCCCATTGGCGCATCGGCGCGTCGGCAATCTGGTCCTCGGGGAAGAGCCACACGCCCGGCGGCATCTGGCTTGCGAGATAGGACCTCAAGACTCCCACGCCGTCGCCCGACAGGGCCGAGATCATGAACAGCGCTTCGAGCTTCAGGCGCTCCGAGGCTTCGGCGGCAAGCGCTAGCAGCTTGTCCTTCTTGATCTTGTCGATCTTGTTGAGCGCCAGAACGAGCGGGATCTTCAGGTCGCGCGCCCGTTCCACCACCGGGTCGGCGATATCGTCGAAACCGCGCGCGGCGTCGGCAACCAGCACCACGATTTCGGCCTCGCGCGCCTCCGTCCAGGCCGTCTCCACCATGGCCCGGTCGAGGCGGCGCTTGGGCGCGAAGATGCCCGGCGTATCGACGAGGACGATTTGGCTCTGGCCTTCGATGGCGATGCCCCGCACGCGCGTGCGCGTCGTCTGGGCCTTGTGCGTCACGATGGAGACTTTGGCGCCCACGAGCGCATTTACCAGCGTGGACTTGCCCGCGTTGGGCGCGCCGATGACCGCGGCAAAACCGCAGCGCGTTCCCGCTTCCGTTTCAGATACCGTTTCCTTAGGCAAGCTCGCGTTCCTTCTGCCAAACTTCTTCGCGGACGAGCAAAGCTTCCGCCGCCGCCTGCTGTGCCTTCTTGAGCGACGGGCCTTCGCCCACCGCCGGTTTCAGGCCCGTAACCGTCACCTGCACGGTGAAGCTAGGCGCATGGTCGGCGCCGCTGCGGCCGGTCTCGCGATATTCGGGAAGTCCCCGTTTTTGACTTTGGGCGTATTCCTGCAGCGCCGTCTTGGCGTCGGGCGCGGGCGTCGCCTCCGTGACCACGAGTGGCCCCCAAAGCCTGCGTACTACCGCTTCGGCCGCCGCGAAGCCGCCGTCCACGTGGATCGCCCCCAGCAGCGCCTCGCACGCATCGGCGAGGATCACGTCTTTCTTCCGGCCGCCGGTGCGCGCCTCGCTCGGCGCCATGATGAGTTGCTGCCCAAGCTCAAGGGCGCTTGCGACCACGGCGCAGCAGCTCTTGCACACGAGCGCATTATAATGCCGGGCGAATTCTACCTCGCGGGCCTCCGGGAATTGCACGTAGAGCAATGCTGCGATGGAAAGGCCAAGCACGCGGTCGCCCAGGAATTCCAGCCTCTCATTGTCGCGCCCGCCGTGGGTTGCGCGCGCGCTGGCATGGGTCAGCGCCTCCGTCAGGAGGCCCCTGTCCGTGAACGTATACCCGAGCCGGGCTTCAAGCTCGTGGGTCTGCGGTTTTTTCGGTGACACTTAGTGGATCGCGTTTCCGGTGCTGCCTGGCGCAAATATAGGCAGCGCCTTGTCAAAAAAAGCGGGCACAATGCTTATCATAACCGGGGGAGCCGGTAAACAAAGAGTGCGGCTATTCTGGAAGCCAGGCCATTGGCGCCCGAGTCCCTGGGCTTGATCTCTCGTGCCGGCTTGTTTCGAGGCGGTTGCCGCCAAGCGGCTCAGCTTGACGTGCGCGGCGGCGGAGCCGTGTTGACGAAAGAGGGGCGTGCCGTCAATTCTGCGATATAGGTGCCCAGTGCGGAGTGCTTCGCGAGCAACTCCTTGCCCTGCGGGAATTGCCCGAATACGTCCAGCATCGGCAGCACGTTCACGTCGGCAAAGGTGAGGGCGCTGCCGGCAAGGTAGCCGGTTTTCGCAATCCCAGCTTCCAAGACCGTGAGGCACTTCTCGATTTCTGGCAACGCGGCGGCGATCCTGACCGTATCCGGCCCCTTTGCCTTGTCGAAAAATACGTTTGGCACCACAAATTCGCGCATGATCCAGCGGTCAACCTTGACGTTGCAGTAGGACACCCACTGTACGGTACAGGCGGCCCCTAAGGCATCGTCAGGGATGAACTTCGGCCCGGGAAACGCTTTGTCGATGTAGGTGGCTATCGCCTGGCTCTCGAAAAGCGCGACCTCGCCGTGGCGCATGCACGGCACCTGTCCAGCGGGATGAACCGCGGTCACATCGGGTGTGTGCGGCCGCGCTGGATTGAGCCTGTACTCCACACCCTTTTCCTCGCAAAGCATGCGGATCGAGCGGACATAGTTCGAAATTGGTGTTCCGATGATTTCAAGCTCAGCCATATCGATCCCGGAGGTTTGGTTGCGATGATGTGGGAACTAGCACTTGTCGAGCCCTTGGCATAGCGCCCTCGGACACGATGCCAAACGATTGAAGGCCACTCTCGCGAACTCAGCTTAGGGCGAAGCGAACTTTTCGAACTCCGCCGCCGAACCGTTAAATGCGTTCAGGTCCACCGCCCCTGCGATCCCCGGCCGGCGTCCCCGATTATGGTACTGCCACAGCGTCCACGGCGTTCCCCCGAACCGGGGCTCCCAATGGAGGCTGCGAAGCCAGAAGCGCTCATTGCCGAGGCGATCCTTGAGCCGGCCGTGACTTAGGAAGTAGGTGTCGTGGAACTCCCGGGTCGCATAGACCAAAGGCCTGCGGCCAAAGCGCCTTTCAACCGCATCGAGAAACGCCTGCATTTCCGCCACCGGATCGGCAACCGGCTGACCGTTCGAGCAAGCTTCCATTTGCTCCGCGTCCAGCGCGTGGGGCAGGCTCCGATCGCCGTCGGGGATCGCGGCGATGAAGTTGGCGGCTTGCTCCGCTCCCGGTTTGCACATTGAGAAGAAGTGGTAGGCTCCGCGCGGAATTCCCGCTTCCCCCGAGCGGCGCCAGTTTTCGGCAAAGCGGGGGTCGCGGAAGCGAGCGCCCTCGGTGGCCTTGATATAGGCGAAGCGGACGCCGCCAGCGCGCAGGGCTTGCCAGTCGATCTCGCCCTGGTAATGAGAGACGTCGACGCCTTTCACCGCATAACCCCAAGCCGCAAGCTCGAAATGCGCGTAAAGCCGTGGCGCGATCCAAACGAGCGCCCCAGCCGCGACTGCCGCCAGGGCAGCCCAAAGCGACAACTTCAATGCTGGCTCCTCCGGCCGTTAGCGCGAGGCTGGGACTGATGGAAAGCCGCGCTTAGGTTTCGCCGCCTCGTCTGTCATCGCGAGGCGGCCTCCGGCAGCCGTGGCGATCCAAAATTGGCTTTGTAATTCCGGCCTCTGGATTGCTTCGGGACTTCGCCCTCGCAGTGACGGAAGCGGGCAAAAGAACAAGCGGGAGGGCGCAGTTATTTCGTATCGAAGCCTTAGATGTCGATGTTTTCTCTCTGGGCGTAGTCGGACAGCTCGCGGCGGATGTTGCGGCAATTGCTGCCCACCAGCTCAAGCACGGCTTTGCTCAGCTTTTGCGCGTTCGCCGAAAGCACCATGGCCTTCACCGGGCCGATGGAGGCAGGCGCCATGGAAATCGAGCGGTAGCCAAGCGCGATCAGGGCCATCGCCTCGATGGGCCGCCCCGCCATCTCGCCGCACAGCGAGAAATCGACCTTATACGCCTTTGCCTTGTCCGCGATGTCCTTGAGCAAGCGCAGGGCTGGCGGGCACAGGGAATCGAAGCGGCGCGCGACCCGGTCGTTCTCCCGGTCGGCGGCGAAGAAGAACTGGAACAGATCGTTGCTGCCCACCGAAATGAAGTCGGCCATCGGCAACAACGCATCGAGCTGGTACGCGATCGCCGGAACCTCGACCATGACGCCCGTGCGGATCTTGGACGGCAATTGATGGCCGTGCAGTTCGGCGTGCGCAATCTCCTTGGCGATCAGCTCTTTCGCGGCCAGGAACTCGGAGATGTCCGCAATGAACGGCAGCATGAGCGAAAGCTCGCGCCCAGCCGCTGCCCGGAGCAGAGCGCGGGTCTGCGTGCGGAAAAGCCCCGGCCGGTCGAGCGACATGCGGATTGCGCGCCAGCCCAGCGCCGGGTTTTCTTCTTTGATCTTCTTGAGGTAAGGCAGGACCTTGTCGCCGCCGATATCGAGCGAGCGGAACACGACGCGGCGCCCTTGCGCATCGTCCAGCACGCGCGAATAGGCTGCTTGCTGCTCGCTCATCCGCGGGAACCTGGACGCGACCATGAATTGCAGCTCGGTCCGGTAGAGCCCGATGCCGTCCGCGCCGCTCTGATAGAGATGCGGCAGATCCACGAGCAGGCCGGCATTCATGTTGAGCGAAATGCGCTCGCCGTCCTTCGTGACCGGCGGCACGTTCCGCAGTCTGGCGAACCGCGCTTGCCGCCGCGCCCTGAAGCGCGCCTTGTCGGCATAGGCGCGGATCAGCTCCAGCGAGGGGCGGATGTGAAGCTGGCCGGTGCCGGTATCCAGAATGGCCGGATTGCCGTGATCGCCCGCGGTTGTGGCATCGGCGACTTGGCAGAGCACGGGCAGATTGAAGGAGCGCGCGACGATGGCAACATGCGCGGTGGCGCCGCCTTCCTCGATCACGAGGCCGCGCAGCTTCTTTGGGATCGTGGCCGAGCAGTTCCGCCGCGCCCATGCTGCGCGCGACCAGGATCGCGTCGTTCGGGAGCCTGCCCATGGCCGCCGCGTGGTCGTGGCCATGCAAAATGCGCAGCATTCTGTTGGCGAGGTCGTCGAGTTCGTGACTGCGCTCGCGCCAGTAGCTATCGGCGGTTTTCATGAGTTGCGTGCGCGTATTCTGCTGAACGCGCTCGACCGCCGCTTCCGCCGTCAACCCCGCCGAGACGGCCTCGCGCATACGCCTGGCCCAGCCGCGGTCATGGGCGAGCATCTGCACCGTCTCGACGATCTCCTTATGCTCGTCGCTTGACATTTCGTCGTTGACGAGGAGGCGGTTGATGTCTTCCCGAAGCCGCAAAAGCGCTTCGTCCAGGCGCTTGAGTTCGGCCGGGATGTTATCGGCGAAGAATTTGAGAACCTGCGGGCGAGGCTCATGGAGCGCGATATGCCCGAGCGCCAGCCCGTCGTTCAGCGGGATGCCCGACAGCGTGACGGAGGCTTCCCGCCGGTCCGCGCCGGCCACCGCCGCGCCCGCGAAGTTGCCCGACGCGATCATTTCCGCGAGCACCATCGCGGTGGTTTCGAGGGCCTCGACCTCCTCGTCGGTGTAGCGGCGTTCGATCTTGTTCTGGACCGTCAGCACACCGATGGTCCTGCGCTCGCGCACCATCGGCACGCCCAGGAACGAATGGTAGATCTCTTCGCCCGTCTCGGGCTTGTAGGAAAAGTTCGGGTGCTTCTGGGCGTCGGTGAGGTTGATCGGCTCGCCCCAGTCGGCGATGAGGCCGACGAGGCCCTCGCCCTTCTTCATGCGCAGGGTATGGACCGCTTCCTTGCGCAAACCCTCGGTGGCGAACAGCTCAAGGCTGTCGTCGGGAAGCCGGACATAGATCGAACTCACCTCGGCAATCATGTTCGAGGCGATCACTTTGACAATATTATCCAGCTTGGCCTGGGGCTCTGACGCAGACGCCATGATCGCCCGAAGCTGCCGGATCAACACCCAAGGTGCGCGTTCTGTCCAGGGCATTTCCCCGGTCCCAAATCCCTGTGGTTATAGGGCAGGGCGCTCTAATTCCTTTGAGCGCCTTCTGTTCTGGTTGCCAGTTCTAAGATTGGTCTAAGCCGAAGAGGCTATGCAGCGTTTTAACGGCCGCCTCCGTATGGGCCGCACTTACGAGAACGCTAATCTTGATTTCTGACGTTGATATGGCCTGGATATTAATTTGTTTCTCCGCCAGCGCGTGAAACATTTTGGCCGCCACGCCGGCGTGGCTTCGCATGCCGACGCCAATAACCGATACTTTCACCACATCCGTGTCGCCGCGCAGGTCGCTGAAGCGTATTTCGTCCTGGCGGTCGCGCAGCACTTGCAGCGCACGCGGCAGCTCCGTTGCTGCCACCGTAAATGTGAGATCCGTTGTCCGGCCGTCCTCCGAGATATTCTGGACGATCATATCCACGTTGATGCTCGCATCCGCGAGCGGCATGAAGATGCTCGCCGCCACGCCGGGCTTATCCTCGACCTTGAGGACCATGACCCTAGCTTCGTCCTTGGCGTAGGCGATGCCGCTGACGATGTGATGCTCTAACATTTCCGTCTCATCGCAAACGAGCGTTCCACGCTTTTCTGCCAGCCCGGCTCGCGCGGGCTCGCAGACGTCCGGATTATCGAAGCTAGAACGTACTTGTACACGCACGCCCCGAGCCATTGCAAGCTCGACGGAGCGCGTCTGCAGCACTTTGGCGCCAAGCGATGCCATCTCCAGCATTTCCTCGTAGGAAACACGCGAAAGCCGGCGGGCGCCCGGCACGATCCGCGGGTCCGTTGTGTAAACTCCGTCGACATCTGTGTAAATGTCGCAGCGGTCTGCGTTGAGGGCTGCGGCGAGCGCAACCGCGGTCGTATCGGAGCCGCCGCGGCCTAACGTGGTGATGCGCCTGTCCCCGCTAATGCCCTGGAAGCCCGCGACGACGGCAACCTCGCCCCCGTTCACGCGTTTAAGAAGCTCGCCCCCCTCGATCCGGTCGATGCGCGCTACGCCGTGGCTGCCGTCCGTGATGAGCGGGAATCTGCCAGCCTTGCCAGGAGCGGGCCTCAATGCCCATGGATTGCAGTATGATGGCCATAAGCCCAGCGGTGATCTGCTCGCCGGACGAGACCACGGCGTCGTATTCGCGCGGGTCGTACTGCGGATGGGCCTCGCGCGTCCAGGAGACGAGCTGGTTGGTGTGCCCGGCCATGGCGGAGACGGCGACGGCGACCCGGTTGCCCGCATCCACCTCGCGCTTCACATGCCGGGCGGAATTCCGGATACGTTCGATATCGGCGACGGACGTTCCGCCAAACTTCATCACGAGGAGCATTTGTGTAGCTATGCTGGCAAGAGTGGAGTTAAGAAGCCGCTGGCAGCGTTGGCGTCACCGCGAAAACAGGAAGGCCATCGATGGAGATTGAGGCAGAAACACGGCGGAGTCCATCCTTGGACGAAGAAGAATTGCGCCGCTTCGAGAGTATGGCCGGCGAGTGGTGGGACGAGCGGGGCCGGCTCGCGCGCGTTGCATGCGATCAACCCGGCGCGGCTTGCCTTTATAGTTGAAGAGGTTAAGCGCTGGCGTGGGGAGCAGAGGACGAGCTTCCGGCCGCTCGAAGGGCTCTCCGTGATCGATATCGGCTGCGGCGGCGGAATTCTTTCCGAGCCAATGACGCGGCTGGGCGCGGCGGTGACCGGCATCGACCCTATCGAGGAGTCCGCCGGGGTCGCGAGGGCGCATGCGCAGGGTGCGGGCCTCTCCATCGCCTACCGCACCGCCACGGCGGAGGATATCGCGCGCGAAGGGCTGACGTTCGACGCGGTAGTGGCCTCGGAGGTGGTGGAGCATGTGGCGGACCTGGGCTCCTTTTTGATGACCTGCCGGAGCCTGTGCAAGCCGGGCGGCCTTCTCATACTTTCCACTCTGAACCGCACCGCCAAATCCTACGGCCTCGCCGTATCTTGCGGCGGAGCGCGTGCTTGGGCTCGTTCCTCCCGGTACTCATGATTGGAAAAAGTTCATAAAGCCTGAAGAACTGGAGGCGGCGCTTGGCGTGGCCGGGTTTCAGCGGCTGTCCTTTGGTGGCATTGTGTTCAATCCGTTAAGGGGAGGGTGGAACCTGTCGGAAACGGATTTGAGCATGAATTATATGGCCTCGGCCGAGGCGGTTTAGAGGTTGTGGACTATAGGTAGCTCGCGCCCCCTCACCCCAGCCCTCTCCCGCATGGGAGAGGGAGGCCGGCTGCGCCCGTTGTGAAGGCATTCCCTCTCCCATGGGGAGAGGGACAGGGTGAGGGGCGGGACGCCTGGGATGGCTTCCGCCGGCCGCATGCGCCGGTTGCTTCAGTCCTCGTCAGCCGCGTATTCCACCGGCTCGAACCAGTCTCCCACGGCACCGTGCAAGACCTCGCCATCGCCAAACTCCACATCGAGTTCTAAATCTTGGGTTGCGTATTCGATGTACGCCTACAACCCGCCCAATGTCCCTTGGTGTGTAACCTAAGCGTATCTGGCTTGCGTTCTTCCACTTCACCTGGCTGCCAAGCTCGAACCGCATCGATATCTCCAGTCTAATTGCCCTGTACTGGCAGTATCGACTGATTCGTGAGGAAAAATTCGGCACCTTGAGCGCGGGCAAGCGCGCTGATATGGTCGGCTGCGTTTCGGCCTCGGGTTCAACGCACCAGCAAGGCGGCCAGCATGGACGGCATCATCCTCAATTACGATCCCAAGAGCGCAACCGGCATTATCAAGACGGAGGATGGCAAGTTGTTCCCGTTCAAGAAGGCCGATTGGCAAGAACGGCGCAGCCTCGGCCCGATGACCGGGTCGACTTCGAGGCGGAGGGCGGCGGAGCCACGTATGTCTGCTACGTCCGGGAGGAAGGCGATGGGCTGCCCGCAAAAACAACCGCGAAAACCGGAGTAAACTATCGACTATTGGCCAAATAGCAGGCGGTTTCGCCATTGCCTTTTTCATGGCGGCTATAGTCGATTCATTGTTTAATATAATTGGCCTTGATGCCAACGACATGATTGGCCTATTCGTTATCCTTGATCTCCTTACAGCAGCGGCGTGGATATGGGGCACGAATAACAAGGTGATGCGCGGCATCGCGACCGTGTGCGCTGTCCTCGTGACCGCTCTTGGCCGTGCTTATACTGGTCAGGCACGGGCTGGCGGGTGACGCTTAAAGCGCGCTCAAGCCTCATCGCGGCCGGCCCACCAGCGTTCGAGCGCGGCCTCGTCCGGCTCGACCCATTGCGAATAGCCGCCGGCGTACTCCAGGAACGGCTCGGCGAAGGCAGGCTTGACGCCGGCGACGCAGGGCACGCCCGCCACTGCCGCCGCCTGGAAGGCGTCCAGCAGCCCGCCGCCCTCGGCCTCGACCTTGCCGAACTTGCTCAGCACCACGACGTTGGCGCCCTGTTCGATGGCAGCGATCACGGCCTGGCAGCCGGCGGCGAGCCCAGCGGAGTCGAGCTTGCAGGCGTGCGAGCCCGGCCCGAGGTTCTGCGTAATCGGAATGATGGTGCTGCCGGCCGTGTCGCGCAAAACGAGCGAGTCGCAAATGCCGCAGTCCACACCGCCCGCCGGCTCCTCGATGACGCCCGCTACCGCCAAGCCTTCCTCGATGCGCCGCTCGGCGAAGCGCGCGAGCAGCACCTGGATTTCGGCGGTCGAAGCGCCCCGGATCGCGGCGATCCGGAAACCGGATGCGAGCGCGTCCTCGTTGTGTTCGGCTTCGGTCAGCATGGCGGCATAGACTCCTTGTTCCGCGCGAGGCATCGCGTGGAGCGATCATATAGGAGTTTGGGAGGTGTCCGCCACCCCCGGAAATCTCGCGGCGCCGTGCCGTTCGAATTTGATATAATTTAGCACAGGCGCCTTTACCGAAAGTTACGCGCCGGAAGTTTTGTGTAACGCATTGATGAGTGAATAAGAAAATGCGGACGGTTTCGGTTAAGCTGCGATCTGTGAACATATTTAACGGGATTTCTGAAACGCAGAAATCGGCCCAAAACGCGGAAAAAAACGCAAAAAGCGGCGCGCGGGAGACATGGCGCGCCTCGCGTTTACCACGCCGTCATTAAGGATACCGGGGCACCTTACGGGGGGAACGGTTTCTTAACACTCGCGATGCGCCGCATTTGGCCGCTGCCGCCGTCCGCGTCACAGAACCGCCACGCCTCGCCGCAAATTTTGTGCGAGGTATCTATTCTGGCAAGATCTTGGCGGTTTTCGCCATTGCGAGGGGCTGCGCCCCGAAGCAATTCAGGGTGCAGCAAGCGGAGTGCCGGTGCCTGGATCGCCGCGGCGAAGCCGAGAGGCCGCCTCGCGATGAGCGGCGAACGCAGCTTCGCGGGAACTTTGCATGCTCACGTAGCGCGAAGCTGCAGATGGCGACCAAACTTGAAAGTGTAAGCCTGCGGTGGGGGCACCATGCGGTTCGTTGCATTGCTGTTTGCGGGGTTGATGCTGGCGGCGGGGCTGGCGCGCGCGGAAGGTGCGGGCGGCGGCTGGCTCGGCGTGGAGCTTGCCGATCTCACCAAGGCGGAGGCGGACGCGCTGGGCTGGGAGGCCCCGCGCGGGGCGAAGGTGGTGAAGCCGGCGCCGGGCGGTCCGGCGGAGGCGGCGGGGGTGCAGGCGGGCGATGTCCTGCGTTACGCTCGACGGGGTGGAGATCGAAAACGTCAAGGCGTTCGATCGAGGCGGTCGCCAAGAAGGCGGCGGGGGCGGAAATCCGGCTCGCCATCCAGCGGGCGGGGCGCGAGAAGCGGCTGGCGGTGAAGCTGGGCGCGCGGCCTGTGGCGCCGAAAGCGGCGGAGGATGCGCCCATCCCGATGCTCGACACCGGCGGGCATATGGCGCTGATCAGCGGCCTCGCCTTCACGCCGGACGGGAGGCAGCTCGTCTCGGCATCGGACGATAAGACCATCCGGGTGTGGGACTGGCCACGGGCAAGACGGTGCGCACCATCCTCGGGCGAAGCGGCGCCGGGTCAGGAGGGCATAATGTACGCCATGGCGCTGTCGCCCGATGGCAACTGGCTCGCGGTGGGGGGCCACCTACGCGAATCACGATGGCATTCAGCCGCGGATTGCTATCCGCCTCTATGACTTCGCGAGCGGCAGGCTGGTGACGCTGCTCAAGGGGCATGAAAATGCCGTTCTCGGCCTCGCCTTTTCGCCCGATGGCCGCCATCTGATTTCGGGCAGCGACGACAATGACTGCCATCGTCTGGGATGTCGCGCAGCCAGAGCGCTGCACCGCCTCAAGGGCCATCGCGGACCATATCTACGCGGTGGGCTTCACACCCGATGGCGCGCGGGCGGTGACGGGTTCATTCGACCATGACTCTACGGCTGTGGCGGTCGCGGATGGCGCTCTATGGCGCGTATGACGGGGCATGGCGATAAGGTGCGAAGCCTTGCCGTTGCCCAAGGATGGCACGCATCGCCTCGGGGGACGTGACGGGCGAAATCCGGCTCTGGGACGGGAATACGGGTGCCTTCCACAAAGTTCTCGCGCAGCAGATTGCAGATGCGGTGGGCGCCTCACCTTTAGCCCAGATGGCAGCGACTGCTGCTTTCGACCTGCGGCGGACGAAAGGACCGCGCTGATAACCACGATCTACGACCTCGCTAGCGGCCGCGAGACCGTCACCTATCGTGGCCATGACAACAGCGTGTTCGCCTCCGCCATCAGCCACCGATGGCGCGCTGGGCAGCGACCGGCGGCGGAACAATCAAGGAAATCCACATCTGGGAGCTGGAAGACAGGCGAGCGCCGCCTGCGGCGCTGAAACGGCCAGGCCTGACGCTCGGCGGCAGCGGGCGGGCGGTCTTTGCCGCCGGTCTCGGCGCGACGGGCGGCGGATCGGGTGGGGTACGAATGCAGTCCTGGGCGCAGTCAAGTCCAACTGATCGCGGCCCCTTGAATACGCCTTGAGGCTGCCTTGCGCAGATGCGGCGCTGCTCACCGGGCCGGTGGCGGACGGCGCGGAGGCACCTTCCTCCGTGCCAGGTGCGGAGCTTCGAACGGCTGGTCCTTGCGGCACCGCAAGGGCGGCAATTATGGTTACGATGCTATCCTCGACATCAAGCAGGACGGCGGACTGGTGGCTCTCCGTCGAGCGCGGCTCAAACGATGGCTATGCCCACCGCTCCTACAGCTTCACCCCGATGGCGAGACCATCGTCTCCGGCGGCGGCTAATGGCTTCGCTCGCCGCCTATGACCGCGCCGGCAAGAAGCTCGGCACTTTCGCCGGCCACGAGGGCGATGTCTGGGCCGTCGCGGCCTCGCCCGATGGCCGCTATCTCGTCTCCGGCGCCGCACGACCAAACGGTGCGGCTCTGGAACCTCAAGACCCGCGAGTTGCTGGTCACGATCTTCCGGGGCGCGGACGGCGAATGGGTAATGTTGACGCCGCAGGGCTACTTCGCCGCTTCTCCCGCCGGCGCCGCGCTGATCGGCTGGCAGATCAACCGTGGCCCGGAGAACGCCGCCGAATACGTCACCGCCGCCCAGCTCCGTAAATCGCTGAACCGGCCGGATATTGTCGCCAAGGCCATCCAGCTCGCTAGCGCCGAGGAGGCGGTGCGGCAGTCGGCCGGCACGAACTTCAAGCTGAGCGACCTGCTGGCAAAGCCCGTGCCGCGCTTCCGCATCGTCTCGCCCGCCGCCAACGCCACGCTCGCCGGCGGAACCGCGCAGCTCGAACTCGCGCTGGAGGAGACGCCCGACCCGGTGAACCTCATCCGCCTCTATGTCAACGGCATGCAGGTGGACGCGCGCCAGCCCGAGGATGGCCCCGGCTTCAAGCCCGGCCCGCTGGCATTCACGGTGCCGCTCGCCAAGGGCCGCAACCTGATCCGCGCCGTCGCGGTCAACGGCTCCGGCGAGACCTCGGCCGAAGTCGCCGTGGACAGCCAAGGCGAAGGTGCGCTCGACAAGCGCGGCACGCTGCGCATCCTGGCCATCGGCGTGGACAAATATCCCGGCCTCGGCATGGCCTGCCGCGAACTCGACGGCAAGACGCCAAAAGGCTGCGACCTCTCCGCCGCCGTATCCGACGCCACCGCCTTCGCGAACGCCATGGCCGCGCGGCTCGGGCCGCTGCATCGGAGCACCGTCAGCACCGTGCTGGTGAATGGCGGCAAGAACGGCGAGCCAAAGGCGGCCAGCATCGTCGATGCGCTTGACGAATTGCGCGGCTCGCAGCCCAACGACACCATCCTTCTGTTCGTTTCCGGCCACGGCTTCCACGAAGACCAGGACTACTATTTCGTGCCCACCGATGCGGAATTTGCCAACGGGCGGCTGCGTAAATCCACCGCCGTGCCCTGGGCGCAGTTCCAGAGCGTGCTCGAAGGGACGAACGGCCGCCGCTTCCTGTTCCTCGACACCTGCCGCTCGGGCAACCGCTACAGCCAACGCCTCACCAACGACGCGCATGAGCAGAACATCGTCGTCTACGCCGCCGCGCGCTGGGACCAGGACGCGCTGGAGCGGGGCGACCTCGGCGGGGGGCTGTTCACCCATGCGCTCGTCGAGGGTATCAAGGGCAAGGCGAAGGACAAGGCCGGCGAGGTGCGCGCGGAAGTCTTGCGCGATTATGTGCGGGCGCGGGTGGAGGAACTGGCCAAGCCGATGGGCTTCGACCAGGAGCCGCAGTTCGTCAAAGGGCGGGATGCGGAGAATTACCTGCTATCGCGCGGGGAGTAGCTCCCACGTCATTGGTTTTGATCGCTTCACGCCTAATGCCGCCCGCGCGCCCGCCATTAAGCGCCGATGCCCAATCCGGCGACGATTGCGTCCCAAGCCTGCTCCATCCCCCCAATACAATAGTTCCAGGCACAAACCGATTAAATGGCATCTAAACTAAGACTGCGATTTGAGTAGTTAGCGGCGTACCACGCTGCACTTCGGGAGATATCTAAAAGCATAGTCTACATAGCAAAAAAGGCTCTTGTTAGTTGCCGGCAGGTCGCGCTACCTTGAACGTCCAGTGCGTGCAGAACCATGGACGGGGCTGCCCGTTGGGACAGATGGAGCATGTTGCAGCGTTCCGGTTCGCAGAGATGGCACCGATGCAGGGGAAGCTCCAAGGGGCAACCGAACAATGACACCTGAACAAACGCGGTTATTGGCCCAAAGCTACGCGAAGCTTGAGAACCGCCTTTACGAGCTGGGAAGCGCGATTTTCGAGAGGTTGTTCGAAATCGACCCCAGTTCGCGGCGCCTCTTCAAAGGCGACATGGATGAGCAGAAGCTGAAGATGGCGCGTCTTTTCGGCGAGGCCGTCCGCCTCAGGACGCGGTCGCAGCACTTCCTGCCGGTAACTGGCAAGGGCGGGCAAGTCGTCATTCCCGGCATCGGATCGCTGGGCGCCCGCCATGAAATGACCTACGGCGTGCGCCCCGAGCAGTACGCCCATATGCGCGATGCGGTGCTTTACGCCATCTGGCGCCTGCTCGGAGACGATTACAATGACGAGATCGGCCGGGCCTGGTCGGAAATCTTCGATATGCTCGCGCGCGCCATGCAGGAGCACGTGGGCGAGAACCCCGCGGCGTCGGCGTTTGCGAAGCTTTCTATCAAGGGAGGCCCGAAAGCCGCGCCCCTTATAGAATGGTCGGATAAGTTAAGCGTGGGCATCGTGCAAATCGACAACGAGCACAAGAGGCTCCTGGTGCTGCTCAACGAGTTGAACAGCGCTGTCGAAGGGGGCGTTGGCCAGGGCGTGCTGGGCGGAGTCCTGGAAGGGCTGATCCACTACGCGTCCTATCACTTCAGCCATGAGGAGGAGCTGTTTCAGCGCTCGAACTATCCCGGCTATGAAAGGCACCGCCAGCAGCATGTGGCCTTGGGCACCAAGGTCACGGAAATCTATGCGGCGTTCCACACGGGGGAAGCGGTGCCGCCGGCGCAGGTTCTGGATTTCCTGAAGAACTGGCTCTACCACCACATCATGGAGTCGGACCGGGCCTTTGGCGCGTATCTCAAGGCGAACCCGTCCGCGCTCTGGCCCGAAATGCCTCGCCGCTGAAGAAAACTGGTACGCCCCGCGGGGCCTGCCCCATATGCTGCATCCGCAATCGCGGGGCGCTGGCCAGCATTCACAAACACTCAGCCGCGCCATTCACGCGGCCATTCCCGCCCCGGCGGCGCCTCGGTGTCCGCCTTCAGCGCCGGAAGATCAGCGAGGCCGGGTCCGCGCGCTTCTCCCAGTGCATTTGCTCAAGCTCGGGCGTATCGCGCATCTGCGCCGGGTAGCCGATGCAGAAATAGCCGATGAACTGCCAGTGTTCCGGCACGCCGAGATCGCGGTTGAGCGGCTCCGGATCGAGGATGGACACCCAGCCCATGCCGATGCCCTCCGCGCGCGCGGCGAGCCACAGCGTGAAGATCGCGGTGACGGCGGAATAGCACACGGTTTCGGGCATGGTGCGGCGGCCGAGGCGCGCGCCTTGCTCCGGGTCCGGCTCGGCGAAGACGCCAAGTTGCACGGGCGCGTCGTCGAGCCCCGCGAGCTTGAGCTGCGCGTAGATCTTGGCGCGGCCGGCGTCATAGGTGGCGAAGGCCTCGGCGTTGGCGGCCAGGAAATTGTCGCGCACGGCCTTACGCTTTTCGGGCGCGTCCACGAGCACGAAGCGCCACGGCTCGGAAAGCCCGACCGAAGGCGCCAGGCACGCCAGCCCCAGCAGGCGCTCGATGCAGCCTTCGGGGAGCGGCCGGGTCTCGAAATGGCGGACGTCGCGCCGCCAGAGCAAAAGCTCGGCGAATTTCGCCCGGAATGCGTCGTCGAAATCTGGAGCCGTGGAGGTCATATTGTTCACCATCATTGCGAGCGAAGCGAAGCAATCCAGAAGCCACATGCGCCAGCGCCGTTGCATCTAAATCGCCGCCGCGGCTGAATGCCGCCGCCTCGCGATGACGGCCAGTGCCGCAGACCAAGGCCTATGACGGCCGGTATGAGATCGTAACAGATGCGAGCATTTGTGACGACCCCGGATCATTGCCGCCCGGATCACGCCGCTGGCATCCCCGGGACGGCGCGAACGCGTCAAGGCTGCGGCTTGTAGAGCTGCTGGAAGCGCGGCACCCATCCCGTCAGGTCGTAGCCCGCGCCCATCCCCGCGATCACGATCTCCTTGAACGGCAGGCTCCTGGCCTGGCTCAGCCCCCACAGGATCACGGAGCGCGAGCCCGTGCGGCAATAGGCAAGCGCCGGCTTCGGCAGCGTTGCGAGCACCTCCCCAAAAGCGAAGCCCTGCTCATCCGAAATCGGCTGCGGCGGCTGCAGCACGGGCAGGTAGACCGCCTTAATGCCGTGCGCCGCCGCGGCCCGTTCGACCGAGGGAAAATCGGGCTGGCCTGCCTCCTCGCCGTCGAAGCGGTTGCAGACGATGCCGCGAATGCCCTGCTCCGCCAGCATCGGAATCGCATCGGGGCCGATCTGGCCGTACAGCATCAAGTCGTCAGTTAGTTCAAACAGTTCCATTCCCATTCCCTGACCCAAGCGGGAACTCTCAGTCCTTCGCCGTTAAAACCGCCGATCATTGCGAGCGAAGCGAAGCAATCCAGGAGCCGGAGACACGAGCGCAATGCCGGTCTCCTGGATCGCCACAGCGGCGGAAGCCGCCTCGCGATGACGATTGCGCACCATTAAACGCGCGTTGGATGCACGCCACCCCCGGAGCCGTGCGCTCAATATGCTTCGGGGAAACTCTGGATACCCGGCCCCTCATACCAAGGCTAGACAGGATAACGTTCAAGCCACATTTTACAGATCGGGAAAGGGGTGATAAACCCCAAAAAAACCCCACGGCAACGGCGCGCGCTCAGGCGCCTCAAGGAAACTCGAAATGGCCATCATCCGGCAAAAGACGGGGCTTACCTTCGACGATGTGCTTTTGCAGCCTAGCCATTCGAATGTGCTGCCATCCGAGGTGGACGTCACCACGAGCCTCACGAAAAGCATAAGGTTGAACATTCCGATCATCTCTGCCGCGATGGATACCGTCACCGAAGGGCCGCTGGCCATCGCCATGGCGCAGGCGGGCGGCATCGGCGTGATCCATAAGAACCTTGAGCCCGAGATACAGGCCCAGCACATCCGGCAGGTCAAGAAGTTCGAATCCGGCATGGTCGTTAACCCTGTGACCATCGCGCCCGGCGCCACGCTCAAGGAAGCGCTGACGCTCATGAAAAGCCATCGCATTTCGGGGATTCCAGTGGTCGAGCACGCGGCGGGCAGCGGACAGGGCAAGCTCGTGGGCATCCTGACCAACCGCGACGTGCGCTTTGCGACCGACTTCGGCCAGCCGGTCTTCGAACTGATGACCAAAGAGAACCTTATCACGGTTCGCGAGAACATCGACCGCGAGGAGGCGAAGCGGCTTCTGCATAAATACCGGATCGAAAAGCTGCTGGTGGTTGACGAGAGCTACCGCTGCGTCGGGCTCATCACCGTCAAGGATATCGAGAAAGCGGCGATGCACCCGCTGGCCTGCAAGGACGAGCAGGGGCGGCTGTGCGTGGCCGCGGCAACCTCCGTCGGCGATGAAGGCTTCCGCCGCAGCGAGTATTTGATCGACGCGGGCGTGGACCTGATCGTGGTCGATACGGCGCACGGGCATTCCGAGCGCGTGCTGGACGCGGTGCGGCGTATCAAGCGCGCCTCCAACGCGGTGCAGGTGATCGCGGGCAACGTCGCAACCGCGGATGGGA
Source organism: uncultured Alphaproteobacteria bacterium (assembly GCA_963760455.1). Lineage (GTDB taxonomy): Bacteria > Pseudomonadota > Alphaproteobacteria > Rhizobiales > Rhodomicrobiaceae > Rhodomicrobium. The sequence continues at coordinate 111,185 of CAVXDM010000041.1, forward strand.
CGAAGGCGCTGATCGACGCAGGCGCCGATGCCGTGAAGGTTGGCATCGGGCCGGGTTCGATCTGCACGACGCGCGTGGTGGCGGGCATTGGCGTGCCGCAGCTCACCGCCGTGAGCGAGGCGGCCGAGGCGGCTGCGAGCCAGGGCATCACGGTCATCGCCGATGGCGGCATCAAATATTCGGGCGACATCGCCAAGGCCATCGCGGGCGGAGCTGCCTGCGTCATGATCGGCTCACTGCTCGCGGGCACGGATGAAAGCCCGGGCGAGGTCTATCTTTATCAAGGCCGCTCGTATAAATCCTATCGCGGCATGGGATCGCTCGGTGCCATGGCGCGCGGCTCCGCCGACCGCTATTTCCAGGGCGAGGTCGCCGATCCGCTCAAGCTCGTGCCGGAAGGCGTCGAGGGGCAAGTGCCTTACAAAGGCCCCGTCTCAGGGGTACTGCATCAGCTCGTGGGCGGCCTGCGCGCCGCCATGGGCTACACGGGGTCGCACACGATTGCGGAGCTGCATGAAAAAGCCGAGTTCATACAAATCACTAACGCAGGCCTTCGCGAAAGCCATACGCACGACGTCACGATCACGCGCGAGTCGCCAAACTACCCGACGCACAATAGCTAGCGGCGCAGCGATATAATATGCAGCCCGGTGCGAGGCTTCAGGCAGCCATAGAGATTCTTGGTGAGATCGGCGCGCGCGGACGGGCGGCCTCGGTGGTGCTTGCCGACTGGGGCCGCGCGCATCGCTTTGCGGGCTCGGCGGATCGCGCCTGGGCCGGCAACCTCGTGTTCGACAGCCTGCGCCGCAAGCAGTCCCTCTCCTATCTCATGGGCAGCGAGGGGCCGCGCTCCATCGCGCTGGCGGCCTTGCGCCATTCCTGGGACATGGCGCCGGACGAGATCGGGGCACTTTGCTCGGGCGAGCGCTTCTGCCCGGAGCCGCTCACGCCCGGCGAGGAGAAGGGGCTCGCCAATGCGGACCTTTCGGGCGCGCCGGCGTGGGTGCAGGGCGATTATCCCGAATGGCTGCAGGAGCCGTTTTCCGAAGCGTTCGGCGAGGGCGCGATTGCCGAGGGCCAGGCCCTGGCGCAGCGGGCGCCGGCCGACCTGCGCGTCAACAGCCTGAAGGCGACGCGCGAGAAGGTTCTGAAAGCGCTTGAGCGCCATGGCGCTGTGGAAACGCCTTATTCGCCGCTTGGCGTCCGGCTGCCCCCGCGCGAAGGCGGCTCGCGCAGCCCGAAGATCGAGGCCGAGCCCGGCCATGGCCGCGGCTGGTTCGAGATTCAGGACGAAGGCAGCCAGATCGCGGCGCTGCTCGCCGGCGCCGGCCCGCGCATGCAGGTGGCGGACATCTGCGCGGGCGCTGGCGGGAAGACGCTCGCCATGGCCGCGCAAATGCAGAACACGGGGCAGATCTACGCTTACGACGCCGATCCGATCCGTTTCCGGCCCATCTTCGAGCGGCTGAAGCGCGCGGGCGCCCGGAACGTGCAGACGCTGCCGCCCGGCGATGCCGATACGCTCTCCGGGTTCGAAGGGCGGATGGACATCGTGCTCGTCGATGCACCTTGCAGCGGGACCGGCGTGTGGCGGCGGCGGCCGGATGCGAAATGGCGGCTGACCCCGGTGCAGCTTCTTGAGCGGCAGGCGCAGCAGCGCGCGCTACTCGACGCGGCGGCGCCACTCGTAAAGCCGGGCGGTACGCTGGCCTACGTGACCTGCTCGCTCCTGCCGCAGGAAAACGATCAGCAGATCGAAGCGTTTCTCGAAAGCGACACCCGCTTTACCGCGCTCGACGTAGCGGCGCGCGCCGAGGGCACGCTCTCGCAGCCCCTCCAGAACCGGCTCCAGGCGGGCAAGCCGGGTTTGCTCCTGACCCCGGCGCAGCATGGAACCGACGGGTTCTACATCGCCCTCCTGACCCGGCAGCCGGAGTGACATCAAGTCCGCTTGCGCGGTTCGTTCGCCGTCGCAGAGCCGGAAAACGGTCAAGGCTTACGGCGGCTGATATTGCAAGGCGCCCTTCCGGGACGGCGGGAGGAGCTCCTCCAACCCGGCCGGGCCTGAAATCGATGGTCAGATCAATTTTAGTTGAAACAAAGCTTAAGTTTGCTGTGTTTTCGTTCTTATTTTTGCACAAATATATAGGTATGCAGCAGGCAGAGGAGACCCCAGCATGACACTTGCTCGCATTCTAGCTTGCTTTTTAGTTTTACTTACGGCGGGTGCTGCTTTCGCGGAGGAAGCGAAAACCAAGCTTGCGCTCGTCATCGGAAATTCTGGCTACCGGCACTCATCGCTCGCCAATTCCGTAAGCGATGCGAAGCTGATGGCCGAAAAGCTGAAAGCGGCAGGCTTTGAGGTCTTCGGCTTCTACAACGCAAGCCAACGCACAATGAAGCACGCGCTCTTGGACTTTGCCGACGTGGTGCGCGAGCGCGGGAAAGAAAGCGCGGCCTTCGTCTTCTATGCAGGCCATGCCGTGCAGATGGGCGGAGAGAACTATCTCATCCCGGTGGACGAGCAGATCGAGGACGAACGCGGCGTCTTTATCGATGGGCTGGGTCTCTCCGCGATTGTGAACGTGCTGCAGAATACCGAGGCGCGCACCGCCATCGTCGTGCTTGACGCTTGCCGCGGCAATCCCTTCGGCTACGCGCGAGGCACCGGTAGCGGACTTGCGAAGGTGGAAGCGTCGAGCGGCAGCCTGATTGCATTCTCCGCCGCGCCCGGAGCGGTGGCGCCGGATGCGCCCGCGGGCGGCAATAGTCCTTACACGGCGGCGCTGGCGCTCGCGATTGCCGAGCGCGGGCTGAAGATCGAGGACGTGTTCAAGAAGGTGCGCACCGCCGTCGCCGAAAAAACGCAGGGCGGGCAAACGCCTTGGGAGGCGGCTTCACTGACCGGCGAGTTCTATCCAGCAGGCGCGAACTAAAACCGGCGGCGCTTGCGTCATTGCGAGTTTCACACCGGCCGGGGCGGCCGGCCCTTCTGGATGAAACCGCTCAGCGCCGCTGCAGCTACGCGCTGATCTCTTTCTTTCTAGGGGCAAACCCCGAAGCAATCCAGAGGCCGGAAACGCGGCGTTAGTTCTGGATCGCCGCGGCGGCCGGAGGCCGCCTCGCGATGACGGATGAGGCTGCGGAACGGTAAAAACTTATGGCCAGCGTACTAATGCCGGGTCTTCGGATTGCACTGATGGTGGGAGAACTGGAACTCGGCTTCCTCCACCGCCTCGCGCCGCTTCAATACCCAATGGCTGCCGAACGGATCGGTGAAAACGACGATGTCTCCCGATTCGTGCGGCGCACTGACCTGAGCGCCGTTCCTCTCGGCCTCGTAGGCCATGCGATCCAGGTCTTCGACGTGGATCATGATCGCGACGAACGGAACCCCGAGATCGGCGGCAAGAAGCGAGAGCCGCGGCCGGTCCTCCTCATCGCCCTCGCCGGAGGAAATCGTGAACTGGATGCGTCCGAAGGCGAGGCCCAGCCGCACCGGCTTGCCCTCGGCGGTCATCTGCCGGGACACCTCCCGCGCACCGAAAACGTGCCAGTAAAACTCCTTGGCCTCGATCACATCGGGCACCCAGATTTCGAACGCACGCGCGGCGCCCGCCTGTTCCCAATCTATCAGCATGGTGCCGCCCCTACCGGAACCCCCGCCCAATCCTGCATGTCATTATACGCTTGAGGATTTTTGGCTTGTAGCCGTGCGGGCGGCTTTCGCGTCAATCTATCACAGGGCGGCTTGCCGCAGGGGCAGGCGCCGAAGCGTCCGCAACGGTCCCGGATAATGCCTGCGGCATTTCCGGGATGACGCTACCGAGTAACACCAACGGCCATAAGTCTTGACCGCTTCCGTCATTGCGAGGTGCGAAGCCCCGAAGCAATCCAGAGGCCTGAATTACAACGCTAATTCTGGATCGCCACGGCGGCCGGAGGCCGCCTCGCGATGACGGACTAGGAGGTTTCCGGGGACGGTCCAAACTTATTGCCGTTATGAACCAGCCTGGTATCAGGCGGCCTGTGCCTGCGCGGCCGCAAGCGCGGGCTTTCTGGCGGAGGCGATCAAGTAGGCTTTGCAAACGATGCGGAAATATTGCCCGATGCCGCGGCTGATCGCCGACGCGGCGATAGCCTTGGCAAGCCCCATGCGCCCGTTGCGGTGCTCGGACAGCGGCCAGCGCGCGAGGTGCCGCTCGAACCCGCGCAAGCAGGCTTCAGTCGCATCCAGCACATCCACGCTCTCGAAGCCGGCGGCCTCGAATTCCGCCCGGTAGCTCGCGATGTCAGGCACGAAGTTCGCGCGCGGCACTTGGCCGAAATCGCCGATGGGCTTCATGAAGCTGCGGAACAGCATGTCGGTCAGCACGATCGATCCGCCGGGCTTGAGCACGCGCAGGACCTCACGAAGGAACGCGCCGCGCGTATTGAAATGAAACGCCGCCTCGACGCACATCACCGCATCGAAATGCGCGTCGGGAAAGGCGAGCCTCGCCGCGTCCATGCGCAGGAATGTGCAGCCGGGCGCGCGGCTGCGGGCGGCTTCGAGTTGCGCTTCCGATATGTTGATCGCCGCGATATTCGCGGGCTCGTAGCTGCGCATCAGATGCCGCGTGGTGGCACCCGGTCCGCAGGCCACATCCAGGATGCGCCCGCCCTTGATCTTGATCCTGCCGGTCAGTTCATCGATGAGCGCTTCGCTGGCCTCGCGCTGCGTCCTCGCGCCACCGTCCCAAAGCCCGAAATTATAGAAGCCGCTGTCCTCGAAATAATGCCGGTAATCCTTGCTGCCGAGTGCGCTGTCGTAAAGGCGGATCATGCGTTCTTGGGCTGACATAAAACTCTTTCTCCTGACCGCGCGGGCGGCACCTCGCTGAACAAGCGGCACCACCTGCAACACCACCAAGGCGAAACTGGTACCACAATAAGTCTTAACATCGCAACTTGACAACCAGCAGTCAATACGACATCATGTTGTCATTAAAGCGGATAGCCCGGATGAACGACACGCCTCACACCCCTGCCGGCTCGGCCTTCACCACGCTGATTATCGAAACCTTCCGGATGAACGGCGCCCTGCTCGCGGCGGGCGACAAGCTGTGCGCTAGCCTCGGCCTGACCAGTGCGCGCTGGCAGGTGATGGGCGCCATCGACGGCGGCCCGCTCCCGGTTGCTCATATCGCCCGCAACATGGGCCTGACCCGGCAGGCGGTGCAGCGCGTTGCTGACGAGTTGGCCCGCGAAGGCTTCGTCGAGTTTTCAGACAACCCGCATCACAGGCGGGCCAAGCTCGCCGGCCTCACCGCGAAGGGGCGCTCGTCGCTGGACGAAGTGAACCGGAGGCAGGCGGCTTGGGCAAACAAGATAGCCGAAGGGCTCGATCCGGCGTCGATTGAGGCAGCGGCGGCTTTGGCGGAAGCGCTCCGCCGCCGCCTCGCAGACGGCCACGAAAACAAGGAGTAGCGTCATGTTCAAGTTCTTGCCGCTGCCCCGCTAACAACAATCTCAGGGGAACACCCATGGATAGCTACCAAGTGCTGCGTTACTTGCACATTATGGGCTTCATTTTCCTTGGAGGCGGCTTGCTGGGGGTCTTCGTTTCGGAGTGGCGGGGATACAGCGCCACCCGGACCGTAGCCTTCGCGGAGGCGTCTTTGTATACGGCGACCCTCTACGATTTCCTGGTCTTGCCGGGGGCGCTCACGATGATGGCGACCGGCCCTCTGTTAATCTACAAGCTTGGATTGGGCTATTTCGATGCCCCGTGGCTGGTTGGCATGTGGGGCCTGTTTCTGTTCGAATTCATCGAGGGAAACACCGTCACACGCATTCAATTCCGGCGAACGCTCCGGATTACGCGAGCCTTGCCCGAGGATGAACCGCTGACTGAGGAGAAGCGCAACGGCGCCCGGAGCTTAGCGGGGCAGTTCGCTCACTTCCTCGACCTGCCGCTGTTCTCGGTCATCGTTTATTGCGGGGTGTTCCGGCCTGACCGCTGGCTGCAAGTGGGCAGCGCAATCGGTATCGCAATCGCCGCCGCGCTGGCGCTTGCGGTCATCGTGCCGCGCGCCGCCCGGAGCACAACCGGCGCAGCGGCTGCGGCGCATGCGCGCTGACTTTGGCGCTGCCGGGAGAAGGAGCGGGCGATACGAGTTGACCCCTGTTCAACCCACCGTTCGGCGCCACAGCCGCAAGCGCATGCAGCGCCGTCCCCATTTTTTGCGTTCCGCCGGCTTGCCTGCCTGAAACCTATATGTAATGTTATAACATATCGGGTGGCATCGGAGGGGGGTTGGAAATGCGTTCGTGTTCGTGCGGTGTCTTGCCGCTCTTGATGCTGGCCACGCCAGGTTTGGCCCAGCAGGCCCCGGCCCCAACAGTCCCGGAGGCTGCGCAACAGGAACCGCAGACCCCGGCGCAAGGCAGCAGCGGTGCCGCGGTTGAATTGCCCACGGTCAAGATTATCGTCACGCCAAGCGAGCCGGCGAAGCGCCGGGCCGCCGCCCCCAGGAGCGGCGGAAAAGCGAAGGCTGCGCCAGCGGCCGGCGTGGTTTCCGCGGAAACGGCGGCTGCGCTTCAAAGCGCGGTCAAGCTCGACGCCGCGCGGGAGGGCCTCATGCCCAAGACTGGCGCGAACAGCTACGATCTGAGCCGGCAGGATATCCAGGCGCTGCCGCAAGGCGACAATGCGCCTCTGGACAAGGTGCTCCTGCAAGCGCCCGGCGTCTATCAGGACTCCGCGATAAACGGCGGAATTCACATCCGGGACGAGCACGGCAATATTCAGTACCGGATCAACGGAATTCAGCTCCCCGATGGCGTCTCGGGTTTCGGGCAGGTCCTCGAAACCAGCATCGTTGGCAACATGGCGGTTTTGACCGGAGCGCTGCCCGCGCAATACGGGCTTCGCACGGCAGGCGTCGTGGATATCCAAACGCGCACGGGCACGGCCCAGCCATCGGGCGAGGTAGGCATCTATGGCGGCAGCCACGGCACGCTCAGCTCGAACATTCAATATGGCGGCGCGAACGGGAACACGCAGTATTTCTTCACCGGGCGCTGGTTGCAGAACAACTTGGGGATCGAGAACCCAACAAGCAGCGTCGAGGCCATTCACGACCAGACGCAGCAAGAGAAGTTCTTCAGCTACGTTTCGACCGTGCTGCCCAATAACTCGCGCTGGACAATGATAACCGGCGCCGCCGACGGCCATTACCAGATTCCGAATAATCCAGGGCAGCCGGTTCAATATTACTTCAGCCCCAATTCCAGCACCCCGGCTCGAACCGGTTTCGATTCTGCCAAGCTCAATGAAAACCAGCTTGAACAGAACTATTACGGCGTGCTTGCCTTCCAGCAATCCACGGCGTTCGCCGATTATCAGTTCTCGTATTTCAGCCGTTATAGCAGCCTGCACTATACGCCGGATCTCATCGGCGATCTCATGTTCAATGGAATTGCCACCGATGTAACGCGATCGAGCTTCCTGAACGGCATTCAAGCCGATGGCGCGTTCCGGATTGCACCTGACCACACCTTGCGTGCCGGCATAGCGGTCAGCGGCGAGCAGACCGATGTGACGAACAATGCCACTGTTTTCCTCGCGGGCGCTTGCGGGCCGGGACCCATCTTCCAAGCCTGCGGCACAATCCCAACCGCCGTCGCCGCGCCAGTGCAAAGGTTGGATCGCGAGAACAAGCTTGGCTTCCTCGCCGGCCTCTACATTCAGGACGAATGGAAAATCACGAACAAGCTGACGCTCAACACCGGGCTGCGCTTCGACCAGATGTGGCAATATGTGGATGCGAACCAGTTCAGCCCCCGCGTCGCCGCGGAGTACAAGCCATTCCCCGGCACCGTCTTCCATGCGGGCTATGCGCGCTATTTCACGCCGCCGCCGCAAGCCGTCGGCGCGCCGGAAAATTACGCGCTCTTCGATGGCACCGTCGCCGCGGCCGAGGTCACACCCAAGACGGTGCCCGGATTGGCGATCTCGCCTTCGCTTCCCGAGCGTTCTCATTACTTCGATGTTGGCGTAACGCAGGTGCTCGCACCGGGCCTCGAAGTTGGCTTGGATGCATATTATAAGATCGCGAAGGATCTGATCGACGACGGACAGTTTGGGCAAGCCTATATGCTGACGGCCTTCAATTATGCGAAGGGCGAGAACGAAGGCCTGGAACTGAAAGTTAAATACGCCAAGGACGGCGTTTTGGTTTACGGGAACCTGGCCTTGGCAAGGCAGGTCGCCACTCAGTTCGTGTCGAACCAGTATTTGCAGAGTATGGACGATTACAATTACGTCCTCAGCCATTACATAGCGACCGACCACGACCAACGGCTTAGCGCATCGGCGGGCATTTCCTATCCCGTATGGGACAAGACCAAAGCGAGCCTGGACATGATCTATGGCAGCGGGCCTCCGGAGCGGCGATCATAACTCCACAACGCTGCCCGGCTACACCCAGGTCAATCTCGGGCTTTCGCGCGAATTCGTGCTGCCTGATTGGAAGCCGTTCACCGTGCGGTTCGATGTGGTCAATCTCTTCGACAATATCTACGAGCTGCGCGACGGCTCGGGCATCGGCGTGTTCGCTCCGCAATGGGGGCCGCGGCGCGGCTTCTTCGTGGGCTTGTCGCAGAAATTCTGACCGGGGGATCGCTTCAGCCCGCCTGATTACTTCGCGAAGACCCCCTCACCCTGTCCCTCTCCCCGTTGGGGTGAGGGGACGCCTGTACTACGCTCGAAGCAGGGGCCGCAGCCTACTCCCTCTCCCCTTGGGGAGAGGGTAGGGGTGAGGGGGTCTTGGCCGAGCACTCAACCGCACTTCGCGCCAATCAAGGATGGCGCCTGTATTTCTCGCGGATGCCCGTAACCCAGCGCGTGTTCTGGTCGAGCCACTTCCTTTCGAGGCGGGCGAGCGATCCGGAGGTGTGCCAATCCAAAATCGTTTTCGAAAGAATCCTGGCCAGGGGTCCCGGACGAGCCTCCCACTTCAGGGCAATTCCCCAGGGCATGGGGTCCACCGCTGGGAACTCCACGATATCGTAATCTTTCCACGTCTCGCCTGAGTATCTTTTCAGCGCCCGGAGAGCCGTGTCGTCAAAGACCAAGATGGAGCAGCGGCCTTGCTTCAGCGCCTCTCCGGCTTCCGGTAGGGTATCGGCCATCACCAGCTCTTTCTGGACATAAGCCGACTGAAGCTCTTGGTTGGCAAAGTTGCCTTTGATGGCGCAGACCGTCTTGTCTTTCAGATCCTCCTCGCTCTGTATGCCGGCCGCTGGGGCGGCCAAGCCGGCGATACCGGATGCGTAATAGGCCGGTTCGATGAAGCTTACGGCTTGGCTGCGTTCCTCCGTGATGGACATGGTAGCGATGACGATGTCGACCTTGCCTTCGTCAAGCATCTGAATGCGGTTCGCCGAGGTCACGGGTTCAATCCGCAACTTGACGCCCAGGCGCCTGGCGAGATCGGCGGCGAGATCGGGCTCGATGCCCACGATATGGCCATCCTTGTCCCTGAAACCGTAAGGCCGGTAATCGGCCTTCGAGCCCACGACGATTTCTCCCCTTGCCACGATATCGGCAAGAGTTCCCCGCCATCGCCGGACCGGCCAGCATTGCGAAGCCCAACACCGCCGGCAAAGCAAGCGTTCGCACTGAACCCAACACCTCGACCTCCGCCATCCTTGCACCGCCGCATCCGTCAGCACGCAACCCAAGCGACTTTGAGGACATTCCAGTTAAGTGACTGCCGCACGCACGACGTAAAAATGTTGGGACTAGTACGCTTTGCGGGAAATCCTGACCCATTTGCGGCTAGCGCTGACAGGATTTCCCGCGGGGCGTACAAGCAAACTATTGATTTTAGTACAGCTTATCGGAGGTAAGTTCGCTCGGCGGTGTGCGGCAAGCGGGGCGAACTTGCCTCCGGCTGTACTAGGCGATTTTCAGATTTCCGGATTCTGCTTGAATATCATTGCCATCGGCGAAGCCGGTGCCCCTGGCCGCCGCCGGTGGTTTCGCGGCCATCCACAGGATAAGCAACCTGGGGACTTTTTTCATCCAAGCGAATCGCACTACCAAAGGTGGCGATTGCGTTAAGCTGAACACTCGAAGATTGCACTCTTCGCATCGAAGAGCCGGGTTCAGCCGCGTGGCATAGTTCAGGTGATGCTTCTTTGTTGTTCGATTTGGGTTCACGTGTACTGGCGAGGCAAATTGGCGAAGTTACTTTATTCCGCCAATATACGAGGAGAAAAACCGGTGCGGCGCGATCGGATTGCAAAGGCGGCTAACGACATAAGAGAGGCGCTCCATGCTGCGCAGATTCGCGAATTGTTGCGATCCATGCGCACAGGGCAGGGAGGCGACGAGGGAAGCCGCACGGTGCGAATCCTGCGCTCTTATCATGAGTTTGTGAACCACTATCACCAGTTTGGCGAGAAGGAGAAAAGCCTGCTAGTCTCGCTCGGCCTGGGGCCGCTGCTTGATGCCGAATTCTGGTGCGGGCTGATCGACGGCGGCAATGCCATGGACCGCAAAGTGCTGTCCGACGTGGAGGTTGCCGCCTATAACCTGATCTTCGTGATGCCGAAGCTCAGCGAGCTTCTGACCCGCGAGACCGACAAAGGCGAGTTCGTCGTTTCCGATGCGCGTGGAAACGACCGGCAGATCAGCTCCTTGCGCGTTTTCGTGGCGGAGAAGGAGCGCTCGCTTACCGATCCGCACGTCATTGTCGCGCTCATCCGGTCGATGGATAAACTTTATCGGGCGCTGGCCATTCTGCACGGCGAGAAAAACGTAAGCCTAGCCATCGGCTCAATCGACTCCGGCAATGCCAAGTCCTTCGATTTCTTTGGCGCCAGCGCTATTATAGACGAAATTGACTCCCTGCTGGTGAGCATTTGGGACTGGGTCAAGTTTTGCGCCGAGGACAATCTGCGCTACCAGATTGAACTCGCCATGGTGGCCGCCGGGTTCGTGATGCGGGTCAAGCAGGCGCAAGTCATTGTCAACGAAGAGGACGCACAGCGGGCCACGCGGATCGTCGCGAAGTCCATCGAGACGCTGTTCCGCTGCGGCGGCTACACCGAGGCGATGGACGCGGAGCGCGAGACCAGGGCGAGCCGCATCCTGTCGCCCAAGGGGCGGACCCTGGAGATCAAGGAAAAAGCGGCGGAGATCGATGTCGAGTTCGACGATGCCCCATCTTCCGGCGAGCATTCGGCCGCGCCCGCTGGACATTCGATTTCCGGTCCCTCGCCAGCGATCTCCGGGATACTGAGCAGCATAAAGGAAGGGTTCGAAAAGGAAATGCTTGCCGCACAGGAAGCGGCTGCCGCATAGGCGGCTGCATTGTTCCTGACGGTATCGCTTGCCGCTGTGCCGGTATCCGGGACAGTCACAGGCGTTGGCGAGTGCAGCGACCCCGGATAGTTGCGAGCGGCTTCCAGATGGCGCGGTCTCCATCTAAATCCGGTCACGCCCCAGGGCAAAGCCCCTCCTTTATCAGCGCATCGCGGATTTCATTCTTTTTCGCGCAGACGGGCTTTGCGGTTTCGATGGCCTCGGCTTGGTTGCCGTTTTCCTTTTGCGCCCCCGCCAAATTCGCGCGGATAAACTCCTCAAGCTCCGGCTTGAAGAATGTTCGCAGCATCTTGTCTTCCGAAAGCGCGGCTTTCCATTCCCGCTCCGCGCCGGCGTGGTCCCCGGCATCCATAAGCGCCAGCGCCCTGTACATATGCCCGCGCGGATCGTGCGGGTATGAGGCGGCGAGGCTTGCGGATTTCTCTTTCGTGCCCTCTGTGTCCTGCGGAATCTCATGCGCTGGAATGAGGCCGGAGGAAAGATCGTACTCGGCGTAGCCCTTCGCGACTTGAACGCCACCATAGGCCACGCAGCAGAGGAACGCGGCGGTCAGCGCCCAGGCAACCGCCCTGAACGGCGGCAGCAACGCTTCGCGGCGCCACACAAGCACTAGAAGCGCGCCCACGGCCGCGCCGCCAACCGCGCCGCCCAAATGAGCTGCATAGTCGATCTTCTCGCCCGTGAGACCGCCAAACAGCGGAAGCATGGACGGGATCAGCACGCGCAACGAGCCCGAGATCAGGTAGGTGCGCATCGGCGAGCCTACAGGATAACGGTAGGCCACGGCGAAGGCGGCGGCGAACAGGCCCATGATCGCCCCCGACGCGCCCACAGAGATAAGCGAATCCGAGTTTATCAGGAGCGACATCGCCGAGCCGGTCACGGCGCTTACCGCAAACACGCCCGCGAACCAGGCCCGGCCAATCACGTTTTCAAGCACTGCTCCGGCGAAGAACAGCGCAATGCCGTTGAAGGCGATGTGGAGCAGGCCGCCATGCAGGAGCGGCGCGGTGAAGAGGCGCCACCATTGGCCGTCTTCGAGCACCTGCAGCTTGGCGAGGGCGCCGAGCGCTGCCAGCGTATTGACGCCCGGGTCCAAGAGCCCGCCCGAGGAGCCGATGCGAAAGACGTATTCGCAGGCGAACACTGCCAGCAGCACCGCAAGCAGGCCATAGGTCAGCGTCAACGGGCGGTCTTCCGGCAGCGCGGCCACGGGCTTGGGGCTAAGATCCGCGTCCGCGAGCCGTGGCCGGGCCATCAGGTCCTTGATGAACCAGCGCATGGGGCGCGTTCTGAGAGGCGCGTTCGACCATAGCTCTCGCGTGGACAGATCGGCCGCGGCAGCCGAAATCAGCACCTTGGAAAAGGGCGACTTGCTTTTGAGCGGCGCAAGCCTCTCCTTGTCTTCGGGGGAGACCGGCACCGCGCCCGTTTCGACGATGGTGATATGAACCGGCAGCTTCCTGCCGCCGGTGCTGCCGGTATAGCGCAGGCAATCCGTGCCGATCTTTTCCAGCGCATCCTTGTCGAGTCCGAAGCGGCGCGAAGGATCGGCCTGGCGGTCCACGATAGCAACGATTGCCAGCGTCAGCCCGTCCGCCAGCGTGAGCACCGCATCGCAATGTGCGAAGAGCGCCCGCGCTTCCGGGACCGTGCCGGGCCGGTAGCCCCTCCTCGCGATGAGGGCTTTCGCGAAATAGGACGCGAACGTCTGCTCCGCTGCTCCGGCGCTGTCGTCCATATATGGTTGTTTCCTTCTTAGTTCCGCGCCTGCCGGGATGGCCGCCCCCCGTGACTGAAACTGCGCAGCGCCCTGCGCCAATTGTGGCGTCTTGTGGCCACCGGGCCGCGTAGCGTCCGGGTGAGTTGCTTGTTAGACATCGCGGATCGTAAAAGCCGGTGACGCTAATTACGGTCCCGGATAATGCCTCAGGCATTTCCGGGGCAACGGGATGTTGGGGGGGAGATAGCTGCCGGGGCCATATTGGCCCGCGGCTCAGTGGGCGGTGGAGAGTGCCGGTGCGCCCGCGGAGGCGCGCGGCGTTTCCGCCTTGATCGCGGCGCGCTGCACAGCCTTTTGCACCTTCTCGAACGCGCGCACTTCGATCTGCCGGATGCGCTCGCGGCTGACGCCGAACTCGGACGACAGTTCCTCAAGCGTCAGCGGATCGTCGGCAAGCCTTCTGGCGGTGAAAATGCGGCGCTCGCGGTCGTTCAGGCTATCCATCGCCGTTCCGAGATATTCGCGGCGGCGGTCCATCTCCTCGCTTTCGACGAGAATGGTTTCCTGGTCCGGGCTGTCGTCCACGAGCCAATCTTGCCACTCGCCGCTTTCGGAGTCGGCGCGCAGCGGCGCGTTCAGCGAGGCGTCGCCGCCCAGCCGCCGGTTCATGGAGACGACGTCTTCCTCCGGTACACCTAGATTGGTCGCGATCTGTGCTACCTGATCGGGGCGCAGGTCGCCTTCCTCCAGGGCCTGCAACTGGCTCTTGGCCTTGCGCAGGTTGAAGAAAAGCTTCTTCTGGCTCGCGGTGGTGCCCATTTTCACGAGGCTCCAGGAGCGCAGAATGTATTCTTGAATTGCAGCCCTGATCCACCACATAGCGTAGGTAGCAAGACGGAACCCCTTGTCGGGGTCGAACCGCTTCACAGCCTGCATCAGGCCGACATTGCCTTCGGAGATGACCTCTCCGATGGGAAGGCCATAGCCGCGATATCCCATGGCGATGCGGGCCACGAGGCGGAGATGCGAGGTGACGAGTTTTTGCGCGGCAGCGGCGTCTTCATGCTCCTGCCAGCGTTTGGCGAGCATGTATTCCTGCTGGGGCTCAAGCATGGGGAAACGCCGGATCTCTTCGAGATACCGGGCAAGGCCGCCGCTCGCAGCAACCGATGGCAATGAACTCATGCTCCTACCCTCCTCAACGGAACGCCCGCTGTATCTGGAGAACTCGTTCGCAATTCTGGAACGATCATCCCCACCTTACGCCTGCCATCAACTCTCTGCATCTTAATTCTTGGACAGTTTGGTAACCAATGTTTCAAACGTTTCACACAAATTCGCGAGATCCTGAGGCAAATCGCTCTCAAACTTGAGTAGTTTGCCCGTTACCGGGTGGCGGAACCACAATGTGGCCGCGTGCAGCGCCTGCCGTTCGAGCCGGCTGACCACCGCGGCCGCTTCTTGCGGAAGCGCCTGCGCCTTCGATGCAAATCCCGCGCCGTATACGCCATCGCCCGCTATCGGTGTGCCGATATGGGCCATGTGCACGCGCACCTGATGCGTCCGCCCCGTCTCAAGACTGCACCGGACGGCGCTCAGCGAAAGCAGGTTACTCCTTGGACCTTTCGGCGAGCTTGGCGGCAGGCGGTAGGTCTTGAGCGTTTCGTAGGTGGTGATGGCGATCCGCCCGCCAGCGGCAACCACGGCCATTTTCGTGCGGGATGTGGGGTGGCGCGCGATCCGCGTCTCGATGCGCCCCGCCCGCGGCTGAGGCTCGCCCCAAACCAGCGCAATATATTGCCGGCGGAGATCGCCCGTCCGCCCATGATCGGCAAACTGCTTGGCCAGGCCCCGGTGAGCGGCGTCGGTCTTGGCCGCGACCATGAGCCCGCTGGTGTCCTTGTCGAGCCGGTGGACGATGCCCGGCCGGGCAACGCCGCCGATGCCGGAGAGGCTTTTGCCGCAATGGGCGATAAGCGCGTTCACGAGCGTTCCGTTCAAGTTTCCGGCGCCTGGGTGGACAACCAGCCCGGCCGGTTTGTCGATCACGATGAGGCTGTCATCTTCGTAAACCACCTTGAGGGCGATCGGTTCGCCCGCGAGCGCATAAGGCTCCACGGCCGGCACCTCGACCTCGAAGCTTTGTCCGGCGCGCACCTTGACACTTGGATCGGTCACGCGCCGGCCCTGCGTGGTGACGCATCCGCCGCGAATGAGCCCTTGCAACCTTGCCCTGCTTAGTGTCTCAATGCGGCTCGCCAGAAATCGGTCGAGCCGGATGCCGTCGCCAGCCCCGTCAACAATATGCCCGCTGGCAGAAGATGAAGTTTCGCTCGTCACGATGCCATCCAGTATGCTTATGAATATGCGGTTTCCATGACAGAAGATTCAACTCCGCTTCCGGGCACCGTCTTTACGCCGCGTGGCGTCCGCATCCTCAAGATCGCCGTGGCGGTCATGACCGGGCTTCTGCTCGTTGGAATCGCTGCGCTTTTTTACGGCGTGACGCTGCAAGTGTCAAAGCTCGGCTCCGGCGGCAAGCCTGAGGCGGTAGAAGCGGCGGCGGCAGTTCCCGCCGGTCCAGCGCCATACGCGCGCGTTCTGGATCTGGGCACTGGCAAGCTCGAAACGGTCGCGGCCAGCGGCGGTCTCATTGTCCTGCACTGGAAGGGGGAGACAAGCGACGTTGTAATCGCCGCCGACCCACGGAGCGGAAACGAGCTTGGCCGGATACAAATTCCGCACCGCTAGTGCGACCGGCCGGAAGTTCGCACCCGTTTGCCGAGGGCGCCGCCACGCGAACTTCCGGCCTCAAGCCGCACTAGCAACTAAGATCTGCTAGTACACCTTATCCGCGGGAAGTCCTTTCGGTGCCAGCCGCATAGGGGGCAGGACTTCCCGCGGGATGTACTAGCCGTGCGCGCAGGATTGCGCTACAATAGAAATGCAACCTAACGGCGATACCGGTTGCGACTACCACGCATAAGTAGTCTGTGCGCAGAGGAAGTATCTGTTCATTATCCAAGTCATTGGTTTTCCCTGGCCTTCCATTGTGAGTAGGCGGCCTATATATTGCAGGCGAAGGTTGAGAGTGTAATGAGTATGCTGCAGGACCATCGCGAAACGATTTCAGCCATGAAGGCCGAGATCCCGCGCCTGAGGAGGTTCGCGCGCTACATGACGCGCGATGCGGATTACGCAGACGATCTTGTCCAGGAATGCCTGACCCGGGCCATCGCCAATATCGCGTCCTGGCAGCCCGGCACCAATCTCAGGGCTTGGCTGTTCGTCATTCTCAAGAACGTCTTCCGCAACGACAAGCGCCGCGCGCAGCACGACATCGCCTACCGCAACCGGCTCGAAAAGGATATGCCGCTGTACACGGGAGCGGACCAGCATCACCATCTCGTCTTGACGGAGGTGCAGGACGCGTTCGAGCGGCTCACCGGGGATCACCGCGAGGTCTTGATGCTGATCGCGGTCGAAGGCCTGCGCTACGAGGAAGCGGCGAGCGTGCTCAATATCTCGGTAGGAACGGTGAAGTCGCGGCTGTCGCGGGCGAGGACGGCGCTTCGGGCGCTCGTGGACGTTCACGATCCTGACCCCGGCGCGGAAACCGTTTGAGCGGGGGGCGTCCGCCATGGAGCTAACGCGCGAAAATCGCGAGAAGGCTTGGCTGCTTCTGGCCGATCTGTTCTTCCTCGACACCCAGCCCACCGAAGCGGATTACCAGGCAACCGCCAGGGTCTTGGTCCAAATGGGCCTTGGGCGGAAGCAGGCGGAGGAAATCCTGCTTTACGAGGTCGCGCCGGTCGCCGGGGCCAACCTCGGCTATCTGCTCTATCCGGTTATCGGGGAGTGGGATGGATTCGATGCCGGGCACCTGTGCGCCAAGATTAGGCCCTACGTCGAACGAAGGGCTGTACGGCCGCAATGGCACTATTTTTTGCAGGATCGCTTCATGCGCTGGATGGTGAGGCAGCTTGAGCCGGAAAAGCTTTTCAGCCTGATGTGACGGTTGTGGCGCTGGAATGCTTCGCGAAGTGCGCCCGCGGCGCGATCGTTTGCTCGTGTTTCGAAGCCGGGGCGAAGCAGATTGCTGACGCCGCGATGGCGGCCACTGTGGAGACGCCGGCCAGATCGGCCAGATGCTGCGCGCCGGCGCGAATTGCGGTTCATGCCGGCCCGATATGGCATCTCCGTCGCGGGGGTGACATCGGTGCCACCAGGCGACGAGTTTTATCAACCGGCCACAAGGCCTGTTTGGCAGCGGCGTTTTGTTACTGCAAGCGCCGGATCGAGCGGGTACGGAATTCTCGCAACGTCCCATGGGATGCCGGCTGTGCAAACGCCAATTGCTTCTCCGGGAGCGTCAAGAAATGCGCCCAGCCTCGCTACCGCGCTTACGGCCCTTTTTGGAAAGCAGTTGCACCAAGGACCGGAAGTCGAACGCACTTTACGCGTCTTTAACGCCAAGATGGTATTGCTCGATTGAACTCTTTGAAGGCTATACTTGGTAATATTTAGCTGCAACGCGTTAACAGCAAGGGCTCTCTGCTTAGTCGAAATATTTAAAAATCCACGCACCGTCATCGGGCAAACTCTAGCGGAGCAGCTATGAGAATATCGTTAAGGGCATTGATCGTTGAAGACGACCCGAACGACCTGGAACTGGTTGCCGGCACGCTCCGCCGTAACGGTTGCGATTTGACCTATAAGTGCGTGGATACCGAGCAAGCGCTAAAAAGCGCGCTGGAAGACCAGCCATGGGATGTCATCCTGTGCGATTACGCGTTGCCTGGCTTCAGCGGCTCGGAAGCCCTGGCGATTACTCGCAACACCTATGGATTGGATGTCCCCGTTATTTTCGTATCGGGTGCCGTGGGTGAAGAAAAGGCCGCCGAGCTGATGAGAGCCGGAGCCCAGGACTTTGTGCTCAAGGACAAGCTTACCCGGCTCGCTCCAGCGATTAAGCGCGAGGTTCGCGCTGCCGGCGAGCGTCAGTTAAAGAGGCAGATAGAAGAGAAGCTGTACGCCGAGCAGAACCTGCTTAAGCAACTCGTAGAGTGTATGCCTTACGCCATCTACTTCAAAGATTGCTCGGGCCGATTTGTTCATGTCAACCATGCGGAACGATTACTTCTGAATGTTGACGAAGACGCAGATGTGATCGGAAAGACGGAGGAGGATTTTCTTTCGCCGGAACAGGCACAAGCGTATGCGAAAGGAGACGAAGCCGTCTGCGCTCGCGGCGAGCCGGTGATCGAGCACGTCGAAGAGCACGTTCAGGCGAACGGTCAGGTACAATGGCTGTCGATAACCAAGGCACCGATCCGCGATTGCCAGGGTGAGGTTATTGGACTGGTCGGCATCACGCGCGACATTACGGATCGCCATCGTCACGAGCAATTCGAAGAAGAATTAATCTCGACCGTGAGCCACGAACTGCGTACCCCGCTTACCGCAATCGCGGGATCGCTCGGCCTTCTCGCCGGCGGCGCCCTCAGCGCACTGCCCGCGCCCGTTATGCACCTGCTCAAGATTGCCAACAACAACTGCCAGCGCCTCGTTCGCCTGGTCAATGACATCCTGGATAGCCATCAGCTCGAAACGGGCAAATTGGCGTTCAATCTGAAACCTCTCGAAGTCCGCGCGCTTATCGAGCAGACGCTCGAAACCAACCAGGCCTTAGCCGGAACTTACGGCGTGTCGCTGCGGCTTGACGATGCGGCGGCAAGAGGCACCATCTTAGCGGACCCCGATCGACTGACCCAGGTCGTCACGAACCTCCTGTCGAACGCCATTAAATTTTCGCCGCGCGGCGCAGAAGTGACCGTCATGATCGAAAATCTCGGCGGAAGGGTCCGCCTGGCCGTTCGCGACCGCGGACCGGGCATCCCCGGCGAATACAAGGGTTATATTTTCGAAAGGTTCGTCCAAGTGGACGCCACCGACGCGCGCAGCAGGGGCGGCACCGGCCTGGGCCTCACCATTGTCAAGCAGATTGTCGAAGCGCTCCAAGGCGAGGTCTATGTCGAGGACGCGCCCGGCGGGGGCGCGATATTTCACGTTGTTCTTCCCGCATTCGGCCAGGGTGCGGCGGCTGACACCAAGGGCACGCCGCCTGAAGCACTTAACGCCGCTGAATAATACCAGGCGCCTCGATCTTCGCTGTGTTGGAGCAAAAAATCGTAACCTTTTCGCGGAATAGTTGCAGGGCAGGACCCGTGCTGCCGGCGTCGCATCGCGGTTGCACTAGAAGTTGAAGGCCGGGCCAAAGGCTTTGCCATTGCTCCTTCGATGGGGCGTGGAGATGCACTTTACCGCGTTACAGGAGCGGAGCTATGACCGCAAATGTTATGGAAGTGCAGCAAGCCGCCAAGACATCGGACACCAAGCCTGCAGCCGTCACCGGGCGCAAAATCCTCTTGGCGGAAGACAGTCCCATTACCCAGGATCTGCTGAAGCTGCTTCTAAGCCATCGCGGCCATGAGGTCGACGTATTCACCGACGGGCGTGAGGCCTTGGAGGCCTTGCGCAAGAACAGGTACGACGTCGCCCTGCTGGATTTCCACCTGCCCAGCATGGATGGTGTGCAGATCGCGGAGCGCATCAAGAGCGAGGCCAACGGGCGCCGGCTGCCAAGGCTGGTGGCGATCACGGCGGACATGGAAGGGCTGCTCGCTTCCCCGGAGAGCTGCGAGTATTTCGATAACCTCATCCCGAAGCCCATCGACATCTACGAATTGGGCAAGCTCGTCGAGGAGCAAGCGGAAATCGGCGATCGTCTGCTGACGGCCGCGGAAGCCGCCCCGGCGCCCCGGCCGGCCGGGGCGCGACTTGTAACCGCGCCAGCAGAACCGTCCTTCCTCGAAGCGAAGGGCTACCAATTCCTCGCCTGGCCGGACGATCTGGGAACCACGCGGCTTTCCGCCCGGACAGTGCAGGCGACGTTGGGCGATCAGCGGTTCGACGCCATCCTTATCAAAGAGCCCGCTTCGGAAGAGGACTTGGCCACGATCTGGCGGCGCAAGGCACTATTCGCACTGCCGGTGATCGATTTGACGGGCACGCTCGGGGCAAGGGCCGATCTCGATGGCTCCAAGCTGAACGCCCTCGATACCGGCCAGCTCGACCGCCTGATCCAGAGCTTTCGCGACCGGCGCGCGTCTCTAAATCGCGATCTTCTCCTCAGTGACGATCCGGGCGAGCAATTGATCGGCCGGATTTTTGTGTCAAACCGGCCTCTGACCCCCGCCTACGATCCAGGTTCGCGGAGTCTCGTCTCCTACAATACGATTTTGAGCGGAAGTGCCGCCGTGCGCGACGCCGGGTTGCTGTGCGAGCAAGGTCTGCTGCAGGCGGAATTCTTCGACCGCTTCAACGTTTGCGCGCGCTGCAACTCGGCACGCCTGCACGTGCGGGAAGAATGCCCCGAGTGCCATTCCTCCAGCCTCGTGGAGGAAGCGTATCTGCATCATTTCAAATGTGCTTTTCAAGGACCCGAGTCTCAATTCCTGCGTGGCGACGGTCTTGTCTGTCCCAAATGCCGGCGCGAACTCTTACACTTCGGCTTCGATTACGACAAACCCGGAACGATGATCGTGTGCCAGGCATGCGGCCATGGCGCGTCGGAGCCGGTAGTAGGCTTCGTCTGCCTCGACTGCGGCGCTCATTCGGACTCAGGGAACTGCCCCACGCGCGACGTCTACTCGTACCGGCTTACCGAGCAGGGCATCGGATTTGCCGAGTATGGCCATTCGTTCCTCGGAGAGGCGCGCCACGCGCTGCGCTTTACCGAACTGCCGATCGAGCTTGCCGTCGCCCTGAATGCGGCGGCGAAAAAATTTAACGAGAACAAGACGCCCTTCACTCTCGTCGACATTTTTTACCAGAACGAGCGCGAAATCGTGGCGGAACACGGCGCCCGTCAATTTGCCCAGGCACGGGACCTCTTCGTCGAAAACCTTCGCGCCTCGTTGAGCGGACCAGATATCGCCGTCAAGGGGCAGTCCTACGATTTCCTGCTGCTGCATGACATAGAGCCAGCGCGGGTGGAGGAAGAATTCGAAGCTCTCAAGGCCACCGGTGCGCGCGCCTTGAGGCTCGACCTCGGCGTCAAGTTTCAGGCATTCGGGGCCGAGGCCTTCTCTTGATGTTTCAACTCCTTTCAGATGGAATTGCCTATCTGACATCGCAGAGCGCGGAAAGTCTTCTGCGCATGTTCTGGTTTGTCATCCTCTTCGAGCTTCCGCGTTACACGCTGGGCTTCATCTCCGTCGCCGCACTCAGTGTCCGCACGGTTCGGGCGGGTCCGGAAAACGCCGGCGCCCTTCGTGTGAGCGTGGTAATCGTGGGCCACAACGAAGAGGACACGATCAAGCGCTGCGTCCTGTCGCTGCGGGAACAGAGCCGGCGCCCCGATGAGATCGTTGCCGTCAGCGACGGCTCGACGGATCGCATGCCGGAGATCTTGCGGGACCTGCAGAGGCGCGGACTCGTTCAGGGGGTCCATTGTACGGACGTGAGGGGCGGCAAGTCTGCCGGCTTCAATCTGGCGGCTGGCCGAACGGCGGGAGATATCGTCGTCAATGTCGACTGCGATTGCACCTTCGACAGGCACGCGCTGAGAAACATCGTTCAACCCTTCGCCGATCCCCGGGTTGGGGTCGTGGCCGGCAACATCCTCGTGCGCAATGCGCAGGCAAGTCTGATAACGACATGCCAAGCGATAGAGTACCTGATTAGCATCACGCACGCCAAACAGGCAGCCAATATCGCGGATCAAATGACTTGCGCTTCGGGCGCCTTTTCGGCGTTCCGGCCCGCGGCACTGGAGCGTGTTGGCGGCTTCGATGCCGGCGGGGGAGAGGACTTCGATGTAACCCTGAAGCTGCGCACCGCCGGCTGGAAAGCGCTCTTCGCGACCGACGCCATCTGCTACACGGACGTCCCCACGACGCTGGGAGCGCTGACGAGGCAGCGTTTCCGTTGGGAGCGGGACGCCGTGCGCCTGCGGTATCGCAAGCACCAAGACATGATGAACCCCCTAAGTCCCCGATTCAAAGTAATCGAGTTGCTGCACGAACTGGACTTCACTGTTTTCAACATTCTCGCGAGCATCGTCTTCCCGTTCTATCTGGTCTGGCTGTTCGTCACCTATGGGGATCTCGCTCCTGTCATTCTGATAGGGGCGCAATGCGGAATGTGGGGGCTCGACGGCTTTACGTTCCTGCTGGCAGCCTGGACGGCGCCGAAGGCAAACGCTCTCGCGCTCGCCCCTTACCTGATTGCCTATAGCCCGTTCTATGGAGTTCTCATGCGGTTGATTAGGCTCACAGCCTACCTGCAAGAGTGGATATTCAAGGCCTCCTACCGCGATCCCTACGTGCCCCAAAAAGTTCATCTTGTGAGAAAGTGACATGCGAGCACTCAGGACGCGCATCCGCCCCGACAACATTCCCAGTGAGCAGCGCACGGCCAGCGGCTCGGTGGGCCGCGTCATCTACCTGATCTTGCTTGGCCTGTTCACGCTCGCCGTCTGCAACTACTTTTTCGGAGATTTTCTTCTCTTCAGGGCGGATGGACTTATCTTGCGCGACCGGAGCGTGGTGGCAACCACCTATATCGCGCGGGTCGACAGTGTCGATGTTCGAGAGGGCCAGATTGTCGAAAACGGTACGCCGCTGCTTAAACTGCAGTCGCTGGAAATCCTTGAGCGCCTGGCGGACCTGACGACCAAACGCGCCGAGCTGATAGCAAAAGTCACGGATTTCAAAATCCGGATGGAAACATCGAGGCTCCTGCTTCCATTGGCCGGACGCCGCGTCTCTAAATCGGAAAGCGTAGTCAAAAAGTCCGGCGATTTTACCTCCGCCCGCCAGGAGGAGGCGTTGCGGTCCAATTTCGATTCGCAACGCGATTACGCGACCTTGGACGCCGAAAACCGCGTGCTGCAGGACGAATTGGCTGCTTTGCAAGCTGCGCTAGCCAATGCCAATGTCACGCTTCAGGATCTTCAGGCGCTCTACGCCAACGGTCTCGTGCGCGCGCCGGTCAGCGGAGCCACCGGCCCCACGGTGCCTCCGGTGGGAAATGTATACCGGCCGGGCGAGCCGCTTCTGACCATTTATTTCGGCGAGCCCTACGTGCTGGTCTACCTGCCGCGGCGGTATTTGTTTCCCATCCATACCGGGATAAATCTGAAGATGACGGACGGAAAGAACGCAGCAAACGGCACGATCGTTGAAATACTGCCGGTAACTGACACCTTGCCGAAAGAATTCCAGAACACGTTTCAACCATCGGGCCGCAACCAGCTAGCCAAGATCAAGCTGGAGTCTTCGATGCCGTTTCCGCTACTGCAAACAGTGCACGTCTCGCGGCCGCTTCTCCAGCTATTCGCGGCGAGCACCTGGATGCCGGTTTTCGGCGGCCCCTGAAGTTATCGAAGGCCAGCCTGGCCGTCTTTGAGTGACCTTGTGCATGGCAGTTTAACGTTTGTGTAAACAAGAATGGAAAGAGCTTCCCAGCTAAACAAGCAGATGCCTCAACCAGCACTTATCAAGTGCCATATCATGTTCACCGAGCCGGGGTAAGTTCATGTCAACAGAACTCAAGCGCATCACCTACGTCGAAGACGAGCCGGACATCCGCTCGATAACCGAGTTCTCGCTCAAGGAGCTTGGCGGCTTTAGCTTGAATGTATGCGCAAGCGGGCCTGAGGCGCTTGAGCAGGCGCCTGACTTCAATCCCGATCTTATCATCTTGGACGTCATGATGCCGGGAATGGATGGTATCGAGACTTTCGAACGCATGCGCGCGATCCCGGAGCTTGCCGATGTGCCGGTCATTTTCCTGACCGCGAAGACCATGAAGCACGAAATAGACCGCTTCCGGGCTTTGGGGTCGGCGGAGGTGATAACCAAACCGTTCGATCCTCTTACGCTTCCCGGCCGCGTCCGCGAGATTTGGCGGAAGGCCCTGGAAAAACGGGGTGTGGAGCCATGACGGCGCAGGAGCAATTCAGGGCTCTCGTGGAGAAGAATCACGCCAAGCTCATGGAGCAACTCGCGGAGGTGGTCCGGCTGCTCGCCGAAACCGCCGGGACCGGCGCGCTTACGCAGGACGCGATTACCCAGGCGGAGATCGTTACCCACCAGATGAAGGGGGCCGCAGGTTCGATTGGGTTCCCGGAAATGGGGGGGGCCGCCGCTGCGCTCGATGAGAATTTGAAGGAGCTGCGCAGGCGGGGCGCACAGTTCCTGCCGGCCGAATGGGAGGCCACGCTGGGCCTGTTGGCGGCGCTGCAACGCATTGCCGCGGAGACCCCCCCCGAGAGGTCGCCGCTCTACAATGCCGATCTTTCCAAGCTGGCGAGGTAGGCTCCGGCCCGCCGGTGTCCTCGCGGCCCGTGCATCCCACCGTCCCGCACCAGCCGCCGGCAGCCGCTGTCCGCCGTGAATGGGCATGAGCGGCGGCCACCGGATTCAACCTAGCCGCTCTTATTCACCCGCCATGCAGATTTGGCTGGCGGGTGTAGCGCAAGGCATTGAAGCAGCGTAGGAAATGGGTGTCGAAGCCATCCGTTGCGCGTCACACGCCGGAGCCACACCCGCCATGCCTGACGATAGCTCACTCAGCGTTCCCTATCCAGCCGTTGCACGCAAGAAAGTCACAGCCGCAATCATCCGTCTCACCTATGCGCTGATCGATATCTGGCGCCGGAGCTACGCGAAGCCGCCCGCCTCGGTGGTCCTGGAAATCGACGACACCCTTGACGTAGCCCACGGCCATCAGGAGATGACGGAATGGAACGCCCATTATGACGAGCGCTGCTTTCTGCCGATCCACATTTACGACACCGCCACGGGCCGTCCGGTCGCCCTGATCCTGACGTGTGCATGGATACATCGTCGCCACCGGCAACCAGGCTCCAAGGCAAGAGGCCGTCTGAACGCCGCTAAACAAAGCTCGCTTGCGAGGCGCATGGTCCCGAAATGAAAACCCGGATGCAATTCCCTCAAATCACTTAATTTGACGCTTCCAGTTTCAAGGCGGCATAGCTCACGGCATCATCAAGAGTAAAGAGCTTGGGGTAATCGAGTTCTGGGACGTTGATCCCAAGACGATGATGGATGGCGGTGACAAGATTTAAAAAATCTATCGAATCGATGTCGAGCGCCTCCCGGAGGTCCGCCGATGAATCCAGTTTCTGGAGGTCAGCCTCGGGCGCAATGTTCCCGAGTTCTTCCTGCAGGATTTTACGGATTTCGTCCTCGTTCATAATTTTTCCGGCTCCTGTAGCAGTCTGCCGATTTCGGCAAGGAACAACGAGCCTGCATGGCCGTCGCTCACCCGATGGTCGGCCGAGAGCGTAATCGTGACAACGGATCGCGGCAGGATGGCACCATCGATGACCCAGGGCCGGCGGACAACCTTGCCAAACCCCACAAGCGCTACCTGCGGCGGATAGATAATGCCGTAGAGTGCCTCGACCCCGCGCTCCCCGAGGCTTGAGACCGTGATTGTCGGATCGCCGATCTCCGAGCTGCGCAGCCGGCCTGCGCGCGTGCGTTGAACGAGATCGCGCAGCCGCGGCATGAGTTCGCCCGGAGAAAGCTTATCGGCATCCCGCAATGCTGGCGCCGCCAATCCGCCTCTGCGAATGGCAATCGCCACGCCCGTGTGTACGGCGGCCGACGGCTCGTAACACCCGTTTTGGTAGAACCCGTTAAAGGCTGGGAAACGCCGCGCGGCCAACGCCACCGATTTGATTGCAAGCGCAGCCATCAGGAGACGTTCGCTGGGTGTCCGCACCGCATTGGCTCGTTCCAGCCATTCCTCGCATGATGTGACGTCAACCTCGTGCTGCAAATAGTAATGCGGGATCTCGCGTTTTGAGCGCGCCATGGCTGCTGCAATTGCGCAGCGCATGGCGTCGAGATCGAGCCCAGGCGCTCGCTTCTTCCCAGCAGGCGCCAGAGAACCGCAGAGCGCCCGCTCGACATCGGCGAGGACAATCGCACCGGCCGGGCCGCTGCCTTCGATCTCAGCGAGGTCAACACCCTGCATTTGTGCCATGCGCCGTGCGGCCGGAGAAGCCCGCCCCCTAGCGGCCTCACCAGCCGTAATGGGCGGTGGCACCGGCTGTTCGGATGGTGGCGGGGGGCCTTCAGGCACCGCTGCGATTGCCGCCGTTCGTGCAGCGGGGGCAGCCTGTGCAGGCGCCGCGGCTTCCCCTTCGCTCCGGACCCGGGCAAGCGGAGTGCCTACTGGCACCTTGGTTTCAGGCGGGACCAGGATCTCTTCAATCTGGCCTGGGTCATAGATCTCTATTTCAATCGCCCCCTTTTGCGTCTCGACAACGGCGACGATGTCGCCGCGCTTCACCTTGTCGCCGGGCTTGATCAGCCACTCAACGAGGGTGCCTGCTTCCATGTCGGCGCCCAGCGAGGGCATGCGGAACTCGGCCATCGTGTGCGCCCTATGCCCGTCCAAGCGCGGCTTTCGCGGCGGCAATAATCTTAGGCACTTGCGGGATTGCCGCGATCTCAAGGTGCTTTGCGTACGGAATTGGTACTTCCTCGCTGCACACCCGCCCGACCGGCCCATCGAGGTCCCAGAACGCCTGTTCGACGATGCGTGTGCAGATTTCGGCCGCCAGGCTGCCGCTGCGCCACCCTTCATCAATGATTATCGCCCTGCGCGTTTTCTTCACGGACGCCATGATGGTCACGTCATCGAGCGGACGCAAAGTCCGCAAGTCGATCACCTCAGCGTCAACGTTCTCTCTGCTAAGTTCAGCGGCTGCTTCAAGCGTCTTCCACAAGGATCCGCCATAGGTGATAAGCGAAATATCGCTTCCCGCGCGGCGGATGGCGGCTTTGCCGATACCAACCGGACCCGCATCCGGGGCCAGCCTGCCGGTCATGTTGTACAGCATGACGTTTTCGAAGATCAGGACCGGGTCGGGGTCCTCAAGGGCGGTCCAGAGCATGCCGCGCGCGTCTTCGAGCGTTGCCGGAGCCAGCACTTTGAGACCGGGGATATGCGCATACCAGCCTTCGAGACTGTGCGAATGCTGCGCGGCAAGCTGGCGGCCTGCACCTGTTGCCATTCGGATTACGAGCGGCACGCCGAACTGGTTTCCCGACATGTGGCGCACCGTGGCGGCGTTGTTGAGGATCTGGTCCAGCGCCAGCAGGCTGAAATTCACCGTCATCAGTTCGACGATGGGGCGCATGCCAGCCATTGCCGCGCCGATCCCCGCCCCGGTGAAGCCGGACTCCGACAAAGGCGTGTCGCGAATTCGCTCAGGGCCGAATTCGGTCAGGAGCCCCTTGGTTACGGCGTAGCAGCCGCCATAGCGGCCAACGTCCTCGCCCATAAGGAAGACGCGGCTGTCCCGGCGCAGCGCGTCGCGGATCGCCTCGCGTACAGCTTCGCGGTAAGTAAGCTCGATCGAGGCGGGTTGTGCTGTCTCATTCATGATAGGCCGCTTCCTGTTTGGCAGCCCTTTCCGCATAGGTGAAACGCGTGAGTTCGCTGGCTGGCTCCCAAGGTTCCTGCCTCGGAAAACGCGACTGCTTCGGCGATCTCTGCGGCAACCTCGCTGTAGATCCGGTCGATCTCCTCTGGATGGATCATGCGACTGGCCTGAAGCCAGCCCTGGAAGCGCACAATCGGTTCCTTGCGCCGCCAGGCTTCGACCTCAGCCTTGTCGCGGTAAAGCTGGGCGTCGAACATGGAATGCGCGCGCAGGCGGTAAGTCCGGCACTCAAGGAAATAGGGCTTGCCGCTTTCGCGTATGGCATGGACGGCACGGCGGGTGGCCGCTTCGATGGCAACGACATCCATTCCGTCAACGGCCTCGGAGGCGATCCGGTAAGAGGCGGCCTTGCGCTGGATATCCGTCTCCGATTCCGAGAGTGCGAGCGCTGTTCCCATGGCGTAAAGGTTGTTCTCGCAAACAAAGAGGACCGGGAGGTTCCACAACGCCGCCAGATTGAGGCTCTCATGAAACTCGCCTTCCGCAACGGCGCCGTCGCCGAAAAAGCACGCCGTCACGATGGACTTGCCCTGCATGTGATCGCCAAGCGCGAGCCCTACGGCGAGCGGCAACCCGCCGCCCACAATCGCGTTGCCGCCGTAAAAATTGGTGGCGCTATCAAATAGATGCATCGAGCCGCCGCGGCCGCGGCTGCACCCTTCTTGTTTCCCATACATTTCGGCGAGCACCTTTGTCATCGGCACACCGCGTACAAGCGCTTGCCCATGCTCCCGATAGGTCGCGACGATCCGGTCGCGCTTCTCCAGGACGGGGATGACACCAACCGCTACGGCCTCCTCTCCGTCGTAGAGATGAAGAAAGCCGCGGATCTTCTCCTGGGTGTAGAGTTCGGCGCACTTGCCTTCGAATTGACGGATGCGAATCATCTGCTTCAGCAGGTCCAACGCATGCTCCCGCGTGAGATGCGGCTTATCGATCACTGCGGTCATCGTTCCTCGCTTTCCAGCGTCGAGATATCGCCCTCGGGCATACCAAGCTCGCGCGCCTTCAAGAGGCGGCGCATGATTTTGCCGCTACGCGTCTTCGGCAAATTCTGGCGGAAGGCGATATCCTTCGGCGCGACAGCCGGCCCAAGACGCGAGCGCCCAAAGCCAAGCAGTTCCTTGCGCAGCGCATCCGAAGCTTCGAAGCCGCTCTTGAGGCCCACAAACGCCTTCACGATTTCGCCCGCGGCCGGGTCCGGGATACCGATCACGCCGGCCTCGGCAACCGCCGGGTGCTCCATGAGCGCGCTTTCCACCTCAAACGGGCCGATCAAATGCCCAGCGCTTTTGATGACATCGTCAGCGCGGCCGACAAACCAGTAATAGCCTTCCTCGTCGCGCATCGCGAGGTCGCCGGTGAGATACCATCCGCCCCGGAAGCATTTGCGGTAGCGCTCCTCCTCATTGAGATAGGCGCGCATCATCGACGGCCAGCCTGGGCGCAGCGCAAGTTCGCCCGCTTTCATGGGGGCGGTAATCTCGCGAATGGCTCCGCCCTCAACGCGCTCGACGATTCCGGCCGCGATGCCGGGCAGCGGGCGGCCCATCGAACCTGGCTTTACGTCCATCGACCGGAAATTCGAGATCATGATCCCGCCGGTCTCGGTCTGCCACCAATTGTCGTGGAACGGCTTGCCGAAGGCCTCGACGCCCCAAACGACGGCCTCGGGATTGAGCGGCTCGCCCACGCTTGCCATCAGGCGCAGACTGGACAGATCGAACCGCTTTGCAACGTCAGCCCCCGCCTTCATGAGCATGCGGATTGCGGTCGGCGCCGTATACCAGACCGTGACCTTTTGCTCTTCCAAGATGCGGTACCAGCGTTCGGCATCGAAATCGGCCTGGTCCACGATCAACGTGGCGCCATTTGTCAAAGGAGAGATGATGCCGTAGGACGTGCCGGTGACCCAGCCCGGGTCCGCCGTGCACCAGAAGATGTCTTCTGCATGGAGGTCGAGGGCGAGCCTGCCGGTGATGTTGTGCGCGACAGCAGCCTCGTGGACATGCACGGCGCCCTTCGGCAGGCCCGTCGTGCCGCTAGTAAAGTGCAGGAGGGCCATGTCTTCGGGGCTGGTCCACACGGTTTCGAACGTCTCCGGCGCAGCCGCCATGGCGGCTTCCAGGCTGGCTGTGCCTGCTGGAGGACTGCCCGGACATTCGGTAAGGAAGACGTGTTCGAGGCTCGGAAGCTCTTTGCGCCACGGTTCGACTTTGCGCCGGTAGAGTGCCTCGGACGTTATCAGAACCTGCGCCTCGCCAATCGTCATGCGCGCCTTGACCGGTTCCGGACCAAACGCTGAGAACAAGGGCGAGAAGACGCTGCCGTTCTTGAGTGTGCCAAGAGCGGCGATGTAGAGCTCGGGTACGCGGCCGAGGAGGGAAAAGACGCGGCCTCCTTTGCCAACCCCGCGCCGCGCAAGCACATTGGCAAACTGGTTTGCAACAGTGCAAAGCGCGGAATAGCTGAAGTCCTGAACCCGCCCGTCGCGACCGATCCATCTGAGGGCGAGTTTGCCGCCGCGCCCGGCCAAAACGTGCCGGTCAACGGCCTCATGCGCGATGTTAAGGCCGCCGCCAGGCAGGCCGTCCAGCAGCGCCCGCGCGCCGGACCAGGAGAAGGTCTTTGCGTACTCCTCGTAATCTGAAAGATTGACGCCGGAGCGGTCCTCTGGACGCTTCCGGATTCGTTCCCACGCCATGGCGAGCCTTTGCAAGCAGTCTAAAAATGAATGACCAATCAACGCGCCGCTTTGATGCCTGTCAAACTGTGGCGCTTACTTGAGCAGCGTTCGGGCGGCCGATGAGAACATACGAGATTTTCTTTCGTGCTACAGCTTATGCTGATCCTTTAACCTACCAGTTGTGAATGTAGGCCGCTTGCAAACGTCTAATGTGGCCCCGAAGCGCTGCAGGCTCGATGATGGCTAGCCAAGGTGATGTTTGCCCACCGGCTGCACAAAGCTCGCTTGCGGCCCTTGGTCCCCCTCGGACTCTGAAAAGCGCACCTCTTCCCCCACTTCCAGCTCGTCGAAGCGGTCTTCGGCGACGCTGTTGCGGTGAAAGTAGATTTCGCGGCCGTCGCTGCTGGCGATGAAGCCGTAACCTGCTCCGGCATGGATCGCGGCGATTGTGCCGTGAGGCGGGACCTCGTGTTCTTTCATGTGTCCCTCCCGTCTGCGGACGATGTCTTGAAGCTGCCGGCGTGCGGCCTTGAACGCATCGCGTATGGTTACATAAACGTCCTCGTGGGCCCCGGTTGCGGCAGGTTCGCTGGCTTATGGCGATATCCGCGGCATCGGGAACGGCGAGATGAATCCTGATGTGATAGATGTCGCCCTTGTGATGACGGTGCTGCGGCCTGGCAATTACGACGCGCGCGCTGATAAGCCGTCCGAAGAATTGCTCAAGCTTGTCAGCTTCTTCTCTGATGCGTGCCTCAATGGCGTCGGAATGCTGAATGCCTTCGAAGGCAACTTGAAGGGGCACCTGCATCGTAAACCTCGTGGCGCGTCCAGGCCGCAATGGAACCTTATTGCGCACACAAGACTGCCGAAGCTTCATTGATATTCGTCAATTTTGTGGTTTGCTATAAATACACGTCACGGATCAGGTCTACGCTTATGTAAAGAACAGCTCCGGTAAATGAAACGTTTACGATAGCTTGACCACACTAATAACCTAGCGCTGTTTTGATGATGGTCAAAGTGCAACAAGATATATTTTCCTATTCTGAATTCACAAAAGCCCTTTTTTTGTGAAGGAGGAGTTCTGATATGGCCGAAGCTGCAACTAAAGCACCTGCCAAAGCTCAATCTAAGTCCGCTCAGCCGCCAGCGCGCTGGAAAGAAAGGGATTTTTTGGGGAGCCTTCGCGATGAGGTCGAGCGCGTCTTCGAGGACTTCGATAGAGGCATGTGGGGCCTGCCAGCGCGGTGGAGGGGCCTAACAATGGAGCCCTTCCGCAAGCAGGGGCCGGCCCTTGCTTTGATGCCTTCCGTCGACGCCATCGAGAAAGACGACGTCTTCGAAGTGACTGCCGATCTGCCTGGCGTCGATGAGAAGAACATCGAGGTCAAATTGTCTGGCGACGTCCTGACCATAAAGGGCGAACGCGAGGAGCGCAAAGAAGAGAAGAAGAAAGATTACTACGTATCGGAGCGTCAGTTCGGCGCTTTCGAGCGGTCGTTCCAGGTTCCCGAAAACGTCGAAGCCGACAAGATCGACGCCTGCTTCAAGAACGGCGTATTGACGGTCACTCTTCCAAAGAAGCCTGGCTCGATGAAGGCCGAGAAGAAGATCAGCATCCACGCCTGAAAAGCACTTGGCGGCTCATGGGTCCAGCCATGAGCCGCCGTTCCGCAATGCAGTATTCTGCGGATAAGCCAGCAGGAAGAGCAAGTTCCCACGGAGAACGCCATGTCCATGTTGAAGGTAATAGAAGTTCTCGCCGAGTCGAGCCAAGGTTGGGAAGATGCTGCAAAGCAAGCAGTTGCGAACGCCGCAAAGACGGTTCGGAACATCAAGTCGATCTATGTCGAGAATTTTGAAGCCACCGTCGACGGCGAGCAGATCACCCATTACCGCGTCAACGCCAAGAATTTCTTTCCTTCTGGAGCAACGGCGCTCAATTTCGCCGGGGTACCCGCTTCGCCCGCCGCATTCTGGTACCAGCCGCCGGCGAAGGCTCTTTCACCCGCCGCTCCGGATCACTTCAGCGGCGTTGCCGAAGCCGATGAGAAGTTTTTCCTCAGGAGTTTCAAGGGGCATCGGGGATGGAAGCGCGGGCAGCCGCCTGAGCCCAGGCCACCCCGCTACCGGGGCTCCGGCGCGCTGCTGCCGGGCCTTTCCTGGCAACAAGTTCCGGTTCTTACTTGCATAGACCGGAATAACCATCACCTGGACGAGGTCCTGGAAAAGCGCACGAAAGCTGAGGTT
This sequence comes from uncultured Alphaproteobacteria bacterium, assembly GCA_963760455.1. GTDB lineage: Bacteria > Pseudomonadota > Alphaproteobacteria > Rhizobiales > Rhodomicrobiaceae > Rhodomicrobium. Next base: position 143,775 of record CAVXDM010000041.1, read on the forward strand.
CTGAACCGGCTTGAGAAGCTCATAGAGCCTGGAACGGTTTTGTGCTCCGATGACTTCCAGGGTTATGCGGCCTTGGCCGGCAAAGTTGGCGCCGAGCACAGAATTATTGAGCGGAGCCAAGATACGTGGCTGAAAAAAGCCATCGGACATGCCCCCCCGCCAAAAGGGCGTACTCGGGCTTGGGCGGGTCAACTCCCATCATCAGGCGATGGAAACGCTCGTCAACCGGATGCCTCCGGGGAGTATCGACCAAGTATTTGCCCGCCTATCTCACCATGCTGCGCATCCAGCGCCATCCGCCTGCAAAACTCACATTAGGCATCGGCGCCGCAATGGTTTCTCCTTGCGGTTGAACTCCAATGGCCCCATCCACACTCAAGTGCAATTGCGCCTCCAAAGAAGCCTGGCTCGATGAAGGCCGAGAAGCAGATCAGCATCCACGCCTGAAAAGCACCTGGTGGCTCATGGGTCCAGCCATGAGCCACCGTTTTGCAACGCAGTATTCTGCGGATAAGCCAGCACGAAGAGCAAGTTCCCGCGGAGAACGCCATGTCCATGTTGAACGGCGAGCAGATCACCCATTACCGCGTCAGCGCCAAGATTTCTTTCCTTCTGGAGTAACAGCGCTGAATTTCGCAGGCATACCCGCTTCGCCCGCTGCATTCTGGTGCCTGCGCGGGCGAAGTGAGTTTTTTTGGGGGGCTATCGAACGGAGCCCAGAGATGAAAACGAGAGACATCCATCGCGCCGAGCCGCGGCACGACCTGATGAAGCATCATCACAAAGAAGAAGAGGTCCACGATCCGTATAAGCCGCGCAAGAAACCTGACGAGCCTTGCCAATGCCCGCAATGCGGGGCGGTAAACTTAGGCGGGCGCTGGCAATAGGCGAAAGAGAAGCATGACCACCTCCAAGAGGAGCTTTGCCCCGCTTGCCGTCGCATTCATGACAATTACCCGGCGGGCGAGATGATCTTGAGCGGCAGCTTCCTTGCTGCGCATAAGCAGGAGATAATCGAGCTGGCACGCCATACCGAGCAGGCGGAGCGGAAAGAACATCCGCTGCAGCGCATCATGAGCGTGGACGATGCCGGCGGCAAGGTTACCATCAGGACGACCGATATTCACCTGCAGAGGCGGATCGGGCATGCCATTTTCGATGCCTACCGCGCCGAAGCTTTTGACGTTCCGGCGCGAGCGGTTCTTTCACCTTTACGATCAGGTCGGCTTCTTCGAATATTCGATCGGCATCGGCGTATATTCTTGCGCCAGCCGCAGCGTACTCATCGTCGCCAATGCCGGCTCCCTGCCCGGCGCCGCTCTCGACCGCCACCCGATGTCCCCTCGAAGTCAATTCAAAGACCACCGGCGGAATAAGCCCTACGCGGTATTCATCCGTCTTTATTTCCTTGGGAACGCCGATGAACATGCTTGCCTTTCAACTTCCAACCCAAACTGGCATCAGCGTTTGGCAGCAGAGCGGTGCTCGCCGGTCAGCATCTGCTTGAAAACCCGCGAAAACCTCGCCTTTGCCTGTGCATCATCGGCATCGAGCAAGACTTCGGGCGTTCCGCGTTCCGGCTGGATGAACTCGGTTTCAAAGGTTGCGAGATCGATTTCCTCTTCCTCCCCGGGGGCGTCCTCGTCCTCCGGCAAGCGGGGGCCGAGCCTGTCCTCAACCCGGATGCGAAGCGCCCAGCCATCGCGGGCTGCGGGAGGTCTGATCTCAAGCACGCCTACGGCCAGAACGTCGCTTAGGTCCTCGGCATCTTCGCTGAGCCGCTGCGATTCAGAAGTCTTCTAAATCCTCAGTGACGTAGGAGCGTGTGGCAACCGCATTAAAGCCCAGCGTGCCCCGGCGCTGCTCCTCGATCAGCCATCGCACAATTTGCGGGGCCTCCAAATCAACCGGATAAGTTTCCATGCGATCCTCCTATTCAAAGGCCAAAACACCTCTTACCAAGAAGAAACCTAACCCTTAATGCAGATCACCGGCGTGAGTTTCGCGACCTTCTTGGCAAGCCCTGCCATTTCCGTGGCGTCAACGACCTCGCCAACGTCTTTATAAGCGCCGGGGGCTTCCTCTGCGACGCCGCGTTGCGACGGGCTTTTCACGATAATCCCGCGCCCCTTAAGCTCGTCTACGATCTGCCGGCCGCTCCAATTTTTGAGCGCTTGATGGCGGCTCATTTGCCGCCCCGCACCATGGCAAGCCGAGGAGAACGCGCGTTCTTCGCTGCTGGCGGCGCCGGCAAGGACGTAAGAGGCCGTGCCCATGCTTCCGCCGATGAGCACCGGCTGCCCGAAAGGCTTCAAATCATGCGGCAGGCCGGGATGATCTGGAGCCGAAGGCGCGCGTCGCGCCCTTGCGGTGGATATAGAGCTGACGGGTCTCGCGGCCTGAGAGGTGAGGCTCAACCTTACAAGTATTGTGCGACACGTCGAAAAGCAGCGGAAGCTCCGCGCCGGGGAAGAATTGGGCAAAAACGCGCCGGGTGAAGTGCCCGATGATCTCGCGATTTGCGAGCGCGCAATTGATGGCGCATCGCATCGCGCCAAGATAACGCTGTCCCAGATCGGATGTTATCGGCGCGTAGGCAAGCTCGCGGTCGGGAAGAGGCCAGCCAGCCTGCTGCCTCCGCACCAATCGCCATTTCGCGCGTGAACTCGGTGCCGATTTGGTGGCCGAGCCCCCGCGAACCGCAGTGGATGGAAACCACGCATTCGCCCTTTCTCAACCCGAAGGCGCTCGCCACTTCGGCGTCGAAGATCTCCGCAATTTCCTGCACTTCGAGATAGTGATTGCCGGAGCCGAGGGTCCCCATCTCCCGCCTCTGGCGCTTGCGGGCATGATCGGAAACCGCAGCCGGATTGGCACCTGCCGCGCAGCCATGTTCCTCGATCCGTTCCAAATCCTCAGCCCGGCCATAGCCGCGCTGAATTGCCCAGCCTGCGCCGCCTTCGAGCATGGCGGTCATCTCCGCCTCTTCGAGCGCAATGGCGCTGTGCGAACCAAGGCCAGCCGGGATCTCCCGGAAAAGTTCGTCAGCCAATTGCGCTTGCACGGAAACGATTTGGTTTCGCGTCAATTCGGTGAGATGCGCCCGCACCCCGCAGGACACATCGAATCCGACCCCTCCAGCCGAGACCACGCCGCCCTCATCGGCGTCGAATGCGGCGACCCCGCCGACAGGAAAACCGTATCCCCAATGCGCATCTGGCATGGCGTAGGCCGCGCGGACAATTCCAGGAAGGGAGGCGACGTTCCTAAGCTGCTCCGCGACTTTCTCGTCCATGTCCGAGAACGAGACTCTCGCTGCCGTAAATGACCGCCGGCACGCGCATTGGCGCCGTCGCCGGTATCTGCCAGCTCGTCGCGGAAAGCTTCTCCATGCGGGAGATGTCCATGGCAAACCCTTGCCTCTAAACGTCAACGACGCATTGGGCGCGCCATACCCCTGGCCGATCTTCGACGACGGCCAGTTCTGTCAGCGTGGCACCTTTGATTTCGACGGCAGGGTTGTGCCGCTCAACAGAAATCGCCTCGCCAATTGCGATGCCGCGGAGCCGATTGCCATCGATGCTGACCTTGAATGCTCCGAAAATCATATCCCGTGTGGCCATCTCGAAGACGATCGCGTTCAGCCAATCGACGAACAAAAGCTCCGCATTTGGCGCATCGCAGTCGATCTGCACGGGTTCCTTGAGTTCGATCTTGGCAGGGTCGGTCATCACCGCCGTCATTGCCAGCGCTCCCTGTTCAAACGCCGCTTCAATTGTTGGCCCAACGCCGCAAATACCGATATCCGCATCATGCGGAAAATGGATCGCTTTTGGCTCTGCTTCGCTTTCCGCCCGGCAGCCCATTTCATGCTCCTCGAAGCCAGAGGCTTGGTTGCCAAGACACTCCCGCACTCAGGAAGCGGCCGGCCGCGGCGGGAGGCTGCGGAGAAGGCCTTCAAACTGCTCCCATTCGGTCGCGGCCCAGACTTCGGTCGTCGCATGGCCGAAAGTGCGAATTATCGTGGCAACCTTCGTGGCTGTTTCGACGCCGGGTGCGGTAAAGATGTCCAGGTAGTCTGCGGGGCCAAGCACGGCGTAGCTCGACTTCCAGACAACATCCGGGCAGTTCTTCCGGATATGCTCCATGACCTCGTGACTGAGGTCAGCGAGGGAGCCCGGTGATTTAAGGCCCTCATGGCTCAGACGGGTCAACATAATGAAAGTAGCCATGCTTGGGTTCTCCTTCCTAGTGAACTAAACTTTGTGTCGCCGATGTCCCCCAATTTTGTTCTCGAAAAACGTGGCCTTTCATCGCGAAAAGAGCTTCTTTAGTTCAGGCCAAGGCCGCGTATTGAGCACATCTCCGGCTTCGAGCCAGCCGCGCCGGGCTTGGCCGATGCCGAACCGCATCGCATTGAGGCCGGCCGTCGAGTGCGAGTCGGTGGAGATCGCGATCTTGAGCCCCATTTCCTTCGCCTGCTTGCAGTGAACGTCGTCGAGATCGAGACGGGCGGGGTGAGCATTCAGCTCAAGGAAGCAGCCGCGCGCCTTGGCCCCTTCCATGACCCGGTCCAGCTCGATGGGATAGGCGGGGCGTTCGCCAAGGAGGCGCCCCGTGGGGTGGGCGAGGATGGTGCAATAGCGGTTGTCCATGGCGCGCAGCACGCGCTCGGTCTGTGCCTTGGCATCGAGGTCGAACTTGTAATGGACAGCGCAGACGGTGAAATCGAGCCGTTTCAAGATGCGATCGGGAAGATCAAGCCGGCCATCAGCTAAAATATCCACCTCGGAAGATTTCAGGAGAAGAATACCGTCCAGTTCGTCATTCAGCCGGTCGATCTCGCCGAGCTGGGCGCTCAAGCGCTCTTCATCGAGGCCTCGGGCCACCGTGGCGTGCTTGGTGTGGTCGCTGATCGCAAGATATTCGTAGCCAAGCGCCTTTGCGGCTTCGGCCATCTCCTTGAGGCTGCTCTTGCCGTCGGATGCCCTTGTATGCACATGGAGGTCGCCCTTGATGTCCTTCAGCGTGAGCAGCTTAGGCAGGCGGCCTTTCAGCGCCGCTTCGATCTCGCCACGATCTTCGCGAAGCTCGGGCTCTATAAAGGGGAGACCTACCGCAGCAAATACTTCCTCTTCGGTGCGGCCGCCAATACGCTTTTCGCCGCGGAACACGCCATATTCGTTGATCTTGAGGCCCTTGGCCTGTCCGAGCTTGCGGACGGCGATATTGTGAGCCTTAGAGCCGGTAAAATAATGCAGGGCAGCGCCATAGCTTTCTTCGGGGACCACGCGGAGGTCGACCTGGATGGTGGCTTTCAGGATGAGGGCGGCTTTGGTATCGCCCCGGGCAACGATCTTGGCGGCTTCCTCATAACCGCAGAAATGTTCGATGGCCTCAGGCCCGTGCTGGCATGTCACAAGGATATCGAGGTCGCCAACCGTGTCCTTGCGGCGCCGGTAGCTGCCTGCTACGGCCACATCGCGGATGCCGGGTCCTTTCCTCAAGAACGCACACAAGGTCTCGGCAAAGTCTTCAGCCGTGGCAAGCTTAAAGCGCCGCTCAGCCTGGGTATATTTAGCCGTCTCCTCGGCGATTTTTGCCTCGATTTGTGCGCTGAAGCGCGGCAGGCCGCAAATCTTGTGCTCTTTTGCAGCGCGGGCGAGTTCCTCTACGGTCGTAATGCCCAGCGCCTCGTACAAGGTGTGAACGCGCTTCGGACCAAGGCCTGGGATCGAGGTAAGGGCTGCAAGTGTGGAGGGCGTGCGGGCTTCTACTTCCTCAAGCGCCGCAAGGCGGCCCGTCCGGGAGATCTCATTGATTTTGCAGGCGAGATCCGCGCCGATGCCCGGCAGACGGGTAAGGTCTTCGCCCGCTTCTATCATTCCGGCCGCACTTCGGGGCAGATCGTCGATGGTCTGCGCAGCGTTACGATAGGCGCGAATACGGAAGGGATTTGCGCCCTCAATCTCAAGCAGATCGGCGAGACGCCTGAAAAGCTTCGATATGTCTGCGTTATGAATAGGCACATTTTCATGAAAGCTTATCTCTTTGAATGAGGCTTTGACTGTCATCAAGTCCTTGCAAAAAAGGAAGCGCTACAAAACGTATAACGTAGTAAGAGTGCAGGAGAGCGTAGCTCAAACTATACTGGCTCAGGGTCGTAAAAAAGCGAGAGCGTGCGCAGTTTGATTGCCTCGGCAGTGGAAGCGCAATCTAAGATGGGAGCGGCTAGATGACCGCAATAGGGCCTGAAAAGGATCAAGCCGTGATTGAGGCAAAGATCCGCGCGGCGCTCAAAAGCGAGCCGCGGCTTGGGTTTTCGTTCCATTTGAGGCAGATCGTTTTCGAGGATGATGGTTCTCTCGTGCTTGACGGCGAGGTTCCTAGCGTTGCCGCCAAGAAGCTCGCTCTTGAGAAGGCCGCCGCCGTTCCTGGCGTCGCCGGCATTGTGGACCGCCTGCATGTAAAACCGGCCACGCCAATGGGCGACGGCGAGATCCGCGTGCATGTGCGCGATGCCCTCATCGGCGAGCTGGCTTTTGAAGCGCTTGAAATTCGCGAACTCGATGCCGGCAAATGGCTGCTGGCTCGCGGCGTTCCCCAAGGGAGCAGGGGCGCAATCGATGTTGAGGTCCAGGACGGGATTGTCACGCTGAACGGACGCGTGCCGGGCCTGACCTCGAAGCGCTTGGCAGGCGTGCTTGCCTGGTGGGTGCCTGGCGTGCGGGATGTCGTCAATGGGATCGAGGTTGATCCTCCAGAGGAAGACAGCCCTGACTTGATCGAGGAAGCGGTAAGGGTTGCCCTTGAAAAGGATCCGCTTGTGAATGCGGGCCAGATAAGGGTTGGCGCGCGCAAGACCTGGGTGAGATTGACCGGCGCGGTGCCTGCCGGGGCTGAGCGCGATGCGGCGGAGCGGGACGCCTGGTGCATTTTCGGCGTGGATAATGTGCTGAACGAAATCGAAGTGAAGCCGTAAGCCGCGCCGCTCGCCATCGTCATTCCATGCGAGAGGGGACTCTGTGACTACAGACCGCGCAAGCGCTAAAAGCTCTGAGCTTCGACGTAACGCCACATTAACTCTCCCAGGTGCTCCGCCGGCCTGTTTGCGACGGCCAGAGGAGCGCCTTTCGATTTTGGAGCAATATAGCGGAAACCTCTTGAGTAAGCGTTAAGTGTGTTATGCTATTGATGTAGCAGCAGTATTTCTACATATGTCATAGCCGGGAACAGCGGCGCCGGGCTCCGTTTTGGTTAAGATTAAATCCGCGCATATATTTAAACGTATTTTTAAATCGCGGAAATCGGCCTAAATCGCGGAATTTTTCGCAAAAAGTGGCGCGCAAAAAATGTGAGATCGGCGCGTTTACTATATCTGCATTAACTACAACAGGCGCCTAGGCGGCGTGAACCCTCTATTAAGGCCGGCTCAGCGCGTGCTCTCAAAGCTCGCAAAGGTGCCCCGGAGGTGATGGGGCGGTTTGACCAACTCCCCGAGATCCGGTTCGCCGCAGCCGGCAAGCACAACCTTGCGCGCCTCGTCGCGCAACTGGAGCACTGATCCGAAGTCTTTTCCGGCGGGCGTGATCGGGGTGCCGATGGTGACGCTGAGCGGGGTCCATCGCGGAAACCACTGATCGCTGCGCAGCATCGACCGCGTTCCACGGATGACGCCGGGCACGATGGGAAGGCCGGCTTCCGCAGCCACCTTAAAGGCGCCAAGATAGAATTCGGAAAGCCCCGCCCGGCGCGTGAAGGCGCCCTCGGGAAAGAACACGATGTTGCGCCCTTGCCGGACGGCCGCGATGGCGCTCTCCGTATCGGCAAGGCTCGCGCTGGTGTCGAAACGCTCGACGAACAGCGTGCCCAGGCGGCGCATGAAATTCCCCGCAAAGAACTTCGGAGCGAACTCGCGCTTGGCCACGTAGACAGGCTCGCCGGGCAGAACCGCGCCGAGAACCACCACATCCATGTAGCTCGAATGATTGAACACGAGCACGGCGTTTCCGCCCCGCAGACGGTCCAGTCCCTCCGTGGCAACCGGAACTCCGGCGGCGGCAAGCGTGGCGCGGGCGACACCGCGCACCGCACGCCAGCGCCATCCAAGCCGGGGCAGCAGCATCACGGCAAGCCACGCCGTTACAAGGCCCAGCGGCATCACGATCCACCACCATGCTGCGTAAAGCGTGTCGCGAGCGGCAACCATCAGCCTGGAAAACCTGGCGCCGGTGCCGGCCAGCCAGAAGGCGGAGCAACTGCCACCACAGCGCCCGTTGCGGCTTGCCGATGCGCCCTGTTTCGTAAAGCTCCTTGGCGGCGCTGCGGCGGAATCTTGCCGCTCGACGTCTTCGGCACCGTGCGGGGCGGGGCAAGGACGATCTCATCGGGAGGCGTACCGGCGATGCTGGCCGCAACCTCTTGCGCGCGCGCTTGAAGTGCCACGCGGGCCGCAGGATCGGTCTCGCGCGTCTCGGCCAAAATGACCACCCGTTCGGTGCCGGTTGCACGGTCCGCCGTTCCAAACACCGCGACGCATCCCTTGCGGATGCCAGGGATTTCGGTGACAGCTTCCTCGATCTCCTGAGGATAGATGTGCTGGCCGGCGCGGATGATGATGTCCTTGATCCGGCCGGTTATGTAGACCTCGCCGCCGGCCATGTAGGCGCGGTCGCCGCTGTCGAGCCAGCCGCCGTGGAAAAGCTCGCGCGTCTTGGTTTCGTTGCGGAAATAGCCGGAGGTCGCTGAGGGCCCGCGGAACTCCAGCCGGCCCTCGCGCCGTTCGCCAAGCTCGTAGCCCAGCTCGTCCACGATGCGGATCTCGTTGCCCGGCAGCGGAAAACCGCAGCTCGGCATCTCGAGCGGATGCGGGTCGCCTTCCTTTGCGGGCGCTGCGATTCCGCTGCTGCTCAGCGCGTCCCGGTCCACGCGGTCGATCACCGGCGCTCTGCCCGCAGGTGGAAACGCGAGCCCGACGGAGTTTTCGGCAAGACCGTAGACCGGCGCCATCGCTCCGGGCCGGAAGCCATAACGGCCAAACCGTTCGATGAACCGGCGCAGCGTTGGGACACTGACTGGCTCGGCGCCGTTCGCGATCATGCGCAGCGAAGAAAGGTCCAGCCCTTGCAGGTTTCAATCATCGATCTTGTTCAAGCAAAGCTCGAACGCGAAGTTCGGCGCACCGGAGAGCGTGGCGCGGAATTGGTGAATGGCCCAAAGCCAGCTTTCGGGGCGTATCAGAAAACTCAGCGGCGACATGACACAAAGCTGCGCTCCAAAGTACAGGCACCCGAGCCACGCTCCAATCAGCCCCATGTCGTGATACAGCGGCAGCCAGCTGACAAAAGTGTCGGCGGAGCTTGCTTCCATGGCGTGGCCCATGGCTCTGATGTTGGCGAGCAGGTTGGCGTGGCTCAAGACCACGCCCTTTGGATCGCCCGTGCTGCCCGACGTGTACTGGATGAGCGCGGTGTCTGCCTCATGCGTGAGCGGCAGGCCGGCCGCGGGTGTGCGAGGCGAAAGCCCGGCCACGCTCTCGATAGCACTCAGGCTTCGCACCTGCGCCTGCAAGAGGGCCGCGGCTCCTCGCGCTTCCGGAACCGTTATCAGAATGCGGGCTCCTGCGTTGCGCAGGATCGCCGCCTGGCGGCGCAAATGCTCCTCCAGTTGGGACATCCGCATCGGCGGGTAGATCGGCACTGGGACAGCGCCGGCATAGAGGATGGCGAAAAACGCAACGAAGAAGTCGCGGCCAGTTGGCAGCATCAGCGCAATCCTGTCACCCGGCACGAGGTCCCGCTCAATCAGGCCTTGCGCGGCTTGTCGCGCGGCTTGGGCGAGTTCAACGTAGGTCAGGGCAAGCGGCCCGAAATCGTCATCGAGCACAGTCAGGTGACGGCGCTCGGGATGGCGGGCTGCGTGCCATTCCAGCACTTCCACCAGCGTCCGCGCTTCAACGGCAGCCGGCACGATTGGAAGAGGCTCCACTGCCGCCGGTTCCGCAAAGACCGTGCCGCCAGCATGCGCCTGTTCCAGCGCACGAAGGAGATCGCCAACCGTCTCCGCTGCCCCAGCGGCTACAGCGGGAAGCCGCACACCGAAAGACCGCTCGATCCTGAGAATAAGCTCGGTGCGCCCCAGGCTGTCGATGCCAAGATCCCGCTCAAGGCGGCTCGACGCGGACACCTCGATGTTCCTGGTGCGTTGCGGATGAAGCTCGAACAGGAGTTTTCGAATAACGGTAATGAGATCGCGCTCCCGCGCGCCCTCGGCGGCGGGGGTGCAGGATGCGTCTCGTTTCGCGTCTTGCTCCATAGTGTTGCATGTAGTCCAATCGCACGAAGTAGCAATGATAGATATCAAGAGTAGACTGTGGCGTCGCGCTCAGGCTTAAGTTTAATCACTTTATCAAGCTTATGCCTCTTGTAGACATTAAGGCTTTAGTGATCTCGCATGGAGTAGTGTTGCGGATAGCACTAAGCCAAAGTATCGGGATTATTCAATCGAAGGCGTGCAATGTTCATGAAGCCGATGAAGCTCTTTGCGCTTGACGGGAGTGAAGTCCTTGGAACGTCCATCGCCGCGAGCCTTGGAAGTCCGCTGGCGGCTCATGAGGAACGTGAATTTGAGGATGGCGAGCACAAGGTCAGGCCGCTTGAGGCGGTAGCTGGCGCGGATGTCTACGTGGTTCATAGCCTTCACGGCGGGCCTATCCAAAGCGCAAACGACAAACTTTGCCGCCTCTTGTTTTTTATCGGGGCACTCAAAGATGCGGGAGCCGAGCGCGTTACCGCTGTGGCGCCTTACCTCTGCTACGCGCGCAAGGACCAGCGGACCAAGAACTTCGACCCGGTAACGACGCGCTATGTTGCAAGCATGTTTGAGGCCGTTGGTACTGACGCCGTCCTGACGCTAGAGGTGCACAACCCGGCGGCTTTTGAGAACGCATTCCGTTGCCGCACGGTGGCACTAACGGCTGCGCCGGTCTTCGCCGCTCACGTCCAATCGCTCGCAACCGATGACCTTTGCGTCGTCTCTCCCGATACAGGAGGGGCAAAACGCGCTGAGCTGTTCCGTGAGACGCTTGAAGAGAAGCTCGGGCGTTCCATCGGCAAAGCGTTTTTGGATAAGCGCCGAAGCGCGGGCACGGTCTCTGGCGATCTTTTTGTTGGAGACGTGAGCGGTGCCACGGCGCTGATTATCGACGATCTGATCAGCTCGGGGACCACTTTGCGCAGGGCGGCCGAGGCAGCCCGGCGCGCGGGCGCACGCGAAGTTATAGCGCTCGTCGCGCATGGCCTGTTCATGGAAGGTTCGGAGGGAGCGGTCAGCCATCCAGCGATCGGCCGGCTCATCACCACGGATAGTGTGCCACCCTTCCGCGTGAAGCCCGGCCCGATGCGCGATAAGGTGCAGGTTCTTTCCTGTGCCCCCCTTCTGGCGGAGTCCATCCGCCGCCTGCACGAGGATAAGCCTCTTTCCGATCTGCTTGTCCGCTAAGCGCCCTCTCAAGCCACCTCGCATCGGCCTCAGCGATCCGCAGATATGCGAGGGCTTGCGGGCCCCATTTATGCGGCGTCCGCGGCCTTGGGGCCAAAAGATGCGCTATCGAAAGGCGCGCGCGCAGCATCGCCCTGTAGCAGCGGTAAAAATGAAATAGCGGGAGTGGCGCGGCGTCGTGCAACGCAAGCATGACCCGGGGCCGTACATAATCTCCGGCGCCTTTCATGCCGAGGTGTTCGCACTCAAGGTCGAGGTAGGCAATCTCCTCCAGCGGATCGACGGCCCGGAGCCTCGCGTTGAACTCGATGCAGTCGATGATCTTGACTTCGTCTCCGAGCCAGATGTGTTCCGGCCTCAAGTCCCCGTGGCCGTCGAGAATACGCCGCCGCCGCAATCGGCTAAGCAACAAAAACGTCCATCGCCGGAGAAATTGCTGAAGCATCCGGTCGCAATAGCGCGTTGGCGCCCGCGCAAGACCAAAGCGGCGGTCAAGCAGTACGCTGCGGTTCTGTTGAAGATTAAGCTTCCATTGCTTGAGATAGGACATGGGCGCCCAAGAGACTGCATTTGCACGCCGGTAGAAATCCGAAACCTTGAGAACGATGGCATCGAGGCAATGCCGGTCAGCCCGATTACTCGCGATCAGGTTATCGAACATGCGCCCCTCATTGAGGCGGCGCATCTTCACGAGCCAATCGACGGTCATGGCGCCCTCGCCAATGGCGAGCCTCTTGTCAGACACCGACAACGGAATGGCGCCAAGATAAACGTCCCGGGCGAGCCGCCGATTGAGTTCCACCTCGGCCCGGCATGCCATCTGCCGCTTCGCGAGCGTGGAAAAATCGAGATAAGGGAAGCGGACCGGCTTCTTCAGTTTGAACACATAGTCCCCGGCGAGGAACACCCAAGACATGTGCGTCTCACGGACTTCGACTTCTTCCACGGCGGCGCCGTAAGAGCGGGCGTCGCTCAGAAATGCTACCTTTTCCTGGAGGGCCGGGGCGGAGAACCCCTCTCCCCTGGAGCAATCCCGGTCCATTTCTAGGTTATGCATCCAGCTAGCCTAACTCCCGGTTCGGACCATGATTTGATAATCATCAACATCATCAGAAGGTTCTATGGATAGCATTACAAAAACACGCAACTTCCCGTACGGGTTAGCGGAAGGTGGACCAATGTTTTCAGATGCCGGTGCCATGACAGAGAGCAATATAATTATCGAACCTTTCGGCTTGCCTGGAACCTTGCAATGGCCTGAGCGGGCAAACTCCTTGGTCGTGTTTGCTCACGGGAGCGGATCGAGCCGGTTAAGCCCTCGCAACATTCAGGTCGCGCAGGCGCTCAACACCAGGGGGATGGCGACATTCCTGTTTGACCTGCTCCGGCCGGAGGAAGAGGCTGATCGTGCGAATGTTTTCAACATTCCTCTACTTGCGAAGCGGCTCGCGGGCGCCGTCCGGTGGCTCGATGAGGAGAGGGAGACCGGAGGGCTGCACGTTGGCCTTTTTGGCGCGAGCACCGGGGCGGCTGCCGCACTCATCGCTGCAACCGGGCTAGGAAGCCGGGTCGAGGCAGTCGTTTCGCGCGGTGGCCGGCCCGATCTCGCGATGGAAGCGCTGCCGAAGCTGCACGCGCCCACACTCCTCATCGTTGGCGGGGCCGACACTGAAGTAATCGCCCTGAACGAGATGGCTCTTGCGCGCCTGCAGGGGCCGAAATCTCTCGTGATCGTTCCTGGCGCAAGCTCATCTTTTGGCGAACCGGGTGCTTTGGAGCAGGTCATCGATCACGCTGCAAAATGGTTCGAGCGCTATCTTGCCGCTGAAACAACGTAGCTGAAGCCTATGCCCATGATTTACCAAAATCGATCCGATGCAGGAAAATGGCTTGCCCAGGCGCTTGCCGGGTATAAGGGCCAGGAACCGGTAATCCTCGCTCTTCCAAGGGGCGGGGTGCCAGTGGGTTCGGAGATCGCGCGGGCCTTGGACGCGCCCCTTGACCTAATCCTGGTCCGTAAGCTTGGGGTTCCCATGCAGCCCGAGCTTGCCATGGGTGCGGTTATCGATGGCGCGGAACCGCACGTGGTGCGCAACGAGGATATAATCGCGCTTCTTGCCATACCCGAGGAGGAATTCGAACAGAATCTGCGCACGGGAATTGGCCGAAATCGAACGGCGCCGGAAGCTTTACCTGGCGGACCGGCCGCGCGCAGAGCTTAGGGATCGCGTTGTCATTGTGGTTGATGACGGCATTGCCACGGGCGCGACGGTGCGAGCCGCCCTCCGGGCTATACGCAGAAAAGGCCCGAGGATGCTGGTGCTGGCTGTGCCTGTCGCCCCCACAAGCACGATCAAGGAGCTTGAGGGCGAGGCCGATGAAATCGTCTGCTTGCAGTGCCATGAGCCCTTCTATGCAATAGGGCTCTATTACGCGGACTTTCATCAGGTTACCGATAAAGAGGTGATCGGCATATTGTCGAAAGCGCGGGTGCCCGACTCGATTTGCAGGAGCAAGTTTTGACCGCCGTCAAAGCTTCGCGACGCATTTTCGAATAACCATCTATTTGTGGATATGAACAAAGACGGCAGCCCAGAACGGCGGTGTGAGCGCATGACAGCGGGTCGGCAAAGCGTTCGCAACTTCGACCTTCGCGGGCGAGTCACTTCCGTTCGCGGCTCGGTCGTCGATGTGAGCTTTCCCGCTGGCGCCTTGCCAGATGCCGGAGAAGCGATCGTAACCCCAGGCACCGCAGACCGGCTTGCCAAGGAACTTTATGCCAGGATCGCGGCGGGCGAAGCCGGGCGCGTTGAGGTAATGTTCAGCCGCTATCGGCAGGGAGCACGGCCGGCCATAGAGCGGCGGCAGTTGTTGCCTCTGGACACCGCCACTTTCGCCCGGGGGCTGGCCCAACAGGCACCTCTTCACAACATCGAGCCTGGCGCACTCTTTGAAAAACTCGCGGCCGAATATGTGTTCGCGCTTCTGATCGAGGCCGCGGTCGAGTCCATCGCAAGCGAAAACGCGGCGCGCTTCGCGGCCATGCAAGCCGCGTTCGACAACGTCTCGAAAAAGCTCAAGCAACTGCAAAGCCAAGCGCGACAGGCGCGTCAGGAGGGGATAACAACCGAGCTTATCGATCTCATCACCGGGGCCAGGGATCGAGTATTGTGACGCGAGCCGCGCAGCCAGGGTTACCTTCGACGGAATGGGAGCTATGAACTTCGAAACCGGAAAAAGAGACCCAAGGGCGGCTTATATTCACCAGACAATGGGGAAGGTCAGCAGGGGAACACGTACGGCTTCGGCCTGGTCCATGAAGAAGGCGGTGAGTTCCAGCTTGGGGCGCAATCAATCGACGGCCTCGCGCCACTGGGTTTTGGCTGGTCCGGTATCGTCTTGGGTAAACGCGGTGGCCTCTCGCTGCGGTTCAGCAGAGCTTTCCGGTCCAACTCCGGCGGCTAGAAGTTACCAGAAGATTGGCTCATGGAGTGTTCACAAGCTGACGGTCTTCGGCTAAGTGGCGGATTTATTTGTAAAATATCTCAGGCGCTGTTGTAAAACGTTGGGACGGTTTTACAAATGGGACAATAGCTTCGGACTTAAGCACGTGATCTGATTGGAGCGGGCGACGAGGTTCGAACTCGCGACCCTCAGCTTGGGAAGCTGCTTTTGGGGTGTTTACGGCGAAATGCTGGATATTGAAAGTCGATGGATGCGTGGGCTACTGCGCTCGAAGGCAAGGCGTTACTACGCTGCGATATAGACGCGCCAACAAGAAAGGGCCGCGAATTGCGGCCCTTCTTGTAGTTCATGCGTTGTTGCCTTAGCCGCTAGCCGGAGCGGTGTTTGTGGCGTGGATCATGGCATTGCCCACCGTCTCTATGCCCGTTTC
>CAVXDM010000042.1:0-16299 GCA_963760455.1 uncultured Alphaproteobacteria bacterium
GCTGCCGAGGAAATTTCCAGACATCGAGTTATACCGTACCGGCACGCGCAACTTCCGGCCTCTGTGCCGTTACAGAAGCAAAGTTTCATAAACTCGCCAACGGATGATAGCCCATGTGCGCAGTAGGCCGTGAGCCGAACTCTCGTACCGTCCAGTAGGATGTCCGTAGTTGGAGGGTTACCGGCTTTGCTGACTGGGCGCCCACCCACCATACCGAAGTTTCAGGAACACGAATTCGGGGAGGCCATGGACGATAACGGGATGGGGACATATACACTGCGAGAACTGATGATTAGGGGGGATCATGATTGCAGAGACCGCAGTGACAACCGCCCGGCTCAAACCGTGGTTGAGCGCCCTTTTCCGGCCGCGGATACCATCCGGCAATGGCCGACTCGACATCCGCTTCAGTGTTTTTGGCTTTATTGCGGCCATCGGCGCGGCCGCAGTCCTCCGCTTTGGCAGGTCCCTTAAAGGATTTGCGGGACTGGTAGCAGATTACGCTGATCATCTATCTCTGTGCTCGGTACGTTGATACAAGTCTACGTGACGGCGGCTATCGTCCGGTTTCGCCGGCTGCCTTATGGGCGGCGTCTCCAACCGAGCGCAGATCCGCAACGCCTTGGCTTGGGGCGCGATGCCGCTGGCTTGGGGGGCTCTGGTCTCAGCGCTGCTGCTTGTTCTCCAATGGCGAACGGGCGGCGCAATCATCACGGAAGTAGTTAGCGTTTTGCTTGGGGTAGTAGCAATTTGGTGGCTCATCGTTACCGTCGCTATGCTAATGGAGGTACAGAAGCTTAGCGCGGTGCGTGCATTCGTATGTTATGCAGGCGCAAACCTATTTATTGTGCTCGCTGTGACATTACCGATCCGGACTTTTCTTTGGCAACCCTTCAATATTCCATCAGGCGCGAGCGCTCCAACGTTGATCGTTGGAGACTACTTTTTTGTCTCTAAATACGCCTACGGTTACGGCCGCCATTCTTTCCCCTTAGGCTTAAATCGCTTGGATCTCTTCAGGGGGCGCATCTTCTTTTCTCAGCCAGAGCGCGGCGATGTGATCGTTTTTAAAACGCCAGCCAATAATTCCACCGACTTCGTCAAGCGGCTTATCGGTTTACCTGGTGATCGGATTCAGATGATCGGCGGCGTACTCAACATCAATGGCGTGCCGGTCAAGCGCGAGCGCGTTGAAGACCGGTTTGAGGATATCGGATGCGGGCGATCCAGCGGGTGCATGTCTACCGCGAGACGCTTCCCGGCGGGCGCTCTTACCTTACGCAAAGGCTTTCCGAAACCTGCGAGCGCTATGCGTTGCGGCCAAGGGTGACACCGACGTGTTCGTTGTGCCGCCCAGGCATTACTTCATGATGGGCGATAACCGGGACGATTTCGCGGATAGCCGTTTTCCGGTTGGTGAAGGTGTTGGCTATGTTCCGGAGGAGAATCTTGTTGGGCGGGCGGATATCATCTTTTTGTCAGTCTCGAAGGATGGCGGTAACCGCGCCGGATGGCTGCTAACCCGCGTCCGGTAGGCCGCATTTGGAGGTTCAGCGGCCCTGATGATGCTCCATTGAGACTTTCTGCTCCCGACCCAGATCCGCCTTTTGGAGCAGCAGGCCAAGCGCTCGCTTAGCCCTCCAGCCCTCCACGAAGATGTGAATCCCGCCGCCTGCCATGGAGGCCGCAGTTGACAGCGGCCGTTCCACGGGCGACTTATGGCGTGCTGACCGACTCGTGCGGGAGAGACCAGCCCAGGCTGGCGCCGAAGGAGCAACCGCCCCGGAAACTCTCAGGCAACAGGGACCGCGCGAAGACAGCACTCTGGAAAGCAGCCGCCCAAGTTGGCGTCTCACCGAAGGGGTAGGCCCGTTTTTTGCGCTATCGCCCTCTGGGCTACTTGAGCGCAAGTTCCGGGCGAAATCTCTCAGGTTCAGTGACAGAGGGGGCACAGGGCCGCGCAAGCGGAATGCCTTAACGTCACTGGGTCCATGATGAGCGAGCCTCAATCCACACACCATACCGGCGAAGAGCTGCGGCTGACGCCCTTGAACGCGCTGCACCGCGAGTTGGGCGCGAAGCTCGTTCCCTTCGCGGGCTACGAGATGCCGCTGCAATATGCGGCGGGAATTGTCAAAGAGCACAATCACGTGCGCGGCGCGGCCGGGCTGTTCGACGTTTCGCACATGGGGCAGGCGCGGCTCGTGGCTGCGGATTTCGAGACGGCGGCGGCGGCCATCGAGGCGCTGGCGCCGGCCGATATCCTGAGCCTCAAGCCGGGGCGCATCCGCTACACGCAGCTTGTGAACGCCCAAGGCGGCGTGATCGACGATCTGATGGTGACGCGCACCGCCGATGGCGCGGGCCTCTCGCTGGTCGTCAACGCCTCGCGCCAGGAGATCGACTTTGCGCATATCCGCGCTGGCCTGCCGGTGGGCATCGAGCTTGTGCCGCAGCCGGAGCGCGCGCTGCTCGCCCTGCAAGGGCCGAAGGCCGCTGAAGTGCTCTCGCGCCTGATCCCCGGCGTCGAGGCGCTTATGTTTCATGGAACACGGAATGTTTCATGTGAATTCCGAGGCCGTCTATATCTCGCGGTCTGGCTACACCGGCGAGGACGGTTTCGAAATCTCCGTGCCCGCGGAATCCGCCGTGAGCCTCGCACGCCGCATGCTGGCCGAGCCGGAAGTGCTGCCCATTGGCCTTGGCGCGCGCGATACGCTGCGGCTTGAGGCGGGCCTCCCGCTTTACGGTCAGGACATGGACGAGGCCACCTCGCCGGTTGAGGCCGGCCTCGCCTTCTCCATCGGCAAGCGCAGGCGCGGGCAAGGCGGCTTCCCCGGTGCCGTGCGGATTTTGCACGAGCTTACCGATGGCCCCGCCCGCCTGCGCGTTGGCCTCAAGCTCGAAGGCCGGGCGGCGGCGCGAACCCATATGAAGGTTGCCGATGCGAGCGGAAACGCGATTGGCGAGGTCACGAGCGGCGCCTTCACGCCAACGGCCGCTGCTTCGATTGCCATGGCCTACGTGCCGCCGGCGTTCGCAAGCCCCGGCACGCAAATCGCTGTCGAAATCCGCGGCACGCTTCAACCGGGCCGCGTCGTACCCATGCCCTTCGTCCCTCACAATTACGCCCGCCGGGCCTAAAGCAAAGGTCTTACAAATGAGCCAAGTCAAATACACCAAGGATCACGAGTACATCGTTGTCGAGGACGGCATCGGCACCGTGGGCATCACGGATCACGCCCAGCACAAGCTCGGCGACATCACCTTTGTCGAGATGCCGGTCGTGGGCCGCGAGTTGAAAAAGGGCGACTCGGCCGGCGTGGTCGAGTCCGTGAAGGCGGCAAGCGACGTTTATACGCCCGTCAGCGGCGCTGTCGTCGAGTTCAATCCAGCGCTTGAGGACAAGCCGGAGCTGGTGAACGAGGACGCGGAAGGGTCGGGCTGGTTCTTCAAGATCAAGCTCTCGGACGCCTCCGAACTTGCCGGCCTGATGGACCGGGACGCCTACCTAGCCTTTGCGCGTGAGGAGGACTGATGCGTTATCTTCCCCACACGAACGGCGAGCGGCGCGAAATGCTGGACGCCATCGGCGTGCCAAGCGTTGACGCGCTGTTTGCCGATGTGCCGGCCGCGAAGCTCCTGCGCGAGTTGCCGGACCTGCCGCGCGCGAAGAGCGAAATGGCCGTCGAGCGTGCGCTTTCGGCGCTTGCCGCGCGCAACGTGGCCGCAGGCTCGGTCCCGTTCTTCGCCGGCTGCGGCGCATACAAGCATCACGTCCCGGCGACCGTGGACCATGTAATTCAGCGCTCCGAGTTCCTGACCGCCTACACGCCCTATCAGCCGGAAATCGCGCAGGGCACGCTGCAATATATGTTCGAGTTTCAGAGCCAGGTCGCGCTGCTCACCGGCATGGAGGTTGCCAACGCCTCCATGTACGACGGCTCGACGGCGGCGGCCGAAGCGGTGCTGATGGCGCACCGGGTGACGAAGCGAAAGAAGGCCGTGCTGGCGGGGGGCTTGCATCCGCATTACCGCGCGGTGATCGAGACGATTTCGCGCTATTCCGGGCATGGCGTCGAGGCTGGCCCGGCGGACCCCGCCAAGAGTTTCGAGGCGGATTGCGATAAGGATACGTCCTGCATCGTGGTGCAGATGCCCGACGTGTTCGGGCGCGTGGAAGATCTCTCGGGGCTCGCGGAAAAGGCGCACGCGGCTGGCGCGCTGCTGGTCGTGGTGGTGACGGAAGCCGTGTCCTTCGGCGCGCTGAAATCGCCGGGCGCGATGGGCGCCGATATCGTCGTGGCGGAAGGCCAGTCCATCGGCAACGGGCTCAATTTCGGCGGGCCTTATCTGGGGCTGTTCGCCACCCGCCAGAAATTCGTGCGCCAGATGCCCGGCCGGCTTTGCGGCCAGACGGTGGACCGCGAGGGGCGGCGCGGCTTCGTGCTGACGCTCTCGACCCGCGAGCAGCATATCCGCCGCGAGAAGGCCACCAGCAATATTTGCACGAACTCCGGCCTGTGCGCCCTGGCGTTCACCACGCATCTGACGCTGCTTGGCGAGGCGGGCCTGCGCAAGCTTGCCGCGCTGAACCACGCCGCCGCCGTGACTTTGGCGGATACGCTTGTGCAGGTACCTAGCGTCGAGCTGGTCACGCCGCAGTTCTTCAACGAGTTCACGATCCGGACGCCCAAGCCCGGCGCTGAGGTCATCGAGGCGCTTGCGGATCGCGGCGTGATCGGCGGCGTGCCCGCGAGCAGGCTCTGGCCCGGCGATGCGGCGCTCGGCGATTGCATCGTCGTCGCGGCGACGGAAGTTACAACCCCGGGCGATATTGCCGGCTACAAGGCTGCCCTGAGCGAGGTTCTCCATGGTTGAGATGCCGAAGGAATTTGTGCCGGAAAGAACGGAAGCCATGGACGAACCCAAGACCTTCACCGGCAATCGCGCGCTCGCCATCGAGGAGCCGCTGATTTTCGAGATTGGTTCGACAGAAACGAGCGGGGTGGACTTTGAAGACCCCCTCACCCCAGCCCTCTCCGCGCAAGCACGCCTCGGCGCGCTTGCATCTTTTGCTGCCGCCCCCGCTGGCGGGGGCGGACGGGGAGAGGGGACGCCTGAACTTCCGTCTTTCTTAGAAGAAAAGTCGCTGCCTGCTCCCTCTCCCCTTGGGGAGAGGGTTGGGGTGAGGGGGTCTTCCGCCGCAAACCGCCTCGGCGGCCTGGAGCGCACCGACCCCATCGGCCTGCCCGGCCTGTCGGAGCCGGAGGCGATCCGCCATTACGTCCGCCTGAGCCAGAAGAACTACTCCATCGACACCGGCATCTTTCCGCTGGGCTCGTGCACGATGAAGCACAATCCGCGGCTCAACGAGAAGATGGCGCGGCTGCCGGGCTTCGCCGACATCCATCCGCTGCAGCCGGAGAAGACGGTGCAGGGCGCGCTGGCTCTGATGGAGGAACTGAGCCGCTGGCTGCTTGAGCTGACCGGCATGCAGGCGGTGGCGCTTTCGCCCAAGGCCGGCGCGCATGGCGAGCTTTGCGGTATGGTCGCCATCCGCGCGGCGCTCGAAGCGCGCGGCGAGGCTGGCACGCGGCGCGTGGTCCTCGTCCCGGACTCGGCGCATGGCACCAACCCGGCAACCGCCGCGCTTCTCGGCTTCACGGTGCGCGCCGTGCCCGCCCGCGAGGACGGAACCGTCAGCGTCGAGGCCGTGCGCGAGAAGCTCGGGCCGGACGTCGCGGCCATGATGCTCACCAACCCGAACACCTGCGGGTTGTTCGAGCGCGATGTCGTCGAGATCGCGGCGGCGCTGCACGAGGCTGGCGCATACCTCTATTGCGATGGCGCGAACTTCAACGCCATCGCGGGCAAGGCGCGGCCGGGCGACCTTGGCGCCGATGCCATGCACATCAACCTGCACAAGACGTTCTCCACCCCCCATGGCGGCGGCGGCCCAGGCTCCGGCCCGGTCGTGTTCAGCAAGGCGCTGGCACCCTTCGCGCCGCTACCCCTGATCGTGCGCGATGCAGGCGGCTTGAGGGTCGTTGAGCAGGCGGAAGCGGCGGGCGGAGTGGCGCAGCCGTTCGGCCGGCTGACCGCGTTCCACGGCCAGATGGGCATGTTCGTGCGCGCGCTCGCCTATATGCTGAGCCACGGCGCGGACGGATTGCGCCAAGCCTCCGAGGACGCGGTGTTGAACGCGAACTACGTGCGCGTGGCGCTCCACGATGCGCTGTCGCAGCCCTTCAACAGCCGCCCCTGCATGCACGAGGTGCTGTTCGACGACCGCTTCCTCAAGGGGACGGGCGTTTCCACGCTCGACTTCGCCAAGGCGCTGATCGACGAAGGCTTTCATCCGATGACGGTGTATTTCCCGCTGGTAGTCTCGGGCGCGATGCTCGTGGAGCCGACGGAATCGGAGTCGAAGCAAAGCCTCGATCAGTTCGTTGGTGCGATCCGGGGGCTGGCCGGGGCGGCGAAAACCGGCGACGCGGAGCGCTTCACCGCCGCGCCGCGCTTCGCCCCGCGCGGGCGGCTGGATGAAACCCGCGCGGCACGCGAGCCGGTGTTAAGATACTCCAAAGCCGGATAGCCGCAGCGCAGGACTCGCGGAGATGCGGTGCTTTGGTCAGAGGGGGCTCTTCTCATCTTGTACTTCTCCCAGGCAAGCTCGCTTTGGCGAGCTTGCCACTTTGGACGCCTGAATAACGCTCGGAGCGTGCAACAACGTCCCTCTCCCAGAGGGAGGGGACAGGGGTTGAGTGCTTCGAACAAGCAGGAACCTTGCATCTGGCATTTCATATTTTAGCGTGTATGCACGAAAAGAGGCATACCTCACGGCGCGGCTGCTGGAGCGGATGGACACTGACCGCATATGACAGCGGTTGCTCCCTGAGCCAGTTTCTCTAGTTCCTCGCGCGAGGCGCCGGCACGCGCATGGATCGCGAGGCTGTAGAGCGTCGCCGACGCCATGGAGGCAAGCGCCGCAGTGTCCGCATTTGCCGGAATTCCGTCGCGTTGACGCGCGGCTTCAAAGCACGCAGCAAAACCCGCATCCAGTTGCCGCAGACCTTTCATTAGGACCGCCCGGATCTCTGGCTCCTCGAGCGCCTCGGTGGTTGCTGTCCCAATGATGAAACACCCCCGCGGCTCGCCTTCCGGCGAGAAATAAAGCGACAGCACGGCACGGTATACCCGCATCAGCACGTCGCACAACGGGCCGCCAGAGGATAGCGCCTGGCCGATGGGGCCGGAGGCGAGCTGCCGATAATGGGCCAGCGCCTTGAGGTAGGCCGCGCGCTTATCGCCGAAGGCAGCGTAGATGCTTGGCCGGTTAAGCCCGGTTGCAGCGGACAAATCGTCCAGAGAAGTGCCGGAATAGCCGGTTCTCCAGAAAGCTTCCATGATCTGCTGAAGCGCTTGTTCCGGATCGTAGGAACGGGGGCGCCCGCGCCGCTTTGGTTCTTCTTTTTGTACCATTTTGCAAATAATTCCTTGACCTCGAACGCCCTCGCCTGATATTTGTACGATACGGTACAAAATTCAATACGGAGATCGCAATGGACGTCTATTTCTCCCCGTTCGCCTGCTCGATGGCCTCCCGAATCGCGCTTTATGAGGCCGGTGCGTCAGCGCAATTTGCCGAAGTCGATTTTATGACGAAGCGGACTCTTGGCGGAGAGGACTTTTTCGCGGTGAACCCGCTTGGGCAAGTGCCAGCCATCCGCACAGACGATGGCGAGTTGCTTACGCAAAATCCAGCGGTCCTGCTGCATATCGCGGAGCGCTTTCCGGCTGCTGGGCTCGCGCCGCAGGGCGGGATGGAGCGGTTACGGCTTCAGCAATGGTTGTGCTTCACGGGTACGGAATTGCACAAGGCTATATTTTCGCCATTCTTCGACCCAAGCGTTCCCGCCGAAGCCAAGAGTCAGGCGCTCGAAAAGGGCAACCGCCGCCTGGAATACTTGAATAGCTATCTTGCCGGGCGGGAATTTCTGCTCAGCACGTTCAGCGTTGCGGACGCATATCTTTTCACAGTGCTCAACTGGTACATGGTTACGCCCGTCGAGTTGAGGAAGTGGCCCGCAATTCATGACTATTACACGCGCCTGAAGAAGCGCCCCAGCGTCGCGCGGGCGTTCGCGGAGGAGCAGGCCTTGTATGCCGAGGCGCAGGCCCGCCGGGCCACACAGTGACCACTTTTGGCGCGCGCAGAGCTTAAAGAAAGATAAATCGGCAGGGGCGGTCTTTCCGGCCTTCCTGCCCCGCCACGGCGCTTCGCGACCTGCCAGAGATAGGAATAGGAGATAACGAGGCCTGGATGCGGCGCGGGTATCGGCAACGCCAGCCCCTAATCGAGGCTGATGTTATCAAGGTATGCGAACTGAGCCGGAACCTCCGCGGCGGCGATGGCCTTGAGCCCCTTACCGTTTCTGCCGAATGCCGGGCAGCTCAAGGTCATCCGATAGGCTGGGCAGGAGATTGCTGGCTCAACCGAGCTTTGCGGCCTCCGCCGCGGCCTCAAGCTTCCGATCCTTTCCGAGGCGTTCCCACACGCGCTTACGCAGGTTTTCGATAGTCAGGTTCATCAAAGGCTTCCACGCCAAGTTCTCAGATAGGCATCATATAGGACCCGGTTGAATTTTTCCCCAAAATTTAACCGGAGAACGGCGGCTTGAGCCCCCGCCCGCGATCCGCTACATACATCCCAAGATTCCCGCGCATGCCAAATCGCTCCCGCGCCGCCTCTTGCGGCCCGCGCAGCGATCCGCGCTCCGCAACTTGCGCTCAAGTAGCCCGAAGGGCGATAGCGCGCCAAACCTAAGGACACCGAATGGCCGCCCCTCAATATGTCTACACGATGCAGAAGCTTTCCAAGACCTACCCCGGCGGCAAGCAGGTGCTGAACAACATCCAGCTTTCCTTCTTGCCCGACGCGAAGATCGGCGTGGTGGGCGTGAACGGCTCGGGCAAATCCACGCTGCTCAAGATCATGGCGGGCGTCGAGAAGGAGTTCCAGGGCGAGGCCTGGGCTGCCGAGGGCATCAAGGTCGGCTACCTGCCGCAGGAGCCGCAGCTTCACCCCGATATGGACGTGCTCGGCAATGCGATGGAGGGCGTGGCCGAGAAGAAGGCCATGGTCGACCGCTATAACGAGCTGGCGATGAACTACTCCGACGAGACCGCCGACGAGATGGCGCGGCTGCAGGACATCATCGACGGCCAGAATTTGTGGGACCTCGACGCGCAGGTGGAGCAGGCGCTACAGGCGCTGAACTGCCCGCCGCCGCATGCGGACGTGTCGAACCTCTCGGGCGGCGAGCGGCGGCGCGTGGCGCTGACGAAGCTCTTGCTCGCGCGGCCGGACATCCTGCTGCTCGACGAGCCGACCAACCATCTCGACGCCGAGACCACCGATTGGCTGCAGCATTACCTCGAAAACTATCCCGGCTGCGTGATCCTCGTCACCCACGACCGCTACTTCCTCGACAGCATCACGAGCTGGACGCTGGAGCTAGATCGCGGCCAGGGCGTCCCCTACAAGGGCAATTATTCGAGCTGGCTAGAGCAGAAGGCCAAGCGCGCGGCGCAGGAGAGCCGCGAGGACGAGGCCAAGCAGCGCACCATGGCGCGCGAGTTGGAGTGGATCAGGGCGAGCCCGAAGGCGCGGCAGGCCAAGAGCAAGGCGCGTATCACGGCCTACGAAAAGCTCGCCGAGGATGCCGGCCGCGACCAGGTAGGCAAAGCGCAAATCCAGATCCCGATGGGGCCGCGGCTTGGCGGCGTGGTGCTGGAGGCGGACCAACTCACCAAGGGCTATGAGGGCCGCACGCTCATGAACGGCCTCGAATTCAAGCTGCCGCCTGGTGGCATTGTCGGCGTGATTGGGCCGAACGGCGCGGGCAAAACCACGCTGTTCCGTATGATCGTCGGCCAAGACAAGCCCGATGCCGGCTCGATCCGCGTCGGCGACACGGTGAAGCTCGGCTATGTCGATCAGAGCCGCGACGCGCTCGACCCCAAGAAGAGCGTGTGGGAGGAGATTTCGGGCGGGCTCGATCAGCTCATGATCGGCAAGCGCGAGGTGCCGAGCCGCGCCTATTGCGGCTGGTTCAACTTCAAGGGGCCGGACCAGCAGAAGAAGGTGGGGCAGCTTTCGGGCGGCGAGCGCAACCGCGTGCATTTGGCCAAGATGCTGAAGGAGGGCGGGAATTTGATCCTGCTCGACGAGCCGACCAACGATCTCGATGTGGAGACGCTATCGAGCCTTGAGGCAGCGCTGGAGGATTTTCCGGGCTGCGCCGTGGTCATCAGCCATGATCGCTTCTTCCTGGACCGGCTTGCGACGCACATCCTCGCGTTCGAGGGCGACGGCCACGTCGAGTGGTTCGAGGGCAATTTCCAGGCGTATGAGGAGGACAAGCTGCGCCGCCTCGGCGCCGCCGCGCTCGACACGCCGAAGGCCAAGTTCGCTCGCTTCGCCCGGGGGTAACTTGCACTTCTCGCAGCTTGTCTGCTTAGCACACCTCCCCAGCAGGAGGTGTGCTTGACAGGGCGACTGCCCAGTTTTAGATATTATTTAAAGATCTTCGATCGAAGCCATGGCTATGCAGTTGATGCTGTCGTCCTTGCTCAGAAGTTGCGTGGCAGGGTCATTTTGCATGGCGGATGGGCTCGATCGCGGCGCGGCGCCGCTGGCGTTCCGTTAGACGGGCATGCCGCGTCGGCGCGGCAGGACTGAACCATCACTTCTCTTTGGAAGGTAATTTCGTGCGCGATAAAGATCGGCATTGGCTTCCTTGGCTTGACGCCTGGCCGGTTTACTTGTTCCAGGACGGTACGCAGCGTGTGCATCAGTAAGGTTTGCCATGATGGGCCATGGCGCCAACGATGAAGTTGCTTTTATTCGTTGAGGCGATGCTCGCCTTGCAGCCGAACTCGTATTTTTTATGCACCTTGCCCTTGGCGATACACTCGGTTTCCGGGGCGTGCCAGGAATAGATTTTGTCGCGGGCTTTGGGGTTCAGGGCTTGCGCGAAGATCGTGCGCGCCTTTGTCAGCTCAGTCTTGAACGCATCATGTAAATGGGGCGTTTTCTCGCAGGCGCGCTCGATGTCGCGCATCACCCGCCCCAGATAGTTCCGGATCGTCTTGATCGTCCTGCGGCCGCGTTTGACTTGCCGCGCCGCCATGTACCGGTTAGCCAGCAACACTGCCTGTTTGCTTTTGCGCACGTAGGTTTGCCTGAGCTGAACCTCATGGCGCGCCGCCGCTTTCACCAGTTCCTCCCGCGCCTTGTGGCAAAGCTGCGTGTCTGTTGGAAAGCGGATTGCCTTCTCTTGGACCGTCGTGTCCACGTTGACGTTTTCGATCTCGTTTTTTGTGACCGCGCCGGTTTTCAAGCCGAGCTTGACCGTCTCCGCCAACAGCCTTTCCACGCCTTTCCCGCCGATCCGTTTGCGGAAGATACTCAAGGACGGCGGCTCCACGGGCAGACGGTGCTGAAAATACTCCTCGCCGCAAAAATACTGGAAGTACGCGTTCTCGCGCCACGCCGCGCAAACCTCTTCGTCCGAAAGCCCTTTCAAGTCCTTCAGGAAGCACAAGCCTGCCATCAGCCGGATCGAGCCGCCGGGCCTGCCGTTGTCCGCGCAGTAGAAGCCCGCTAAGTCCTTCGCCACCCCGCCCCAGTCTATGAGCGCCGCCAGCTTCACCAGCTCGTGTTTCATATCGATGATCGACGCCAGGCGCGCCGGAACAGGTCCTCTTGCCCCGTCTGTTCGGGATTTTCCCTCAGCATAAATTGCAACCTTTCAGGCCACGCTTGCCAGTTTGCTGCAATTTACACTGCGCCGGCCTGCCGCATGAATCCCCGGCCCGCAACACTCCGGGCACATTTTTAGGGCCGACTATTTAAAGTCTTTATCTAAAATTGAGATAACTATGCGCTTCCCGCCCTTTTTGCGTATTGCAGCCGCACTACTGCTCATAATCTGTTCGGCACTGATGACTGGTGTAGCGCACGCTGGGCAAATCACATGCGCAGCCAACTGGTGGTTCACCCCCGCGCCTTACCAAGCTGAAGTAACACAGGCTCTGTGGCCCTCACACGGACTTCCGTACCCGGCTTTTTGCCAAGAGCTTTACTTTCAAGGGGAAATCGTCGCGGGGGATTACGAAAAGCTCGAAACGTCGGTTAACGCCAACCATCCCTATCTGGCGAAGATGTACATCGCGTCGCCCGGTGGCGATTTGGTGGAAGCGATGAAGATCGGCCGGTTGATTAGAAAATACCTAATAGAAGTTGAGGCGCCTACTGTTCTTCCAAGCGGTGGAGGCGGGTTGTTACGGGCTATTAGCGACAAACCGTTTGTTTCCGCCTTTCCAGCATCTTACTTGTGCAAGGCGGGGCCGGATTGCCTTTGCGCGAGTGCCTGTGCAATCATCTGGCTTGCAAGTGTCGAAAGAAAGGGCCGTATCGGCATTCATCGACATCACTTTTCAAACCATACAGCCTTCGGATCTCTTTCGTCATCCGATGCCTTTGCTGTCTATGCAAAGCGGTCGGCGGAACTAAAGAGTTTTCTTTTAGAAATGGAAACGACCCAATATGTCGTTGATAAGGTCTTCTCAACCGGTTCCGGGGAAATTGTGTGGTTTGATCATTTCGACGGGCAGCGTTCTCCGAGCTTTGCCGAATGACAAGACGCGGCCTGCGGGTATTGGACCAAGGAAGAGGACGAGGCTTATGATGCCTTAATACTTAAAGGCAAAATATTCATGGGAGAGAATACGCTCGGTGTCGTAGACAAATTGCTTTACGGTAAGCTGCGGGAAAATTGGTTTACGCGCCAGGGCTGTATTATGAAACAGAAATTCAATACTTTGGATGAAATGACGCCGTTAGGAAAAACCTCTCGTGGCGATCTTCCTCCAGACGCAATTTTGACCAGACGCGACCATTCCATTGCGGCTACACCGAAACCGGAGGCTATTCGCAGCGGCTCGGGCGGGGACAGCAAGTAAGGCTCGGCAAGCGGATAAGGGAGGAATGCGCGCCGCGCTCAAAGGCAAAAGCGAAGTTCGCCCGGTTCGACTTTCGGCAGGGTATTGGCTCCAGGGCACGGATACATTATTTTGGAATTTGTACAAGGAGAGCGAAATGGCCGACGAGCCCGTTGACTTTACCCGCGAATATCTGCGGCGCATGGATGAAAAGCTAGACCGCGTCCTTGCTCGCATGGATGAACTATCGGGCACAATGGCTGGCCTCTTGCAAATTGCTGCGGCGCAAGGCAGTCATCTCGCGCGGCTGGATCAGCGTGTCGAGCGCATCGAAAAGCGCCTGAACCTGGTCGATGCTTAGCGCAGCCGGGCGGATTTGCAAGGAGTGCGCTTTGGAACACATCGTCAATTTGCATATCGAAAAGCTGCCGGAAGGCGTCTATCTCGCCACGTCCGATGACGTGCAGGGATTAGTCGCCCAAGGCCGGACCATCGCTGAAACCATCGAAATCGCCCGCGACATCGCGAAGCAGCTTATCGAAGCGCAGGGCGATGACACGGTGCGATCCCGCGCTCGCATTCGATTATAGATATGCTATATTGGTTACATGATCGACGAACAACTGGATGTCATTTTTGAGCGGGTCCGGCGCTGGCCGCGTGAGCGGCAGCGCGAGGCTGCGGAAATGCTGGCGCTCATCGAGGAGCAGGACAGCTGTTCATTACCGCAGCCGTGATTAAATCGACGCCCTCACGCCTGCATCTTTAGATCAAGCGCGGCCGGAAGTAACCGAGAGCAGCGTTTCGCCAGCGGCCTTGACTTCGTTGTCCTCGCCGGCGCGTTTGATGTTCACGCCCGTGAAAGCGCCGCAGCATCCGCAATTGATATAGCGCTGAACGCCCTTATCGTAGCCGAACCCGTACTCGACATCCTTCACGCTGAGCGAAGTGCTTCCGCAGCAGGGGCAAGCGACGCTGTCCGGTGAGCACCGGCCAAATTGCTGGGCTGTCTCAAGCCAAAGCTCGAAAGGAGCTGGTGAAGTCTCGGTCATGCAACGTGCCTCCCGCTTTGTTTCTTGGGCGTTGCCGAGATCTCCTACGGATATCTTCCACCCCGCGCGCAAATTCCTTCACACGCGGTGTGCTCAGCTCCACCGTACTGATTATCTAATCAGTGTTGCAGCAGCACGCCCCGCAAGCAAGAGTTTATTCGGCCCGCACCTTACGTTTGATAAACTTTTCCAAGCAAAAGCGGTATGCTTGCAACAAAATGCGCAGGTATGGCTTCGCCGTGCAGTTTGTTCCACAAACTGCACGCGGCTGGTTGCATAAAGTTCCAGCGTGTCGAGGCGAAGCGCAAAAAATTGCCGCGACAAACCGGTGCCAAAGCGGGCCTGTCAAACTAAGGGAATCTCCCCTCACCCCAGCCCTCTCCCCATGGGAGAGGGAGTCCCGTCGCAGCCGTTGAGAGTGCGTCCCCTCTCCCATGGGGAGAGGGACAGGGTGAGGGGAGATTCCCTCAGTTCGGCACGCCATCCAGCCTTATGTCAGCGCGCATGCGCCTTCTCGGGGACGACGCTTCGGCTTTGCCAGCAGCGTATGAGTTCAACTGCCGGATCCAGGGGAACCGGCTTGGTATCAGGCTGCGGCAAGATTACGCAAGACGTAGTGCAGGATGCCGCCGCTTTTGAAGTAGTTCAGCTCGTCGAGCGTGTCGATGCGGCAGATGAGCGGCACATCCTTCGCCGTCCCGTCCGCGAAAGCGATATGCGCCGCGATCTTCGCCTGCGGAGACAGGCTGGCGATGCCCTTGATCGTCACCGTCTCGTTGCCCTTGAGCCTAAGCTCCTGCCAGGACATGCCCTCCTCGAACACCAGCGGCAGCACGCCCATGCCTACGAGGTTAGAGCGGTGGATGCGCTCGAAACTCTGGGCGATCACCGCGCGCACGCCAAGCAGGCGGGTGCCCTTCGCGGCCCAGTCGCGGCTCGATCCCGTGCCGTATTCGCGGCCGGCGAAGATCGCAAGCGGGGTGCCTTCGGCCTTGTAGCGCATGGCGGCGTCGTAGATCGCCAGTTGCTCGCCATCGGGATAATGGACGGTCACGCCGCCCTCGACGCCCGGCACCATCTGGTTCTTGATGCGGATATTGGCGAAGGTGCCACGCATCATGACCTCATGATTGCCGCGCCGGGCGCCGTAGGAGTTGAAGTCCGCGGCGGCGACGTTGTGGTCGAGAAGATAGGTTCCCGCGGGGCCGGTCCTTTTGATGGAGCCGGCCGGGCTGATATGGTCGGTCGTGATGGAGTCGAGGAAGAGGCCCAGCACGCGCACGTTCTCGATATCGGTAA
Source organism: uncultured Alphaproteobacteria bacterium (assembly GCA_963760455.1). GTDB lineage: Bacteria > Pseudomonadota > Alphaproteobacteria > Rhizobiales > Rhodomicrobiaceae > Rhodomicrobium. The sequence continues at coordinate 15,363 of CAVXDM010000042.1, forward strand.
GCGCCGCCGGCGCGCCGGCCGTCAGGTCTTCGAAATCGGCGGGTTCCGCACATAGGTGGAAGTCCTTGTCCCATTCGTAGGTCTGGCCGGTCTTGGAGCCGCCAACGGACCGCCAGCGCTCGTCGCCCTTGAAGACGTCCGCATAGCGCGCCTTGAACATATCGGGCGTGACGTAAGTGCGGACGAATTCGGCAATTTCCCCGGATGAAGGCCAGATGTCCTTGAGGAAAACCGGCGCGCCGTCCTTGCCGGTGCCAATCGGATCGGCCGTGAGGTTCAGCTTCATCGTGCCCGCCAGCGCATAGGCGACGACCAGCGGCGGCGACGCCAAGTAGTTCGCGCGCACGTCCGGATTGATGCGGCCTTCGAAATTGCGATTGCCGGAGAGAACGGCTGCCGCAATGAGATCGTTCTGCTGGATGGCCTTCGAGATCGCTTCGGGGAGCGGCCCGGAATTGCCGATGCAGGTCGTGCAGCCGTAGCCGGCGAGGTTGAAGCCAAGTGCGTCGAGATCGCTCTGCAGACCGGATTTGGTCAGGTAATCGGTGACAACCTGGCTGCCGGGCGCGAGCGAGGTCTTTACCCACGGCTTCGGCTTGAGGCCCTTTTCGGCGGCTTTGCGGGCAAGCAGGCCCGCTGCCATGAGGACGTTTGGGTTCGAAGTGTTGGTGCACGAGGTGATCGCCGCGATGACAACGTGGCCGTCCGCGATCCTGTAGCTCTCGCCCTCCACCGCGCCGGATTTTTCGAGGGGCTCGACAGTTCCGCCGCCCTCGCTGACCATATTCGCCGCTTGGCCGCCGGGCGTCATGTTCCGCATGTCCGCCGCCGCATCGGCGAAGCCTTCCGCCGCGCGGGCAAGCGGCACGCGATCCTGCGGGCGGCGCGGGCCGGCGAGGCTCGGCTCGACGGTCGAGAGATCGAGTTCGAGGGCGGA